>CACHVL010000003.1:0-176305 GCA_902583235.1 uncultured Alphaproteobacteria bacterium | reverse complement strand
AGCCGCAGATTATGACGGCATGATCGTTACTATAGGTGACTATGATGCGTTAAAAGCTGCAATTACTGGAGCCGTTGACTCAGGAATGCCTGTAATTACAGTTAATTCTGGTACTCAAGAACAGTCAGAATCAATGGGGGCAATGCTTCATATTGGTCAGCCTGAATTTGAAGCAGGAAGGCAAGCCGGTGTGATGGCTAAAGCAGATGGTGTTACTGACTTTGTATGTTTCAATCATCAAATGGGTAACATCCCTTTAACTGACAGGTGTGCAGGTTATGCTGCTGGTCTTGGTATTGAACTTGGAGATAGAATGGTTGATATTGGAGGAGATCCTGTTGAAGCGAAAAACAGAGTTTTTGCATATTTAAAAGCTCATCCAGATACTCAATCTATCTTAACTCTAGGTCCTAACGGTGGTAATCCGACTCTTCAGGCTCTTGAAGAGCTTGGTCTTGCCGGAGATATATACTATGGGTCTTTCGAGCTTTCTGATGAGATGATTGTAGCTTTAAAAAGTGGTGTTTTACAATGGTCGATTGATCAGCAGCAATTTTTTCAAGGATATTTAGCTGCTAATTTGATGACCAATCACATTAGGTACGGGGTAACTGTTCCTCATCACATAAATTCAGGACCAGGCTTCACTACTAAAGATAATATCGGATTAGTTGAGTCCCTCGCGGGTACTTTCAGATAATTACATTTCTGAATTCTTATCCTTAATAACTAAAAGAGGGTTTAATACAAGCCCTCTTTTAAAAAATTTTAAAATGATTTGTGGCAAAAAAATCTTTAAGTTTATTTAAATATGGTAAAATCTAAAATATGCAAAATAAAATAGATGAGAGAGTAAGAAATATAAGTTTTTTTCAAAAGACGCTTGTTCGACCTGAGTTTGGTTCTATTTGTGGTGTGATTTTAGTTATAATTTTTTTCCTATTAATAGCATCAGATAACGGAATGTTTAATCCCGATGGGATAAGAAACTGGTCTGTAGTTTCAGCTCAATTTGCAATTATAGCTGTTGGAGCTTGTTTACTAATGATTGCTGGAGAGTTTGACTTATCTGTGGGATCTATGATTGGTTTTTCAGGAATGGTTCTTGCTATAGGATCAATACATTTTGGATTGCCAGTTTGGCAGTCAATTATATTGGCTTATATATTGTCTATAGCTCTTGGTGCAGTTAATGGAATGATTGTTATTAAAACCAGATTGCCAAGCTTTATTGTCACTTTAGCTTTTTTGTATATCCTCAGAGGTTTAACAATTTTTATGTCAGTAACTACAACCAGTAAGACTATATTAAGTGGTATGAAGCCTTTAGCTGACGCTGATTGGTTAGCCCCAATTTTCGGTGGAGAAGTGCTTCAAGGTTTATTTCAATGGATGGGAAATAAAGGCTGGATTGAAGTGTTTAAAAGAGGAGTTTTTGAGGGTCAGCCTGTGGTAAGCGGTGTTCCAAACTTAATTTTGTGGGCAATAGGTTTAGTAATTTTTGGTCATTGGCTTTTGACTAGAACAAGATTTGGAAATTGGATCTACGCTGCTGGAGGAGATGCTAATGCAGCTAAATATGCTGGTGTTCCAGTTAACAGAGTAAAAATTTTACTATTTATGTTTACCGCTTTTTGTGCATGTACTTTTGCAATGTGTCAAGTTACAGAGTTTGGATCAGCCGGAGCTGACAGAGGACTTTTAAAGGAGTTTGAAGCAATCATTTGCGTCGTCATTGGAGGTGCTCTACTCACAGGCGGCTATGGTTCAGTTATAGGTGCTGGGTTAGGGGCTATAATGTTTGGGGTTGTTCAACAGGGCTTATTTTTTTCTGGCGCAGAAGCCTCACTTTTTAGGGTTTTTTTAGGAGGATTACTACTGGTTGCTGTTATTACAAATACTTATATAAGACGTTTAATAGTGGGGACTGGGGATTGAATGATTGAATCAATTATAAAATTAGAAAATATCAAAAAGAACTTTGGAAGTGTGATTGCATTGGATGGTGTATCTTTTGACGTTAAACCTGGAGAGTGTCATTGTTTACTTGGAGATAATGGAGCTGGTAAATCTACGTTCATCAAAACAATGTCAGGTGTTCACCCTCCAAGCTCAGGTCAAATTTATTTTCAAGGAGAAAAAGCTAGCTTTCAGTCGCCACATGATGCTATTTCTAAAGGTATAGCTACAGTTTATCAAGACTTAGGAATGATACCTTTAATGTCTGTAAGTAGAAATTTTTTTCTTGGTAATGAGCCCACCAAAGGATGGCCAGTAAAATTATTTGATCATGAAACCGCAAATAAAATTACCGAAGATGAAATGTCAAAATTTCAAATTCAATTGAGATCTCCTGAACAAGCAGTAGGAACTTTATCTGGTGGTGAAAGACAGACTGTGGCCATTGCTAGAGCTGTATATTTTGGAGCAAAAGTTCTAATATTAGATGAACCTACATCTGCTCTTGGTGTTAAACAAACAGCTAATGTTTTAGATACAATTGATAAAATGAGAGTTAAAGGAATTGCTGTTGTATTTATAACTCATAATGTAAGGCATGCTTATTCAGTTGGAGATAGATTTACCGTTTTGGATAGAGGAAAAACTATTGCTACAGCTAATAAAAATGAAGTTTCTCCAGATAAACTTCAAAATCTGATGGCTGGAGGCAAAGAACTTCCGTCTTTAGAGGACTAAAGGTAAATTGGATAATAGTGTTTACGATTATATTGTTGTTGGTGCAGGATCTGCAGGATGCGTTGTTGCACGAAGGTTAATAGAAAAACATTTTAGAGTTCTATTGATTGAAGCAGGTACATCGGATACTAATCCCTATATTCACATTCCCATGGGTTATGGAAAATTATTTAAAAATAAAAAAATTAATTGGTGTTATGAGGGAGAACCAGAGCCTTTTCTAAATAATCGCAGATCCTATCAGCCAAGAGGAAAGGTTCTTGGTGGCACTGGTTCAATAAATGGGATGATTTATGTGCGCGGACAACCTGAGGATTTTGACGCATGGGAGTCAGCTGGATGTCATGGTTGGGGTTTTGATAGTGTTCTTCCTTATTTTAAAAAAAGTCAAAATCAAGTAAGAGGTGAAAGTTATTATCATGGCATTAATGGACCTCTTTGGGTATCAGACCTACCCTCAAAAGATGAGCTAGCAGATGCCTTTATAGAATCCTCACATAATCTAGGGTCGTCATATAATTATGATTTTAATGGAGAGACTCAAGAGGGTACGGGTTACTATCAAGTGACTACTAAAAATAACAAAAGATGGAGTCCAGCTCAGGCTTTTCTCAGAAATCATAATTTTAGTGAATATTTGAAAATTCAAAAAAATACTCAAGTAATTAAAATAAATATTGAAGATAAATTAGCCAAAGGTGTTGAATGCATGTTTGATGGCAAAAAAATTAATTTTCATGCAAATAAAGAAGTTATTATTAGTGGAGGAACCATCAACAGTCCTCAGATTTTAATGTTGTCTGGTATAGGTGACTCTCGGGAATTGCAAAAGTTTGATATTCCAGTTATACATCACTCTCCTTTTGTTGGGAAAAGATTACAAGATCATTTTGGTGTTGTAACGGAATATAAATGCAACAAACCAATAACAGTGAATGATCTATACCATAGTAATACTAAAAGAGTATTAGCTGCAATTAAATACTTTTTATTTAAATCTGGCCCTCTTGCCAGTAATGGTAATTTTGCTAATACATTTATTAAGACTAACTCCATGCAAGCAACACCTGATATGATGATTTCTTTTATGGCTTGGTGTACCGGAGAGGATTTAGGCGAACCAAAACCATTTTCTGCTTTTACAGTTTTAGCTGAACATAGTAGACCTCAATCTAAAGGATTTGTAAAACTAAAGTCGCCAGATGCACTTAAGCACCCTGCCATACAATTTAATTTTTTTGAGTCCCAAGAAGACAGGGATGCTATTGTAGCTGGGGTAAAATATGCCAGAAAAATTAGCAACACAGATCCTTTAAAAAATTATATTATCGAGGAAATTAATCCCGGTCCAACAATTAAGACTGATAAGGAAATTGAAGAATATTGTCAGAGAATTGGTGGTTCACTTTTACACTGTGTTGGGACTTGTTTTATGGGATCCGAAAAAGATAGTGTTGTTGATAACGAGCTCAGAGTTCGTGGTGTAAAAAACTTAAGAGTAGTTGATGCATCAATCATGCCTAAAATTGTTTCAGGCAATACTCAAGCAGCAACAATTATGATTGCAGAAAAAGGATCAGATAACATTTTAAGAGAAACTAGAAATTAAAAAATTAATCTTCATAGTCAGAAATTTGGTAGTCAAATGACTTTAAACAAAAAACTAATTCATTAAAACCTATTTTGGCATATTCCAATGGATTAGCTTTTGCTGGATCTTGTTCTGCTTCTACTATAAACCACCCTTCATAATTATTTCTCGCTAAAGTCTCAACTACTTCTCTAAAATTTATGTTGCCATCTCCAGGAACAGTAAATGCCCCCTTTAATACAGCATCAAGGAAACTTTCATTATCTCTATCCAATTTACTAACTATTTCTGTTCTAATATCTTTTGTATGTACATGGTTAATTCTTTTAGCGTACTTGTTTATAACATTAAAAGAATTACCTCCAGCAAAAGTCATGTGACCTGTATCAAATAAAATTTTCACTGCCTCTCCAGTGTGGTTCATCAGGCTATCTAGTTCTTCTTCAGTTTCAATTGCAGTTCCCATATGATGATGAAATGAAATTGGTACTCCAAAATCTGCACAAAATTCTGCAAATAATGTTAATTTTCTTCCATACTCTTTAAAGTCTTCACTGTGTAATTTTCTTTTTGTATTCAAAGGAGCGTGTCTAACATTTTGAATGGTTCCTGAAGTTTCTCCGTAAGCCAAAACCGCTGCTCCTAAATCTCTAAAAAGTGTTAATTGTTGTAAAACTCTATCTTTTTCATTTTCTAAGTCATTATCAAGAACAGTGCCTGAGTACCACCCAGAGGCTAGGTATAGTTTATGACTTTTTAAAATGGGTCCAAGTTTTTCAGGAGTTTTGGGGAATTTACCCCCTGTTTCTACACCAGTAAATCCTGCTAGTTTTGACTCACTAAGGCAAGTATCTAATGATGTCTCCCCTCCCAACTCAGGTAAATCGTCATTAGACCATGCTATAGGTGCTATCCCTAATTTTGCTTTCATTAACGCCTCCTCTAATTTAATTATAAATAAATAAATCTTTTAAAGAATACTTAAATTATGTTCAAAATGAATTATTTTTTATTTTGAATATTAAAATAGTAATATATTTCTGAGATATGAAAAAATTAAGAATAGCAGTTATTGGTTGTGGTCGTATAGGTCAAATGCATGCCAAAAATATTCATCTTCATGAAAAGACTACTTTAGCTTGCGTTTTTGATCCTAACGACGTACTTGCAAAAAAAATTTCAAATGATTTAAATGTTCCAGCTGTAGAAAAAGTTGATAGGATTTTTAGTAATAGTGATATTGATGCCGTTCTCATATCTTCTCCAACAAATACTCATATTGATTTTATTGAAAAATCTATATCCTCTAAAAAACCCGTTCTTTGTGAAAAGCCAATTGACTTAGATATTACTAAAGTTAATGAGTGCTCTGAAAGGCTTAAAGGAAATAATATTCCTATTCAATTAGGATTTAATAGGAGATTTGATCCTGGTCATCAAGCTGCGAAGCAATCTTTAATTGAAGGGGAGATAGGTGAACTTCATCAATGTTTGATTACATCAAGAGACCCTGGTTTACCAAGTTGGGATTATTTAAAAGTATCAGGTGGTCAATTTAGAGATATGACTATTCATGATTTTGATTTAGCTCGCTTTATGCTAGGAGAAGAACCTGAAAAAATATTTGCGATATCTAATGCTTTGATAAATCCAAAAATAAAGTCTGAATTAAATGACAGCGATACTCTGATGATTATCATGGAGACTGCCTCAGGAAAACAGTGTCATATTAACAACTCTAGATCGGCCGCTTATGGTTATGATCAAAGAGTAGAGTTGTTTGGAAGTAAGGGAATGGTTGTGTCTGAAAACAGAAAACCCCATGAGCTTAAAAAGTATAATAAGGAATTCGTTGATAAACGAGACCCGTATCTAAATTTTTTTATAGAGAGATATCAAGAGGCTTATATGAATTCTATTACGTCATTTGTTGAAGCTATTATTGAAAAAAAGCCCGTTTCAGTTGGTTTTGAAGATGGAAGAAGAGCCCTTATTTTAGCTGAAGCTGCATATAAGTCTGTCAAAAGTGGGAGGTTTGAAAAAATTGATTAATATTATGCATTTATCTATGACTAATAGATAATTGTTATAATTAATTTTTCAAATATTTTTATAAAGATGGTTGAAAATAATATAAAAGAAAAATGGAAAAGTAAAAAAGTAGTTCTTAATAGTTTTTTATCAATACCCAATACCTTCACAGCTGAAATCATGTCAGAGCAAGGATATGATGCTTTAACTATTGACTTCCAACATGGGATGATTGGTTTTAATGACTTATTTACTATGTTGCAGAGTATACGTCATAGTGGTGTGACTCCAATTTGTAGAGTCTCTGGTTTAGATCATGCTGTTATATCTAAAGTTATGGATGCAGGTGCTTTGGGAGTGATATGCCCAATGATTAATACACGTCAACAAGCAGAGCAACTAGTTCAAGATTGTAAATACCCTCCTGTTGGTATTAGAAGTTTTGGACCTACTAGGGCAAATTTTTCTGTGAGCTCAAACTATTTTTATGAGGCAAACGAAAGTACTTTCTGCTTAGCCATGATTGAAACACAACAGGCATTTGATAATCTTGATGAAATAGCATCGACGCCTGACCTAGATGGACTTTACATAGGAACAGCAGATTTAACAATTGGTCTCAATCAAGGGAAACTTGTTCCAGGTTTTGATCGCAAGGAACCTGAAATGATTGATGCCAAAAAGAAAATTTTAGCTGCAGCTCATAAATATGGAAAAGTTGCTTGTCTTCATTGTGGTACACCTGAGTATGCTGCTCAGGCTACTGAATGGGGTTTTGATTTTGTAACGATTACCAATGATGTTCGGCTTCTTGCAGGAGCTGCGGGAGCTCACGTGAAAAAATTTAAAGAGTTAACAAACCAAGATCACGATGAAACTGGTAAAGATACTAATCCAAGTTCTTATTAGAAATTTTATTTAAACTGCTTCTAATTCTTTTGCCAGATCGCCAATTTCTGCGCCACCTGCCATCAGTCTTTTGACATCATCCCCGCCAAGTTCAGATGACTTACCTGAGCCTATTACTTCACCGAGACTTAAAAAAGTAAAACGGTCTGCGATTAAGCGGGCGTGAATTTCATTGTGTGTTATGAGAATGATAGCTATGTTTCCAAGTTTTTGGACTTTTTTTATTGTTTTTAAAACCTCCATCTGCTGTCTTTGTCCAAGTGCTGATGTTGGTTCATCTAATATTAAAATTTTTGCTCCAAAATAAATAGCTCTGGCAATGGCTAATGTTTGTCTTTGTCCACCAGACATTGTTCCCACAGGTTGGGCTGGATCAGATATATTAATTCCTATTTTTCCCATTTCAGAAATTGTAATTTCATCCATTTTTTTAAAATTAAGAATTCCAAATGGTCCAGGGCCTTTTTTTAATTCATTTCCAAGGAAAAAATTTCTTGTAACTGAAGTCAGTGCATTGAGTGCCAAGTCTTGGTAAACAGTTCCAATTCCAGTATTTGTAGCTTCTCTGGGAGATCCAAATTTTACTTCTTTGCCCCCTACTTTTATTATTCCTGAGGTAGGCTGATGGACCCCTGATAAAACTTTAATTAAAGTAGATTTCCCTGCTCCATTATCACCAAGAAGAGCATGAACCTCACCGGGTAACACATTTAAAGAAACACCATTAAGCGCTGTAAATGTTCCAAATTTTTTTACTAAGTCTATAATCTCAATAAAAGGTGTTTGATTATTATCCATAGCCTAGATACTTCCCATAATTCTTTTTCGAATATTTTCATTTGTTAATGCTGAGGCAATGATAACGAGTCCTAAGAACACTCGATAAAAAGACCCATCAATACCTGGTATATAAAAGAAAGCCTCTTTTGCTACACCAAATATAAAAGCTCCTACTACAATACCTAATATAGTTCCAAAGCCACCTGTAAGGACAACACCGCCTATTACAGCTGCTGCTATTGCTTCTAGTTCTTTCAAATTCCCTTTAGCTGCATCAGCAGTATTGACTTCAAATACCTGACATGTTGCAAAGATAGTTGCACAAAAAGCAGAGAACATAAATAATGAAACCTTCACTTTATCAGTGGGGACACCATTGGCTTTGGCCGCATTTAAATTTCCACCCGTTGAATAAATCCAATTTCCAGCCTGAGTCTTACTTAAAACAACATAGCAAACTAGCGCTATGATTAGCCATATCATGACACATGAATATAGGCCTGAGGCAAACTGATTTCCAAAATTATTGGTATTCCAATCAACAGGGAAATAAAGCCAGTCAAATAATGGTTCTAAAATATCACCGCCAAAGAAGTTAGCGACAGGCTTTGTGGAGTATAATGAGTCTATATAAACTCTGGCTATATCAACATCTGTAACTGTTTTGGCGACAGCTGGTTCAATTTTAAAATTAGTAATTTTTTCTTGGATCATTGAAACCATATAATCATTACCGGATTCTTGTGCGTTAGCGAGTGCTTGTTCTAGAGGTTTGACACCTTTTTTTATAAGAATTTCTGTTTTTGCTTCAGCAACTCGTTGGTAGGTATATTCTAATCTTTCAGTTATAGAGGCCACCTTGTCTGCGGGAATGTCTTGAGCTATAGCAACAAGATCTGCTTCAGGTAATGCTTTGGCTTTTTCTCTTACCATTTCTCCGTGACCAGGAACATTTACAATATTTTTAATATCAGGGATTTCAGTCACTGTAGTTGCACCTTTAGTTTGATCTGCTCTATGATTAAAAGATCGAAGGGAAACCTCTGTTAATCCTCTTAAGAAAAATAAACCTCCAAGAGTAACAATAAATGAAGGGAGGCCTGATCTCACAATAATTGTTCCTTGAAGCCAGCCAAAAAATAATGTGAAACACAAAGTTATAAAAATTGCTCCTAATGGAGAGACATCAGATAAATGGATTAATGTTAAAAATTCAATATGAAAGCCACCTTCGAAGGAAACATAAGGGATTATAATAGAAAAACCCCATCGCAAGATCATGGCCATACAAGCGCCAGCAAAACCAATCATCGAACCTATGGATAAATCAAACTCTCCAGCTATGATAAGTAAACCAGCTCCAATCGCAATTATTCCTAACTGTGAAATAACTCTTAAAAAATTTCTTATACCTAATGCATTAAAACCTTCTCCAGTAAAAGGGTTCCATGACATTTCTCCAGCTGGGATGGAGAAATATCCAAGCATTCCAAATAACAAGAGCATCACTCCAATTGGACCAATCTCAGGCCTTGAAATTAGTTTTGATAACCAAGACTTTTTTTGGTGTCTATCCGCTTCTTTTCTTTGTGTTGTGGATGTATTCATATTTCTAGAATATTAAAATAATATCTATCTTTCTCGTAAAATTTTTTTTGTTAAGTGGGCAGAAAACTGCCCACTTTATAAGATATTTTGATTATCTATCAATACCTGCTAAAGCAGAAACTGATGATGCGTTTGACTTATCAACAAATCCTGGACCTGATGGAATGTTTGCACCAGGAAGAAGACCAGCACCATTGTTGTACAAATGAAGAACAACAACAGGCATGTAACCTTGTAATCTTTGTTGTTGATCAATTGTATACGCAACTTTACCTGAGTTGATTAAGTCCATTACCTCTGGGCTTAAGTCAAAACATGAGTGGTGAACTGACATACCTAGATCGTCAATCGCTGCTTGAACACCTGAACAAACGTGTGGTCCAACTGAAAGAACTGCGTCAACATCTGGGTTAGCCTGTAAACCAGCTGCGGCTCTTGTTGGAATAGAAGCTGGGTCATTAGAAGTATCTACATTTGTTGTAGGTAATGCTGTAGCATATCCACCACATCTGTCTGTAAGAGCTGTGTTGTAGGCCTCTTGAATCATACAAAGTGCTTTTGTGGCACCCTCAGCTTTTGCTCTTTCACCCGCTTTTTGACCAGCAAGAAATTCTGGCTGACCAACGTGCATTAGAGCACCTAAAGATGCGGATGACTCTAAACCTGAGTTCATTGTAATAACTGGAATACCAGCTGCTACAGCGTCTTTAATTGCTTGACCTAATGCTTCAGGATCTGGAAGTGAAACTACCATACCATCAGGCTGAGTAGCAGCAGCAGCTGCAATTGACTTAGCCATATCACCTAGATCTCCAGATGGGTTAAAGATATATTCAAAATCTGCACCTACGTGTCTAGCAGCATCTTCACCACCTTTTTGCACAACAGGCCAGAAAGGGTCTTTACCCTCACCGTGTGTTACCATAACTATTCTTTCAGCAAATGCAGAAAGTGATAGGAATGAAACAAGAATTGTAAGAATTATTTTTTTCATTAATTCCTCCTTAATTATAACGAATGCATAATATTCGATTTTGAAGTCAAATCCAAACAATTGTGAATAAAAAACTATGCAATTTATACATTTGCGACAAAATTATCGTCAATAAATGTCCATAAACTAGACAAATATGCATTTAAAATTATTGATAGATAAAATTATTGAAATAATAGAAAATGAAATAATGAAAAAACAAGAGTTTGGAGCAGGTATCTGGCATTTCGCTACTTATCTCGATAGATATGCAACTGATGGTTATGGAGAACCACGAAGCGTTATTGAAGCTATTGAGCTTGCTGGAAAAGTTACGGATTTGTCTTATGTTGATATTAACTATCCATATTTTGGAGGAGAGTTTTCAAATGAGCAAATTAAAAAAGCTCTCGATAAAGCAGGATTAAAGGTAATTGGTATAACCCCTGAAATTTATACAAGAGAATTTTCAAAAGGTGCTTTTACTAATCCCGATCCTGGTGTCAGAAAAAGAGCACATGAATTAATTACTGAGGCGTGTGAAGCAGTTCGTTTCTTTGATGCTTCATATGTTAAACTTTGGCCAGGTCAGGATGGATGGGATTATCCTTTTCAAGTTGATCATAAATCGATATGGAAGAACTCAATGGATGGCGTTGGGAACTTGGCAACTGAAAACTCTGATTTGAAATTTGTAATCGAATACAAACCCCGCGAGCCAAGGGTAAAAATGATTTACGACTCGATGACTAGAACGTTACTTGGGATTGAACAAATAGGCTTACCTAATATAGGAGTACTTTTAGACTTTGGTCATGCCATTTATGGTGGAGAGTCAGCCGCTGACTCTGCTCAATTAGCAATTGATCACGGAAGGTTATTTGGGATGGATGTTAACGATAATTATAGATCTTGGGATGATGATCTTTTAGCAGGTAGCCTTCACCCTATGGAGCTTTTTGAATTTTTTTATGTCTTAAGAAAAAATAATTGGCAGGGAGTTTGGCAGTTAGATCAGTTCCCATTTCGTGAAGATAGTGTTGAAATGGCAAATATGGCGATAGATTTTCTAAAATCAGTTGATAAGGCACTAGATGACTTAGATTACGATGCCCTATCTAAAGCACAAGCCAATCATGATGCCATGGGTGCGTTAAAAATTGCACAAAAGGCTCTGTATAAACATTTAGCTCGAGACTAGAAAAAATCAGAGTTATTATTTTAAATTGACAATCTTAAAATGAGTGTAGATCAAAAATTCTTAGAAAAAAAATCCTTAGAATACAGAAGAACAATTATAGAAATTATCTACAATTCAGGAGCGGGTCATACAGGTGGAAGTTTATCCTGTATAGACATCTTGAATGTTCTTTACAATGGTATTTTAGAAATTACACCCAATAATTTCTCCACTATTGAAAGAAATAATTACATTCATAGCAAAGGCCACTCAGTTGAGGCCCTTTACACAGTTTTATGTGATGTAGGGTTTTTTAAAAAAGAAGATCTAAAGACTTTAAATGCGTTTGACTCTCATTTCATTGGCCATCCAACAAGAAAGGTTTCGGGTGTTGAGCACAATACTGGTGCACTAGGGCACGGGCTTTCAGTCGCCGTTGGATTAGCGCTGGCTAAGAAAAAAGATAAATCGAAAAAAAAGGTGTTTGCTTTATTAGGAGATGGAGAACTTTCTGAAGGATCTGTTTGGGAAGCTTGTACATCAGCAAGCAAATATCAATTGGATAATCTCGTTGTCGTTGTTGATAGAAATCATTTGCAAATTACTGGTAAAACAGAAGATGTTAATCCAATTGAACCTTTAGATGAGAAATTTAAATCTTTTGGTTTTGACGTAGAATTTGTTAATGGAAATAATATTATTGAGCTTCTGGAAATATTTCAAAAAGTTCCTTTTACTGCTGATAAACCTAGCGCGATTATTGCTAATACTATCAAGGGTTGCGGAATAAGTTTTATTGAAAATGAAATCTCTTGGCATCACAAGGTTCCAACAGATGAGGAGTATGGAAAAGCAATTAAAGAGTTGGATGAAAAATTAATTAAGTATGAATGACATTGGAAAACCAAATTTAGAAATATTTGCTGACACACTTTTAGATCAAGCAAAATTAAATCAAAATATATTAGTAGTAACTAGTGACTCAAGGGGATCAGGAAAGCTAGTAAATTTTGGAAAAGAATTACCTGATCAAATAATTGAGGTAGGTATAGCTGAACAAAATTTAGTAGGAATTTCTGCAGGTCTTTCAGCAGGTGGGAAAAAGGTATTTGGTGTGTCTCCAGCAAGCTTTCTTACAGCTCGGTCTATTGAACAAATTAAAAATGATATATGTTATTCAAATCAACCTGTGGTGCTGGTTGGCATAAGTGCGGGCATTAGCTACGGGCAACTTGGCTCAACGCATCATTCCATTCATGATTTTGCATCTTTAAGAACATTTAATAACATCTCGATTGTTGCTCCAGCAGATAACTTTGAAGCATCAGAAGTTATTAAAGCCTCCGTTGGTTATAACAAACCTATTTATATAAGGTATGGAAAAAAACCAATGATGAGTATTCATTCCTCTGGGACTAATTTTCAAATTGGGAAAGCGATAACAGTTTCAGAAGGAGAAGACATTACTTTAGTTTCTACGGGCGAAACTGTTCAAAGAGCTGTATTAGCAGGAGAGATTTTAAAAACAAAGGGCATTAATCCTAATATTATAAGTATGCACACAATAAAACCCTTCGATAACGACATTTTAATAAAAATGGCTAAAAAATCCAAGGTCTTGATATCTATTGAAGAGCACAGTATTTATGGGGGTTTAGGTGAACAATGCGCAAATATTATCGCTCAAAATAAAATTAATCTTGATTTCAAAATTCTTGGAATACCAGATGAATATATAGTTAATGGCTCTCAGGCCGATGTACTAGATCACTATAATATGAGTCCGGAAAAAATTGCAGCTTTGTCTGCTCAAATGCTAGGTTAATGGGATATATAACCATTGACTCAAGCACTTCCTCTACAACAGTATTAGTTTTTGACGATAGTTTAAAAGTTTTAAAAAGATTTCAAAAAGAACACAAACAAATTTATACAAAAGAAGGATACATTGAGCATGACCTAGAGGAAATCTTTCAAAATTTAATTGAACTTGTAAAACAAGCTTCCTTTTTATCGCCTGACCCTAAATTCATAAGTATTACAAATCAAAGAGAAACTTTTTCATTATTTGAAAAAAAAACAGGTAAGCCCATACATAATGCAATTGTTTGGCAATGCACAAGGGGACAAAAAATTTGTGATGATCTCTTGATTAATAAAGAATTAACTCAAACTATTAAAAAGAAGACTGGTCTCCAACCAAATACCTTTTTTTCTGGAAGTAAGTTAAATTGGCTTATTGAAAATAATTCTGAAATAAATTCAAAAATAGATAGTGAGGAGATTTGCTTTGGAACAATTGAAACGTATCTTATATATCGTTTAACTGATTTAGAGTCTTTTGTAACTGATACCACTAATGCCTCTAGGACTCTACTATTTAACTGCCTGAACAATAAATGGGATGTAGAGTTATTATCTATATTTAATATTAAAAATATTCAATTTCCTAAGATCAAAAAAAGCTCTGAATTTTTTGGTGAAAGTGACTTTGAAGGGAGTTTTAATAAAAGAATTCCTATAATTGGTGTTGCTGGTGATGCCCAAGCCTCATTTTTTGCAAACTCTTGTTTTAGTAAAGGTGATACTAAAATTACAACTGGTACTGGATTTAATATACAAACAAATATTGGTGAAAAATTATTATTAGACGATAAGTCTTTTACCTCTCTTGCATTTACCAACAAACAAAATACTTATGCATTAGAGTGTTTGGGTTCTTTTGCTGGAGGGACAGTCTCATGGATCAAAAATAATTTACAACTTATAAAGTCTGTTAATGAAAGTGAGCAATTTTCTATAGAAGTAGAGAGTAGCAATGGTGTCTTTTTAGTTCCTGCTTTTTCTGGTCTAGGCCCTCCATATTGGATTTCAAGTGCTCGTTCTGCTTTTTTTGGAATTAATCCTGCTGTAGATAAGAGACACTTAACTCGTGCAGCTCTAGAGTCAGTAGCTTTTCAAATGGTTGTTTACTTAGAATTTCTTCAAAAATCTAAAAACTTATCTTTAAATAATTTGTCTATTGACGGAGGGATGATCAAAAATAAGTTTTTTGTTCAATTAATTGCTGATCTAGTAGAGGTTGATATAAAAATCCCAGAAATGGAAGATATGTCATCCTATGGGGCATTATTGTTTGGTATGCAGTACTTTCATAAAATTAAAAATTTTGATGATTTAATTCAGTTTAGGGTTGAAAATACTATAATTAAGTCAAAAAAAAATGAAATTGCTAAAAACACCTATGATCAATGGAAATTAGTAATTGATAAAAATTTTATAAAAAATCAAGCTTAAATATTTAAAATTTATCTAGCTTAGTGCCCATAATTTAAGCTATTGTATGCCGGTATATATATACATAGGAGGAAATACTATGAGAAAAATATCTCTAGTACTAGCTTCAATTATGGCAGTCGCTTTTACTTTTGCTACAATTCCAGCAAAAGCAGGAAGCCACGCTGTTGAGGCTTGTCTAATAACAAAAACAGACATCAACCCTTTCTTTGTTAAAATGAAAGAGGGAGCAGAGGCAAGAGCTAATGAATTAGGTGTCAAACTATCATTTTTTGCGGGTAAAGTTGACGGTGACCATGAAACTCAAGTGAGAGCTGTGGAAACTTGTATAGCTTCTGGCGCAAAAGGAATTTTAATTGCTGCGTCAGACACAAAAGCGATTGTTCCAGTTCTTAAAAATGCACAAGACAACGGTCTTCTAGTTATTGCACTAGATACTCCACTTGAGCCAATCTCTGCTGCTGACTCTACTTTTGCAACAGATAACTTCAAAGCTGGTGAGTTAGGTGGTGCTTGGGTTGCTGCAAAATTAGGTGCAGATGCAGCTAATGCTAAAATTGCCATGTTAGATCTTAATGAAAGTCAACCATCTGTTGGCGTATTAAGAGACCAAGGTTTCTTATCTGGTTTTGGTATTGATGTGAAAGATCCATCAAGATGGGGAGACGAAGATGACCCACGTATCATTTGTAACGAAGTTACCAATGGTAATGAAGAAGGTGGAAGAACTGCGATGGAAAAATGTCTACAAAGAGATCAGGACATCAACGTAATTTACACAATTAATGAGCCAGCAGCTGTTGGTGCTTATGAAGCACTAAAAGCTATGGGTAAAGATGATGGTAGTGTTCTTATTGCTTCAGTTGACGGTGGTTGCCCTGGTGTAGCTGACGTTGATAGAGGTATTATCGGAGCAACATCTCAGCAATATCCATTATTAATGGCTTCACTTGGTGTTGAAGCTATTAAAGCTTGGGCTGAAGACGGATCAAAGCCTGAAAACACTCCAGGATTAGAATTCTTTAACACAGGTGTGAACCTAGTTACTGATGATCCTGCTAGCGGAGTAGAGTCTATCAGTGTCAAAGAAGGCATGGATAGATGTTGGGGTTAATCCAATAACCATTTATTTTTCAGGGCAGATTATTCTGCCCTGATTTTCTAATACTAGTTTATTATGAATAAAATATCTGATGACATTTCAAAGGATCTAAAAGATCAACCTAAATTTTCTAGTGATCTTGGAGAAAAAGATCAAGATCACCATACATTTGACGTCGGAGAACAATCTTCTCTTAAAAAAATTCAGCATTTTCTTCACGGAAATCCCACTATAGTTCCAGTAATAATTTTAATCCTTAGCGTTATAGGTTTTGGATTTATAGCTGGAGGTAAATTCTTCTCTGCTTTTAATCTTTCATTGATTGTTCAACAAGTAACAATAGTAGGAATTCTAGCAGCTGCTCAAACTCTTATTATACTAACTGCAGGTATTGATCTAAGTGTTGCAGCGATGATGGTGTTAGCCTCAGTGTTTATGGGTAAACTTTCAGTAGAAATGGGAATACCGACACTTCCAGCAATTGCAGTTGGAATGGTTTCAGGGATTGCTACTGGTGCTTTTAATGGATTACTTGTTACTCGATTAAGATTACCCCCTTTTATTGTGACCCTAGGTACGTGGAATATTTTCTTTGCACTTGTAATTTTCTTTACTGGTTCCCAATCAATTAGAAGTTCAGATATTGAAATCAATGCACCTCTTCTGCATTTTTGGGGTGAAAGAATAAACTTAGGTGGTTTTGTATTTACATATGGTGCATTTTTAATGATTGGAATTTTTGTCTTCTTGTGGTTCTTATTAAACAAAACTGCATGGGGTCGTCATGTCTATGCTATTGGTGATGACAAGGATGCAGCAGAACTCTCGGGTATTAGAACAGATAGAATGCTTGTCTCTATCTATGCCGTTGCTGGTTTGGTTGTTGCGATTGGTGCTTGGGTTTCTATAGGAAGAGTTGGTTCGGTATCACCAACTAGTTTTTATGAAGGTAATTTGGACTCTATAACTGCTGTTGTGATCGGGGGAACATCTCTTTTTGGTGGAAGAGGCACGATCATTGGGTCACTTTTTGGAGCTCTTATTGTTGGTGTTTTTAGTTCAGGTCTTTCAATCGCTGGACTGGATGTTTTATGGCAAAGGTTTGCTCTAGGTTGTCTTATTATTATAGCCGTTGGTATTGATCAGTGGATTAGAAAGGTCTCAAACTAATGGAACCTATCTTAGTTGCAAAAAATCTATCAAAGAAATATGGAAAAGTTGTTGCTTTAGAGAGCGCTAATTTAGAGTTATATCCTGGAGAGGTATTGGGGGTAATTGGTGACAATGGCGCAGGTAAATCAACACTTATTAAGGTTTTATGTGGTGCAGTAATTCCAGACAGTGGAGAAATTTTGTTGGATGGAAAACCTGTAACTTTTACCTCTCCTATTGAAGCTAGAACACTTGGTATCGAAACAGTTTATCAAAACTTGGCGTTGTCACCTGCTCTATCAATAACTGATAATATGTTTCTTGGTAGAGAAATCAGACAAAAAGGGTTTATGGGCAAGTTTCTGAAATTTCTTGATAAAAAAGCTATGGCCGACGAGGCTAGAAAAAGATTATCAGAATTAGGTCTATTAACTATTCAAAATATTAACCAATTAGTTGAAACTCTATCAGGTGGTCAACGTCAAGGTGTTGCTGTTGCTCGTGCCACATCTTTTGGAACAAAAGTTGTAATTATGGACGAGCCTACAGCTGCTTTGGGAGTAAAGGAGAGTCGAAGAGTTTTAGAATTAATTAGTGAAGTAAGAGCTAGAGGAATTCCTATTATTTTAATTTCTCACAACATGCCCCATGTTTTTGAGGTTGCGGATAGAATTCATGTACACCGATTAGGAACAAGACTTTGCGTAATAGATCCGAATAAATACGAAATGTCAGATGCAGTTGCATTTATGACGGGCGCCAAAGAACCCCCACAAAACTAGTTAGTTAAATAATATTTAGCCGGTGTACTATTTCTTAATACGTTAACGACGTTTGGTAAATCGTTTTTATATACTTTTTGATTTATTTCATCTTTTGATAAATTAAAATTTTGCCATCGATCAATGAGTCTTTGCTCTAAAATTTTTTCTTCACAGTCTATCATCACCGATGTATCAAAAAAATTTTTCAAATCCGTCCAAGGTTGTAAATTTAGTAAAAGATAATTACCCTCGACAATGATTACTTTGCTTTCTTTAGGTATAATTATTGCAGAAGATCTTGATAATTCCAGAGATCGATCAAATATAGGAACAACCACTTCTGGTTCATTTTGCAATCTTTTAATAAAATTTAAAAGTCCATAAACATCAAAAGTTTCTGGGGCTCCTTTTTTTGAGAGAAGGCCTTTTTCTTTTAAGATACTGTTATCGTAATGAAAGCCATCCATTTGAAGGATACTGGGCTTGTGTTTTTTTAAGGTCAGATCAGAGTGTAATTTCTCAGAGGTAGTGCTTTTACCAGAAGCTGGTGGTCCCGAAATAGCAATAAAATAACGGTTTTTATTAGATTGCTGTATATCTTGGTCTAACTTTTTAATTAACTCTTGATAATTTAATTTAATCATAATTTAGTTTTTAAATTGCTAGCTAACATAAAAGTTTTTCCATTTTGAAAAACGGTCAACCAATATTTGAGATAATTTATAATCTTTTTCAATAACTGTCTTAACTTTAGGTGGTGATAAGACATTATCATGATTAATATTGTTAAACCCTAAATAAGCTATTCTTGCAGCGCCGTAAGCAGCCATCGCATCTGAGGCTTCAGTTATTAAAAGATTTTTATTCATAATAGAGGCCAATAATTTTATCCAATATTGGTTTTTAGAACCTCCTCCTATTACATATATATTATTTAACTCAATGCCAGTTTTAGACAGAGCCAAATAATTATCATTCAAACCAAATGATATTCCCTCTATTAAACTATAAATTAATGAACTACGGTTAGTGTCAATTCCCATGTTATGAAAACTCGCTCTTACATGAGGATCATTAATAGGAGTTCTTTCACCGGTTAAGTAAGGAAGATAAAATGGGGCACTATTAATAATTTTTTCTGAGTCCATTGACAAAGCTAGTTGTTCGGTAATTTCATTAATTGAAGAATCAAAAGCATTTAAAAACCAATTGATATTAGAGGTACAGGAAAGCATGACCGACATAAGATGCCATGTGTCAGGAAGGCAATGACAAAAAGAATGAATAGCATCATCGTAGTTTTTTAAAAATTTTTTTGTAGAGCCAAAAATCACTCCCGAAGTTCCAAGAGATAGAGAGGCATCACCCTCTTCATAAAGTCCAAGACCAACTGCAGCAGCAGCGTTATCACCCGCACCTCCATAGACCTTACAATTTTGACTAAATCCATATTTATCAGCTATCTCTTTTTTTAATGTACCTGTTTGATCTGTTCCCTCGCATACTTTTGGCATTTGGGAAATTTGCATTGATCCAGCATCAAGTAATTTTTGAGACCATTCTCGTTTAGCAATATCTAACCAATATGTGCCCGAAGCATCTGATAAGTCACTGTAAAAATCTCCTGTTAAATAAAATCGAAGGAAATCTTTAGGTAACAATACCTTATTTATGGATTTAAAATTTTCTGGCTCATTATATTTTAACCATAATACCTTAGGAGCTGTGAAACCTGGCATTGCAATATTTCCAGCAATATCTTTAACAGAATTATCTCTCATAATTTCTTCACATTCCTGGTGACTGCGAGTGTCATTCCAAAGAATACATGGTCTTATTACTTCATTTTTTTCATTTAAGCATGTTGCACCATGCATATGTCCTGAAAAGGAAATTGACTTAATTTGTTGAAAATCTATTTTTAGTTGGAGTTTTTTTAAGCATGTCTCAAGAGCTACAATCCATGATTCAGGGTCTTGCTCAGACCATCCATTTCTAAGATTGGATAAAGGAATTTCATCACTTGAAACACTATAAATTATTTCTTGTTCCTCCCCCATAACCAAACATTTCATGGCAGAAGTGCCTAAATCAATTCCTAAGTACATCTAAATATTATACAGACTTATAAGTTATTTTCTATTTATACAATAATATAAATAATGATAGGGTTTTATTAATGAAAAAATCATTAAAAATAAAAATACAAAAAATTAAAAATCATAAATACCGTCCTAAAGATTTTATTATTGCTGATGCAAAAGATGGTGACCTAGCTATGGGCATTACAACACCAGGACCAATAAGAAATTCAAAAGGAGAAATCTCTAAGGGTTATAAAAAATTAAATGATTATAAAAAATCTATGATGGCAATGACAAAATCTAAACTAGTTGACATTATGTTAATGTCAGCCTCTGTTGGAGAAAGTTTAATTCAAAAGAAATTATTTAAAGACTCTAGTGTTACACCCGCGATAAGAATGAACGATACATCAGATATATGGTTGATGAGAAATGGGAACTATAGAACCACTAATCCTCGTCCTTTTCGATCAGCTAGAATAGAGGCAGTAAACAAATTAGTGAATTTAGGATTATTTTCAGTCACATTTTCAAAAAATGTTGATTTTGATTTGGCTATGTTAAATGCTTACAGAGATTTTAGAATAGAAGCAGTAAAATATCGATTTGATCATTTTTTAGAAATATTTAATCCACCAATTGATATTGGACTGAAACCCCAAGAGCTAGGGGACTATGTTAATGATTGCATCATCAAAGCGATTGCTGGACAAACCAAAGAAGAAAGACCATTATTTTTGAAAATTGCCTACAATGGACCTAAAGCAATGGAGGATTTATCGAGTTATGATCCAGAAAATTTAATAGTTGGAATACTTGGGGGAAGCAAAGGGACTACACGAGATTGTTTTGAATTAATCAAAAAAGCAAGTACCTATGGCGCAAAAGTGGCACTATTTGGAAGAAAAATTAATCTTTCCGAAGATCCTGTTTCACTTGTAAAAATTATGAGAGCAGTTGTTGAAAAAGATATCTCCTCAAAGGAAGCAGTGAAAATGTATCATAATGGTCTTTCAAAAAAGAAGTTAAAATCTGATCGAAGCCTTCAAAGAGATTTAGAAATCACTGATCCTATTTTAAAACTATAATTTTTTAATATCTGGTAAATTTCCAGATGAAGCATCAATCTTCATCATAGCTGTGCCTGCAGCATGTGCTTTTTTTAAAATTTTTTCAATGTTCCAATTTTCATGAATTCCATAAATAAATGCTGCACAGAATGCATCACCTGCACCAACAGCATTTTTAATTTTTTGTTGAGGAATAATTTTTGATTTTATGTTATGAGTCTGATCTTTAAGAACACATACTGACTCTTTGGAATTATGAATAATTAACCCCTTAAGTAATCCCTTTTTAAAAAATTTTTTTGTCAATTGTAAAATAAGTTTTATATTTAAGTAATTATCATTCTTTTTAATTGATTTTTTAAATAATAGTTGAGCTTCAATTTCATTTAACAACAAATAATCGGTAAAAGGCAGGGCACTATAAACAATTTTTTGAAAATGTGAGGTTTTATTTGAAACTAAATCTAGAACAGTGATGAGGTTTTTCTTTTTCGCTTTTTCTAAAACTATATTCAATCTTGTTTTGTTATTGTTAAATCTATCTAATTTTCCCAGTAAAGTTAAATATCCAATATATAGAATTTTGGGTTTTGATTTAAGATCATCAATTTTAAAATGTTTGGTATCTAGTAAATTATTGGCACCTGGGTAATAAAGAAATGTCCTTTCATTTTTTTTTTCAGACATACATACTGTTTGAGATGTTGCTACAGTCTTCGAGCTAATC
This sequence comes from uncultured Alphaproteobacteria bacterium, assembly GCA_902583235.1. GTDB lineage: Bacteria > Pseudomonadota > Alphaproteobacteria > HIMB59 > HIMB59 > HIMB59. The sequence goes on along the minus strand of CACHVL010000003.1, from coordinate 154,340 downwards.
AGATAATTTATTTGTATATTATTTTTTTTTAGGTGATCTTTAATTATTGATGCATTTCCATCGAGACCAATAGAGCCCATTGCAATCATTGGGTAATTGAAACCTAAAGAGCTAAGATCAGTTAAAACGTTTGATGGTCCTCCTCCGACACATTGATAACTATCTAATATAGGCTCTAATTTTCCTCTTTCAGGCAATTCGTTTATTTTGTAAGTAGTATCAACACACCACATCCCTAGGCCAATTACCCCTTTATTCATTAAATTTCATTCCATAAAAGGTGTATTGCAACTTCGTCTTCTTCAATGTCACTGAACCTTCCAACTGGTTCAAGAAAGTAGTTATCTTTATTATCATCATTTACTTGGGAAACCTCGCCTGCCATTACCATGCCTGTGCCCTCAACAGCATAAAACTTATGATAGACGTTTCTCTCAACAGTCACGCTTTGTCCTCTTTTAAGGATTAAAGGTTTATGAGGTTGAATTGTTAGTGTTTGGCCATCAACTAAAACATCAATTTCCTTTTGAAGCTCTCTAAAATCTTTGTCTACTTCTAAAAATTCTATAGCTAAATCTCCACCTCCTCTATTGATGATATCTTCTAATTTAACCTTATGGCTATGAAATGGAATTTCTTGTCCTTCCTGCATAAAAAGTAATTTCTCAGCATATGGTTTGTCATCTTTAGCTCCTTGTACTCCATTACGAATACAAAACAAAGTAATGCCTTGGCTCTTAAAATTATCTTTTCCAAAATCAGTTACATCCCATCCCATTTGATGATCTTTCAAGTATTTACTTATTTCAGGTTTATCTTTGTAATCCTCTTTTGACCAATAGCCCCATTCTGGAAGAGTCCAATTGTATTCATCCATCATTTTTTTTGCTGTGTTTATTGCTACATTAATTTCTGATCGCTTCATAGAACTTAGATTATCAAAAATAGAAATAATTGATATAATCATATGATGAAGACTATTATTGTTGATCCGTTCCCCCGTGAAATGGACTTAATCTTTAGAGCAAATAAAATTAAGCTTTTAAAAAAAAACTTTAAAATAATAAATGCCCCAAGCAAAAATAAATTAAATTTTTATAGGCAACATATTTCAAAGGCTGATTTTATTATTGGGCAACCTGATCTTCCAAAATCACTATTAACTCTAGCCTCAAAACTAAAAGCAATATTTAATGTTGAAAGTAATTTTATGGATAACATGGATTACGATTACTGTTTTAAAAATAATATTTATGTTTTATCTACAGCTCCTGTTTTTGCACAAAGTGTTGCGGAAATTGCTGTTGGTTTAACTATTTCTTTAAAAAGAGATATTCATAAAGCTCATTTAGATTTTTATCACAAAAAAGAAAAATATGGTTTGGAGAGCAACTTACGAAGTAGTTTATTACTAAATAACAAAATTGGCTTTATTGGTTTTGGAGACTTGGCTAAAAGTCTCAAACCGATGTTAATGCCTTACACATCCAATTTTAAAGTTTATGATCCTTGGCTCCCAAATAAGTTAATAGAGTCCAATGGATGTAAATCAGCGTCATTGAGAGAAATTTTCAAAGATTGTGACGTGGTTTATGTACTTGCAACAATAACTACAAAAAATAAAAATATGATAGATAAAAAACTTTTAAGTTCTATGAAAGAAAACGCCTGTTTACTGATCTTAAGTAGAGCTAGTGTTATTAATTTTCAAGATTTAAATGAAGTTTTAAAAAAAGATAAAATTAAAGTTGCTACAGACGTTTTTCCTCAAGAACCGGTTCCAAAAAATGACCCAATTAGAAAGCAAAAAAATATTCTTTTTTCTGCTCATCGAGCTGGTGCTTTAGACAGTGTTTTTTTTGAAATGGGAGAAATCGTTTATGAAGATTTACTTTTAATAACAAAAGGGCTGCCTCCTAGACTTTGTCGTCGAGCAGAATTAGAAACTGTTAAAAATTTACGTTCAAAACCAGTAGATATAAATTAATTATATTGAATATGGTTCATTAATTTAGTTCTATAGGTTTATGCTTATTAATATAGATCCGATTATAGGACCTGAGGTGCTTCATACACTTCGTGCAATGGGACATGGAGATAAACTAATTTTATGTGACTCAAACTTTCCAGCTTATTCTATGAATTCGCTGGTTCATCGTTTAGATGGGGTTGATGCCGCTCGAGCGGCTAAAGCAATATTATCAATATTTCCCCTAGATAGTTTTGTGGAGTTTCCAATACTTAGAATGCAAATCGATAACAAACCCGACGAACTGAATGATGTTCATCGAGAAATTATGGAAGTTACTAAAAGTGTTGCAGGTGAGAATTGGAAAATAGGATCAATTGAGAGATTTAAATTTTACGAGGAAGCCAAAAAAGCTTTCGCTATTATCACGACAAACGAAACAAGACCTTTTGGTTGCTTTATTTTGACTAAAGGAGTTGTTAAGCCTGATGGTTCAGTTTGGATATTAAATAATTGAGTATTTGTGTTTTTGGTATTTTTGTAGCAGATATCTGTTTTTTTGCTGATAGCATTCCAGTCGCTGGCCAAACGATATTAGGTGAAAAATATATAATTGGACCTGGTGGCAAAGGTTCAAACCAGGCTATTGCTGCAGCTAGAGCTGGTGGAGAGGTTTCTTTTATTAGTAAAGTAGGAAGCGATAATTATGCAGATCTAGCAATTTCTTTGTATAAAGATTCTGGTATCAACTACGATGGTTTAGAAATCGATGAAAATGAGTCAACAGGATCTGCAGGTATTTTAATAAATAGAAAAACAGGGGAAAATGCTATTAATGTTGTACCTGGCGCTGCTGGAACTATAGGTAAAAATTTAATTGATAAAAATTTAAGTATAATTAAAGATTCAACAATTTTTTTAACACAGTTAGAAACTCCTAAAGATGTTACCTTGTATGCTTTAAAAGAAGCAAAGAGTCAAAATTGTATTACAATTTTAAATCCAGCCCCTTCAAGTGAAATACCAGATGATTATTTTCAATATATTGATTTTTTTACTCCCAATGAAACTGAAGCAAGTTTTTATTTTAACAAACCAGTTAAAAACGAAGATGATTGTAAGGTTGCTGCAAAATATTTTTTAGAAAAAGGTGTAAAAAATATATTGATTACCCTTGGAGAGAGAGGTTGTTATTTTAAAAATAAAGGTGAAGAATTTTTAATGCCAGCATCACAGTTAAATAAACCTGTTGTCGATACAACTGGAGCTGGAGATGCCTTTAATGGGGCTTTGAGTGTTGCTCTGTCTCAAAATAAAACCTACAAACAATCGATAGAGTTTGCTAATTTAGTTGCAGGAATTTCTGTCACAAGAGAAGGTGCTGCAAATTCCATGCCAATGAAAAAAGAAATTGAGGAGACTGTACAATGAGTTATATAGCTAATGCAAAAAGATATACCAAAATGCAATATAGAAATTGTGGACAAAGTGGTTTAAAGCTCCCATTAATTTCTATTGGTCTGTGGCATAACTTTGGAGGTAACGGTATGTCTTCAGAGTCTAAAAAGATATTATTTGAGTCTTTTGACTCTGGAATTACTCATTTTGATTTAGCAAATAATTATGGACCACCCTATGGCAGTGCTGAAACTAATTTTGGCAAAGTTATGAAAAGCGATTTAGGAAAATATAGAGATGAGATGATTATTTCATCTAAGGCTGGTTATGATATGTGGGATGGTCCTTATGGGGAATGGAGATCAAAGAAACATGTTATTGCTAGTTGTGATCAGAGTTTAAAGAGAATGAACATAGATTATGTTGATATATTTTACTCTCATCGTTTTGATCCAAATACACCTTTAGAGGAAACTGCAGATGCTCTCGAAAGTATATACCGTTCAGGCAAAGCTCTATATATTGGAATTTCCTCTTACTCAGAAAGAAAAACTAACGTAATGATGAAAATTCTTAAACAAAGAGGAATTAAATTATTTATCCATCAACCCTCTTACTCTTTAATTAATCGTTGGATTGAAAAAGGTCTTACTAAAACTCTTTTGAAAAATAGAGTGGGATGTATCGCTTTCTCCCCTTTAGCGCAGGGCTTTTTATCAAATAAATACTTAAACGGACTACCTAAGGGTACTAGAGCTAGTGAAAATAGCTCATTTAGTAAAAAATTAATTACTAAAAAAAATACAAAGATTATTAACGATTTAAATAAACTAGCAAAAAAAAGAGGCCAAAATTTATCTCAGATGGCCTTGGCTTGGGTGTTAAATAACAAAGCCATCACTTCAGCCTTAATTGGTGCCAGGACTGTTACTCAGCTAAGAGATTGTCTTGCTTCTCTTGATAATTTGAAATTTGGCAAAGAAGAAATAAAAAAAATTAATCAAAAGGCAAAAGATGGAGATATTAATATCTGGGCTCCATCTAGCTCCTATTGATTAATATTTTAGTTTTTGGTGACTCCAATAGTTGGGGATATACAGATGAAGATGAGGGTAAAAGATATGATAAAAGATGGCCTGTTGAATTATCTAACCATTTAGCAAATGCTCGTTTAAATTGTGCTGTAAAAGAAGACTCCCTACCCGGTAGGACTACTAATGTTAACGACATGCAAGATGGATCCCATTTAAATGGGGCTTCTGTTTTTAAATCTTGTTTATTATCTCACTCACCTCTTAATTTAATAATTATAATGCTTGGAACAAACGATTTAAAAAAAAGATTTAACAGGTCCTCTAGTGAAGTAGCTAAAGGAATCAAAGAACTTATTAATATTGCCAAACATACATTTTCGGGAAAAGGAACCTGGCATGATCAAAATTTATCAGAAATAATGGTAATTTGCCCTCCTGTTCTAGGAGAGCTATCTAATGATTTACAATGGTCAAACTATATTGAATGGGAGGGAGCTTTTGATAAGTCTAAAAAATTATTTAACTCCTTAAAACATGTTACTGATGAAGAAAAAATTTATTTAATTGATAGTAATCAGTATATTGAGTCGTCAAGTCTAGATCCCATACACTGGTCTAAAAAAACTCATGAAACTTTTGGTAAAAAAGTAGCTGATTTAATAGTAAATAGAATTAAACTTTAATCCACTTACCTCTTTTTATCGATTTAAAAGTAGCATCTAACACTTTCATATTTTTTTTTGCGTCTTTTAAATCATAATCAACTTTTGTTTTTTTTAAAAGATGGTCAGAAAAAGCAGTAACTTGGTGCTCATATTGATCAGATGGCTTAAATAATTTTATTGTATTATCTTTTCTGTAAATTGACCGGCCATTATAAATGACAACTGTTGTAGATTTGCTCTTTATCGCATTGAAAGGATTTTCAACTACTATCGTTTTTTTTGTTCCTAAAATAATAACCTTTTGAGAATTAGTGCTTTGGGTAGAAACAGTATAAGATGAGAATACACCATCAAAATCTAGTAAAGCAGTTGATAAAATATCTGTCTTAAAAATTTTATCTTTAATTGCTGTAGCAACAACTCTTTTTGGTTCTTTGTCTAGTAAGTATCTCGAAATTACAGTTGGGTAACAACCAATATCATAAACTGCTCCGCCGCCATATTTTTGAATGTTTCTAATATTATTTGGGTCTTTATTAAAATAAGAAAAGACTGAGGATATGTTTGATATTTTTCCAATACTTCCAGATTTGATGTATTTTTTTATCCATTGCCATTGAGGGTGATATCTCACCATAAAAGCTTCTTTGATAATAATTTTATGTTTTGCTGCTTTTTTAATTAATGGATTAATGTCCTTTGCTTTTAATGATAGTGGTTTTTCTAAAAGAATGTGTTTGCCATGAGCACAAGCCTTTAAACTTGTTTTGATATGTAAATGATTTGGTAGAGGGTTATAGACAATATCAATATCGGGATCCAGATAAAGTTCATCATATGAACCATAACTTTTATTAATATTAAATTTTTTTTGAAGTTTTGTTGCTTTACTTTTACTTCTACTAGCGATGGCTAATAAATTACTATTTTTGGATTTTATGATAGCTGGAATAAGATGTTCCCATCCAATTTTTGCTGAACTGATAATACCCCAATTAATAACTTTTTTTTTCATACAAGACTAATTCTAAGTAGTTATGTTATACCATTTAATTAATATATATGTGTATTATGTTTTTATATTCATATAATAGTTCACAAAAATAATGTCAAAAAATTTTAAAGTGGGTATTGATTATGGTGGCACTAAAATTGAGGGTATTCTCATGGATAATGAGGGTAATGAGATTTTAAGAAAAAGATCAACATACGAAAAAAATTATGAAAATGGTATTGATACTGTAAAATCTTTGATTGAAGAATTTGACAGACATACAAATTCAGTTAACACTGTTGGGGTCTGTATTCCTGGTTTTTCTTCAAAAGAGACAGGCTTGGTTAACAACGCAAATTGTGTATGGATAAATGATAAGCCTTTCCATAAAGATTTAGAAAGAAGTCTAAATAGAGATATTAAATTGATGAACGATGCAAATTGCTTTGCGCTCTCAGAAGCAATTGATGGATCAGGTGCTAATTACCAATCTGTATGGGGAATAATCATTGGATCAGGTTTTGGAGGTTCATTTGTATATAAAAAACAGGTTATAGAGGGCATTAATCAAGTGGCAGGAGATTGGGGACATCAACCACTTCCCTATCCTACTAAAGAGGAATATGAATTAAATCCAAAATGCGAGGTTGGAAATTGTGGAAGACCTCTTTGTGCAGAGCAATTTATATCAGGAATTGGTTTTACTAAAATATTTAACTCTAAATATGGAACAAATTTTAGAACAAGAGAGATTGTTGCCCTGGAAGCAAATGGTGATGAAAGAGCAAAAAAAGAATTTGAATTATACGAGGATCGATTTGCAAGATTAATTTCAGTTATGATCGGCATAATAGATCCAGATGTAATTGTGATAGGTGGAGGAATGTCAAATGTAGGAAGAATTTATGAAAATATTCCAAAACTTCTTCCTAAATATACTTTTAGTGATAAAATAAGAAATAAGATCTTAAGAAACACTCATGGCGACTCTAGCGGCGTACGAGGAGCAGCATGGTTGTGGGACTCAGATAAATTCTAAATGAAAAAAATTGGAATACTTACAAGTGGAGGAGATTGTGGTGGTTTAAATGCTGCCGTTCGATCTATTTTTTTTCGAGCAAAGAATACCTATAACATGGAAGTGCTTGGAATACGCGACGGTACTGTAGGTTTAATGCAAAGACCTGTGGCTTACTTACCGCTCGATTATCAAACCTTTAGCGGATCACTACTAAGACAAGGTGGTACTTTTTTAGGCACAACGAGTAAGGGCAACCCCTTTAAATTTCCAATGCCAGATGGAAAATTTAAAGACCGCTCCCAAGAAATAATCGATGGATATCATGAGTTGGGTCTTGAAGGATTGATTGTAATTGGTGGAGACGGAAGTATGTCCATTCTTACAGAAATAGCAAAACGAGGAAATTTAAATATTGTTGCAATACCAAAAACAATCGACAACGATGTTGGTGCAACGGAAAGTTCAATTGGATTTAATACAGCTGTAAATGTTGCTACTCAGGCACTTGACAACCTTCAAACGACTGCTGCCAGCCATCAACGAACAATGATTTTAGAGGTTATGGGAAGAGATGCAGGGCACATTGCAATTAATGCGGGTATTGCTGGTGGTGCTGATGCTATTTTAATCCCTGAAATTAAATATTCTATCAAAGGGATCGTTAATAAACTTACTGAAATGAAAAATAGAGGGATTGTTCACTCTTTAATTGTTGTTGCTGAGGCTGTTAAAACGGAAGAAGGTAGAAGCTATACTATGGAATTTGCAGACGGACAAAAAAGACTTGGCGGTATAGGAAATTACTTGTCTGAAGAGATTATGAAAATGACAGATATAGAGTGCAGAGTAACATCTCTTGGTCATGTACAAAGGGGTGCTCCTCCTACTCCAAGAGATAGAATTCTTGCTAGTGCTTTTGGTGTGTACGCAGTTGATTTGATAGCACAAGGTAAAATGGGAAGAATGGTTGCTTGGAGAGATAGGAAGGTTGTTGATGTTCCAATTAGTGAGGGCATATCAACATATAAAGTAGTTGATAGATCGGACCCACTTATTGAAACTGCACTTGCTTTAGGAGTTTATGTCGGCGATATAGACTAAATGTTTGAGGCAATAGAAAAGATCTTAGACTTAAAAAAATTTAAAGAAGAAATATTTAAAGGAAAAATTTTTGTTTTTCAAAAATCACAATTCACTCTCGATTTAATTCAAGAAATTAAGACTGAGATTAGTGGTGAGTATGATGGAGAGCTAGAAAAAATTCATTACTTAGATGAATGTGAAGCAATTAGTGCTAACCTGGTATCAAATCTTAAAAATTCAAAGATTTTTAAAGAACTATTTAAAAGTTTTTTAATAGAAAGAGGTTTTTATAATAATAATTCTTATTGGGACCAGTTTAGAATTAGAATTGCACCTGCTGAAAATAGATTTAATTACCGAGAGGCTTCAAGAATTAGCTCACATCGTGATACATGGGGAACAAATATTCATCAACAAATTAATTGGTGGGGACCTATTAGTTCTATTGACGAAACAAATACAATGATTTTTTATCCTGAATTCTTTTCTAAACCTGTAAAAAATTCTACATCTACTTGGGACCTCAATACCTACTTAGACCATAGAAAAAGAAATGATTTTTCTTATCCATCTGCCCCTCAAATGTTAGAGGAATTACCTGAACAAGTTAAAATTCTTCCGGTAACTATCCAGCCAGGGGAAATACTTTGTTTTTCTGGATGTCACCTTCATAGCTCATCTAAGCAAAAATCAGAAAAAACAAGGTTTAGCTTTGAAATTCGCACTATTTGTCAACAAGATTTGGATGATAAATCACAAGCTCCAAATACTGATTGTGATCTAAAATGGCAATTTCCTAAAATTTTTAGGAATATCAATGACAATTCGCCTTTGAAATTTACTAGATGAGTAAAAATTTTTTTGCTAATTTGCTTAGGTGAAAAAAAAATATTCCATATTTAGTATCGCCAAAAATGCTTTAAAGGGTCATAAGGATTGGCCGAAAATGTGGCGAAGTCCAGAACCAAGAGAGTTTTATGATGTTATTATAATTGGTGGTGGTGGTCACGGTCTTGGTACTGCCTACTATTTAGCTAAAGAACATGGTTTAAAAAATATTGCTGTAATTGAAAAAGGTTGGCTTGGTGGAGGTAATACTGGAAGAAATACAACTATCATAAGATCAAATTATTTGTGGGATGACAGTGCTCACCTGTATGAGCATTCTCTTAAACTTTGGGAAAATTTATCAACTGAATTAAATTATAATGTTATGTTTAGTCAACGAGGTGTGATGAACCTTGCTCACAACGAACATGATATAAAAGAAATTAAAAGAAGAGTAAGTGCAAATAATTTAAATGGCATTGACTCGCTTTGGCTCTCTAAAGAGGAAATTCAAAAAAAGGTTCCTATCATGAACACCGACAATCTTCGCTATCCTGTTCTTGGTGCTTCTTACCAACCAAGAGGTGGGACTGCACGACATGATGCTGTTGCTTGGGGATTTGCTATGCGTGCAGATGAAATGGGAGTAGATATAATTCAAAACTGTGAGGCACATCAAATTAAAACTAAAAATGGAAAAATAGAGGGTGTAGAAACATCTAGAGGTTTTATTCGAGCCAATAAAGTTGGTGTAGTTGCATCGGGACATACAGGTGTTCTTGCTGAGACTGCTGGTATCAGACTTCCACTACAAAGCAAACCTCTACAAGCTTTAGTTTCTGAGCCAATAAAACCAATTATTGATACTGTTGTAATGTCTTCTGCTGTTCATGCTTATGTGAGCCAGTCTGATAAGGGTGAACTTGTAATAGGCGCAGGAACAGATAGCTATAATTCCTTCACACAGCGTGGTGGTTTTAATATTATAGAGGAGACTGTCAGAGCTATGGTCGAGCTTTACCCTGTATTTGGAAAAATGAAAATGCTTCGTCAATGGGGAGGAATTGTCGATATTTGTCCTGATGCCAGTCCTATAATTAGTAAATGTGATGTTGAAGGATTATTTTTTAATTGTGGTTGGGGCACAGGAGGTTTTAAAGCGACACCTGGAAGTGCTAATGTATTTGCGCATACGATTGCTAAAAATGAGGCCCATCAAATAAATAGTGCTTTTAATTTAGATAGATTTGCAAGCGGAAAACTAGTTGATGAACATGGGGCTGCAGCAGTAGCCCATTAATTAAACATGCTTATTATCGACTGTCCGTACTGCGGTCCAAGAGACCAATCCGAATTTTCTAACGGTGGTGAAGCTCATGTCAAGCGGCCCGATGGATCTGCTGAAATTGGAGATCGAGAATGGGGCGAATATGTTTTTATCAGAGCAAATCCAAAAGGAATTTTTTATGAAAGATGGGTTCATTCCCATGGATGCCGAAAATGGTTTAATTGTGTAAGAGATACATCTACCGATGAAATTTTAAAAATATATAAAATTGATGAAGAAAGACCAAAGCTAGATAGTTTTAAAAATAATGTAAAAACTCCTTCAGGAGAACCAAATTTAGGATCAGGTAATTTTACAGTTAAAAAATGAGTGATTTGAATTTAACAGATAATAAGTTTATCCAATTTCATCAAAAAATAGGATTTAAATTTGATGGTGTAAAATATTACGGTTACAAAGGTGATACTATAGCCTCAGCTTTACTTAGAAATAACTTAAAGTTAATAGGAAGAAGTTTTAAATATCATAGACCTCGTGGTTTTTATACTTGCGGTATAGAAGAGCCAAATGCTTTAGTACAAATAATTAGTGAATATTCGGAGCCAAATACAAGAGCTACCATAAAAAAGATTTATGAGGGCATGGAAATCGAAAGTCAAAATAGATGGCCTTCGTTAGAGACAGATATTGGAAGTATAAACAATATATTTTCACCAGTTTTTCCAGCAGGTTTTTATTACAAGACGTTTATGGGTCCTCATAAAAATTTTTGGAAAAAAATTTATGAGCCTATTATTAGAAAAGCCGCGGGTCTTGGCAAGCCCCCAAAAGAATTTAAAGCCGTTAGTACTCATCTTCATCATAATGTTGACATAACTATTGTTGGTGGTGGTTTGAATGGGCTTATTGCTGCAAAGAGTTATATCGATACAAAATATAGTGTTCTTCTTATTGATTTTGACGATCAACTGGGTGGTATTTTGAATAACTCTAATAAAGTTCTAAGTGTGAATAATCAAACACCAATGGACTGGATTAGTGAAACTGTTAAAGAAATCGAAAACTCTAAAAATATAAAAATATTAAAAAATACTTTAGTGACAACGTACAATTATATTAATCATCTAATTGCTGTTGAAGATAAATTTGTTGGATCTCGACCTTTGAAAGATAAAGTTAATAGCACTCTTCATAAAATTAGAACTGACCAAGTTATTTTATGCAACGGTCATATAGAAAGATTTTTATCTTTTCAAAATAATGACCTACCAGGCATTATGTTGTGCTCATCATTTGAAAAATATATGTGTAGATATGGGGTAATACCCTCAAAAGAAACTGTTGTTTTTAGCAATAACTCTAATTCCGAAAGTCTAGTATTTAGCCTTATCAAAAAGGGCTTTAAGCCAAAAGCTTACATCGACTCACGCTCAGGCGAAAATATCGAACCAGACTTGTTTGATTTAATAAGAAAAAATGACATTCCTTTATATACTAATTCTCAAATTAAAGGGGCATACGGAAATAAAAAATTACAAAAAATATTAGTTGAAGATAGTTCAGGGGGAGTTAATGAAATCAAAACAGATTTTTTATGTTTGTCTGGTGGTATCAATCCAGATGTTCACTTGTTTACTCAGTCCAAAGGCTTATTAGATTGGGATGAAAAAGATTTAACCTACAAGCCCGCTCAAGCTTTTCAACCCACAATAACACTTGGCTCAGCTTCTGGGCAATTTGACTTTAATGCCATTAATAAGGAAATTAATGAAAAATTAGTTATATTTGGCATTAAACCTGTCCAAATTAAACTAGAACTAAATACAAGTCACAAATTTAAAATTGAAAAATTGTGGGAAGTTTTACCACAAAAACAAACTATTTGGTCAAAATCATTTATAGATTTACAAAATGATGTCACCACAAAAGATATAAGACAAGCTATCTCAGAGGGTTTTGATCGAATTGAACATCTCAAAAGATACACCACTAACAGCATGGGAACGGACCAAGGTAAAATAAGTAGTATAAATGCTTTGGGTATAGTTTCTGATTTACTCGATAAGAAAGTTAATGAAGTAGGAACAACAATTTACAGACCTCCCTATGCTCCTTTGAGTTTTGCTGCGATAGCAGGAAGAAATTCATATGAATATTACGACCCAGAGAGAAAATCACCGATACATAATTGGCATATAACTAATGGTGCTGTTTTTGAGGATGTTGGTCAATGGAAAAGACCTTGGTATTTTCCAATAAATAAAGATGAAACTATGGACGAAGCCGTTCAACGAGAAAGTAAAAATGTAAGAGAAAATGCTGGGGTCTTGGATGGTAGCACTCTAGGAAAAATTGAGATTAAAGGTAAGGATGCATTAGCTTTCATGAATTTAATATATACAAATAGTTTCTCCAAAATGAAACCTGGCACCTCAAGATATGCCCTGATGTTAGGAGAGGATGGTATGGTAAAAGATGATGGTATTATTTGTAAAATCTCAGATGAGCATTTTATAGCAACTACTACTACTGGAGGCGCAGCAACTGTTTTAGGATGTATGGAAGAATATGCTCAAACTGAATGGCCCAACTTAAATGTCTATATGAATTCTATAACTGAGCAGTATGCTACATTTAATATCAGTGGTCCAAAAACAAGAAATATAATCGAGAAAGTTTTTCCAGAGGTTAATTTTAGTAATGAAGCTTTCCCATTCATGACATTTCAATTTCATGAATATGAAGACACTCCCATAAGAATTCTAAGAGCTAGTTTTACTGGAGAAATGGGTTATGAGATATATGTACCTTCAAATCAAGCTGTAAAAATATGGGAAAAAATAATAAGTTTTGGAAAGGAATTTGGTTTGATGCCTTATGGTACTGAGACCATGCACCTTTTAAGAGCTGAAAAAGGATACATCATAGTTGGTCAAGATACAGACGGATCAATTACACCTCTTGATTTAGGTTTAGATTGGATGATTGGAAAATCAAAAAAAGATTTTTTAGGAAAACGATCTTTAATCCGTTCTGATACAGTTAGAAAAGACAGAAAGCAGCTCGTAGGAATTTTACCAACTAACAAGAATGAGAAGTTAGAAGAAGGTCAACACATCATTTTAGATAAAGAAATAAAAACTCCAACTCCAATGCTAGGACATATAACATCATGTTATCAAAGCCCTACTTTAGGACATAACTTTGCTCTAGCTGTTATCAAAAATGGTCAGTCACTTATTGGAACTAAAGCATTTGCATCAACTCCTGAATTGAAAACAATAGAAGTTGAGATAGTTGAACCAATTTTTTATGATAAAGAAAATACAAAGCTAGCTTCATGAAGGATGTAATTCGATCAAATGGTATTGAAATTAAAAAAATTATCTCACAACAAATTGTTTTAAGAAGTTCTGGTAACTCAGAGTTCAACGGTGTTGTGAACAAGGCATTAAAACTCCTTCCCCCTTCTGATAATTTGAGAATAGTTACCAATGATAATTTTATTTTAGCTAAAATGTCTTTTGATCAATGGAATTTAGTTTTTAAGAAAGATATTGAACAAAAAAAATTTCACAAACTCTGTGATACTTTTAATAAATCTAGTTCAATTTTGGCAACTAACCTAACAGACTCACAAATATTTTTTCAAGTTGGTGGCGATAATGCTACTATGATATTAAATAAACTCACACATTTTGATTTTCGTGAAAAATCCTTTAAACCTTTTACAGCTGCTCAAACTTTATTGGCTAGAATTGATTGTTCCATTTTTAATTTAGATAACGTAATACTTTTAAGCTGTGGTCGATCATTTAGTGATTACCTAGAAGATCGTCTAATTGACGCGGTTAATCTGTAACTTTTTTTTCATATTGACATCAAATTTTGGAACTGATTAGTTTAGATAAGTACTAAGTATAAAGATGACAAAAAAATCTAGAATTATTATTGTTGGAAGTGGGATAGTTGGTGCGAGTACTGCATATCATTTAGCCCAATTAGGTTGGAAAGATATGGTAATTCTCGATCAAGGACCTTTATTTGAAACTGGAGGTTCTACTAGTCATGCTCCAGGTGGTGTGTTTCAAACTAATCCATCTAGAATGATGTGCAAATTTGCTCAATATACTGTTGAACTTTTGAGATCTCTTACTTTTGATGGAAAGCCTTGTTATCACACTGTTGGGGGAATTGAGGTCTCTAAATCTAAAGAGAGGCATGAGGACTTATATAGAAAACTTGGAATTGCACATAGTTACGGACTTCAAGATGCTAAAATTATTTCGCCAGATGAAGTTTTAAAAATGAGTCCTTATATAGATCCTGAAAAAATTCATGGTGGATATTATGTACCCACTGATGGTCTTGCAGCACCAGTTAGAGCTGTAAAAGCAATGGCAAAATATGTAACAGATTTAAAAGCTGGAGAATTTATAGGAGATACTGCTGTTAACGGTTTTAAAATTTCTAATAATCAAATTCGAGGAGTGCAGACTTCAAATGGGGATTATGAAGCCGATATTGTTTTAGTCTCAACGGGTATTTGGGCTCCCAAAATGGGAAGGTTAGCTAATATCTCTTTACCTCTGGTACCATGTGAACATCAAATGGTTTGGCTTGAGCCTTTTGAAGAATTAAAAGAATATCAGGCTGACCACAAGGAAGCATTGGTAGATCATGCTTTAGTTCGTCACCAGGATTACAGTCTCTATTTCAGGCAATGGAATGACTCTTATGTAATTGGTAATTATAGACATGAGCCAAGAATTTTAGAATCTGAAGATATAAAAAAACCTGAAGAGGCAGAGGAGATGCCCTCTCTAGTAGATTTCAGACCTGATGATTTTGCTGGGGCACACAAAGAGTCTAATTGGCTATTTCCTAAATTTGCTGAGAAAAAATTAACTAAAAAGATTAATGGGATGTTTTCATTTACTTCAGATGGTAATCCTTTGATGGGAGAAACTTCAATAAAAGGTTTGTGGACCGCAAATGCTGTTTGGATTACGCATAGTGGCGGCGTTGGAAAGGCTATGGCAGAATGGATTGTTAATGGTGAGCCAGAACTTGATGTTCGTCAAGGTGATATAAATCGCTTCCATCAGCACCATCACGTCAGAAAATACTTACGAGCACGAGGAAAACAAAATTACAAAGAGGTTTACGACATCATTCATCCTTTACAACAAATGGAGCAACCAAGACCACTTAGGAGAAGTCCTTTTTATAACAGATTAGAGGGTCAAAAAGCTTATTTTTTTGAAACGATGGGATGGGAGCGTCCGCAATGGTATGAAGCTAATGCTGATTTAATGAAAGGAAAAAATTTTCCTAATCGAACTGGTTGGGCAGCAAAATATTGGTCCCCAATTCAAGCAGCAGAACATTTAGTTACAAGGCAAACAGGCGCTCAATTTGATATCACTGGTTTTGTAAAAATTGAAGTAAGTGGTAAAGGTGCCTTAAAGTTACTTCAAAAAATCTGTACAAACAATATTGATGTTTCTGTTGGAAAAGTTGTCTACAGCGTTATCTCAAATATCTATGGCGGAATTAAAAGTGATCTTACTATAAGTCGATTAGAAGAGAACAAATTTTGGGTTCTAGCAGGAACAGGGAATGGTATGATTGATATTAATTGGCTTCGCTCTAATGCTCCTGACGATGGAAGTGTTCAAATCATTGATTGGACTTCTGCTTATGCAGGTATTGGTTTGTGGGGTCCAAATTCTAGATTGGCTCTTCAAAAACTTTGTGATGATGACGATGTCTCAAATGAAGGTTTCCCATTCTTTAGTATAAAAAGGATTTCAATTAGTAATGTTCCATGCGTAGCGGTAAGAATATCTTATATAGGTGAACTGGGATGGGAGATTTATACTCCTACAGAATATGGTTTAACTTTATGGGATGAACTTAGAGAAACCTCTAGAGAGTTTAATATGATTTGCTCAGGAGCTGGTGCCTTTGAGTCTCTTAGATTAGAAAAAGGATATAGATCACTTGGCTCCGATATTCATACAAACTATAATCCCTATGAGTCAGGTTTAGGTTTTACTGTTAAATTGAAAAAAAATGAAGACTTTATTGGTAAGTCTGCTTTACAAAAAATTAAGGAAAAACCAGTTCAAAAAAAATTAACTTGTATGATTTTAGAAGACCCTGAGGGTATGGCTTTAGGCACAGAGCCTATTTACAGTAACGGCAAGGCTGTGGGTTATGTTACAAGCACTAATTATGGATATTTTGTAGATAAACATATTGTTTACGGCTACCTCCCATCAGAGCTATCAGAAAATGGGACAGCTTTAGAATTAGAATATTTTGGAAAAAGATATCCATTAAGGGTAACTCAAGAGCCTTTGTTAGACCCAGAAAATAATAGATTAAAGTCCTAATTGTTATAGTTTAAAATTATGAGCAAAGATAATATCGTGTCTTTATTAAATGGTTTTACAGTCGAACTAAATCCAAAAGTAAGACATAAATTAAATTCAATTCCATTAGATAAAAAAAATAACGTTTATATTACTTATCTTCCGGACGCTACTGAAAAAGATATTTTAGAAACAGTTGAATTTGTTTCTAATCAAAATTTAGTTCCCATTACTCATTTACCTGCAAGAACAATGAAAGACCTGGAACACGTTTCAAGTTTTTTAAAGGAACTTAGAAAAAGAACTGATAGTAAAAAAATATTGGTTATTGGAGGTGGAGGTAATCAAAATGGATCTATTTCTTCTTCTTTAGAAATATTAGAGTCTGATCTACTAAATGATAATGATTTTACAGAGATAGGTGTTGCTGGACATCCTGAGGGATCTCCCGATATAAATCAAGAAACTATTAATGACTTTTTAAATAAAAAGTATGATCTTTCTCAAAATAAAAATTTAAATCTAGAATTAGTAACGCAATTTTTTTTTAATGCCTCACCTTTCATAGACTGGTGTCAGGATTTAAAGGCTAAAAATATTAATTTACCAGTAAGGGTTGGATTTCCTGGTCCTGCATCATTTAAGACCTTACTAAACTTTGGAATAATGAGTGGAGTAGGAAATTCGATAAATTTCCTAAAGAAAAACTCCTCTAAAGTAACTGACCTTCTTACAAAAACATCTAATGATGATATGCTTATAGAATTAGCTAATTTTGCACAGGATGAAAACTCATTAAAAAGCTTCCACTGTTTTCCTTTTGGAGGTTTTGAAAAAACTTGTTTATGGTTAAATGCTGTCCAAAGTGGTGAATTTACAATTGAAAATAGTAAAATAGTCCTCCACAAAAAAATTTTTTAACCCTACGATTTTGATTGCATACAACAGAAAAAGAAATTAATTTTTTTCCATTGCTACAATAGCTTTACTGGAGGATAAATGAAGCTAACACAACCAAGCACTGTGGACCAGTCAGATAGACAAGTCCCTTATAACTTAAGACAATCTGGTCCAACACCACAACAAATGTTGATTTCAACAAGAGTAAGAAAATCTGCTTATTGGCATTTATCAGTAGAGGCTGGATGCTGGAGATGTACTGTTTACAACCGAATGTATCATCCCAGAGGATATGTTAAGCCAGAGGATGGTGGTGCAATGGTAGAGTATGATGCACTTGTTAATCACGTAACCATGTGGAATGTTGCCGTAGAGAGACAAATAAGAGTTAAAGGGCCTGATGCTCTTAAGTTCACTAATTATGTAATCACTAGGGATGCTTCAAGAATTGAAGTGATGAATGGTAAATATGTTATCTTATGTAATAGCAAGGGAGGAGTTTTAAATGATCCTATCTTGTTAAGAGTTGCTGAAGATGAGTTTTGGTTTTCATTATCAGACTCTGACATAATGTTTTTTCTTCAAGGTGTTAACCATGATAAGAAATTTGATGTTACTATTGATGAAATAGATGCTGCTCCTGTCCAAATTCAAGGGCCTAAATCTGTTGATTTAATGGCTGATCTTGTTGGCGAGGCAGTTAGAGATATTCCCTATTATGGACTAATGGAAGCTAAAGTAGGAGGAAGAGATTGTATAATTTCTCAAACAGGATTTACTGGAGAAAAGGGTTATGAAATTTATCTCAAAAACGCAACTCTTTATGCTGATGATATGTGGTATGCAGTTTTAGATGCAGGTAAAAAACATAATTTAAAAGTAATAGCTCCTGCTCACCATAGAAGAATAGCTGCAGGTATTTTATCTTGGGGTCAAGATCTTGACTCAGAAACTTACCCATTTCAGTGTAATCTTGGATATCAAGTTCCTAGAAAGAAAGCATCTGACTATATTGGAAAAGAGGCTCTTGAGGCGATGAGATCAAAAATGGAAGCAGGTGAGAAACCTTACAGTAACCAATTAGTAGGTTTCGCATTAGGTGGCAAACCAATAGATGAATATGCACCTGATTTTTGGCTAGTTTCTCAAGATGGAAGTACACCTGTTGGATACCTAACCTCTCCTTGGTATTCTCCTGAATTAGAAACAAATATTGCAATGGGATATGTTCCTTATGAGAAAAAAGATATTGGAAACAAATTCAAGTTTCATTTACCAGATGAATATTGTGATACTCCTGGTAAGCCCGTTGATGGAGAGATAGTAGAAATACCTTTTAGACCATCTGTAAATCCTAATGCAAGAGAAATTGCTAAATCAGAAGGCAGAGATACAGCGTACTAGTGAATAAAATTCTAAGCCCAGTTTTTGTAACTGGGCTTTTTATATTTGAATTTTAAAAACTAGCTGTAATAATCTACTTATGAATGTAGTGAAAATAATTAATAGTAAAAAAATCTATAGTCTCTACGACCAAATTTTTGATTACTTTAATTTGGCAATTTATGATTTAGAGTCTAAAATTGATACAAGTTTTGAGTATAAATATATTAAAAATAAATTAGAAACTTTTGCTGATAATCACTTTAAAAGTGCTCTTAATGATTTCAATAGAGAAATACTAAATCTAAAAGATCAAATTCCCGAAGATTTTTCTAAAATTGAAGAACTATCTAGTGAAATAAGGTTATATTTTAATTCATTTTTAGAAAAAAAGATTTTTGATGATCAAAAAATTAATGATTTAAAAAATAATTTGAAAAAAAGTATTGATAAAATTATTAAAATTTCTTCTTAAGAGGAATTAAATTAAATTAATGGGTATTGATCTCTTAATTTTAACGTTTCTTGTAATCACAATAATTCTTATATTTGTGACTCTACTAAAAATTAATAATAAACAAAAAAATAATCAAGAATTAGATCTTAACCAAATCAATCAAAATTTAGAAAATTTATTTAACAAAACATTAGAACAGTCCGGTTATGTTAATTCAAAAATTGATGAAATAGGTGACCTTACAAAGAAAATGACAAATGCAATGACTGCTAATATTACTGATATGGGTGATATGGGAGAGGCAATACTTGAAAATATTCTACAAGATTGTGGGATGACTAAAGATAGAGATTACAAAACACAATTTACTGATAAGAATGAAGAAGGCCAAACTTTCAGACCAGACGTGGTTATTTTTTTACCAGATAAAAGAAATATCATAATTGATTCTAAGGTACCAATGAAAGATTGGTATGAGTTTCAAAATTCGGATGACAACCAAATAAGGGAAAATTCAATCAAAAACTTTATAAATGCTCTAAAAAACCACATAAATTTAATAAATAGGAAAGATTACACAAGTTTATTGAAAATAAACTCCCCTGATTATGTATTCATATTTATGCCCCATGAACATGCTCTAATAACAGCGCAAAGATATGATCAGAATATCGCTAATTATGCTCAACAAAAGCAAGTAATTATTGTGGGACCATCAACATTAATCATGTGTATGAAATTAGTTGAGAGTATTTGGCGTCTAGAAAAACAAAATAAGAATTCTAAAGAGATTGCAGAAATTGCTGGTAACATGTTTGATCAAATTGCTAAAACAATAAACTTACTTGAAAAAACTGAGTCTTCCATGAATAAGTCTTTTGAAAATATAAATATTACAAAAAATTATATTAAAGAGGGTAAAAATAGTTTGTACAGCAAGGCCAATCAAATGAAAGAACTAGGTGCAAAAACAAAAATTGAATTAGAGACAAAAGAATGAAGATTCTAGTATACAGCTTTAATGATAAATTAGGTGATGGTTTACAAAAAGTATCATTCCTTCAAAAATTAAAAGAATTATACCCTATTGCTAGTATAACATATACTACAACACAGACTACTACTCTAAAAAAAATACTACATCCGCTTTTAGAAAATGTAGTAGATGAATTCATTGAGGAAAATTTTATTAGATCTTCAATTTACGATTTATTAAAAATTAATAAAATTTTTAAGAAAAAACATTTTGACTTAATCATAGATCTACAAAAAGTAGTAACTAGAACCTTAAATTTAAAAAAAATTAGTCATAGTAAGTTTTTTAGTACATCAGCAAATTTTTTATTTTCTGATATTAAAAATGACCAAAATTTGGATTTCAAAGGAATATATATTGAAAGATTTTATTATAATATTTTAAGTTTGATCTCTAACAAAAAAATTAAAAAAATAAAAGATATTAATATTCCTTTTTACCAAACACCTAAAATTACAAACCAAAAAAAAAAGAAAATTATTGGTATTGCACCAGGTGCTGGTGATCCTATAAGAGAATGGGGATTTAAAAACTATATTGAAATTGCAAAAAAATTAAGAGCAGATGATTATCAAGTAAATTTTTTCTTAGGGCCAAATGAAAAACAATATTTAGATATTTGTAGATCATTTAACTTCAACTGCCCTGAGTGGGATGGAGAAAAAATGATTTCAAAGAGTATCCTGTTTATTATGAATTTAGCAAAACAAGTTGATTGCTTGTTATGTAATGATGGTGGAACATCCTGGATTTTTGAATTTGCTGGTGTAAAAACTTTTAAAATTTTTGGTGTTACAAATGAAAGAAAATTCGCGAGACCAGAATATTGTAAAACAATACAGGTAAAAGATTTTGGTTATAATACTTTACAATCTTTTCCTATTAAATTATATCAAGAAGAACTTAATAAATATTTAGAAACTTTATGATTAAACAAAAAAATATACTTATAACTGGAGGGGCAGGATTTATTGGCTCAAACTTAGTAAAATTTATTTTAAAAAAAAATTTAGCTACAAAGATAATTGTTTTAGATAACTACTCATCAGGTTCTAAAATAAATCATATTAAGAATAGTAAAATTATCTATATAAGAGGTGATACCAAAAATATACTTACTAATAAAAAAATCATTAAACACAAAATTGATTTAATTTTTCACTTGGCAGAATTTTCAAGAATCGTTCAAAGCTTTCAATATTTTGAAAAATGTTGGGAGTCAAATATGCAAGGAACAAAAAAAGTCATCGAATTAGCATTACTCAAAAAAGCTAAATTTATTTATTCTGCATCTTCGAGTAAGTTTGGTCCAAAAACAAATGAGTTTCTATCACCATATGCTTGGACCAAGGCTAAAAATGTAGAATTAATTAAATGTTATAAAGAATGGTATGGTTTAGATTACGTCATTGCTTATTTTTATAATGTGTATGGACCTAATCAGATTAGGAAACACCATATGTCAGCAGTAATTGGAATTTTTGAAGAGCAATTTATAAGCAATCAACCACTCACAGTAGTATCTCCAGGTAGTCAAAAAAGGGATTTTACCCATGTGTATGATATTGTCGAAGGCTTTATTAAAGCAGGTTTTTACAAAAAAAATCAAGAATATCAATTAGCATCAGGAAAGCTTCATACAATAATGCAGGTTGCTAAGATGTTTGAGTCAAAAATCAAAGTAATACCTCAAAGGCCAGGAGAAAGATTTTCATCAAAAAGAGATAATTTGTCAAAGTCTAAAAAAGAATTAAATTTTAAAATAAAATATAATTTGAAAGAATATATACAAGATTTTGTTAAAAACCATAACAGTATCTAAATTACCATCTCATTTCTAATATCTGCATAGGATTTCACTAAATGGTGTCTGACACGACAACCCTTCATGGAAAATATACCTTTGCTATCAAAATATATACCTGATTGAACAATATTATTACAGTCATTGTTCTCGAAATAATTTCTTACTACTTTTGTAAATTGTCCAGTAGCAGATAAACTTAAAACTGCAGTTTTAGGTTTATGAAATATTTTATTTTCGTAAAACTTATAGTCATTTACTATATTTTCAATCATCATTTTGGGTATTAAATGATTTTTTTTAAATCCTAAACCCCAGGTTAGAAAGTTATTATGAGGAAATTTTAATAAAGAAAATATTTTTTTCTCTGGAGGAATAATACATTCAACCGGTTCATTGGACAAAAATGCTTCAGTATTTTTTTCATGAAGAGATATTAAGGGTACTTTACATCCCTTACTTATATCGAAATAATACCCACCCCTCTCAAATAAGATACAGTGCCTAAAGATGTCAGACTCCATTACTCCAAATTTAACTTTTTTATAAACCTGGAAGATTTCATGTGATGACCAATATTTATCCATATACTGATCTCTTAAATTCTTATCATATAAGATAAAATTTAAATTCTTATTAACGTTTCTAAATTTTAATATTTCTTTAAAATGTGTTTTCCCAAAAAATTTATTTTCCCATGTCTGATAAACGTACGGTGGTATAACTTGATCTATCATTCCATCAGAGACCTGATCCTCAAGCTCTTTTAAAGGATATTCTGTTATTCTTTTGATATAATAATCAAAGAATTTTTCTATTTTCTTTAAATTAATCATGATGTTGGCGGAGAGAGTGGGATTCGAACCCACGATAGAGTTACCCCTATACACGCGTTCCAGGCGTGCGCCTTAAACCACTCGGCCATCTCTCCGTATTTTCTATTTATTTTACACATTAAAAATATTTCGAATATATACTTTGGATAAATTAAATATATTAATAATTCTATAAAATTTATGAGATATAGAGCTGAAATTGATGGACTAAGATTTATCGCTGTATTAATTGTAATAATTTACCACATAAGATTAAATATCTTAGACATAAATATATTTCAAGGTGGCTTTATAGGAGTTGATGTATTTTTTGTAATAAGTGGGTATTTAATTACAAATCTAATAAAAAGAGATATAGAGTTAAAAAAATTTTCAATATTAAATTTTTTTGAGAGAAGAATAAGAAGAATTTTACCATTATTATTATTTGTTTCTCTGATTTTTTTAATTTCAGGATCTATTCTTTTATATGGGGAAGATTTAGTTATTTTTGCAAATACTGTTTTAAGTTCTGTTTTATTTTTCTCGAACTACTTTTTTTTATTTAATGATTTAAAATACGGTGCTGATACTACTACAATTAATCCATTCATTCATACTTGGTCTCTATCAATAGAAGAACAGTACTATATTTTATTTCCGCTATTAATAATAACTTTAAAAAAAAATTTAGATTGGATTAAAATTCTTATTATACTTTTATTTGTTATAAGCTTTATTCTTTGCTTGAATGGTTATTCAAAATATCCTTCATCAAATTTTTATATGTTTAGTTCAAGAATATGGGAGATACTTATGGGTGCATTAATAGCGTTTGCTCCAATTAATGGTAATCATAATAAAATTTTTAATAATTTACTGCCAATTTTAGGCATACTTTTAATATTATTATCAGGTTTTTATTTTAATGACATTGATGAAAACTTTCCCTCTTATAAAAATATTTATCCAACTTTCGGAACCTTGTTAATTTTATTATTTTGTAATTCGAAAGATATTATATCTAAATTGCTTAGTTTTAGGATTTTTGTATATCTTGGAAAAATATCATTTTCTCTTTACTTATTACACGTACCTATTTTGTCTATAATTAGAAAAACTGAAATAATTGACCCTACTATATTAAATAAACTTATTGTTATTGTTTTTATATTTACATTTTCAGTCTTCACTTATCATTTTATTGAAAAAAAATTTAGAAATATAAGTCAGATGACATTTAGGAAATGTCTAATTTACTTAAGTATATTTTATAGCCTTATTTTCTTATTAATAATTATTCTTAATAATACAAATGGTAAAATTTTAAAATATGATCCAAAATACCAAAATTTACTTCTGACAATGGAAAAAAATGAAAAATTCAATCTGGATAATTGTATTGATCAAGATCTCATATCTCATGAAAATGAATTAGATTTTTTTGAATTTCGTTGCTCTTTTAATGAAGAAAAAAAACAAAAAATTATTCTTATAGGCGACAGTTTTATGATTAATTTGGCTGAGGAGCTTTTAGAAAAATATAATAATTATAATTATCAAATTTATATTACAAGTGGATGTTTTTATTCTCCTGGATTTAACAAACATAACAGATTTAGTATGAAAATTGATGAATTATGCAGTAACAAAAATTTTCAAAAGATCAAAAAGATACTAATGAGTGAGGAAGACTCAGTAATAGTGTTTAACCAACGAATACAGATGTATTTAGAGGGATTTTACTTTGGCAGGGACAACTCGAAATGGGATTATTTATTTTTGAGTGATAAATTAGATGGAGAATTAAATACTGATGAGCTTATCGATGAATTTAAACAGTTATCAATGAAAAATAAAGTGTTATTGATATATCCAACACCTGAACTAGATTTTAATCCTAAATCAAAAATTTCAAATTTAATAAATAAATCAAAGTTTAAAGATTTTAATGTTAGTCAAGAAATAAAAGTATTAGGAATGGAGTATCATAAATTTATATCAAGAAGTGAAAAATCTATAAATTTTTTTGATAAAATAGAAAGTGATTTAATCTTTAAAATTTATCCAGAAGATTTTTTATGTGATAAAATTGATAAGAAAATATGTTACATAGTTAAAAATAATAATGTTTTATACGAAGATGATAACCATTTATCAAATTATGGTGCCTCAATTATTGCAAAAGAGATAGATGAGAAAATTAAATTATTTGAATAAATTACAAATCATGTAAATAGAATTTATTATAAATTTCCAAAGCCTTATGTTTTAAATTTTGATCAAGACTCAATTTAGATATTTTTTTATTTTTATTTAAAAAAATATAATCAGAATTTTTGTTAGTTTCACATAATTCACTTATTCTATTGCTATATTGTATGTCTGATAATTTTTCATAGATAATAAAATAGATATTTTTATTTTTAAATTTATATATTTTTGAGAAAAAATTAATCCATTGTTCTAACCAATAATTTATGTCATCAGTATCTTTATAAAAATTTGGTTTTGTCCATGGTTTATGATGGAGACCAAATTCATTATGACCAAGAAAATCCATATATTTTTTTATAAAGCTGTTTTTCTTTTGTAATTTTGTGAAATTAATGTGTTGATTCATTAATGAATATGAATGATTAAATGGATCTCTAATTGTTATTAAAAATTTACTATTAGGAAATATATTTAAAATATCAGAAATTCTTTTGTAATTATTATTATTTTTACTTAAATAACGTTTTTTATTATTTTTGTGTAAAATTAAATTAATATAATTTATAAGCTCAGAATTACTAAATAAGTCGTTATCAAATATTTTACTGAAAAAAAATTCATCAAAGGACTCAGGTGAATTTAAATCAAAGAAAATTCCATCGTTATGATATCTTTCCCTAAGTATGAGTTTATTTTGTTTGAATAATTTTTTATTTAAATTCAGAGATAAGATAAAAGGCATATCTTTATAAAGCAAAGATGCATATTCGTTAGACTTATATAAAAAGTTTAATAAAGAAGTTGTGCCTGATCTAGCCATACTTGAAATAAAAATATGATGATCGAAAAATTCACTATTTTTGAGGAAAATTTTTTTTTCAATTTCATATAAAGTTAAGTTTACAAAATTAAACTTAAAATATATTTCATGAAGTAGTTTTTCTGTAAAATTATAATTTTGATTTAACATATTTTTTTAAATTAATGTAAATCAAAGCAATTAAAATAGAAAAAATAATAAATTTCATACTTATAATTTTTGAGATCGTGCCTGAATAAAAAAAATTTATTAAAAATATTGTTATAAAAATAATCATAAAAAAAAATAAAATTTTCATCGAATTTTGGAAAAATTTTACTGAAAATATTTTTAAAAACTTTTCCTTTGAATTATCACTAATATTTTTTGAATTTATTAATAGTTTAGTTTTTTTTAAAAGTCTAAAATAACTAAAAAGTAAATTTTTAAAATTGAAAAAATTTATTAGCTCTAAAATTAATATGACAATTACAGAAAAAAAAATGTATTCAGTCAAATTTTTTATTTTTATTATTAACTTTTTTTCTACTTTTTAAAAATCTCTTTATCGGAAACCAAATTATTCCAAAAAAACCAGCAATAATTGCTATTATTATACCAAATATTGCTGCTATCATTCCACCACCCATTCCTGGGCCTATATATGCATGTAGATTGTTTAAATATAAAAAGGATATAAAAAAATATAATAATATTTTTAACATTTCTTAACTTCATATAACTTTCTAAGTTTTTCAACTAAATTTTTATCTTTGATTAATCTTGACCATGAAATCAAATAAGTATCGCCATTTTTATCTTTATTTATGTATTCCCATAATTTTTTTCCATTTTTATCAAACATTATTAATTTTCCTGCCTCTTGCTCTTCAATGATAATATTTTGGTCTTTTGTAATATGGTGAAGTCCTTCCTCACTGGTTTTAATGTCTTCTAATATTAAACTTTGATTTATTAGCTTCGTAAAGGATTCATTTTCAAAATCATATTTTAGAATTTCAACATTACCATAGTTGTAAGTGTATGAGCTATTATTAAAAAAAATGTTATTATTAAAAATAGTAATTTCTTTTTCAGAAATAATATCAACATCATGTTGTTTTGTGAATGGTCCTTTAATAATTTTTAAAATTTTATTTTCAAAAGGTCTGTAAAGAATAACCATTGAAAGATTCCTTAATGACAAAAAAAGATCTCCTTTATTCCAATAAGGACCATCTTTCAAGACAGGTTGTATATCATTTAAATGTATAGGGTCTTTTGAAAAATTAATATCTAAATAGTTATTTTCAATCAATAATTCAGTGACAGATTTTTGAAAAATTAAATTTCCATTTGTATCAATAATTGTAATTGAGTCATCATTATAATCACTAGTAAATTCATCTGTCATTATATTCATCAAGTTATTATTATTGTACTGAACTGATGGTAATAAAAAATTTCCATCATTATCAAGTTCGATTGAGTGATGATAAATATTTTTTAAGTCAGCCCATTCTAAATTTCCACACATACTCATTTTAAAAAGGACTGAATAATAAGAATGTGTAAGAACATCTCCTTTTTCATCTATAAAAGGATGGTTATGCCTGAAACGATCGAGTCTATCGTTATTTTTGATGTTTACAAATTCATCCTTTGTTGTATCAATTAAATTAATAACTTCATCAGTATCGAATTTATATGTAAATATTTTTTTATAAGATGTCATATCGTATACATCAATCACACTTTGTTGAATTTCTCCATCATATCTAGGAATTATCAAAATCGAATTTTCTCTTATATCTGTGTATAAATTAAAACCTGATTTTAAATTTTTATCTCTTTGAATTGTGAAATTTTTTGCTTTTAAATCTTTTTTTGATCCGTCAATTAAAAAAAATGCTCTTTTAACTTTTAGAGGTATCTCTGAAATGAAAAGAGCAGTTTCAGACAGTTTTCCAAATTTAGTGTAACCCTTTATTTCTTGTCTAACCAAAAAACCAAACAGAAAAGCAAAAACTAGCATAGCAAGGATGATTAGTAGAACAATCCAAACTTCAATCTTTTTAAACATTTATTTGTAGCTTAAAGAAAAAAATAAAATTTTTAATTTATAATTAATCACTATCGCCAATTTTTAAGGCCTCAAAAAAGGCTGTCTGAGGTATGTCCACATTCCCAAATTGTTTCATTCTTTTCTTTCCTTTTTTTTGCTTTTCGAGAAGTTTTTTCTTTCTGCTTACGTCTCCACCATAAAGTTTTGCAGTTACATCTTTTCTGAAGGCTTTAATGGTCTCTCTTGCAATAATTTTTCCATAGATTGCGGCTTGAATTGGAATTTGGAAGTTTTGTCTTGGTATTAAATCTTTCAATTTATTACATATTCTTCTACCAATAGTTTCAGCTCTAGTTTTATGAACAATATTTGAGAATGCATCAACAGTCTCTGAATTAACAAGAATATTTAGTTTTACTAAATCGCCTTGAAAATAATCATAAAC
Organism: uncultured Alphaproteobacteria bacterium; assembly: GCA_902583235.1. Lineage (GTDB taxonomy): Bacteria > Pseudomonadota > Alphaproteobacteria > HIMB59 > HIMB59 > HIMB59. The sequence goes on along the minus strand of CACHVL010000003.1, from coordinate 125,759 downwards.
TTGGTAATCAAAACTAGCATAGCCTTTAGAATATGATTTTAATTTATCGTAAAAATCTATAACAATCTCATTTAATGGAAGCTCCATTTCTAAAATTGCTCTATTATTTTGGATATTTAAGTTTTTTTGTTTACCTCTTTTTTCAATACACAGATTTATAACAGTTCCTAAATAATCTTGGGGAACAATAATTGTTGATTTAACCCATGGTTCTAAAATTTGATCAATTTCTGCAGGATCAGGAAGTTCTGATGGATTCCTTATAACAAATTTATTTTTGTTTCTATCTATTACTTTATAGACAACACCAGGAGCGGTAGTAATTAAATCTAAATCAAATTCTCTTCTCAGTCTTTCTGTAGTTACCTCTAAGTGAAGTAACCCTAGAAAGCCACATCTAAAACCATATCCTAATGCAGCACTAGTTTCATTTTCATAAGTGAAGCTAGAGTCATTTAAAGCCAATTTTTCAAAACTTTCTTTTAACCTCTCATAATCTGATGTGTCTACAGGATAGATTCCACAAAATACAACTGGCAAAGAGGGCTTAAATCCAGGAAGGGGTTTAATTTTTTGGTCATTTAATTCAGCAATTGTGTCTCCAACTTTACAATCAGCAACTGACTTTATACTCGCATTGATAAAACCTATTTCTCCAGGACCAAGCTCGTTACAATAATTAATTTCTGGACTAAAATATCCAATTCTATCTATATTGTACTGTTGATTGTTAGATAGAAACTTAACCTTCATTCCTTTTTTCATAACACCATCAAGAATTCTAACTAAAACAGTCACTCCTAAATAATTATCGTACCAACTATCAACTAACAGAGCTTTTAGATTCTTTTCATTGGTATTTGGAGCTGGGAGTTTTTCAATAATTTGCTCCAATAAACCTTCAACACCTAGTCCTGTTTTTGCAGAGACCAGGTGGGCTTCTGAAGTATCTATTCCAATTGTTTGCTCAATATCTTCTTTTACTCTCTCAGGTTCAGAAGCAGGAAGATCAGCTTTATTAAGGACTGGGAGTATTTCATGGTTGACATCAATTGCTTGATAAGCATTTGCAAGTGTTTGGGCCTCAACACCTTGTGTACTATCAACTACAAGAACTGAGCCCTCACATGCAGATAACGATCTTGAAACCTCATAAGAAAAATCTACATGCCCAGGTGTATCAAGAATATTTAGCTGATATTCATTTCCATTTTTGTTTTTATAATTCAATCTCACAGTTTGTGCTTTTATAGTGATGCCTCTTTCTCTTTCAATCTCCATTGAGTCAAGGACTTGGTCTTTTTTAGTTCTGTCATCCATACCTCCACAGATTTCAATAATCCTATCTGCTAAAGTAGATTTACCATGATCAATATGGGCTATAATTGAAAAATTTCTTATTTTAGAAATTTCCATTAAGTTCTGATTTTTGCTTTAAATTTATTAGATACTTTTTCTAAAATATTTTTATGAAGCTGTTCTAAGTCTTTTTCTTCGAGAGTTTTTTCTTTCGATTGAATAGTAACTCTGAATGTCACACTTTTACTACTATCTCCTAAATCTTTTGATTCATAGAGGTCAAAGAATTCCACATTCTTGATTAAGTTTTTATCTATACCTGTGACATATCTTTGTACTTCATAAAGGTTTTGTTGTTTTTCAAATATAAATGAAAAGTCTTTTTCACTGAACTGAAATTGAGAGTCTGAGATATTGATAGAATTAATTCTAGATATAGTCTCTATTGGGAGATTTTCAAAAAACAACTCAATTGCATAGGTATTTTTAAGTTTAGGAAATTCCTCCATAATTAAAGGGTGAACTTTTCCATATCTAGCTATTAATTTTTTTCCCATATGAACCTCTGCAGATTGTCCTGGGTGATAGATATTTGAAGTTGATCTTGAAATATTAAACTGTTTTATATCAAAGTTTAATGAACTAATTAATTTTGATGCGAGATCTGTTAAAGAGTAAAAGTTAAAATTTACAGATTTATAAATTGAGTTTGTATCATCTTGAGATGAAATAAGTAAAGATAGAATATTCTCTTGAGATTGAGAAGAATTATAAATAGGTCCAATTTCAAATAATTGAATATTTTTTATTCCTTTTTTAAAATTTAACTCTGCACTTTCTAAATGATTAAAGATCATTGAATTTCTCATGAAAGATTGGTCGTCACTAATTGCATTAGAAATTTTTAAAGATGTATCACCTGTGAGGATTTCTTGAGCTCTGTTTGAGTGAAAAGAGAAAGTTATAACTTCTGAGATCCCATTAGATACTAAGGTTTTTTTAAGTTTCGATATTGTTTTAAATTTTTTATTAACTAATGAATTTTCAATATTATTAATCTCATCTTTTGATGAGGAGGGTACACTTACATTGATATTATCGTATCCATAAATTCTTATAATTTCCTCAACGATATCAATATTATTTTTAACATCATTTCTCCATGATGGCACCAGTACATCGCATTCATTATCATTTCTCTCATTAATTTGAAATTCTAAGTCTTTTAAGATTTTGACTTGTGTTTGTGGTTCTAAATCTAAACCAATTACCTTATTAAAATAATTAAAGTAATATTTTATTTTGTGTTCATTAGTGTCTAATTTTCCAGCATCAGTATTTTTACTAACAGATCCTCCACAAATTTTGTTTATCAGGTAAGATGCATATTCTAAACCTTCAAGGACCATATTTTTATCTAAACCTCTTTCAAAGCGGTACCTGGCATCAGAATTAATTCCAAGAGATCTTCCTGTTTTTGCAACACTATTTGGATTAAATATAGCTACTTCTAGAAACACATTTTTGGTATTTTCTGTGCATCCACTGTGATCCCCTCCAATAATTCCCGCAATCGCGAGAGCATTATTACTATCAGCAATTACGGTTGAGCTACCATCCAAAGTGTAATCTTTATTATCCAATGCAAGAATTTTTTCATTAGAGTTTGCAAGTCTCATATCAAGTTTTTTTCCGACTTTATCTGCATCAAATACATGCAATGGTCTACCTAAATCGACAGTAATAAAATTTGTTATATCAACTAATGCATTGATTGGTCTTAGTCCGAGGCTAATTAATTTCTTTTGCAACCATTCTGGAGACTTTGTATTATTTACATCTTTAAAGTATCTACTAACGACATACTCACAGCTATTGTCATCATTTTTGATACTCCAACTAATTGGGCTTTCAAATTCTAATTTTTTTATTTTTTCGTATTTTAATGGCTTAAGTTTTCCCATACCTTTTGCAGAAAGATCTCTAGCAACTCCTCTGATACTAAGACAGTCTCCTCTGTTAGGTGTAATGCCTATCTCAAAAATAGGATCGTCTAGTTTAAGTGCTTCTACTGCAGAGGTACCATTTTTAAAATTCTCTGACAGCTCGATAATACCTTCGTGATCATCACTCAAATTAAGTTCTCTCTCTGATAAAAGCATTCCTTCAGATGTTTCACCCCGAATCTTACCTTTTTTTAAATGTATTTGTGTTCCAGGAATATACATTCCTTCTTTAGCAAATATTCCTTTTAATCCCTTCTTAACATTATTTGCACCACAAATTACTTGATAAGTATCAGCTCCGTCATCAACTTCACAAATGTTTAATCTATCTGCGTTAGGATGTTTTTTAAAATCTTTAATTGTTGCGACAACAAATTTTGAGTATGAGGAATAGTCACTTAAACTCTCCAGTTCTAGGCCTATATTTGTGAGAGCTTCACCAATTTCAGTTGCATTTTTATCTGTCTCTAAATGTTCACACAACCAACTATAACTAAACTTCACTAAAAATCTCCTATGCTAAAACCGTTATTAGCAATCCAATTTAAGTTTCCACTAAAAAATGATCTTATGTCAGTTAGGCCGTATTTTAACATTGTAATTCTATCTAAGCCCATTCCGAATGCAAAACCTTGAAAATTTTTTGAATCAACATTGCAATTTTCTAAAACTATAGGATTTACCATTCCACATCCAAGAATTTCAAGCCAGCGATCACCTTGACCTAATTTAATCTTGTTGTTAACTATCTCATAGGCGATATCCATTTCTGCAGACGGTTCTGTAAAAGGAAAATAACTAGGTCTAAACCTAACTTTTAAATCCTGCACATTAAAAAATTGTTTACAGAATTCAATCAGAGTTCCTTTTAAATCACCCATGTTTGCATTTTCATTAATAAACAATCCCTCAACCTGATGAAACATAGGAGAGTGAGTTGAGTCTGAGTCACACCTATAAGTTCTTCCAGGAGCTATTATTTTAACTGGAGGTTTTTCGTTTAGTAAAGTTCTGATTTGAACTGGACTTGTATGTGTTCGCAAAACGTAGGGTTTTCCATCTTTATCCTTATCGTCAACATAAAATGTATCTTGCATTTCACGGGCAGGATGGTTTTCAGGAATATTTAGTGCAGAAAAATTAAAATAATCAGTCTCAATGTCTGGGCCTTCTACAACTGAGTAACCCATTGATCCAAAAATCGCTATAACCTCATCAAATGTTTTTGATATTGGATGAACCTTTGAGGAAATTGAATTTGGTGGGGGAAAACTAAAATCTAAGGCTTCATTTCTTAACTTAGAGTTAATTTCTTCAACTTTTATCTGATTAAATTTACTCTTAATGAGATTATCAACCTCACTTCGTAATTGATTTAATTCAGCGCCTGTAGATTTTTTTTCGTCTAATGATAAGTCTTTTAGACTTTTAAGTAACTCTGTAATTTTTCCTTTTTTTCCTAAATAGGCTACTTTAACATTTTGTAAATCAAGTTGATTAGAGCTTTCCTCTATTTCTTTTGTAGCTTCACTAAGGACTTTTTTAATGTCCATTTTAAATTTTAACTGGCTATATTAGCCTTAGCTTTCTCAACTATTGTTTTAAACGCAGCTGGTTCATGAAATGCAATTTCAGATAGAATTTTTCTATTGATTTCAATATTTGCTTTTTTTAATCCATCAATAAACTTGGCATAAGTAAGACCATGTTCTCTAACACCAGCATTAATTCTTTGGATCCAGAGTCCTCTAAAATCTCTTTTTTTATTTCTTCTATCACGGTAAGCATATTGGAGTGCTTTATCCATGCTTTGTGTAGCTACACGGTAAACATTTTTTCTTCGACCGCGATGACCTTTTGTAAATTCAAAAACTTTTTTATGTTTAGCTCTTGCTGTAACTCCTCTTTTAACTCTTGGCATATTATATCTCCTTTACCTATTTAGAATACGGCATCATTGATTCAATTATTATTGATGCAGACTTTGATAAGACCCTTGTACCTTTAGAATTTCTGATAAAAGAATTTGTTCTTTTGGACATGCCGTGGCGTTTACCAACGCTTCCGACCACTAGTTTTCCTGAAGAGGAAGTTTTAAAACGTTTTTTAACGCTACTTTTTGTTTTTAGCTTGGGCATTTTATCTCCTTTTGAGTGAACTAATTAGGTCTTAAGGCATACCCTTGTTTAAAAGCCTGTTCGACCAGTTGAGGTCAATTAAATATCATAAAATTTATTTAGGTGCAACAACGAGGAAAGCTTGTCTTCCCTCAATTTTGGGTTCCATTTCAACTCTTATAAGTTCACCAAGGTCTGTTTTAACCCTTTTTAGCATATCGATACCCAAATTAGAATGTTCCATTTCCCTGCCCTTAAATCTCAAACTAAATTTAACTCTATTCCCCTCTTTTATAAATTTCTGTGCATTTCTTATTTTTACTTGATAGTCATGTTCACCAGTACCTGGTCTAATTTTAAGTTCTTTAGTTTCAATTACTTTTTGTTTCTTTTTTGCTTCATTTTTCTTCTTTTGTTCTTGGTACTTAAATTTTCCATAGTCTACTATTTTACAAACTGGAGGATTATTATTTGGAGCAATTTCAACTAAATCCATACCTCTACCTTTAGCAATATCTATAGCTTCATTTTTTTTCATAACTCCCAATTGTTCACCATCATCTAGAATTACTCTTACGTCAGCCGCAGATATAAAATTATTTATCTTATGAAGATCTCTTTTGCCACGAAAATTGTTGTTTCTTTGAAAAGGTCTATTCAAAATATTATATGAAAATAAAAGATAAGGAAGTTTGCAATTATAAATATCCTAAGGATTGCTTAAATAAAATCATTTTAGGATTATTAGCAAAGATAAATCAATTGTAAATATAAATTATATTAATATTTGTTCTATTTTATTAGTAATAGTGTCCACACTGATATTTTTTACGTCAGATGATGTAATTTTATGTACATTATCTCCAAGAGGATAGCACGACCTCGAAATGTCATTATCATTTGCTATCCAAATTACGTTTTTATTTGTAAGACCAGCAATATGAGCTGGCCCAGTATCGTTTGTTAAAATTAACTCAGATGTCATGCATAATTGATAAAAATCCTCTATCTTGGACTCATTTATTTTATTCATAGATTCAGGACACAATTCAATAATTTCATTTATTGTATTTAAGTCTAAATCAGAACCTGTCAAATAAATATCATATTTTCTAAGTACTAAATATTTAGCAACTTGGGCAAATTTATTTGAAGGCCATTTTTTATATTCACCAGATTTTGATGCACCTGGTATAAAAATAACTTTTTTTGAAGCTTTTATATCATCTTTGAGCATCCAATTTAAATCAGGCTTTAAGAAATGATTTATACCCAATTGTTTTAATTGCTCTTGATGATTTTTTGAGATGTGCTGGATGCCAAGTTTTTTTTGCTCATATTTATAAGTTGAAAAGTTCCTTGCAGATAAAATTTTACATTTAGTAAATATTTTTAAAAAAAAATTGTATATTTCAGTTCTAGTTGAGTTTTGTAAATCAATTACCAGATTAATTTTTTTTTCTTTAACGATTCTCAGAAGATTTTTTACTGATGTAAACATTGCCAATCTATTATCAGTACAAATTTCATTTACATAAGGTAAGTTTTTAAAAGTTTTTTTATAATTAGACTGTGTAAGTAAATAGATATTGGAATTAGGATAATTTACTCTTAATGTTTTCATAGCTCCAAACGCAACGATTAAGTCTCCCAAGGACCCATGTTTGATTATTAAAATATTCATGTATTTACTAAATGATTATAAGCCTCTAAAGTTTTTTTACACATCAGATCAGATGAGTAATTTTTTTTGACATAAGATCTTCCTTTTTTAGAAATTGATCGATAATTTTTTAGAGCATATTTAAAAGTTTTTTTAAAAGAACTAAATGAATTTACATTGAATAATAGTTTTCTGTCAAAATTAAAAAGTTGTTCTTTAGTACCTCCTTGATTAGGAGCAATAATAGTTTTAGCTGATGACAAAGCTTCAGAGATAGTTCTCCCAAAACCTTCAGGTCTTTTAGAGATATTAATAACTAAGTAAGCATTTTGATATAATTTGTTAATTTCTAGAGTTGGTTTATGAATTATAATATTCTCAGATAAATTAAGTTTATTTATGAGTAATAGTATTTTCTTTTCTTCTTTGCTTTGATTTGAAGATATTAAATGAATTTTAAATAAATCTTTATAATTTTGCTCTAATAATGAGAAATAATTAAGTAATAATTCATGTCCTTTCCAATTTGATATTCTTGAGGGAATAAAAATATTTTTATCAATAACTTTTTTTTTTGATGGCTGAAAAAAGTTAATATCTATGCCTCTGGGAATAACGTGAATTTTAGTTTTTTTGGGATAATAATTTTCATATGTTTTTTTAACGAAATTAGAATTAAATATTATAGAGTCACCTTTTAACAAAAAGCTGTTATACCAATCTTTTAACAAAGACTTTGACTCATACTTGTTGTGAATACTTGTAACTACTTTAATATTTAATTTTTTAATAAAATTTATAAGAAAAAAAGCAGGTGCCCTTGAAGAAATATGAACTAAGTTTATTCTTTTCTCTCTTATTAAATTTTTAATGAGTGTTTTGATTTTATTTTGGTCAAAAATATTTTTAAATCTTAAATTATCAATTTTTATAATTTTTAATCCTTTAACGTTAAAGTTATTATCATTGCTTTCACATAAAATATAGTTTTCAATTTTTTTTTTATTAAGGTAATTAGCAATATCTCTAACTCCTGTCTCGACTCCCCCAATACCCATAGATGGAATTATTTGTAAACAAGTAATTTTTTTTGTATTTTTAATCTGTGTCAAAACTAAACTTTTTTATAAAAGGTAATGTTAAAATATCTTATAGATACTACAAAAGAAGTAAAAAAACTCTTATCTTTTTACATGGTTTATTATCAGACATGAGTGGTAAAAAGTCTAATTATTTAAATAATTATTGCAAAAAAAATAATATTTCATATTTATGTTTTGACTTTCAAGGTCATGGGAAATCTAGTGGCGAGTTTACTAATTTTGGGATTGATGATTGGTATAATGATTTAGATAATATAGTTAAATATTTAAAAATAAGAAATTTTATTTTAATAGGAAGTAGTATGGGTGGATGGGTTGCAATCATTTATGCTTTAAAGCACCCGAGAAAAGTTAATAAACTTATTGGTATTGCTCCTGCACCTGATTTTACTGACAATTTAATTTGGGAAAAATTTAATATTAACCAGAGAAATAAAATAAAACAAAATAAAATTGTAAAACAAAAAGTTAGTTCTGATTTTGCTTATTATTACTCGCCAGCTTTATTTATTAGAAGTAAAAAATATCTTCTTGAAAAAGTTAAGGGTGATTTTTTTGGAGAAACTATTTTCTTTCATGGGGGTCAAGATAAAGCAGTACCATATGGATATAACGATAAATTTAATTTGAGTAAAAAATTTAAAAACTTTAAAAATATTTTAATTAAGCATGCTGATCACGGCTTGTCTGATAAAGAAAGTTTAAGAACTCTATCTAAATTTATTTAAGCTATTTTCGATTTCTTTGTAACAGGAAATTCTAGTTTATCAATCACTTCATCAGGTACTACATGGGCAAATTTTTTGATTTCAGAATCATAATTTTCAATAATAAACTCAGCTCTTTTAGATTTAGTCTCTTTGTGGAAATCTTTTAAGAGATCTAGAAGATGGTTTTTCCAATCTTGATTATCAACTTCATATAAACTTATAGTTTCCATATTCATTAAATCAGAAATGTTTTTTTGATCAGAATAAATAAAGGCAGATCCACCTGTCATTCCTGCACCAAAGTTATCACCAATATTTCCCAAAATAATTGCAGAACCTCCAGTCATGTACTCACATCCATTAGCACCACATCCCTCAACTATAGCTAAAGCGCCAGAGTTTCTGACACAAAATCTATCTCCAGCTTGACCAGATGCATACAATCTTCCATCAGTAGCTCCATAAAGAGTTACATTTCCGATAATAACATTTTCATGACTTGGTTGAGTAAATGAGTTTCTTGGTTGAACAACAATTTTTCCCCCAGAGAGACCTTTACCTACGTAGTCGTTAGCATCACCAAAAACTTTTAATGTAAGACCTTTGACTGCAAACGCTCCTAAAGACTGACCAGCCGAGCCTCTTAGCTTGAGTGTCACATGATCTTCAGACAAGGCATTCATTCCATATTTTCTTGTTATTACAGAAGAAATTTTAGTTCCAATTGTTCTTAACGTGTTTTGAATATTGTAAGTTAATTCAATTTTTTGACCTGAATTAATAAAGTCTTTGCCATCTTTTTCAAACTGATCATCTAAGGTATGTGGGACTTCATTTCGTTTTTTTTCAGAATGATAGTCATAAATTTTACCATCATCAATCTTTGTTAATATCGGATTTAGGTCTAGATTATCCAAATCACTAGATCCATAATGAATTTGAGATAAAAGCTCTGTTTTACCGATTATATCTTTTAAAGATTTATAACCTAAAGAAGCAAGTATTTCTCTAACCTCTTCTGCAATAAAAGAAAATAAGTTAACAACTTTTTCAGGCGTGCCACCAAATTTTTCACGGAGTTTTTCATCTTGAGTACAAACACCTACTGGACAAGTGTTTGAATGACATTGTCTTACCATAATACATCCCATTGCAACAAGTGATGCTGTACCAATACCATATTCCTCTGCTCCTAGTATTGCTGCTATTACAATGTCTTTTCCAGTTTTTATACCACCATCAGTTCTAAGAAGGACTTTATCTCTTAATCCATTTAAGGCCAGAATTTGATGAACTTCACTAATACCTAACTCCCAAGGAAGCCCTACATACTTAATGCTAGACTGGGGACTAGCGCCCGTTCCACCTGAGTGCCCTGAAACTAATATCACATCAGCTTTGGCTTTTGCCACACCTGCGGCGACAGTTCCTATTCCTGATTGTGCAACTAGCTTGACACAAACCTTAGCTATGGGATTAATTTGTTTTAAATCATAAATAAGTTGAGCAAGATCCTCGATAGAGTATATGTCATGATGAGGTGGGGGGCTAATGAGTGTTACACCTTTTGTGCTGTGTCTTAATTTAGCTATTAAATCAGTGACTTTAAAACCAGGTAATTGTCCACCCTCTCCCGGTTTAGCACCTTGTGCAATTTTAATTTCTAATTCTGAACAATTATTTAAATACTCTGCAGTTACTCCAAATCTTCCACTAGCTACTTGTTTAATTGCTGAACTTGGATTATCACCATTTTTTAATTTAGAATACCTTCTCGAGTCCTCACCACCCTCACCACTATCTGACTTTGAGCCAATTCTATTCATTGCTACAGCTAATGTTTCGTGAGCTTCAGGGCTAAGAGCTCCAAGAGAGATCCCTGGAGATACAAAGCTTTTTCGAATTTCAGAGATGCTTTGCACGTTATCGAGATTTAAAGAATTTTTACTTTCATTAAACTGTAGAAGATCCCTGATCTGTATTGGTTTTGAGCTATAAATTCTTGAAGTATATTTTTTATACAAATTATAAGAGTCTCTAGTAACTGCTTCTTGAAGCATGTGTATTGAAACACCCTCATATGCATGTGTTTCGCTGTTGGTTCTAAACCTATATTCTCCACCTATGTCTAATATTACATTATCGGATTTAAAGGATTGCTCATGCTGTCGCCTTACTCTCTTTTCCAATCCATCTAATCCTATTCCAGATATTCGTGAGGACATACCTGGGAAAAAACTCTCTACCATACTTCTACTTAAACCAATTATTTCAAAATTCCTTCCACCACGATAAGAACTAATAACAGAAATACCCATTTTGCTGATTATCTTTCTCAATCCCTTCTCTATGGATTTTTTGAAGTTTTTTATTAGTTGAGGATAATCAGTATTCTCATAAATTCCTTTTTTAAATCTATCTGAGATAAGTTTTTCGACTAATGAAGCATTAACTGTAGTAGCTCCAACACCGATAAGTACAGCAAAGTAGTGAACATCAAGGCATTCTCTTGAGGAGACATTTAATGAAGTAAATGTCCTTAAATTATTTTTGATTAAATAACTATGCACAGCACTGGTTGCAAGTATCATTGGCAAAGCAATTCTGTCAGTATTAATATTTTTATCAGTAATAATTAAATGTTGAGAACCAGATCTAACTGCTTGTTCAGCTTCAGAGCATATTCTTTGAATTTCATTTAAGAAATTTGTCTCTTCATTTAAATTATATGTACAATCGATCTCAGTTGTAAATTTTGACAAATGACTTTTAAGAGTTTCAAGCTCGTTATCTAATAATAAAGGGCTTTCTAAAAGTACCAAATTGCACTGTTCTGAGTCTTCTTCTACGATATTTCCTAAATTTCCAAGTCTAGTTTTTAGACTCATTACCACTTGTTCTCTTAGGCTATCAATAGGAGGGTTAGTTACTTGGGCAAAATTTTGTTTAAAGAAACTATGAAGACCTCGGTATCTTTCAGTTAGTACACTTATGGGTGCATCGTCACCCATTGATCCGATAGCCTCATGACCTGTTTTAACCATAGGGTCTAAAATTAAATCAAGAGTTTCTAATGTTAGATTAAATGATTTAGCTATTTGAAAGACATTATCTTTCTCCTCTGCTGATGGGGTATATATCTTGTCTTTGGATAAAATATTATCTAACTTAATTGTCTTTTCATTCCAGTCTGAGTAATTATTTCGGCTACTGAGTAATTCTTTTAGTTCAGAGCTTTCATAAAATTTATTCTCTTTATAATTGACTGCGATTAATTCACCAGGGCCAACTCTTCCTTTTTTTATAATATTTTTTTCATCAATATTAATCATTCCCACTTCAGATCCTGAAATTAGAAGATCGTCATCTGTTAATATAAACCTAAGCGGCCTTAAACCATTTCTGTCCATACCAGATATTATCCAATCTCCAAAATTCCCACAGACGGCTGCTGGTCCATCCCATGGCTCAATTACAGCGTTACAATAAGCATACATACTCTTTAATTGATTAGATAAATCAGATCGATTTGACCAAGACTCAGGAATTATCATGGATTTTGCCATCGGCATGTCTCTATCTGTTTGAACAAAAAGCTCAAAAGCAGCATCAAGAGATGCAGAGTCAGATGCATCTGAATCAAGTATTGGTTTTAAATCATCTATTCTTTCGTTAAAAAAAGGGTGTGTGATTCTTGGCTCATGCGCACTCATCCAATTTATATTTCCCTTTAAAGTATTGATTTCTCCGTTATGTGCTAAAACTCTAAATGGTTGCGCCAAAGACCATGTAGGAAATGTATTAGTGGAATACCTTTGATGGTAAATGGCAAATTTAGATTTAAATTCATCATCTAATAAATCTGGATAGAATTCAGATAGCTGTTCAGCTAAAAACATACCTTTGTAGACAATTGTTTCTGTCGATAAAGAGCAAATATAAAAGTCATTAATATTCTGAGATTTAATCTTGTTCTCTATCCTTCTTCTTGTTAAATAAAGTTTTTTTTCAATGTCAGGAGTGGTTTCTTTAGGGGAAAAAATTATTTGTTCAATTTCTGGTTTAGTGTAATTAGCTTTTTCACCAATGATCTCTGTATTAACCGGGACTTGTCTCCATCCAAAAAGATTCATTCCAGCTTTTATAATTTCATATTCAACGATAGCTCTACATTTTTCTTGCGCACCGAAATCTCTTTTTGGTAAAAATATCATACCTACGCCTAATATAGAGTCTTGGCTCGTTCTATGACCCATTTTTAATACTTGCTTACTGAAGAAAGAATTTGAAACTTCTAACATAATCCCAGCACCATCACCAGTTTTACCATCTGCATCAACCGCACCCCTATGGAATACAGCCTTCAGTGCCTCGACACCTTTTTCAACTATATCTCTTCTTGACTCACCTTTAATTGAGGCAACTAAACCAACACCACAATTATCATGTTCATGTTTTTCATTATAAACGTGGTTATCTTTTAGCTTTTGCTTATTTCTTATGTAGATTTCTAATGGGTGATCTTTCATGATGCTTTTTTTATTTTTGAGCTTTGTAAGAAATTATGAATTGATTTTGCAACTTCACGGCCATCATGGATTGCCCACACAACGAGGGAGGCGCCCCTAACGATATCTCCAGCAGCAAAAATTTTTGGGTTACTTGTTTGAAATTTTTTAAAATCAACTTTAACTGTTTTCCAGCTTGTTAATTCAATATTTGTTTTAAAATTTTGGTTCAAATCTTCAGGTTCAAAACCTAGAGCTTGGATAATTAAGTCACTTTTTATTTGTTTTTCAACACCTGTATCAACTGGTTTTCTTCTTCCACTCTCATCAACCTCTCCTAAGGCAGCAACTTTGTATGTCATACTTGTTGCAGTAGAGTTATCACTTATAATTTTTGATGGGACAGATAACCAATTAAATTTAATACCCTCTTGCTCTGCGTTTAAAACTTCTCTTGCTGATCCAGGCATGTTTTCCTTATTTCTTCTATAAAGACAAGTAACTTCCTTTGCCTGTTGTCTAATCGCTGTTCTAACGCAGTCCATTGCTGTATCTCCGCCTCCAATAACAACTACACTTTTATCTTTTGCAGTGAGAAACTTATTATTTGATGGAGAGTCACCTAATCCAGTTCTATTGCTCTCAATTAAGAAATCTAAAGCAGGAATGCTATTATCTACTGATGAGGTATCAATATCTAATTGTCTAGCCTTATAAACACCAGTTGCAATTAATATTGCGTCGTAATCTTTTTCCAAATCTTGAAAAGAGATATTTTTTCCAACTTCCACATTTAAATTAAATTTAACTCCACTCTCTAAAAGCCACTCTGTTCTTCTTTCAACAATTTTTTTGTCCAATTTAAAATTAGGTATTCCGTAAATCATCAAGCCACCTGCTCGGTCATTTTTTTCAAAGACATCTACTTGATATCCATTTTGAGTTAAATAGGCTGAAGCGGCCATTCCTGCAGGACCAGATCCTATAATAGCCACTTTTTGTTTAAACTGATTTTGTGAAGATAAATTTTTAACCCATCCTTTTTCCCATGCTATCTCTGTTAAGTATTTTTCTAAATTACCAATTGTAATTGCCCCAAAGCCCGCTTGTTCAACAACGCAGTTACCTTCACACAATCGATCTTGAGGACAGACCCTCCCACATACCTCTGGGAATGCATTTGTAGAAGCGGATACTTGATAGGCTTCTTCCAATCGGCCTTCAGCGATGTAGCGAAGCCAATCTGGTATATTATTATTTAAAGGACAATGAATTTGACAATATGGTATTCCACACTGAGAGCACCTTGAGGATTGTTCAACAGAGTCATTTTTATCAAACTGACTGTAAATCTCCTGAAAATCCTTTATCCTTTTTTCAGGTTCAGTTTTAGATGGATTCTTTGGTTTTTTTTTATGAAACTCTAACATGATAATAAAATATTACTTTATTCTCCTACAAATAACGCGGATGGTATTAATATAAAGATTTTAAGACTTAGTAAACCAATAAATGATAATAAATTATGACTATTGATAGTATTTTTTATATTTTTTATGGTCTAATACAAGGAATTACTGAATTTATCCCAGTTAGTTCGAGTGGTCACCTAAATATAATAGAAATACTTTATAAGAACATAGAATCGAGAAACTATTTATATGAAACATCTGCCCACTTTGCCTCCTTATTAGCTTTATTAATATATCTGTTTGCACATAAACATTTTTCAAAATCAAATATTAAAGCCAACTTTAAGGTAATAGTTTATGCAACTATACCAGCAGTTTTTCTGGGCATGATACTAAAATTTTATAATTTAAGTTTTATTAGTTTAGAGTTAATAGGATACACCTCAATTATAGGAGCAATATTGCTCTATATCGCAGACAAACCAAATAAATTTAAATTTGTTATTAAAAGCAAAAGTACCAAATTTATATTAGCTGGTTTTTTTCAATGTCTTGCCTTTTTACCAGGTTTTAGTAGAGCAGGAAGTTGTATCATTGCTTTTAGGTTATTTGGAGAAGACCGTAAATATTCCTCAATTTATAGTTTATATATGGGCATACCCATAATTGGGTTATCTTTTTTTTCAAATATAAGTGATTTTGAGAGTGTTATTATTGATAAGGGTCTAATTATAGTTTTTTTTTCTTCATTTTTTGCAGCTTATATCACAATTTCTATTTTTATTAGTTTTATAAATAAAATTGGTTTCATGCCATTTATTGTTTATAGAATTTTTATAGGAATAGTCTTGTTAATTTATGTTTATTAAACTCTATCAATAAACTTTTTAAGGTACTCTGAAGTAATAATTTTCATATTTGACAGATCTTGTTTCAATATATCGGTGACTAATTTTTGACTTCCCTCTGATATACTATCATGTGAAAGAGTTACATACTGATCATAAGTAAATAAAGGTTTAGGGAGTTTTTCTAATATTTTGCCTTGAAGGATTGCAAGAAAAGAAGGCATATAAAAAAATCTTTCCTTTTTTTTCAAAGACATAAATACATGACTTAAAATTTCTTTAAAAGTAAATATCTCATTACCTACAGCTGCTAAATTTGAATTTTTGTATTTATCAAAATTATTTAATAGATTAAAAATTAAAAGAGATAAGTCATTGACATAAATTGGTTGGAATTTAGTTTTTCCTTTTTTAATTAATGGAAGGAAAGGTAAAATTTTAGCCATCTTACCAAATAAATTAATAAAATTATCCTCTTCACCATAAACAGTACTTGGTCTTACAATAATATGATTAGTGTTATTATTTTCAATAAATTCTTCGCCCATTTTTTTGCTAATTAAATAATTTGATTTGGTTTGAAAAGTTGAACCTAAACTTGAAACATGAAGAAATGGTTTTTTAAATAATTCACAATAACCAGCAATTTTTTTTGGTAATAAGTAATGAGCTAGTTCAAAGGATAAATTATTTTGTTCATATAGAATTCCTATCAAATTAATTACTAAATCTGATTTCTCTATTAAGCTTTTAATTTCATCTAAATTATTAATATCAAACTCAATTACTTCAATCTGTCCTATGTCTCCTGAAAGTATATTTCTTTTAACCCTACTGGCATTTCTGACAGGACATATAAGCTTGTCACCATTTTGTAAGAGTCTTTTTGTGATACTTCTTCCTATAAAGCCTGTCGATCCAAAAACTAAGATATTTTTGTTTTTCATTGCATTATCTATCTTATATAAATATATGTTCTAGGATGTCAAATTATCAATTATTTCATAATGATTTACCAAGCAAAGTTTTAAAATCATTTAAAGGAGATATATCTATCGATACTGAAACTCTTGGTTTAAATATTAAAAGAGACAGACTCTGTCTAATACAATTAAGAAATGAAACAGATAAAAAAGTGTATCTAATTAAATTTGAAGAGGATTTATCACCAAAATTATCAAAGAATTTAAAAACATTACTAGAAAATAAGGATCTTACAAAAATTTTTCATTTTGGAAGATTTGATATGGCAGTATTAAAAGAAAATTTAAAAATTAGTGTAAAAAATGTGTTTTGTACAAAGGTTGCATCAAAGTTAACTAGAACTTATTCATCAAAACATGGTCTAAAAGATCTAGTTTATGAAATATTAGATATTCAATTAGATAAAACAGAACAGTCATCTGATTGGAGTAAAAAAAAACTTACTAAAAAACAAATAGAATATGCAATGAATGATGTTTTGTATTTATCAGAAATAAAAGACTCTCTTAATGATAAATTGATAAGTCAAAAAAGATTGAAGCTATATAAATCGATAATGAAATTCATGGAAATAAGAGTTGATTTAGATTTACAAGGATGGGAGGGAATAGACATTTTTGCCCACAAATAATTCATGAATAAATCAAAAATCAAAAAAGTAGGACAAGAAGTAATAAATTTAGAATCTATTGCATTAACTAAGCTTTCTAAAAGCTTGGATAAAGATTTTATAAAAGCTGTTGAGTTAATATCAAAGCAAAATGGTAAAATAATTGTTTCAGGTGTAGGAAAAAGCGGGAATATTGCTGGCAAGATTGCAGCATCCTTCACATCAACAGGAATACCAGCAATCTATTTAAATCCAGTTGATGCAAGTCACGGTGATATGGGCATAGTAGAAAAAAATGATGTTCTTATAATTTTATCTAATTCTGGAGAGTCACATGAATTGGCTGATTTAATAAACTTTAGTAAGAAAAAAAAGATTAAAATTATTTCAATAACTTCCTCTAAAAAAAGTTTATTGTCTAAGAACTCGGATATTGGTTTGGTTTTACCTCCTCATTCAGAGGCTGATAAATTGCAAACAATTCCTACAACATCTACTACAATGTCTTTAGCTCTCGGTGACGCTCTTTGTTGTTCGGTATTAAGCTTAAGAAAATTTGATAAAAAATCTTTCAGTGAATTACATCCAGGTGGAAAAATTGGAAAAAAACTTAAAACTCTAAATGAAATTATGGATACTGATATACCTATTATACAATCAAATTCATCAATAATTGATGCGGTTTTAATCATGACTGAAAAAAAATATGGTTGTGTTGTGGTACTAGATAAATATAAAAAAATAAAAGGTATTATTACTGATGGTGATTTGAGAAGGTCAATAGCAAAAATAGATATGAAGGAAAATGCAACTAGAATAATGAAAAGTAAACCAATAGTTGCAAAAAGTGAATTATTAATCTCTTCAGCTATAGTCCTTATGAATAAATATTCTATAACAAGTCTAATCATTGCTAGACAGAACAAACCAATTGGAATTGTTAATATTAAAAAATGTTTAGAAAATGATTAAACATTTAGTTAAAAATAAAATAAATGCAATAATATTTATTATTTTGGTAGTTCAATGTTTTATTTACTTTTTTAACCAAAAACCATTAACTGAAAATTTTAGTCAAAAAACT
Source organism: uncultured Alphaproteobacteria bacterium (assembly GCA_902583235.1). GTDB lineage: Bacteria > Pseudomonadota > Alphaproteobacteria > HIMB59 > HIMB59 > HIMB59. Next base: position 107,415 of record CACHVL010000003.1, on the reverse strand, counting down.
ATAACAGTAGAAAATTTTTCTAGTATTGTTTTGAGTAACTCAGGGATTACTAAGATTGGCTCTGAAAGATTAAATAAAATTGATGATGATAATATTTATCTTGAAGGTGAGTCATACTTAGAGAATAAAGAGTACAAGATTTATGGAAAAAATATATCAATTAATATTTCTGAGGAAATATCTAATAGTAATGAGTATGTTGAAGTATCAAATAGAATGGGACTATTAAAAGCACAAGGTTTTAAAAATCTTGATTATGATGGTAAAATATTTTTTGAAGGTATGGTTGAATTTGTTATTGATAAATAAATATTTTCTTTTCATTTTATATTTATTTTTTTTTTCAAATGCAAATAGTGATAGCTACGTAAAAGCGGGTGATAGCCTTATTTGGGACTCGGAAAATAAGAGTTATACAGCTAATGGTGATGTAGAATTTAAAAATGATAAATTTATCGCCTTTGCAGACAAAATGATTGCCAACTACATAGAAAAAAATAATGATGAAATTTTTACTGTTATTGAGCTTTTTGATAACGTAGTAATTGAATTTAAGGAAGAAACTTTTAGAGGTAATTATGCTATTTACACACGTAATGATAATATAATTAAGCTTACTGGAAATGTATCAATTGAGTCACCAACAAGATTACTTACGGGAAATGAATTAATTGCTGATATAGATAATAATAAAAGAATACTTAACTCAGCTAATAAAGAGTCTCTAGTTGAAGTTTTATTAGAAAATAATGCAAACGATTAAACTGATCGAAATTAGTAAAAGCTTTAAGTCAAAAAAAGCTCTAAACAAAGTAAATATTGAGTTTAAAAGTAATAAAATTAATGGACTACTTGGACCAAATGGCAGTGGCAAGACTACTCTATTTAATATTGTAGCTGGTTTTTTATCTCCTGATAAAGGTAATCTTTTATTAGATGATCATATTTTAAATAATAAAAGTCTGAGCTTAAGGACAAAACTAGGTATTTCATATTTACCTCAAGAAGCATCAATATTTAGAGATTTAAGTGTATATGATAATATTTTTTCAATAGCAGAGTTATTTCACAATAAAAATGACTCAATTAAAATAACTGAAAATTTAATTAAACAGTTTTCATTAAGTAATTTTCAAAATACAAGAGGTAAATTATTATCTGGTGGAGAGAGAAGAAGAACTGAAATTGCAAGAGCATTAGCTAGTAATCCTAAATTTCTTTTACTGGATGAGCCTTTTGCAGGAATAGACCCAATAGCTATAGAAGAGGTGAAGTCAACAATATCATTGCTAAAAAAAATGAATATTGGAATTATTGTAACTGACCACAATGTAAAAGAGGCGTTAAGTATCGTTGAGTTTGGATACATAATTTATAATGGAGAAATAATAAAATCAGGAAGCCCTGAAGAAATTACCTCCGATAAATTTGTCAAAAAGATCTACTTGGGCAAAAATTACAACTAACTTTATGTCTCTTAATAACCGAAGTTTAATCAAAGGTAAATATTTCCCCCCCGGTGATAAATCAATCAGTCATAGAATTTTAATTTTAGCAGGACAGGTTGTAGGTAGATCAAAAATTTCTAATCTATTACAAGGTGAAGATGTTCTTAACACGCTCAAGGCGATGAGGTTATTAGGCGCTCAAATTATTAAAAAAGGTAACCATTATGAAGTGTTTGGTATTCCTCCAGGTGGATTATTTCAACCCAAAAATAAAATAGATTTTGGAAATTCAGGAACAGGGATTAGGCTAATCTCTGGCTTAATTTCATCTAACAATATTAAAGTAAAATTAATTGGGGATAGTTCTTTGAGCAAAAGACCTATGAGAAGAGTTACGGAACACTTATCTAAAATAGGTGCAACAATTGAATTAAGAAATAAATCATTCCCTCCAATTAAAATAAAAGGGACTGGAAATGCTGTGCCATTATCATTTGAAATACTTATTCCTTCTGCACAAATCAAAAGTTCAATAATGCTGTCAGCATTGAACACCAATGGAACAATAAAAATTAAAGAGTTTAAGACTACAAGAGATCATACTGAAAATATGCTTAAGTCAATGGGATATAACATTAAAGTAAAGGAAAATTCTCTACACAGATTTATAGAAATGAGAAATAACAAAGATTTAAAAATAATAAATTATAATGTGCCCGGTGATCCATCATCAGCAGCATTTTTTATTTCAGCTGCTTGTTTAAAACCTGGGTCTAAACTTATTGTTAGAAATGTTCTTTTTAATAAAACAAGAGTGGGTTTTGTCAAAACTTTAAAGAAAATGGGGGGAAACATAAAAGTTATTAGAAAAAGGAAAATTCATAATGAATTAATTGCTGATCTAAAAATTGAACAAAAAAAAAATTTAAATTCAACTACACTAGAGCCTGATGATGTTCCACTACAAGTTGATGAGATTCCAATTTTGTCAATAGCAGCGTCGTTTGCAAATGGCCTGTCCATATTTAAAGGTTTAAAGGAACTTACAGTTAAAGAGAGTAATAGATTGTTACTTATACACAAAAATTTAAAGAAAATTGGTGTTAGATCTGAAATTAGAAATTTTGATTTATATATTTATGGTAATCATGATTTAAAAAAAGGTGCTGGTATTATTGAACACAATGATGATCATAGAATATTAATGTCTTTTTTTATTGCAAATATGATTTGTAAAAAAAACAATATAATAAAAGATAAATCTTGTATAAAAACAAGCTATCCAACGTTTTTCAAACATATATCACAATTTAGTAATTAATTTTTCTTGAAAAACATTAATAAAACTTTAAAAGAACCTAACTTAACTTGAAAGGTAAATAATGACTTATGATATCTAACGACGAGTATAGCAAATTGCTAGACCAACAATTCGAAACTAAAAATACTATCACTGCAAATAAAATAATTTCTGGAACTATTCTTAAAATAAGCGATCAACACATTACAGTTGATATTGGATATAAGAGTGAGGGTCAAATACCTAAAGAAGAATTTCTTAATACTGGATCATCTGATGATTTGAAAACTGGACAAGTTATTGAAGTATTCGTTGAAAAATTAGAAGATAGAGAGGGAAACGTAAAAGTTTCTCATGAAAAAGCAATCAAAATGAAATCATGGGAAAAGCTTCAAAAACTTTATGATAATAAAGAGAGAGTAAAAGGTTTTATTGTTGGTAAAGCTAAGGCTGGTCTCTATGTAAAAATTATGGGTACAAATGCTTTTTTACCATTAAGCCAAATCGATGTTCGCCCTGTCAGAGATGTAAGTCATTTAATAAAGACAGAGGAAACATTTGAAATTCTAAAAATGGATTACTCAAAAGGTAACATTGTTGTTTCAAGAAAAGCAATACTTGAGGAAAAACAAAAAGAAATAAAAAACCAAATTTTGGAGAAGTCACAAAGTAACTCAGTTGTTACGGGTAGGGTAAAAACTTTTACAGACTATGGCGCTTTCGTAGATTTAGGTGGAATCGATGGCCTAGTTCATTTGAGTGATATCTCATGGAGTAGAATTGGCCACCCCTCAGATGTACTGGAAGTTGGAAAAAAATATGAATTTAAGATTCTTAAAGTTTCAGACGACTCAGATAAAATTAGCTTAGGTTATAAACAATTAAAAGATGATCCCTGGGAAAAAATAGAAGATAAAATTACTCTTAATGAGATTTATGATGGAAAAATTACCCATATAACTGATTATGGTGCATTTGTTCAACTGACAGAAAAAGATTTAGAGGGATTAGTTCATTCCAACGATATCAGTTGGACAAAAAAAAATATACATCCAAATAAAATCTTAGAAGTTGGATTTAATATTAGAGTTAAAATATTAGAAATAGATAAAGAAAAGAAAAGAATAAGTCTTGGAATTAAACAAACTGAGCCAAATCCATGGGAAAATATTTTAAACGAGTATAAAAAAGATCAAGTTATTGAGACCGAAATTAAAAACATTACTGAATTTGGTATGTTTGCAAAGCTTAATGATAATATTGACGGTTTAATTCATAAAAACGATTTATCATGGACTGACTCTAATGGTGATAGGACCCTAAAAAAATATCAAAAAGGTCAAAGTATTCAGGTTAAAATTTTAGAAATTGATCCTGAAAAAGAAAAAATAAGCTTTGGTATCAAACAATTATCCACAGATCCTTTTAACGAGTATTTTAAAGATAAATCTAAAGGAGATACTGTATCTGCAACCATAACTAAAATTTCTAATAATGGAATCGATGTTGAAGTAGCAAGCTTTATCGAAACAACCATAAGAAGAAAAGAACTATCCAAAAATAAAGAAGAGCAAAATATATCTAGATATAACGAAGGTCAAAAAATAGATGCTAAAATAACTTCTATTGATCTTACAAATCGAAAGTTTGCTCTCTCAATAAGACAGCTAGAGGTAGATGAAGAACAAAGTTTGTTAGAAAAATATGGATCTAAATCCTCTGGTTCAGTTTTAGGGGATATTCTAGGTAAGGCTTTGGATGAGGATAAGGACTCCAAAGAAAAATAAGTCTGATATTTTAAAGACTTATTTGCAATCTGAAACTGATTTAACATCTAAAATAAATGTAGCTATATTTAATAGGTTCTTCGATATTTTAGAAAAAAATATTTCTGATCATATTACAATAGAGCTTAGAAATTTTGGTGTTTTTAAGTCTAAATTTATGAAATCTAGATATGGTTCTGATCCTAGAAATAAGAAAAAAATATATATACCCTCTAAATGGAAAGTTACATTCAAAGCTAGTGAAAATATCAATAAAAAGTTAAATGAAAAAATTTAAAAGTTTTATAGCCCTAGACCTAAAATCAAATACTCAAAATATTAGTATTGTTAAGAAACTATGCCACCATGTTTATGGTTTTAAAGTGGGGTATAGATCTTTTTATAATGACCGTTCAAATGAGCTTATTTCAGAAATCAAAAAGTCAAAATGTAAATTATTCCTTGATTTAAAACTTCACGATATTCCTAACACTGTTAGCAGTGCGATAGATTCTTTATCGAATATAAATCCTGATTTTCTTACCTTACATATATCAGGAGGTAAAGAGATGATGAAAGCTGCAGTAAACTCTATTAAGAAAAATAAACTTAAAACTAAAATCTTAGGGGTAACTTTATTAACGAGCTTAGATGGAAAAGATAGCAAAAAAATATATAAAGAGGGTAGTACAAAGAAACTTGTAAAAAAATTTACTGAAATCGCTAATGATGTAAATATTCATGGCCTTATTTGCTCAGGTGATGACCTGAGAGTTTTAGGAAAATTTAATAAATTAATCAAAATAACACCTGGTGTTAAAATGTTTGCTAGAAATGATGATCAAAAAAGAGTTACTTTTGCTCATAATGCTTTACAAGATGGTGCAAGCTTTGTTGTAATAGGAAGAGAATTAATAGAAAGCAAAAGACCTTTAGAATTATTAAAAAAATATGGCGAACAATATAAAAATAAAAATTTGTGGACAAAATAATCCAGCCATTATTAATCACTGTCTTGATTTAAATATTTCCTATCAAGGGTTAATTTTTTACGAAAAGAGTCCAAGGTTTATAGATATAGAAACACTAACTCTTGTTAACCAATATTTTAAAACACACAAAGATAAATTTGTGGGTGTTTTTGTTAATCCTTCAATCGATGAAATTAAAAATAAATTAGAAGTTTTTGATTTTGATACAATTCAACTTCATGGGAATGAAGATCAAAACTTTATAAGTGAAGTTAAAAGAAATTTTAAGAAAAAGATATATAAATCTATATCTCCAGAAGATTTTAAAACAACTGAGTTAGTTGATGTAGATCAGTTCCTCATTGAAGCCAAACCATCTTCAAATCAGATGCCTGGGGGGAACAATACAACTTGGGATTGGTCTGATTTTAAAAATATTAAGAAACTTCCTTATATTTTATCAGGAGGTCTAAATGTCACTAATATCAAAAAAGCAATTAGCTTAACAGGTGCAGATTTTGTTGATATAAATTCTGGTGTAGAGGAACAACCAGGTGAAAAAAGCCTTACTTTGATAGATGGTATTATTTCATCAATATATAATTAATGAAAACATATAAACAACCTAGCACTGTTGGAAGATTTGGTGAGTTTGGTGGGATGTATGTTTCAGAAACATTAATGCCTCTATTATTAAATTTAGATAAATCCTACAAAAAAATTCAAAAAGATAAGAAATTTAAAAAAGAGTTAAATGACCTTTTTAAAAATTATGTGGGTAGGCCCTCCTCTTTACACTACGCTAAAAATTTATCTAAATATATTAATGGACCAAAAGTATATTTTAAAAGAGATGAACTAAATCATACTGGAGCCCATAAAATCAATAATTGCCTAGGGCAAATACTCCTTGCCAAAAAAATGGGTAAAACAAGAATTATTGCTGAAACAGGTGCTGGACAACATGGAGTTGCGACAGCCACTGTTTGTGCGCTTTTTGGACTTCCTTGTTATATCTACATGGGCTCAAAGGATATTGAGAGACAAAAACCAAATGTTTTCAGAATGAAGCTTCTGGGTGCCACTATTATTCCTGTTGAGTCTGGAAGTAAGTCATTAAAAGATGCGATGAATGAAGCTTTAAGAGATTGGATTAAAAATGTCAGAGATACTTTTTATATTATCGGCTCTACTGCAGGTCCTCACCCCTACCCAAAAATGGTGAGGGATTTTCAATCTGTCATTGGAAAAGAGGCGAGAGAGCAAATATTAAAAGTAGAGAAAAAACTACCAGATTATTTGATAGCTTGCGTTGGAGGCGGATCAAATGCCATGGGTTTATTTTATCCTTTTTTAAATGATAAAAAGGTAAAGATTATTGGAGTTGAGGCGGCTGGTAGAGGCGCTAAAACAGAAGAAACAGCTGCTACAATGACCTCTGGAACTCCCGGTATTTTACACGGTAGTTACAGTTATGTCTTACAAGACAATGATGGACAAATCAAAGAAGCTCATTCTATTTCTGCCGGTCTCGATTATCCTGGTGTAGGGCCTGAACACTCCCACTTAAAAGATATTAAAAGAGTTAAGTACTTCGGTGTAACTGACAAAGAAGCTCTTGAAGCATTTCAAACATGTTCGAAACTAGAGGGAATAATTCCTGCACTAGAGCCCTCACATGCTCTAGCCTACTTAATTAAAGCATTTAAAAATAAACATAAAAATAAAGTTGTGATTTTAAATATGTGTGGACGAGGTGATAAAGATTTATTTACTGCAGCTAAGGCTATTGGATTTGATGCAGATGAATAATTTAGACACTCTTCCTAAGAAAAAAATACTCTCTTTATTTATGACATGTGGGTTTCCAACATTGTCTCATAGTAAAAAAATCTTTAATGAGATGCTATCTCATCAACCTGATGTTATTGAATTTGGACTTCCATTTTCTGATCCGATGGCAGATGGGCCTATTATTCAAGAGGCAAATAAACTTGCGCTTAGCTCAAATCTGTCAACACAACAATCACTAAATTTAATTAAAGAATTAAATAAATCTAAAATCAATACTTCGTTCGTGATTATGTGCTATTTAAATACTGTTCGCAAATTTGGTGTAGATAAATTTATTAAAAGTATAAAAAATATTGTTGATGGAATTATTATTGTAGATTTACCTTTTGAAGAAGAAACTGAAATTAAAAAGTCTCTATCTAAAAATAATATTCATTTAATTAAGTTAATCTCACCGATGACAGACAAAAAAAGAGCTCAAAAACTTTTAAAGGGTTCAAAAGGTTTTATTTATTATATATCAGCAACAGGAATTACTGGCTCAAACAAATTAGATTATAAAGAGATCAATAAAAATGTTAAATCTCTAAAAAAGATGTCAAATATCCCAGTTTTAGTTGGGTTTGGTATAAAATCTAAAAAGGATGTGCTCGAAATATCAAAAAAAACTAATGCTGATGGTGTTATAATTGGTTCAGCTCTTATTCAAAAATATTTTGATTTGAAAATGGATATCAATAAATATCTTATCGCTTTAAGAAAATTTATCAAAGAGGTTAAAGTTTAAAATGAACTGGTTAACAGATTATGTAAAACCTAAATTAAGTTCGCTTGTTACCCGAAAAGAGCCCCCCTCTGATTTATGGACCAAGTGTGGTTGTGGAGAGAGAACTCTTTATGTCAGTGATTTAAAAGAAAATCTTAATATTTGTTCTTATTGTGACTACCATATGAATATGGACGTAAATAGTAGATTAAAAAATTTATTTGGTGACAATGCATTTGAGTTTATAGAAGTTCCTTTTGAAAATAATGACCCTTTAAAATTTAAAGATCTTAAAAAGTATTCCGATAGAATGAAGGATGCACAAAAAAAAACTGATCAAAAAGATGCTGCTATTTTAGCTCAAGGTGAAATTGGAAATACTAAGGTTGTAGTTTTTATTTTAGACTTCAATTTTATGGGAGGTTCTATGGGTCAATTTGTTGGAGAAGCATTTAAAATAGGTTGTCAAAATGCTGTTGATTTGAATTGTCCATTTATTTCTGTTGCTTCTTCAGGTGGTGCTAGAATGCAAGAGGGTATCGTAAGTTTGATGCAACTTCCTAAAACAGTTGCTGCTGTGAATTTGTTGGACCAGCATAAAATCCCATATATTAGCGTGCTGACCCATCCGACTACAGGTGGTGTTAGTGCCTCATTTGCCATGCTTGGAGATATCATTATTGCAGAAAAAGGAAGTATGATTGGTTTTGCTGGCAAACGAGTGATTGAAGAAACGATTAAAGAGCAGTTACCTGAAGATTTTCAAACAGCTGAATATCTTTTAGAGCACGGGATGATTGATATGGTTGTTCATCGTAAAGAATTAAATCAATCTCTCTCAAAAGTTCTATCTTTTGTAAAAAAATAAGATCTTGCAAGATCCCATTTTTCAAAGACTACTAAAACTTCACCCTAAGTTTTCTGACTTATCTTTAGGCAGAATTAAAAAGCTCCTTAAAAAAATAGATTTTGATGAGAGTTTATTACCAAAAGTAATTCATATAGCCGGGACTAATGGGAAGGGTTCAACAGCAGCAATTTTAAAGTCAATACTCAACCACCATGGATATTCAACACATGTTTACTCTACGCCACACCTAGTAAAGTTTAATGAAAGAATACAATTAAGATCAAAAGATATTTCCAATCAAAAGTTATTAAAATATTTAAGATATTGTGAAAAGATAAATAAAGGAAATTTAATTACTTTTTTTGAAATAACAACAGCGGCAGCTTTTAAAGCTTTTCAAGATCATAAAGCTGACTATTTAATTTTAGAGGTGGGACTCGGAGGAAGGTTTGACGCTACAAATATAATCAAAAAATCAAAATTTGCAGCTATAACTCCAATTTCCTTAGATCATCAAGATTATCTTGGTACTTCCTTAAATCAAATAGCATTCGAAAAATTAGGTATTTTGAATTCAAGAAGTACGATTGTTGTTAACAAGCAAAAGTTAGGAGTAATGAATTATATTAAGTCGCAACTAAAGAAAAGAAAATTGAATGCAGATATTTATAATGATGAATGGAAGATAAGATCTAGATATTATATATCCGATAAAGCAAAGATAGATATATCAAAATTAAATTTATTGGGTGCACATCAATTCATTAATGCTGGATTAGGAATACATTTAGCAAAAAATATTTTAAAAGATGCGTTTGATACGGAAGTGACCCAAAAATCATTAACAAATTGTCAATGGCCAGGAAGATTACAAAAAATTAAAAACGGAGTTTTAACAGGAAAGATTAAAAAATTCAAAGATATTTATTTAGATGGATTTCACAATATAGATGGAATGAAAGCCTTGATTGCATCATTAACTAAAAATAAAAAAATATTAATATGCTCTTTTTTAAATAATAAAAAGTATTTGCAAATGCTTACTAGTTTGTCAAAACACTTTAATAAAATTGTGGTAGTTAAAATGGATGAGGAAAATTCTATTACTAAAGAACTATTGCCCAAAAATCTCTCTTTATATTTTGCTGACTCTTTAGAGCAGTCTTTTAAAACTATTAATAAATTATCTTCAAAACAGACTTCTGTTTATTTTGGAGGTTCTTTGTATTTCATTGGTGAAGTTATAAAAAAGAACCAATCTCGAAAATTAAGTTAATTAATATTATTTTTTACAGGCAATCTATTTGATCTATTTTTATGAGATTAGGGTAAATATTGATGATTAACCTTAATCCTCTAAAAACCATTCTTGTGGTTAAACTGCAAGAATGGTTCTCCTCAGATCTTAGATTTATTTTTATAATATAATAACAATGCCATCGTTTCGTATGCGATTTTCCATAATTGCTTAAAAATTGGTAACTTTAAAAATGATGACAAATATTTCCATCTGGGCATGGTATCCCACAAAATTAAAAATGACTCTGATCCGGAGATCAGTCTACCCTGATGGTAAACGTGCATTCTTCTGAATAAATCTTTTTTTGAAAGGTGATTTATATGTTCATCTCTATCTTTGGAGATATCAACATAGTTTATATCACATGTTTTTTTTTTATAATGACTTATTTCAGCATTACAAATATTACATGAACCATTGAAATATACTTTCATTTTAATTTACACTTGGTGGCACGGTGCCATCTTTCAATAAATCGTAACCCTTAATAACAGCAGGTCTAAGTGCAATTTTATTATACCATCTGGTCAAATTTAAATATTTATTTAAACCAATATCGTGGATTGGATGTCGTGCTATCCAAGGGAATGTTGCCATGTCAGCAATTGAATATTCTCTTGCTAAATATTCATTGTTAGATAAATGATCATCCAAATTTTTGTAAATAGTTTCTGCTATTTTAAAATATCGTTGTTCTCCAAATTCACTTTTACCTGGGTTGTAATGATGAAATTGATGATGCTGACCTAACATTGGTCCAATATAACCCATCTGTGCCATCAGCCATTGAGTCGTTAAATTTTGATTTAAACCATAAAACTCTCCAGAGAAGTTTGCTAAATATATTAATATCGCACCAGATTCAAAGATAGTCTGGTTTTCATGTTTGAGTACAGGAATTTTTGAGAAAGGAGAGATTTTTTTAAAGTCTTCGTGGAACTGTTCTCCTTTGTTTAAGTTAATAAATGTAATCGAGTAATTTTCATTGATCTCCTCTAACATTATTGAAATTTTTCTAGCATTTGGAGTTGTGTCTGCGAATAACTCAAACATCTACAAAAGACTCATAATGTATTTATGAACAAAAAATCCGATTACTAGCAAAGTTAATCCGATCAAATAAATTAGCCAAAAGTTCATATTAAGATTTTTTGCGAAGAAAAAGGGTAAGAAAAATAAATAAGAAACAGGCACCCCAACAAGAATACTCTTAGCAAAAATTACAGTATTTTCAGTATTTTTATGCTCTAGAAAAGAGAAGGCAATGGCAATAATGCTCGCGATTGGAAGAGCAATAATAAATCCAGATAACTCTGGTTTTTTACCAGAAAGCCAGCTTGCAAATGCAATTACAAGGGCTGCTAATATTACTTTTAAAGCAAAAATCATGATCTACATTTTATACTAATAAATAAAAATTAAAGATTATTTTCAGGAACTAAGAACGTTGTAGAAGCCCAGTCACTATGCCAGATTGGTTCATGTTTATCAGGTTTTGATTTTAATGGATAAATGACAACTGAGTCTAATAGATACTCCTTACCTGGTTCTATTTCAAAAGTAAATTTACCCTTCTCATCTGTTTTGATATTTGAAACAGACAATCTAGAGTTTTTATATTTTGAGAAAATTGTAACGAGGTTATTTGGAAGGGGTTTTTTTTTATAATATAATGTTGCACTTATTTGATTAGAGTCAAAATTTGTATAAGGGTTTTGATCTAAAACAAATTCAAACAAAAGCCCTGTTTTTTTATCTTTTCCTTTACTGCCACTACTTGTGGTAATTAAAGATTTTGCATAACGCCGATAGCTCTCCATAAAATTACTTTGGGGGAAGTCTTTATCTAAATGAGTTTGTATTAGTTGTTCATAACCCTTCTCAGAGACAAAATCCTTAAATTTTTGAAATTTTTTGTAGTCTACAAATTTATCAGTAGTTTCGTGATAAATAATTAATAAGTTTTCCAACTTTGTCTTTGTATTTAATGCTGGTACATCTCCAAGTATACCTTTGACTTTTTCTTTTTTATTTTTCGATCCAGATAAAATTTTAAAGGTTTTAAAATCTTGAGGATTATACATTAAAGCCATACCTTGGAATTCTTGACCTACTCTCAAGTGAGCATTTATGATGTTGTCATTAAGCTGGTATTTGGTTGGCTCAATCCAAAATTCGTGAGCACTTGCATGAACAAAGCAAGTAATGAGGAATGAAAAAATATAAAGAATTCTGAGGTGAACTTTGGTAAACATGATTTAATGATTAAGTACTTATTCTTTTTTATTCTTCTATTAAGCCCTCCTGTGCTTACACATGAAATTAAACCTGCGATCGTAGATATTACCATTATAGAGGAAAATGCTTCAATTGAATTTAAATTGAATGCAGAAACCGTCCTGTCTGAAATTGATGCCTCCGTTTATGTGGATACAAATAACTCCCCTCAGTCTCAAAAATATGATGAATTTAGGGGCTTTTCAGTTCAAGAAATAGAAGAGTTAGTAATAAAAAATAAGTCTAAATTTATCAATAAGATCCAAATCAATAACGAGAGTGAGATCATACCTCTCTTACTAAATAAAGTAGAGACATTTGATGAGACAAATGAAGAGATGCCGAGAGATACAATTTTATATCTCAATTTCGAATTAAAAGACTCCTCGTTTACAGTTCAATTTGATAAAGAGATAGGCCCTGTAGTAATTAGACAATTTGAGGACTTATCAAAAGAGTCTGTCTTGTTTACAAGTTATTTACAGCCAGCTGAAAAATCGCCCCTTTTGTCTCAACAATCACGATCCTCAATAGGAAAAACAATAATTGAATATCTCATTCTAGGAATAGAGCACATTGTTCCTAAAGGACTAGATCATATATTATTTATTATCGGTATCTTTTTTTATGCAATTAAATTTAAACCTCTATTCCTACAAGTTACTATGTTTACCCTCGCACATTCTATTACACTAATTCTTGCTAGTTTAAATTTAATCTTTATCCCTGCAGTAGTTGTAGAACCCTTGATCGCCCTATCAATTAGTTATGTCGCTATAGAAAATATTTTTCAAAGACGTTTGGTTGTTCCTCGTTATGTCATAATTTTTATCTTTGGATTAATTCATGGTTTAGGTTTTGCTTTTGTTCTTGGAGATATCGGGTTGAATACAAGTCAACTGGTAATAAGTCTGATTTCATTTAATCTTGGAGTTGAAGTAGCTCAAATTGCAATCATTATTCTTGCATCAATTATTTTTATTTTACCCTCACGCCAAAGTTGGTATCGAGCTTTTTTGCAAATTCCTATTTCTGTCATAATCTCTTTAATAGGTTTATATTGGTTTATTGAAAGAGTATTCTTTTAGAAGTCTACTTTTATAGTTCCTAAAATTGATAAAGATTTATCTGCAATCACAATTTCTCCAGAGTTTGGATAATAATCAAGAAAGCCCCCGACGATCACATAATGAGTGACGAAAACTAGGTTGCCCCCACTATCGTCCCATCTATTGATAAATTCACTCAATTCCAACATTTGTTTTGAGTGATTTTTTTGGTACTTACCAGAAAACGTTGAGTTTAAAGCACTAAAATTCTTAAAATCTCCAAACGCATACCGAGCTGTATCTTGGCAGCGGCACCACTGACTAGAGTAAACAGAGTCTACCGGTATAGAATATTCAATAAATAATTGACCAATTGTTTGGGATTGACGAACTCCTTGTTGATTTAAATTTCTTTGTGTTGAGCAGTCTTCTAGTTCAAAGTTATCAGGATCTCCACCCCCTGGGGCGTAAGCATGACGAATAAAAACTACTTTTCCGCCATCTTTTAACAAATTCCAACTGGTCTCGTTGGAAAAGGAATGGGGAATAAATAAAAAGGAAATAAGCAGAAATAATTTAATAACCCTCATTGTTGAGAGTGATACTGATGATAAGCTTGTTTTTTAACATAATTCCAATACTGATCTGCCTCTTCCGCTGTATATTTCCCATAAAGTTGCATCCAAAGTTCAGTGGTCACTAAAGTCAAAGCCTCGTCTTGCTCTTTCCATTCCTCATAAAACCAAGGGTTCATCGAGGGCTCGACTCCTTTTTGAGAAAAGTATTCTGCCTTTTGATGTTTTCCACCAGCCTCAACGGACATTATTTTAGGAGCAAATTCTACATCTTCAAAAAAACGTATGCGTGCAATATCATCGTCCGTTAAACCTTTCACTAATATCCCGTCAACCCCTGTGTAGTTATCACCAAAAATTATAACTGGGAAATTCTCGTCAATGACAAGGCGTAATTCGCTTTTAGGTGCAAAAGCAGGAATTATATTTAAATGGTTAGATGTCTTTCCAATAACTTTTTCTAAAACTGAGATAGAACGAAGTGTGCCGTAAAAAAAATAATTACCCATAATTGTTTTAAAAAAATTCTGGAAGTGTTACTTGCTTTATCTTCATTTCTTCAAGAAGTATGCAAATTTGTTCAGATATTTCAACACTATTTGGTGTGTCGCTATGTACACAGATTGAATGTATATCTGTTTTTAAAGTATCCCCTGCGCGAGAAATAATTCCCTTTTGTATGAGCATTGCTCGAACGTGTTCGCTGGCACTTTTGGGGTCTGTGATTAAAGAGCCCCTAACAGAACGAGGTGTGAGTGTACCATTGGCTTCATAGGTGCGATCTGCAAAAACCTCAAGAGCAGTAGCAGTGTCAACCTCCAAGCTCATTTTTGCAAGTTCACTTAAAGCTGGTGCAAGTAATATCAAAGAAGGGTAATTTTTTTTTAAATAGCCGACTATTTCAGCAGAGAGATCCTGGTCAACACAAGCCATATTACTGAGAGCTCCGTGAAGTTTGATATGAGTCACTGTAGCGCTCATTTCCAACGCAAGGTTATGAATAAAAAGTAATTGATCGTTGAGAATTTCATGGATGAGTTGCTTGTTCCAGTTAATTTCTGCCCGTCCAAAGTTATCTCTATCTAAAAACGAGACATGAGCTCCGATTGAAACGTTCTTTGTATTACAATAATTAAGTGCTTTAGAAACAACTTCTTTTGAACCCCCATGAAATAAACAGGAAATATTGGCAGAGCTAATTTTGTCTATGAGTTGCATATCAACAGACTCATAAAATCGATGATCTTTTTCTGCTATATCAGAATTAAAATTAATTTTATTCAAATGCACCAAAGTTACATTAAGATATTAGCGTGTATTTCAAAGGAATAAATTCTTATGGAGACCGAGGGATGGTCTTAGATTTTGGAGATGACTCCTCAAAATCTATATCGATAGAGGTGAATAAAGCATTTTCCACTATTTCAAATCTTGGACTGCCTTTACTAAATATAATTCCTTCGTTTAATAAAATTGTGATCATTTTTGAAAATTCTGAAATACGCGATCAAAATAAAGAAAAAATTACTTATGAAATGAATGAGATAAAATCTCAATCTCATAAAAGTGCCAATAAAACGTGGAAAATACCTGCCTGTTATGATGAAAGTTTCGCTTTGGATTTAAAGTTAATTCAAAAACTTCATCAGATAACAAAAGAAGAGATAATAAACCTCCATACCTCTGAGAGTTACTATACTTATTATATAGGCTTCATGCCGGGATTTCCGTATCTGGGCGATGTCCCCTCTAAATTAATTACACCGCGATTAGCTACTCCAAGAATTAAAATTCCTGCTCGATCCATTGGAATAGCTAAAAACCACACTTGCATATATCCAAAAGTATCACCGGGTGGCTGGAATATTATCGGACAAATACCCTTCGATATATTTGATCTTCAAAAACCTAACCCCTCTCTTTTTTTACCCGGAGATAAGGTAAGTTTTTACTCTGTCAGCAACAAAGAGTTTCAGCAAATCCAAAAGAAACATTTTTCAATTAATGAATTGATCAAGGAGTACTCCACATGAACTCACTTGTGATCACCCGTACAGGGACTCATTTAACTATTCAAGATTTTGGAAGATTTCATTATCAACACTTAGGGGTTTCCCCCAGTGGGGCTATGGACCAAAGAATTATTAAAGAATTAGAAAAAATTATACCACTCCATCATAATCAATTTATTGAATTTGCCTATGTGGGACCCTCAATAAAAGTAAAAGAGGGATCCGTAAAAGTTTGTGTCGGTGGAAATTGTAATATGAATATACAAAAAAATAATGGTACTCAAATTATATGCCAACCCTATAAGAGTATAAATTTATTTGAAGGGGATGAGTTGAATATTCATAATACAATAGACTCCGTCTACGGTTACATCGCCGTTGAACATGGGCTTGGGTTAGATCCATGTTTAAAAAGTTTCTCTACAGATACAAAAGCAGGAATTGGCTCTATCAATTGGCCGTTGAAAGTTGATGATACCTTTGAAATTCTGGAAGATGTGAGTTCTTGGGATCATCTATCCATACCAAACCCTGCTTACAAAAAGGAGACAAACTTTAAAGTTTATCCTGGCCCTCAACTTCAATTTTTTACAGATCAGGCTCTACAATCGTTTATTAGCAGTACTTTTACAATATCAGCTCAAAGTGATCGGATGGGTATCAGGCTCAAAGGAGAGGCCATCCTCAGCTCCCAGTCACACGATATTTTGTCTGAAGGTATTTTACCGGGGTCTATTCAAGTACCCAGTGATGGGCAGCCTATTGTATTAATGCGAGATATCCCCTGCACTGGTGGATATCCAAAGATTGCAATTTTAAATGAGGAAGATATTTCCAAAATCTCTCAACTTCCCCCTGGAAGCCAAATTAGGTTTGATTTACAAACAATCTATTAGCCAAATTTGTATGTATAACTAGAAATGAAAATTTCAAATATTCACGATCTTGTTCCCTCATCGACTAAATCAGATAGCGCTGTTGCCTCAAGGCAAGATGCTTTAGAAAAATTTAACTCTTTTAATCCTACACTCTATGCAAAGACCAGAAACTTTCTCAATGGGCAAATTTCAAGATTATCTGCTCACATCAAACATGGAATTATTTCAAATAAAGAGATCTATGAACATGTTCGAGATAAATATGCATTTAATGAGAGTGAAAAATTTATCCAAGAATTAGCATGGAGAGATTTTTGGAGAAGTTACGCCTACCATCATCCCGATCAACTATGGACAGATGTGGAGGAATATAAAACAGGATTTCAAGCACACGAGTATCAAGACGACATACCTGAAGACATTACATCTGCAAAAACTCCAACACAGGTAATCAATGTTTTTATCGATCAGCTGCTTACTACTGGTTATCTGCATAACCACTCACGTATGTATTTGGCCTCTTATATAGTCCATTTTAGAAGAGTGAAGTGGCAGGCAGGAGCAAAGTTTTTTTTAAGTCATTTACTAGACGGTGATATTGCGAGTAATAACTTTTCGTGGCAATGGATTGCGAGCACCTTTGCAGGAAAGCCCTATATTTTTAATTTAGAAAATGTCCATAAATACTGTCACCGCTCAATTGAGATTATACCAGAGAAAAATCAAGAAATAGATGGAAGCTATGAGGAGATTAGTGCGAGGCTCTTTCCCAATTTATGAACCTAGTTTTTTTATATGATGAGTTCATGAGAGTACCTCTAGGTATGGAGGGTAATCCTGTATACATCTTTGACAATACCTTGAGCGAGGGCTACGAACTCAGTGAAAAAATCATTGAAAATAGATACTTTTTGGCCAAAGAGGCTGGAGCTGAGATATATCAAGGAAACACATATGAGATATTGCAAGAAATTCATAGTCAAAATCCCATATCAAAAATCACAACCAAAGCTACTTTTAGGCCTGTGTACCAAGAGTTATTTCAAAAGCTCGGTGATGCCTATGACGTGGAGCAATTACCCGATTACTTCTTGTTACAGGATAACTATCTTCACCCAGCAAAAAGATTTTTTCAGTATTGGAACAAAATCAAGAAAAATTTAAAATACTAGAGATGGCAGAAAAGTGTAAATACTGCGAGGGAGAATTATCCGTCATGGATAGCGTCTACATTGAGTCTGAAATTCGAACAGCCCCAAAGAAGGTACAAAACCTAATTAAAAGTCATCACAATCTTGTCTGCTATATGTGTTACAAAAAGCTAAAAGCTATCAAAGTTATCAACACTGAAGATAAAAATAAAAAAGTGAATTAAAGTTTTTTAACTGTTTCTCTTAGTTCGTACTTTTGAATTTTACCCGTTGACGTTTTTGGCAAGACTTGGAATACAAAAGTTTTGGGCATTTTAAAACCTGCTAGATGCTCCCGGCAAAATTTCTTTAGTTCATCTTCCTCAACTGTTTGACCGTCGGCCAATTCTATAAAAGCACAAGGTGTCTCCCCCCACTTTTCATCAGGCTTCGCGACAACCGCTGCTAGTGATACGGCAGGATGCCTTGTAATAATATTTTCGATTTCTACTGAGGAGATATTCTCACCCCCACTAATGATGATATCCTTTGATCGATCTTTAACTTGGATATATCCACTGGGGTGCATTACTGCCAAGTCTCCGGAGTGAAACCATCCGCTTTTCATAGACTCTTTGGAGGCCTCTTCATTTTTATAATATCCCATCATCACAGTGTTTCCTCGGATCATAATCTCACCCATGGTTTCTCCATCAGAGGGAACCGGTTCGAGCGTATCTGGATTCATAACCGATACCATTTCGGTGTGGGGATAGCGAACTCCTTGATAAGCTTTTAACTCAGAGCGTTTATCTTCCGCTAAACTATTCCAGTCCTTATTCCAAGCACAGTGAACAACGTGGCCATAAGTTTCTGTGAGTCCGTAAACATGCATAACCTCAAAGCCCAAGGACTCCATTTTTTGAAGAATTGAACTTGGAGGCGGAGCTCCCGCAGTCATGACATAAACATTATTTTTCAATGCTTTTTGATCTTCGGCTGGAGCGTTGGCGATCATATTTAAAACAATCGGCGCTCCTCCAAAATGCGTTACATCATATTCATCGATTAATTCAAAAATTTCTTTAACGACAATATTTCTAATAAAAATCACACGCGCATGCAGCATAGCCAAGGTCCAAGGATACCCCCAGCCATTACAGTGAAACATAGGAACGGTGTATAGGTACGTCAGGCGGTTAGGCATGTTCCAGGCGCTAATGCTACCCATCGACATTAAATAAGATCCTCGATGATGGTAAACGACACCTTTAGGATTTCCTGTCGTGCCCGAAGTATAGCTCAGTGAAATTGCTTGCCACTCATCATCTGGTCTAATCCATTCAAACCCTTCATCACCCGTTTCTAAAAAACTCTCATATTCTAATTTACCTATTGCAGGGATATCTCCAAGGCCCGCTTGTTTGTCATCAATGTCAATGACCATGATCTCCCGGTCAACTTGTGCTAGGGCATCCACAACTACATTGTGAAACTGTCGGTCCACGATGAAAACTTTACAGTCACTATGATCTAGGATGTAAGCTACAGTTCTGGTATCCAATCGAGTATTGATTGTATTCACAACACCGCCCGTCATAGGCACAGAATAGTGTGCTTCGAACATTTCAGGAGTATTGGCTGCCATAATAGAGACAACATCACCCTTACCAATTCCTACTTTTGTTAAAGCGCTCGCAAATCGAGTACATCGGTCATAAACCTGTCTCCAAGAATATTTTCTCTCTTTGTATACTAAAGCTTCGTAGTCGGGATAGACGTCTTTAATACGGTCAAGGAAACTGATGGGAGTTAAAGGAACAAAGTTTGCATCATTTTTATGCATTCCTTGTTCAAAATTACTCATTAGTTTTTTAGTCTTCTCCCTGTAGACAACATTGCATGGATCCTATCCCTCGTCTTATTGGATTGTATTAAATTTATCAAAGACTGTCGCTCTAAATTATATAAGTCCGCTTCGCTCAATTCTTTTGATTTGGTTGTGTCTCCACCACTAAGGACGTCCGCTAAATGAAGACCAATATCCACATCGTAGCCAAAAATAATGTTTTTTTGCTCCAAACCTAACAAAACTTGGTGCATTTTCTCTTTTACTTCAGGGCCGCTAAGAACGAACTTTGGCTTTTCTGGAGCGGAGTAACCCTCTTTTAAAGCAGATACTTGTTTGAACGCTTCGACTAAAAGATTATCTCGGTTCAAAACAAAAATATCACTGTCTAAGAAAAATTTGTGCTTTTTGGCTTGGAGCGGAGAGTGTGCCATCAGCCCATACCCTATAATATCAAATACTTGTAGGGCTGCTTGATCGTGATCGCTTGTATATTTATCGTCTTGCACCCATCTCCATAACAGTTCTTTACAGCCTCCTCCCCCAGGAACTAAACCCACACCTGTCTCAACTAGGCCCAGAGTACTATTCATGTGAGCGACCATTTTAGAAGTTTGGCATGCTACTTCAAACCCTCCTCCGATAGCAAGTCCTGCAACTGCACTGACTGTGGGCTTGGTAGCGTATTTCATTTTTTTGCATGCAGATTGGAAATCCGATAGGTATTTATCAATCCCTTTCCAGTCTTTCACATCTGCTAAGCCAATCATGGTATTTAAATCAGCACCGGCGGAGAAATTCATTGCCTCATTATAGACGACAAGGCCTTGATAATTATCTTGCTCAAGACGATCAACTGACTCCTCTAAAATTTTCATCGCATCTGCATTCAGAGCATTAGCTTTTGTGTGAAATTCACAACACAGTATTTTTTGTTCGCGCGGCTCATCGTTAAACTGCCATATGGTAGCTGCGAAATTTCTAGATAAATGATTAGCGTATTTTTTGTGATCACCTAGTCGGCGTACATCCTCTCCTCGAGAGATAAACTTCATGCCTGCCTCATGATCATAAGCTCGTGAGGAGGTGGAGTCGTAAGGCTCTTGTTTTAGTCCAATCATGGTTTTTAGTAATTCGGGGACTTCTTGGTTTTCATCTTGAAGTCGTTGAACAAATTTAGTGAGCCCGTACTCATTCAATAATTCAAATGGCCCTTCATTCCAATTAAATCCCATACGAAGGGCATCATCGATGTCTGTCACATTTGATGAGACTTCAGGGATGCAAAAAGCGCTGTAATTAATGATTTTAGCAAGCACAGCGAAAGCATATCGGCCGTATTCACTGTCGTCGTCAAGAAGGGCTTTAATCCCCTCTTTCTCAACTCTTCGAGCAATTTCTAAATCGACTTTATCGAAATCATAATAGCTCATATCTGAAGTGTTCATCGCCTTGACGATTTCATCATCATCAACGATTGTGGTTTGATAAAAACCCCCAGGACCTTTATTTCCATTGAAACCTTTTTCTAATAATTTCTCGACCAAGGGATGAGGTGCGACCACATCCATGAACGGATCATTTTCTTGTAATTCTTTTTTAAAACTTGCGAGCACATCTTTCATCAGATCAATTCCAATGAGATCGTACAATCCAAACACACCTGTTTTAGGAATTCCTAAAGGTCGACCAAAAAGTGCATCCGCGATTTCTACTGGAAGGCCTCGCTCCAAAGCTTCATACATCGCGACCTGCATCGCGTACACGCCAATACGATTACCTATAAAGCCTGGGGTGTCATTACAGTTAACAATTCCTTTACCCAGTTCATTTTGACAAAAGTCACGAAGGCCACTCATCTTATATTTGTTCATGGTTGGTGTTTCAACAATCTCTAATAATCTCATAAATCGAACGGGATTAAAAAAGTGCGTAATACAAAAATCAGCTTTCATGGTATCTGACATTTCTTGAGTTAAGATTGAAAGAGGAATGGTTGAGGTGTTAGATGAAATGATGGAATTGGGGCTACGAACTTTATCTATTTGAGAGTAAAGTTTATGCTTAATATCTATACGCTCAACAACTGCCTCAATCACCCAGTCTGCATCTTTGATTTCATCAAAGTCATCTTCGAGGTTACCAGGTTTAATATGTTTCAGACGAGAGCGTTCCACTAAAAGAGGCGGATCTGACTTTTTGATAATATCAATAGCATTTTCTGAAATTTGGTTTGGCTTGTCTTTGCCTTTGAGATCCAGCAAAACTACTTGTCGATTAGAGTTAGCAAGGTGGGCAGCAATACCTGATCCCATAGTCCCAGCTCCAATCACAACTATTTTGTTAAATTTATCCATTACAACAAGAAAGGGATAATAAGCAAAAGACTATTTAAATCAAATAAAATACTTTTTGTAATTCAAAAAATATCCGCGCTTTTTAATACAATCGTAGCAAATTGTAATCATTTCATCGTTTGGTATTACATAATCCGACTAGGGATTTCTAACAATAGGGGCAAAGAGGGTTTTCATTTACTCTAAGCTAAAATAATTATTTGGTTGCTGACACATAATTTAAACATGCTTTATAGGTAATTTTGCCATTTTTTTGTCTCTTTTGAGATACTTCAACCAATTCATCTCTTATTGCTGAGAGCCTTTTCTCAGATAAATTTGCTTCTGCTAATAATCTTCCACCGAGACCAATCTTTAAAAGTAAATCTCCCTCTTTTTTAGCAGAGTCATTAGTTGAAATGGATGAGTATGCCTTTTCTACTTTCACGTTCTTAAATTTAGAGGATTCTAAAATTTCTTTGACATAATCTTCATCGCTGAATGCTAATGGGCCAGGTGCTCTGGTGATTTCTGGAAATTCTTTATTTAGATGTTTAATTATTATATTTGTTGCTACAGTAAAAAATTCATTTTCCATTACATTTGTCCAACAAACAAAGTTTAGTGAGCCACCTTCTTGGAGGGAATCATATATATTTTTAAAAGCCTCAGTTGGGTTCTCAAAAAACATCACTCCAAATCTAGATATAACTTTATTAAAACTATTTTCTCTAAATTCATAATTTTGAACATCACATAATTTAAATTCTAAATTTTTTGTATTTGCATATTTACTATTTGCTAAATCTAATAAAATTTTAGATATATCAGCTCCTACCACATACCCATTTTCACCAACTATTTCAGATGCCTCAAAGGATGTCTGTCCTCCCCCACATCCAATATCTAAAATTTTATCACCTCGGTTTATATTTAATCTTAAAAATAACTCTTTTGTCAAAATGGATAATCTCTCGTTCATAGAGTCATCTTCTTCAACCCATTTTTTACCAATACCCTCATTCCATAACTCAAATTGCTCTTCATTAGCCATTTTATGTGTCATTATTAATTCTCTCTTTTTTCAACATATATGCATGTGATTTTATTTTTTTACTTAACCCACAGTCATCAAACATCATCAACTCCATCGATAGCTGAAACCACCATTAATGACTCAATATAGCGCTTTTTACTACAATCGTAGCAAATCGTAATCATATCGTCGTTGATTTTATTGATATATTTCTTTGAGACCTCTTTGTAATCACCACATTCTGTACACTTGCTATAAGGGATTTCACTACTTTGAATTGAGTCCTCTTTCCCGTTCCACCATCCCATAATTTATCATTATCATAATTATTAGTAGGGCTTTGATCGAAGTTATGCATTAATCAAAAAAGTTGTTAGTAATTTATTTAGTCAATTGATCGATTAAAATATTGAGGTCACTGGTGAAGGTTTTCTGGTCAATAGAAGTATCAAGATACATGGTGCAATAATGATTAACGAAGTGATCTTTAAGAAATTCCATTACATTTTCTTCGCCATTCCAAGATTGGCTAAAATCTTCAGATGCTTGAAAAAAAGAGTTTAATGACTCCTCGGAGCAATCATTCCAAAAAGCAGGACAGTAGTTAGTTCCGTCTCCTTTAAATAGATTGATGTATGCATCCAATACTAAGATTTCAAAATTAGGGTAATTAACTTTTTTGTATTGAATAGTATCAACACCATTTAAGTCAGTTAAAAACTGTTTTGATGGGGAGTCGTAATACAAGTCATAGTTTAAACCTTTTGCTCCTTCAAAATTTTCATTGAAGAAAAGAATAATTTGATCACGTGTCTCAATCTCTTCAATCGGGTCCAAAGACCAGTAAACTTCTTCTAAATAACCCACACAGTAATCTTGATCTGACGAGTATAAATTTGAATAAAAACTTAAATTAATAATGAAAATTATTACGGAAAGATATATTTTTGACAAAATATTTAATTATTGCTTCTATAATCCCAGGGATATTCAAATTCCATGGACCACATACCAAGATTATTGAATTTGGCGTATTCCTCATCTTGTATATATTTGTTTGAATATTTTCTGTATGCAAATGCAAAACCCTCTCTGACTAAATAACTACTTAATGACTCTCCGTTAACAAAGCACTCACCCAAAACTCTTCCATAAAAATCTTTTCCCTCATCTGTGCAACTAATTTTATTATTTGTAACTTTTGCAATTAGAATGTCTTTTGATATTTTTCCACATGCAACCTTCCCTTCACTTGCAACACATGTCTGATTGATTTCAGGGGCGTCTATTCCGCTAAAGCGTATTTTAACATCGCCTAATTTGATTGTGTCTCCATCAACCACGGTGACATGAGAGGCATTCAGGTTGTTTAGCATTAAAAGGGTTGAAGATATGAGGAAAATAATGAGATTTTTTAGTGACACGCAATATTATACTTTTTCAAACGCCAATAATTATAGGGCCAAGGAGTTATAAAACCCACAAAAAGCATTATGGGAACGACCCACCACGTAAGCATTGCCCCTCCGGTTAGAATGACATCTGTAACATTCATCGCTATTTCCATGGAGACCATTGAAATAAAGCTCATTCCAAAAGCAGTGCTAATTGCATTTCGTAAAGAAAAACTTTGTCTTAAAAGAATTATTGTCTCAAGGATTATACTAGTAATTAGTCCATTAATTATTGCTAAAATCATAATATTCAAGGTAGGCCAAGCAATCTCATTTATTTGAAAGTAATATATTGTGCCAAGATCTCCTATGGCACATCCAATTAAACACCATTTAGTGTTGTGTGCACTTTTTTTCCATGTGTGTTTACATTTCCAATTAAAGTTAGTGAGAGCTGAGACAAACATTTTTTTATTTACTATATACTGGTATATAGTATATATAACTAAGATGTCAAATGTAATTAAAATAAATAAAAATCCAGACCATATTAAAAATATCCATCGTATTAATCGTATTCATGGCCAACTAAAGGGTGTGGAAAAAATGATTGTCGAAAAAAGATATTGCCTTGAAATTTTACAACAAACAAGAGCCATAACTTCTGCAATAAAATCTCTTGAAAATAATATACTCAATAAGCACATTGATCACTGTGTTGTAGATGCTATGAAAAAAAATGAGAAACAAAAAAAACAAAAGATAGAAGAATTACAAGATCTACTTAGAAAATTTAATATCTAAAAATATTGTCGTATCTTTTAAAAAGAGTTTTAATATTTATTATTGGTTTAGCAGTAATAATAATTACTCTTCTTTATTTCTTACAACCCAATCCAATTGAGCCTAAAAATAACATAACAACTAAAGTGGAGATTGATGAAACATTAATCAGTCAAATTAACTTAGGTAAATCTCTTTATGTAACTCACTGTGCATCATGTCATGGAGATAATTTACAAGGTCAACCTAACTGGAGCACAAAAAAAGATGAAGATGGGCATAACCTTTCTCCACCTTTAAATGGTACAGGTCACACATGGCATCACAGTCAAGAACAGCTCTTTAGCGTAATCAAGTATGGATTTAAAATTTATAATGAAAACTACGATGGTAAGATGCAGGGAAACGACAAGCTAAATGACAATGACATCTGGTCTATCTTAGCTTACATGAAATCTGTGTGGCCTGAATCGATACAAAAAAAATATGATAGTATAAGTAAGCATTAATTTTAAACATTACTAATCTATTTAAACCCATAAAAATCCAGCTTTAATTGAAATAAACGTTGAAATTGTTGAATTTTAAATCCATTCCAAAAATGCATAGTAAAACGGCTTTTTGCTATTTTTAAATCATATTCAGTTTGTTACATTTTAAAGTCAAATTTTCTAGGAGGAGGATTTCTATGAGAATATTAAAAACGCTTACAGCAATAATTGCGCTTTCTCTATTTGGGGCAAGTTATGCAAATGCTGGTTCTCACGCTTATTCAGGCCCTGACCTGTCGGGAGAAAAATTAACAATCTTTGGTCCATGGTTGGCACCACAAGATGATGATTTCAGGGATGTCATATCAATTTTTGAAGCAGCAACTGGTGCGTCTGTCGAGTACGGGGGATCTGATGAGTTTGAATCAATTATTAATATTGACTGTCAAGCAGGAAGTCCAGCGGATATCGCTGTATTCCCTCAGCCAGGATTAGCAGCGAATATTGCAGCGACTGGTTGTTTATCCCCATTAGGTGATGATGTTAAACAAATGGTTCTTGATAACTATGCTGCGGGTCAATCTTGGGTTGATCTGACAACATATAAAGATCAAAACGGTTTTGAAAAGTTTTATGGTGTTTTTTACAGAGTGAATGTAAAAAGTTTAGTGTGGTACTCACCAGATAACTTTGAAGATAACGGTTATGAAATTCCTTCAAGTATGGAAGGGTTATTAGCATTAGCAGATCAAATGGTTAGTGATGGAAATACACCTTTCTGTATTGGATTAGGTTCTGGTGGAGCAACCGGGTGGCCAGCTACTGACTGGATGGAAGACATTATGTTAAGAACTCATTCACCAATAACTTACGATCAGTGGGTGTCTAATGATATGAAGTTCAATGATCAAAGAGTGATCGATGCAATGGAATTTTTTGGTTCAATTGCATTAAATGACTCTTATGTTAATGGTGGAACTAAAGCCGTTGCTACAACTGACTTTAGAGACTCTCCAAATGGGCTCTTTACTTCTCCTGCGGAGTGTATGATGCATAGACAAGCTAGCTTTATTCCTGCCTTCTTTCCTGAAGGATCAGAGGCTGGTGTTGACTATGACTTCTTCTACTTCCCACCTTTTGAGTCTCAAGACTTAGGAAAACCTGTTTTGGGTGCTGGAACCTTAATGGCTCCTACCAATGACAGAAAGATAACTACCGAGTTCATGAAATTCTTGCTTCACACTGAAGCTAATGAGAGATTCATGGAAAAAGGCGGTTTTTTAACACCTCATAAGTATGTGGATATTGACAAATACTCCAGTGAAACCTTTAAAGGTCTGCATGAGATTTTAATGAATGCAACAACCTTTAGATTTGATGGATCAGACTTAATGCCTGGTTGGGTTGGAGCAGGATCTTTCTGGACAGGTATGGTTGATTACACCAATGGTAAGTCAGCTAAGGAAGTCGCAGACGAAATACAAGCTAGCTGGGAAGCTGGTCAGTAAAAAAAAGTAATTTTCTTATCTAAGGGCGAATAGTATATTTGCCCTTAGTTTCTCTACAAATTCTATGAGTATATTTTCCCTTGCAATAACTGTTCTTATTGGTGTTCTTTTTTTTGTAGCATTTTTTCACTTTTCAAACTTTTTATTGGATTATTTTAGGGTAAGGGCTTCAAAAAAGTTTGCCTTAGAAAATTCAATAAGGGTTATAATTTTTATCGCACCTGCATTTATAGTGCTATTTGTCTTTATATTATATCCCGTCTTTGAAACTATTAGACTGAGCTTTTACGATAAGATAGGTGAGAACTTTGTAGGGTTATACAACTACTCTTGGGCAATTAATGATCCTGATTTCAAGCGGAGTATCATTAATAACTTAGGATGGTTAATAGTAGTGCCGACTATGAGTACATTTTTTGGTTTAGTGATAGCAAATTTAGCAGATAGGGTCTGGTGGGGATCTATTGCTAAATCAATTATATTTATGCCGATGGCAATTTCATTTGTTGGGGCAGGTGTGATTTGGAAATTTATGTATGATTACAGAGGTCCTGGCGATCAACAAATTGGACTTTTAAATGCCATTGCAGTTGCACTGGGTTTCGAGCCGCAAGCTTGGTTAACAATACCCATTTGGAATAATCTCTTTTTAATGGCAATTATGATATGGATACAAACGGGTCTTGCCCTTGTAATTTTTAGTGCTGCTCTTAGAAGTATTCCCAATGAAACGTTGGATGCCGCACGAATTGATGGGGCAAGTGAACTTAAAATATTTTGGTCAATCATAGTTCCTTTTTTAGAGCAAACTATTTTGGTGATTTGGACCATTATCACAATCTTAGTGTTAAAAGTTTTCGACATCATCTACGCCATGACAAACGGTCAATGGCAAACTGAGGTATTAGCAAATCTCATGTACGATTGGATGTTTAGAGGTGGAGGCGACTCTGGAAGAGGAAGTGTACTTGCCTTTTGTATTTTAATTGGGGTCACTCCTATTTTAGCCTGGAACCTATACAGGCATAAACAAGACCAAAAAGTATGAAAAAAATTACATTTACTTCAGTATTATCACAACTTTTATTACTTTTTTTTGTAGTAGCATGGATTGTTCCTACTTTTGGTTTATTTATCAGCTCTTTAAGGGACAAGGACGTACTGGCCATCAGTGGTTGGTGGACATCCTTTACTACCACAGAAATTAACGAGATTTATCGAACTGAAGGCAAGGATGCTCAGATCAAAGACGGGAATTATTATTTTATTAAAAGTAATTTATTCGATGGGGGTCAAGAAAAAGAGATTTTTCGTTTTGGGGTAACATCTAAGAACATTGACGAATACAAAGTTGGCGAGACCGCACTATTTAAAGATCAGACAGAAATAACAGTTTTTGAAAACGGTGATTATGTATGGAAATCAAAAGAGGAATTTAAAAAGAAAAAAGGTAAAAGGATTTTTGTGTCTGCTAAGAGTCCGCCTAGCTTTACACTTGATAATTATAAAGAGGTACTCCTAAAAGAAGGATTAGGGCAGGCTTTTTTAAATACATTAGCAGTTGCACTCCCTGCAACTCTAATACCTTTAATTATATGTTCTTATTTTGCATACGCACTTACTTGGATGAAATTTTATGGAAGAGATATTTTATTAGCCACAATTATTGCCTCACTTGTTGTTCCCCTACAGATGTGTCTAATACCTGTGCTAACAATTTATAATGACTTTGGAGCTTTGTTTGGAGTCAGTGCAAAATCTTTTCCTGGTATTTGGATGGCGCATACTGGATTTGGTCTCGCCTCAACTACTTTTTTGTTATGGAATTTTTTAAAAACACTCCCAAGTGAAATGATCGAGGCGGCTAGAGTTGATGGGGCAACGCATTACGATACTTTTATAAAAATTGTAGTTCCATTATCAATACCCTCATTTGCATCTATTTTTATCTTACAATTTTTATGGGTATGGAATGATTTGCTCGTAGGTTTAGTTTTCTTAGATAAACATCCAAGTGAAATTATCTTAACAGCAAAGCTAAAAGAGCTTCTTGGGTCAAGAGGAGAAAACTGGGAGATACTAACAACTGGTGCTTTTGTCTCAATGACTGTGCCATTATTTATTTTCTTTTCTCTTCAAAGATACTTTATAAGAGGATTGGTAGCAGGATCTATAAAAGGATGAGTAATAGAATAGTAATAATTGGTGCTGGAAGTACTAACTTTGGTTTAGGCATTGTTGGTGATTTTTTTAAATCAAAAATTCTCTCTGGCTCAACATTGGTCTTACACGATATTAATTCTGAAACCTTAAAAAATACCCATAACATTGCACTTTCTTTTAAAGAAAAGCTCGGCGTGGACTTTAATATAGTATCGACAACCTCTCGAACAGAGGCTCTCCAAAAAGCCGATTTTTGTCTTATATCAATAGAAGTGGGGAGTAGATTTGATCTTTGGGAGCAAGATTGGAAAGTTCCACTTCAATATGGCATCAAACAGGTCTATGGGGAAAATGGTGGACCTGGTGGTCTATTTCATGCAATGCGTCAAATACCTGCCATTATAAAAATTTGTGAGGATATTGAAAAAATTTGTCCAGAGGCATTTATATTTAGTTACTCAAATCCCATGCAACGTATTTGCCATGCATTGACAACGCGTTTTCCAAATTTAAAAATTACAGGCTTATGTCACGAAATTGCTTCTATGAGCCGTCAACTTCCGACTTTGATGGAAACTGATTTAGACAATATTCAATTTGAAGCTGGAGGTTTGAATCACTTTAGCATTTTATTACGTGCAACTTATAAAGACTCTGGCAAAGATGGATATCCCTTAATCAATAAAAACTTTGAAGGGTATTATTCTGATTTAGTCAATGATCATGAAGGATTTTTTTCTAATGCTGGTGCAGAGAGAGGTTTATTTTTTGAGTTATTTAAAAGGTATGGGTATTTACCAATTACAACGGATAGTCATTTAGGAGAATATTTATCTTGGGCTTATAGTGTTGCTGACCATGATGGAATTTTAGACTTTTATGATAAATATAAAAAAAGATGTTTGTCATTTTTTTCAAACGATGGCTATGAGCAATTTTTTAATATGAGTCATCCTGAACCTCATGAAAGAGCGATACCAATTATTGAGAGTATTGTGGCAGACTTAAATATGTTAGAGCATGCCGTAAACATAAAGAATGAGAATTTCATTGAGTGTTTGCCAAATGATATTGTTGTCGAAGTGCCTGCCATAATAAATAAAACAGGGGTTCATGGTAAAAAATTAGATAATTATCCTGAGCCTTTTGGTGCTCTTCTTAATGCGCAAGTAGGAACAATTCAATTGACTACAAAGGCAATATTAAATGAATCTAAACAAACTGCTATTCATGCTCTTTTGGCTGACCCACTTGTGGAAAACCCAAACTCAGTAGCTTCTTTAATGGATACAATGATAGAATTTCAAAAAGAATATTTAGGATATTTAAAATAATAATTTAAAATATGGTTATAAATGTCATCAATTAATATTAAATCTCTTAATAAATACTATGGTAAAACCCATGTTATAAAGGATTTTTCTCTTGATATAAAAGATCAATCTTTCACCACTTTAGTTGGACCCTCTGGATGCGGTAAATCAACATTATTGAGAATGATAGCAGGTTTAGAGGAAATAAACTCTGGAACTATCTCAATAGATGACAGGGAAGTTAATGATTTATCTCCTAAAGATAGAAATATAGCTATGGTTTTTCAATCTTATGCTTTGTATCCTCACATGACAGTTTTTGACAATATGGCGTTTGGCCTGAAATTAGAAAAAAGATCTAAAGAAGAAATCAATGAACGAGTTTTAGAAGCTGCAAAAACACTTCAAATACAAGACTACTTAGAGCGTAAACCAAAGCAATTATCAGGAGGTCAACGTCAACGTGTAGCTATTGGAAGAGCTATTACAAGAAAACCTCAGGTTTTTCTTTTTGATGAGCCTCTATCTAACCTAGACGCAGCTTTGAGAGTTCAAATGAGAATTGAATTAGCAAAACTACATGAGCAACTTAATACCACAATGGTTTATGTTACCCATGATCAAACTGAAGCAATGACTCTCTCTAATGAAATTGTAGTCTTAGATCAAGGAGAGATTTCTCAACAAGGGGACCCCATAGAACTTTACAATAAACCAAATAATTTATTTGTAGCAGGATTTATTGGTTCGCCGAAAATGAATTTTATCCCTGCTAAATACAAATCATCCTCAAGTGAAAGTACAGAGGTAGAAGCTTTAGGGACTAACTTAGTGCTTCCAAAAAAGACAATAAGTCAATCAGATGAAAAAATTACATTTGGTATACGACCAGAAGATATTCATATAACAGCTAACTCAAATCATGACTGGGAAAGCAAAGCATTTGTTGTTGAGAAATTAGGTTCAAATACTTTTATATATTTAGAACATGATAATGAACCAGTTGTTGTTGAAGCACCTGGAGATAGTCCTGTTAAAGTTGGCGATACAATTAAAGTGAAATTTGATTTAGATAGATCTAATTTATTCAATTCTCAAAATACTAATATAATTGGATAACCTTTCTGTTCTAAAGGATTTTCCAGATCATTTCACCTTTGGTGCCGCCACTTCATCGTATCAAATTGAAGGCAATAGCTATGGAAGATGTGGGAAATCTATTTGGGATGAATTCGCCCAAAAAAAATTAAAAGGCATTGATGGTTTAAAAGCTTGTAATCACTATGAGTATTTTAGAGAAGATATTAAACTCATAAAAGACCTTGGATTTAAAGCCTATCGGTTTTCTTTTGCCTGGCCGAGATTGTTTCCTGAAAATAATTCTAATTCTAATGAAGAAGGTGTCGATTTCTATAATCGACTTTTGGATGAGATTTTAAACAATGACTTAGAGCCTTTTCCTACTCTTTATCATTGGGATTTACCTATTCGTTTCTCGAGAATGGGTGGTTGGGAAAATCAAGATACCTGTAAGCATTTTGCTGATTACTCATATTTTATCTCTCAGCAATTTGGAGATAAATTTGAAAAAGTTGCAACTATTAATGAACCATGGTGTGTCTCATGGCTGAGCCATTATTTAGGGGAACATGCACCTGGCAAGAAAGACCTAAAGTCAGCCGTCTTAACTATGCATAATGTTTTATTAGCACATGGTTTGTCTCTACAAGCCTTGAAATCTAATAGACCTCATAAAATTGGAATTGTGCTAAATAATCAGTACGCAGAGCCTTTTAATCAAGAATCCGATAACTTAAATGCGTTACAATTATTTGATGAAATCCACAATCGATGGTTTTCAGATGCTATTTTTAAAGGGAGTTATCCAAAATTAGCATTAGAGGTTTTAGGAAATAATTTATCAAAAAATTTTAATGAGGATTTAAAAATAATCTCTCATCCCTTAGAGTGGGTTGGTCTAAATTATTATACGAGGTCAATTATCAAACATAAAAAATCTGAGTATGGTATTGATTATGAAACCCTCAGGGGGTCATTAAAAAAAACAGATATGGATTGGGAGTTTTACCCAACAGGTTTGAGTTATTTTATAAAACGAATATCTAACGAGTACAGTAATCAAATTCCTATTTATATTACTGAAAATGGAATGGCGAATAATGATGAGTTGAATGCTAGGAATGAAGTTAATGATTTAGACCGAGTTGAGTATTTTCATTTACATCTTCAAGAAATTTTAAATTGTTTAAAAGAAGGTTTAAATGTTAAAGGATATTTTGCCTGGTCATTACTTGATAATTACGAGTGGGCGTTTGGGTACTCGAAAAGATTTGGCTTAGTTTTTGTAGATTTTGAAAATTTTAAAAGAATTCCAAAAAAATCTTATTATGAATTTTCAAAATTTTTAAATAGAAATTAAATTTCTTATCTTATGCTTCTGCCACCATCGACAGGTATTGTGAGGCCCGTCATAAATGAGGATGCCTCACTTGCTAAAAAATAAATTACACTCGCAACCTCTTTGGGTTTGCCTATTCTTCCAATAGGATGGTTTTCTCTCATTCTTTTTTCATACTCTTTTGATGACAAATCTTTTTTAAATGAAGCTAACATTGGCGTATCTATAGCGCCTGGGGCAACTGCATTAACTCTAATATTATGTTTGGATAAATCGAGAGCGAGAGAGGCAGTAAAAGATATTATCGCACTCTTAGATGTTGCATAAGCCAACATATTTTTTACTCCTCGAACACTATTTATTGAGGCTAAGTTTATAATGGATGAATTTTTTGCTTTTTTTAAGAAAGGTAGAATGTGCTTACATGAAAGAAAGGTACCAGTAACGTTATTATTTAAGTGATACGACCAGTCATTCATAGAGGTTGTCTCTAAGTTTCCACTTAATCTGACACCAGCGCTATTAACTAAAACATCAATTTTTTTATATTTATCTTTGATATGAGAAGCCAGATTTTCCCAGTCTAAATTATTAGTGATATTAATCTTATGATATTCAATACCTTTAATATCTTTGTTCTTATTATTTTTAAGACAGGTACCTATAACTCTGTAGCCATTATCCAGAAATACTTTAGTAGTGCTTTTTCCAATACCTGACTCAGCTCCAGTTATTAAAACGATTTTTTTTTTGGATACCAAAAAATTAGACGCCTTTGCGCTGTTTATTCTTTCCAGACTCAAAGTCATTTAAAGCTTTTTTATTATCTTCAGTAATTGGGTCTTGCAGTGTTGGGCTCTCCCAAAAGGCTGTACCCTCTAACCATTCGTAACCATGAGTTTTAATTGCAATGACATATGTTTTATCTGAGTCTTTGGCCCTTTTAAAAGCTGCTTCTAGCTCTGAGGTAGAACTCACTGTCTCAGCATTAGCTCCCATACTTTTTGCATGACTTTCAAAGTCTACAAATTGTAAATTTGTTGCTCTCGCAGCACGAAGATTGCAAATATACTCCTTGCCCCCTTTGGCTAGTTGAAGGCGATTGATGACCATATGTCCACCATTATCACAAACAATAATAATAAGTTTTTGATCATAAAGAACTGAGCTGTAGATATCACTGTTGTTCAATAAATAAGAACCATCTCCAACAAAGACCACCACATCTTGATCAGGTTTAGCCATCTTAATTCCAAGTGCTCCTGATATTTCATATCCCATGCAACTAAAACCCCATTCCGTCTCAAAAGTATTAAGTTGCTTTGGTTTCCAAACTTGAACAACCTCTCCTACAAGGCCTCCTGCTGCTGTGACAACGATATCACTTGGATCTGAATTTCTATAAACCGCCCCTACTGCGTGAGCATATGAGGGCTCTTCTTGGTTAGTAGGGCCGCTCTGTTTTTCAACGTATGCGTCCCATTCATCTCTCTCCTTGATAGCTCTTTGGTACCAAGGATCAGGGGCTCTCCAGTCACCCAAAGCTTCTGATATTTTCTGAAGCCCAACTTTAGCATCACTTATAACTGGAGTGGCTAAATGCTTGGTCGTATCATAACGAGCTGTATTAACTGAAACTAATTTAAAATTTGGGTTTTCGAAATTTGCCCAAGAGCCTGTTGTAAAATCTGCAAGTTTTGTTCCTATAGCAAGGGCTAGGTCTGTATCTTTTGAAAGATTATTAGAAGAGCCCTGTCCCAAAGCTCCTACAGTACTAATATAATAAGGGTCATCTTTAGTCATACATCCGATACCCATTACTGTTGAGGTAACAGGGATGTTGTGTTTTTTTGCAAAGTTTGAAAGCTCTTGCTCTGCTTCAGAATAAAGAACACCACCTCCTGAGATAATTATAGGTTGTTTAGAATTTTTAAGTATTTCAGCTGCTTGATTCACTTGGCTTGGATCAGGATGAATTCTTCTTATCTCGTGAATTTTTTCCTCAAAAAATATTTCGGGATAATCAAATGACTCTCCTTGAACATCTTGTGATATTGCAATGGTTGCTGGTCCACAATCAGAGGGATCAAGCATTACTTGGATAGCTTGAGGAAGAGAGGCAAGAATTTGCTCAGGTCTTGTAATTCTATCAAAATATTTCGAGACAGGCTTAAAGGCATCATTTGCAGTTTCGATAGGAGAATTAAAATTTTCGACTTGTTGTAATACTGGGTCAGGAAAGCGACTGGCAAAAGTATCACCAGGGAGGAGCAATATTGGAAGACGATTACTTAAAGCTACAGCAGCAGCTGTGACCATATTAGTTGCACCAGGACCAACTGATGAGGTGGCAATAAAAATTTGTTTTCTTCTCATCGCTCTAGCATAGCCGATACCAGTCAAGGCCATACTTTGTTCATGATGGCCTCTGTATCCAGGAAGATCTGATTGAAACTCTTCCATTGCTTGACCTAAGCATGCAACATTTCCATGGCCATAAATAGCAAATGCTCCAGGAAATAAAGGTGCTTTTTTACCATCAACTATAATTTTTTGCGCAATTAGAAATTTAAAAAGTGCGTGAGCACATGACAATTTGATGGTTTTCATTATTCCTCCAAAAACTTAACCGGTAAGATATTACACGATAGAAAGATAATTTGAATGAAAAACCTTTTAAATTTCATACTTTTTTGACATAACAAATAATCAAGAGGTAAAATGAAGATTGCTATTCTAGGTACAGTTCATCCAAAAGGCTTAGAGTTTTTAAAAAACAACGAATTCGAGGTCTTTGAAGTAGATAATTTTGAAATTCAAAGCTTAAAGGAAAGTTTAAAAAATGTTGATGGAATTTTATTAAGAACATCAAAGCTAGATCAAGATATTTTACAACATTGCGATAATCTAAAAATTATTTCAAGGCATGGTGTTGGCTATGATAATGTTGACTTAGATTTTCTCAATAAGAATAAAATTGCTCTTGGTATCACCTCTACGTCTAATGCTGCAAGTGTTTCTGAACATGTCATGTCATTTTTTATTTATTTAACTAAAAATCTTTCTTTATCAGATAGGTTAGTAAAAGAGGGAAATTTTGATAAGAGATCTCAGTTACCTAACTTTTTTGAATTATATAAAAAAAAAGTTCTTATTATGGGTTTTGGAAGAATAGGGAAAGAAGTTGCAAAAAGATGTATAGGGTTTGATATGGAAGTATATGTTTACGATCCATTTTTAGATAGTGACTCTATAAAAAAAAATAAATGTATCCCAATTGAAAAAAATGAGGGTTTGGCTTTAGCGGACTTCATCACTATTCATTTACCATTAAACGAAAATACAACAAACTTTATTTCTGAAGTAGATTTAAAGCTTATGAAAAAAAATACTGTTCTTGTAAATACATCAAGAGGAGGTATCGTTAATGAAGATGATTTGTGTCAAGCTTTAAAGGCAAAGAAAATTCGGGGTGCTGGGATGGATGTTTATACATCTGAACCACCTGAGCCCGATCATCCTTTTTTTAAATTAGATAATATTTTATTAACTCCTCACAATGCTGCTTTAACATTGGAGTGTCGAGAGAGAATGTCACTAGAGGCATCACAAAATATTGTTTATTTTTTAAAAAATATGAATGAACTCAATAAAGAAAACTTAGTTAATAAGAAGTATTTATAAGAGTCAAATATCGGTTAAAAGCTGCTTAAATCCTTTAGTTTCAGTTTTTATTTTATGAAGATTACCACCAGCAGCATCGTTAACTGGATCTGCCCTCAGAGAAGTCACATATAAGCTTGATAGATCAGTGTCCCCAAACGTTACACAAGTTGGCGTATTAGTAGGAAGTTCAATTTTTTCAATGATTTTTCCATTTTCCGTATTTATACATAAGATGCATTTTCCCCGAACCCTTGCTGACCAATAATTATTATTGATGTCTACAGTGGCCCCGTCTGGTTCTCCAACATCATTGAAGGTCATATTTGACTCTAATTCTTGTAATTTTTTAAAATTATGGGTGAACTCAAATTTTCGTATAAGACCAGTTGGTGTATCTGCAAAGTACATAATATTTTCATTTTGAGAAAAGGCTATGCCATTTGAAACAGTAATATTTGACAAAAGATGAGTTAAAGACAGATCTGGAGCTAATCTATATAGATTTGCAATAGGCTTTCTATTTATTTTATCTGGATCCTCGTTATAAGTACCAAATACAATTCCACCGTAAGGATCAACTTTTGCATCATTAATGCGAGTTTGTTTTATATTAATTTCAACATCACATATCTTTTCAAAAGAAGAAAAGTCTTGGTTTGAAATAGCAATATGTTTAGGAAAACCAATAATAAAACCATCTTTCTTTCTAGGTAATATAAAACCTGCCCTATCTGGCAAATTATAATCAAGGCTTTGATTTTTTTCATTAAGCTTCCATATCTTTTTACCCTCTATATCTGTCCAAATTAAAGAATTAATTCTCGGATCCCAAAAACAACTTTCTCCAAGTATGTTTTTACATATAAGAGCTGTGGAAACGTCTTTACTGCTCATTTTTTAGTTTCACAATTATTTAACATTCTTTATGCAGTTTTCTAAAATTGGTGGAAGGAAATCAAAGTTATTTGACCAAGCATAATGTATTTCTGTTCTCATAAATTCAATGTCTTCTGAAGGGAAGTGTCCTTCTTCATATTTATTTAAAAGTTCTTGCTTTCTTAAGAAAATGTCTTGAGAGGTTTTTTCATCCTTCATTTGAATAAAAAAATCTATTGCTAGCTCATAAGTTGCAACGCAAATTATTTCATCCTCATTATAAGCAAAAAGATTGTTATAAAAAAATACCAAAATTAATAAGAATATTTTTCTCACTATATGAGCATAAATTAAAGTTAAGGTTTTAAAATAAATAAGTTTGAGTTTGTCTCATCAGCAATAATGTATACATTACCTGATTGATCGATTTCTATATCTCTGACTCTTCCAATTTTATCTTTAAATATGACCTCCTCCTCAACAAATTCATTATTTTTTCTATGTAATACAGATAGATATTTGTATTTTAGAGAGGAAACTAAAAGTGAATCTTTCCACTGCGGAAAAGCATTACCTTCATAAAATTTAATACCACTCACTGCAATAGAAGGCACCCAGATAAACTCAGGTTTTAAAAAACCAGGTTCCCAAGCGTTGCCATCACCAATTTTTGTACCAGAGTAGTTTATCCCTCCCCATCCAATTTTTTTCCAGCCATAATTAGATCCACTGACAACTTTACCTATGAAATCTCCACCTTTAGGTCCATGATTAGATATATAAATAGTTTTTGTTTGAGGGTCCAACGTCATACCTTGAGGATTTCTAACACCGATCTGAAATAACTCAGGTAACCAATTATTTCCTTTTATAAAAGGGTTATCTTTAGGGTATTCTCCATTTTTGTGAATTCTAATAATTGAGCCAATAGAGTTTGTGAAGTCTTGAGCTATCATGCCCTTTCCTCTCTCACCAACGCTAACATAAAGATAATCATCGAGAATCTCTATTCTTGAACCAAAATGCTTACCATTATCTATGTAGGGAAGGGCTTCATATATAAGTTTTTCATTTATAAGTTTATTGTTTTGAAGTTCGGCTCGATAAACTGCGGTTGTATATTTTCTTCCTTTTTGAATGGAGCAGGTTACCCAAACAATGTTGTTTTCACTTACAATATCAAGTAAGCCTCCTTGACCAAAAAAAATTGAAGGAATGTTATGTGATATTTGAATCTGAGAAGAATTCTTTGTATTTACTAAATAAATTTCACCAGTTTTTTGGGTGATTAAAAGTTCTTCTGAATTTAACCAGCTCATTCCCCAAGGAAAATTTAGTTCTATCGGAGTCTTCTCTAAGACAATTGAATTAGCACTAAAGGCAAATAAAAAAAAAATTGATATAAAATATATAAGTTTTTTCTTAATCAAGGAGAATGAGATTATTTTACTCCAAGTTTTTTTTGTAAGTCACTTGAAGAGGTAGTGTACCTAAAAACATACTTTTTATCACTATGACAATACTCAAACATTTTTTTAGCAGCGAGTGCAGCCTCATGAAAACCACTTAGTATCAATTTTAACTTACCCGGATAAATACAAATATCTCCCACAGCAAAAATTCTTGGTACTGAAGTTTCGAAGTTTTCTGTGTTAACAGAAATATGATTCTTTTCTAAGTTTAATCCCCACTCTGCGATTGGGCCTAATTCAATTTTTAAACCAAAAAATGGGAATATTGCATCAATATCGTCAATTATTTTATCATCATCTAGGGTGACTGTTACTTTGCCTTTTTCATTAAGTGCAACATTCTTAAGGCTTCCCATATTAAAATTTACTTCCCCCTTATCTACCAACGACATAACTTTATTTACTGAGTCTTGAACGCCTTTAAATTCTTTTCTTCTGTGAACCAGTGATACTTTTTTAGCAATACCTTGAAATCCCATAACATAATCTAAAGCGGAGTCACCACCACCAATAATTAAAATATTCTTGTCCTGAAAGTCTGTTCTTTTTTTGACTGAATAAAAAATGTTTTTATTTTCTAATTGATCAGCTCCCTCCGCTGGAAGTTTTCTTGGAACAAAGCTCCCTGCACCAGCAGCAATGACAACAGACTTACACTTGATGGAAGTGCCTTTGTCTGATTCTACTAAAATATCATTTTCATTAATTTCAATTTTTGAGGTTAATTGGTTTAGGTGGTAAGTAGGATTGAAAGGTTCAGCTTGTTTAATTAAATCATCGGTTAACTCTTGGCCCGTGATAGCCGGTCTACTTGGAATATCATATAAGTTTTTATCAGGATAAAGCTCAGCACATTGTCCACCAATCTTGTCTAGATTGTCAATGAGATGAGATTTCATATCTAAAAGGCCCAGCTCAAATACTTGGAAAAGACCGCAAGGCCCAGCACCAATGATAACTACATCTGTTTCGTGACTGGATCCTGGATTTACAATATTATTCATGTCTTATATTATAGTAATATATTAAATTTAAGATCAAACAGTTATATATTATCAATAGTTATTGAGGAGAAATGAATAAATGAAGACTTTTCCAGAGCTTTTAGAAGAAGCAAATGCTGAAATCAAATCAGTGAGCCCAGAAGAATTAAAACAGCAATTAGATAATGAAGAAATTATCCTTGTTGATGTTCGCTCAAAAGATGCCATCGAGGCTGAAGGCCAAATAGAAGGATCAGTTCATGTTCCAAGAGACATGCTGGAATTTCACGCTGATCAAAGACCAGACAACCCTCTCAGAAAAGAAGAGCTTGATCCTGAGAAAAAAATTGTTGTTTATTGTGGAGTGGGTGGTCAAGGAACTTTATCAACTAAAACTCTTCAAGATATGGGTTATAAAGATGTATCTAACTTATCCGGTGGAACAAATGCTTGGGTAAAAGCAGGGTTTGAATTAAAAAAATAAATTAATTATTTTTTTTATTATTTTTGTAAAGCATAGTAGCAATTGCTAGAACGGCTCCAAAGATGCCTAGAAGAATCTATGTATCAAAAGACATTCTAAACTTTTAACATCTTTCTAGCATACCAATCGTGAAAGACATGAGTTGGTTCATCCATCACCGGTGAAAAGCGCCCTCCATCAAAGCCCTCCGCATACCGGCCTTGCTGCATTCCTTCTACTACAAAAATATCTTCTTCAAATACGGTTCTCCAAAGCTTGGTATTCTCTAAGCGTGTTTGCTGATATTCATCAGACAACATAGAAGAGTCTGAATAATAGATTTCAACATGCTCTTTGATTTGATCACATCCAATTGGTTCAATAATGAGATTAAAAACATGATCTTTTTGAACACCCAATATTAAATTTGGAAATAAAACAATATATTCTCCTTTGCTGTCCCATTCAGAGCTTAAATTTTTAAAATTTTGAAATTGTTTTCCTGTTGAATATCTTGGAATGTATTTATTACTAATTTGTCCAGAATAATGGCCATATTTAACAATATTTTCATGATCCTCTAACTTGGAATAACTATTTAAACCCGGGTGAATCCAAGGGAGGTGGTAGGACTCTAAGTAATTTTCGACTGCTAGTTTCCAGTTAGTTTTGACCCCAAGCTCAAAAGATGAGTCGCTCATATCTGAATGCATAGGTTGATCAAAAGAGGACCATCGTTCTAACAAAGGTTTATGAACTTCTTCAAAGGGTTTTGCCCTGCCATCAGGATTTACAAATATGACATCTCTCCAAATATGAGAACGAGCCTCAATTAATGATAATTCACTTTTATTAATATCGGAGTGATAGTTATAACCTGGTCCTCCAATATGAGGGGTAGCAACAACTTCTCCGGTTTGCTTGTAGCACCAAGAGTGGTAAGGACAGCGAATTGCACCCTTCAAAACTTTGGGGTCTTTAATGAGGGTCATACCTCGATGTCGACATACATTTTGAAAAACACGTATTTTTTTATCTTGGATACTGCGAATTAATAAGAGAGGATTTTTAAAATAGTTGACCGGTCTAACAGAGCCAGGTTGGGGTAGGTCTTTTACGAAGCCTACGGCAAACCAACCTTTGTTAAAAAGAATTTCTTTCTCTAAATCAAAATATTCAGTTTTAGTATAATATTCATTGGGGATGCCTTTTGCTTCGTGTATTGGTTTAATACATTGTTCTAATTTTTGAAGATTTTGAAAATAAACTTGATCGGTATCTTGTTGATCAACTTCTACTTCTCTCATAATTAATTCCTTTTTATTGTCACGTTAAATCTATCCAAATAGTTTTTAGCTCACAATACTGATCATGTGCAGCTAAAGATTTATCCCTGCCCCCGAAGCCGGAGAGTTTATAACCACCAAAAGGAGTAGTGATATCGCCCTCACCGTAACAATTAACTGCTACAGTCCCAGCCTTAATTTTTCTTGCGGCTACATGAGCTGTCTTATTAGAGCTAGTAAAAACAGAAGCGGCCAGTCCGTACTTGTTTTGGTTGGCTAAAGCTATGCCTTCTTCTGGGTCTTTAAAGGTTGTGATCCCTAAGACAGGGCCAAAAACTTCTTCAGAAAATATTGTATTTTCAGGCTTTACGTCATCAAATATGGTTGGCTGAACAAAATATCCACCTGTATCTTCTCTAGTTCTTTTTCCTCCAATAACTAATTTATTTTTATCCTGGTTAGCTTGATCAATGAAGCTCATGACCTTATCTAGGTGTGCTTGTTCAATCATAGGGCCAATTTTAGTTGCAGCATCTAAAGGATCTCCCACTACCCACTCTTTGGATTTCTCGACAATTAATTCTAGTAGTTCATCTTTGATTGACTGATGGACAAGTAAACGAGAATTTGAAGAACAGTTTTCTCCCATATTCCAGAATATAGAATTAGTGGCATGATCAGCTGCTGTATCTAAGTCCTCAGTGTCACCCATTACAATAAAAGGATTTTTCCCACCGCACTCTAGTAAAACTCTTTTAAGATTAGTATCAGCAGAGTAACGAAGAAACATTCGCCCAGTTTCAGTAGAACCAGTAAAAGCGACACAATCAACATCAGGATGTTCGCCTAGCGCTTTTCCCACGGTCTCACCAAAACCACAAACAACATTTATAACACCATCGGGAATGCCTGCCTCTGCAGCAAGCTCTCCAATTCGAATTGTTGATAGAGAGGTTTGTTCAGCAGGTTTCAGGACCACTGTATTTCCAGTTGCAAGAATGGGACCGAGCTTCCAGGCAGCCATCATTGCGGGAAAATTCCATGGTAGAATAGCCGCGACAACACCCATCGGCTCTCTGACAATCATCGAGAGGATACTTGGGTCACTTGGAGAAATTTGATCATAGAGCTTATCAATGGCTTCTGCGTGCCAGCGAATAGTATTAACTGTTTCTGGCATATCTATTTCTAGACAATCAGTTATAGGCTTGCCTGCTTCCATAGCTTCCATCATCGCTAACTCCTCTGAGTGAGCCTCTATGACTGTTGCAAATCTCAATAAAACTTTTTTTCTCTCAGCAGGTGCCATCTTAGACCAAGGACCCTCCTCAAAAGCTTTTCTTGCTGCGGACACAGCTTTATTAACATCTTCACCTGAAGCCTCAGCGATACTTGCTAAAACCTTTCCATTAGCAGGGTTAATAGTCTCAAATGTTTTGCCTTCAGATCCAGGAAGAGGCCTACCTCCTATGATCAATTTTGTTGAAAAATCGACTGTTTTAGACATAAATTGCTCCTTAATTAGTTCCTTTTGATTGAAGACTGGATTAACCAATCTTTCTCTTCCTGCCAATCTCTCCAAACCAATCTATTGTTAGTAGTATGGTTGATGGGTAGTTTTGACATGGCAATTCTTAAATCATGGCGTGCAGGTGCTACTACATTTGGTAGGGGTTTACGGGGTGGGCCCATTTCTCTACCTGATAAATTCGCGGCTGCTTTAATCCCTGTTAAGTAGTCAACGTCGTGTCTATTTCCTCCCAGCCATAAACACACGGGCTCCATCAATTTCCATAAATCCATAGCGTCTTGATATTTTTTTTCTTCAATTAAATTAAATAGTTTAACACATTCATGGGGCATAAAATTTACAGCTCCCCAAATCATCCCTGTACATCCACTCATTAATGCAAATGGAGCAAAGGAGTCTATACCACAGAAAACTCTTCCTCCCGTCTTGATAAATTTTTGCAAATTTAAAAAGTCTCCTGAACTGTCTTTAATATAATCTAAATTTTCTATTGCTAATAATTTACGATAAGTGTCTTCGGAGAGGGGCGCTGCTTGCTGTGGAACATTATACATTACGATAGGAACTCCAACTGCTTTTGCTATAGCCTCATAGTGATAAATAACTCCTCGTTCTGAAGGTGGTTCTAGGAAAGGTGGCATAACCATAATTGCAGTTGCACCTGCATCTTCTGCGGCCCTTGCTTTGTTGATACACTCATTAGTACTAAGTGCAGTAGTTTGTGCTATTGTTGAACAACGACCATTAATATGTTTAACACCCTCTGTAATTAAAGTTTGTTTCTCATCATCTGTTAGGTAAGCATATTCACCGGTGCCAGAACATAGGACTAAACCATGTACGCCCGCTTCTAATAAGTCATCGATATGAGAGTGGTAACGCTTTATATCAATTCCCTCTCCACTATCTTGGAATGGGG
The DNA here is from genome assembly GCA_902583235.1 of uncultured Alphaproteobacteria bacterium. Lineage (GTDB taxonomy): Bacteria > Pseudomonadota > Alphaproteobacteria > HIMB59 > HIMB59 > HIMB59. Next base: position 62,811 of record CACHVL010000003.1, on the reverse strand, counting down.
TACACATTGCTCCATAGATACCTTTTAAAATAGTCACTTTCCCGTAATCTCCTTGTTTAGATTATCCAATGTATCATAATTGGTTATCATTTCTTTTATAAATCCCTACCTGCTGTCATTTCTCGAGATTTAATTCTTAAGTTAGCCCCTATTTGGGTTAAAAAATTAGGCGGCAAAATAGATGGTTTTTCAATATTTTCATACTTATCAAGTTGAGATGAATTTGATTTACATGCCTTATCAATGATTAGTTTTCCTGCCAAAGTTCCTTTAACTGTTCCCAATCCATTTGAACAGCAAGCAGAAAAGAGATTTTCATCTAACTCACCAAAAGCAGGAGCGCCGTTTAAAGAAAGACAAACTCGCCCTCCCCAACTAAACTCAAATGGTATTTCATTTAAATTAGGAAAGCGTCCTATAAAACTTTTTCGGTGTTTTTGACAGGAGTTCTTAAAATCAGAATTAAGTGACTCAAGATTTTGGCGGCATCTCCAAGTATTCCTAATGAGAAGTCTAGATTGATTTTCACTAACCTTAACTTTTCTAACAGTGGTGCCAATAGGATTTGAAGAGGTCAAACCCCATGAGGGGTCACTTTTTAAAATACTATCATCAAATTTTTTAGTAAGAGAGGAATAAGTAAAAATATGAATAAGTTGATTTTTGTAAAATCCGAAATTTGTTATATGCCCATTAACTGCAAAAATAATATTTTTAGAAATTATTTTTCCTTGAGAAGTATAGGCGTCCCAACTATTATTTTTTTTTTCAATTTTTTTTATAGGACTATTTTGAAAAACTTTGATTTTATCACTGAGTCTTTCAACTATTCTTTTGATATATTCAGCAGGCTGAATTAGAATTGTTCCGGGGGTATAAATTCCTTGTTCATAATAATTGGAACCAGTAATTTCAGACATCTGTTTGGAATCCAAAGAATGATAATCCTCTCCTAATGCCTCTAATTGTTTTTTATAATCTTTATTGAAAGAAATACCTTTGGGTGTTGCTGCACCATTTAGCTTTCCAATCTTATTATATACACTTTGGGGAATATCGAACTCTTCAACCATTTGTGATGAAAATTCTATAGCCTCACGATTTAGAGAAATTGAGTCTTTATCTTTTTTAATTGAACTTAAATAGTCACCTTTTGCATTTATATTATGAGGAACATCAATCATGAAACCACTATTCTGGCCAGCTGCTCCTTCACCAATACCAATCGCATCAATTAGAATTATTTTGTCTCCACTACGAAGCTCCGTTAGTCGTTTTGCTGCAGATATTCCTGCAAAGCCACTACCAATAACAAGCCAGTCACAGGTGTGATCTCGATCAAGAGAGGGGGCAAAATATTGACTTTCACTTGTTTTCAACCAGCCATTTTCGCCGATTTCTAATGGAAATTTGCTAGATGAGTAAATAGTCAAAACGCTCTAAATAGTTACTACCCCTTGGGTAGCCACTTCTCTTCAGCTTTATACTTATCTTGATGCTTGGTATTAATGCTACTTAAAGTTTTATCTGTGCCTAAGATAAAATGTTTGCTCATGTCAGGATAGTATTTGTAGGAGATAGGTTTACGACCTAAAGCCACAGCCATTTCTCTTACATGATGTGGGGCTGCCCCACAGCATACTCCAATGAAATTAATATTTTTACTTTGACAATCTTTGGCAAACTCAGCCATTTCGTATCGATTACAATAAAGATTATCAATGCCAACAGGGAAAGGTCTGTTATTAGGAATACAATCACAGCCCTCATCTGGCAAAGAAAACCAAACGGGAAATTCATCTGTAGTTCTGACAGGAACTGGCAACCCTGCAACATGACAAGATACTTTTTCACGAATTTTAATTAAATGTTTCATTGTATGGTAAGGTCCTCTAAAACAGTTTAAGCCCACAACCTCAGCGCCATTATCTTCAAACTTTTTACAAGCATCCTCCGGGGTATCATTATCTCTTGTTAGGTCATTTGCTGGTATAGCTAAATTTACAACCGCTATTAAGCCTGCCTCTTTTATTTTTTTAAGAGCAATCAACGCTTCACCAGTCCATTGAATTGTTTCAGCTATGACAAAGTCTACACCTGCATCTTTTGCCCAGCCAATTTGTTCTTCATACATTTTCTCTACTTCTACCAATGAGGATTTATTATTGGGATCATATATATTGGTGTTAGCAACATCTCCTGCGATCATTAAATCTAGATCAGGAAATTCATTTGCAGCATCTTTAGCAATTTTTAAAGCATTTAATTGAAGAGGCTCTAATAATTCCTCTTTACCTATCAATCGAAGCTTTTCACGATGACCGTAATATGTGAATGCTTGAACTACATCGCTGCCCGCTCTAATAAATTCTCGATGAAGCTGGGTGACCACCTCTGGATGCTCTAAAACTACTTCTGGTACAAATGCGCCTGCCTGTAAATAGCCTCTTTTTTCCATTTCAAATAAATAACCCTCAGCACACAAAACTGGGCCTTTGTCTAATCTTTGAATTAAATCCATAAACCTCTCCTCTTAATGAATAAAACTCTATTATGGAAATAAAACCATTTCTAGTTTAAAAAAAGATAGGATATTAAAGGTTTAGGAGAGTAAAAGTGGGGGCAAAAAAAGCAGATTTTTTCGACTCAAGAGATAAATATTTATCTTTCGTCAATTCAACAAATGAGAAAAGTAAAATTGCTTTCGAACTCGCTAAATACATTAAAAGATCAAAGATAACTAAAGATGCTTTTAGAATTTTTGACGCTGGAACTGGCGACGGCAGTGTAATCTCTACACTTTTATCTGCTACTCATGAGAAATTTCCCGAAGACCCTATTATTGTTGTAGGAAAAGAAATAAGTATTGATGATATCAATAGCTTACTGGCTTTTTTAGGTTATCGGTTCTATGAACACAAAAATTTAGTTTTTTGTATTACGAATGCCTCTTACAAAGATATTCATGAGAAAGAGTTTAAAGATTGCAAGCTTATAAAAAAAGAACTTTCAGGAAACTCTAGTTTTAGTTTTAATCAACAACTTATGAGCATGAGTGATGTAATTAAAAAAAATTGGGAGATAAAAGAAGATACATCTTCTACAATATTACGACCCAAACATAAAAGCTTTATGGTTATTTATAGAAAAGATCAAAAAATTCCTTTAATTCATTTAATTCCTAAAAAATTAACTGATGTCCCCAAAGTTTATGATTTTATTATAGCCTCACAAGCCTTTCGATTGAGATCGCCCTATCAAAGAACTTTGAATCTGGTGTTATTACCATTGATAAGGATGTTAGATTTTAAAGGGCAACTATTTTTTATCTACTCATCAGGAAATGATTTTACGAAAAAAATATTAAAGCAATTTTTTCCTAAAATTAATCCATTTCAATTTAATGACCCAAAAACTTTTATAAAAACTATCTCTCAAAATATTCCTGAATTTTCAAAAAAATACAAAGTAAATGTATCGAGTTTCCTTTTCTCTTTCCTAAATATATCTCTTTCTTCAAAAAGAAAATTTTCTCCCATGAATTCACTAGGACTTTGGAATGCTATTACTTATGTTGGTCAAATATCAGAAAATGAGCAAAATAAGATTAATATAAATGTTAAATTTTTAGATAAAATCAGTAGTAGTGCGAAAAAACTCTCTTTAAACTTTAAAGATAATATGATGAGGTTTGAAAAAAAAATAAAATAAATTAATGTTTATAAATGAGTAATTTTTCCAGTAAATTCGCAGATCGTAAAATTGGACCAAAGTTTCTCGAGTCTATTAACCAAAATTACCAAAATCAAATTTATAAGCCTCGACTCTATGAGGATAAAATAAATTTTGACCGTCTAAGAATGTACCGATTACAGAGAGTACAAGAACAACTACGTTTAAATAATGTGGGAGCGTGCATTTTATTTGATCCCATTAATATCAGATATGCAACTGATAGCAGAAATATGAGCCTATTTACAATGCATGAACTAGTTCGTTTTGTGTTTATTTCCGCAGACAACAAAGTAATTTTATTTGATTACCCAAAAAGTGAACACCTCTCTAGTCACCTCTGTACAATTGACGAAATAAGAGAAGTAGTGAGTTGGGATTTTTTTTCTGCAAATAATTTTGTAGATAAAAATGCAAAACATTGGGCTGGTATTGTTCAAGATTTAATGCGTGAGCATTCTCCAAATAACAACAGACTAGCTATTGATGTATCTGACCCTGTTGGAATTCAAATGCTTCTAAAGCAATTTAATGTTGAAATATTAAACGCTCAAAAAATTGTTGAAACTGCAAGGTCAATAAAATCAGAGGATGAGTTAGTATGCATGAAGGCCTCTATAGAGACAGCTGAAAAAGGAATGTGGCTGATGAAAGAAAAATTACATGCTGGAATGACGGAGGAAGAACTCTGGTCATATATGCATAAGGTTAACATTGAAAGTGGGGGTGAATGGTTCGAGACTCGTCTATTAGTATCTGGCCCAAGAACAAATCCATGGCTTCAAGAATGTAGTAATCGTGTAATTGAATCAGGTGATGTAGTAGCGTTTGATACTGATATGGTTGGACCCTACGGATATTGTGCAGATATATCTCGAACCTTTGTTGAGGGAAATAAGTTTAGTGATGAACAAAGAAGACTTTACGATTTAGCTTTAGAACATATCAATCACAACAAGTCTCTTATCAAAGCTGGTGTAAACTTTCTAGAATTTGCAGAACAATCCTGGAAGTTACCTGATAATTGCTATGACAATCATTATCCTTGTATTATCCATGGTGTAGGATTATGTGATGAATGGCCTTTTGTTGCCTACCCTAATAAAGATTTTAGTAACTCTGATTACTCTGCTTGCTTTGAAGAAAATATGACTATTTGTGTGGAGAGCTATATTGGAGAAGTTGGAGGAAAAGAAGGAATAAAACTTGAGGATCAATTCTTAGTCACTAAAGACGGACTTAAACAGTTGAGTTCATTTCCTTACGAGTACTCAAACTAAAAGTGATTGGTTATATTTATCTCACTGCAGCAATAATATTTGGAATATTGTCAAATAATTTTGCAAAGATATCTGATGGTTATATAAAAATTATTCCCACCTCTTTAAGTGCTATTTCTATAATTATTGCAGTCTTTTTTATCTCTAAAGTAATGAAATTTCTCCCTATGGGAACGGCCTATGCCTCATATGCCGGATTAGTGATTTTTGGAACATTTCTTTTAAGTATTTTAAAGTTCGGTCAATCACCAAATATATTTGCAGTGATAGGTTGCACCTTGATAGTTATCGGCATTATATTAGTAAATTCTTTTGGAAAATAATTTATTTCATTCCAGTCATGGTAATGCCTTCGACAAATCTCTTTTGAGCTATGATGAAAGCCACAATCAGTGGAACTGTCACAGTAACTATTGATGCCATCATTGGTCCAAATTCATCACTATCAATTCCGCCTCTAAATTCTCTAATACCTAGTGGTGGTGTAAATAAATCACGATTACCGGTAATGACAATCCGAGGCCAAAAATAATCATTCCAGTGAGCAACAACAGAGAAAATTGCAAAAGCTAGTAACGCAGGTATCGCTACGGGAAGCATTACTTTCCAAACAATAGAGTATTCTCCCATTCCATCCATCCTAGCAGCATCAATTAGTTCATCTGGCACTGTCATAAAGAATTGCCGCATAAGAAAAATACCAAATACTGATATCGTCCAGGGTATTATCAAGGCTGCATACGTGTCTACGAGACCAGCCTTTGCCAACATCACATATAAGGGTAAAGCGATAGCATGAACAGGTATTAAAAGACAAAAAAGAACCATTGAAAACACAAATTCTCTTCCTTTAAACCTAAGTTTTGCGAGAGCGTAAGAACACGGAAGAGCGATTAAGACTTGTATTAAAAAGATTGAGACAGTCACAATCAAACCATTCATTAAATACCTCGGAATTGGAGCTTTTTTGAAAGCAAACCAGAAATTGTATTTGTAAGGACGCATTGTACATACCTCTTCGGTATATCCGTGCTTAGTACAAACAGGGAATGTTTGGATCTCTTGCGCTCCAACTAAACCTCCGGATATTGACTGAATTTCTTGTTGTGATTTCAGAGACATGGAAACCATCATATAAAATGGTATCAACACAATTAGCGCTCCAATAATGAGCAGTCCGTGCTTCCATGACTCGCCAATATAATGTCTAGCTAACATTTTAGTAATGAACTCTTTTCTCTATGACATAGCGTTGGAAAAAAGTCAGTAGAATTATAAATACAATAAATACAACAGTTATAGCTGCTCCAATACTGGTGATATTTTGCATGATAGCCTTTTCAAATATAGCATACATCATCACATATGTAGTCTTCGATGGTCCTCCCTTTGTAAGTATTTCAATTGTATCAAAAACTTGAAAAGATCTTATTGTAGTTATAGTTACAACGAATAGAGTAGTTGGGCCTAACATAGGCCAAGTGACAAGTTTGAATTGCTCCCAAGTTGAATGAGCCCCATCCATTTCCGCGGCATGGTATAACTCACGAGGTATGCTGGTTAATCCTGCTAAGTAGAGTACCATATTAAAGCCAAATGCTTGCCAGATACCAATAAAACAAATTGTCCAAATAGCTGTTTTTTTATCTTTCAACCAATATGGAAAGTCCATATTGTTTGCACAAGCAACACTGTACCAGCTATCTTCAGCACCAACCCATGGTAACCAGTGGAAACCTAGAATAAATTCTCGAATACCTCCACAACCATCAGCCAAAAAAGAATTAATAATTCCAAGAGTAGGGTGAAGAGTAAATTCCCATGCAATAGCCATAGCTAACAAAGTTGCCATCACAGGTAAAAAGAAAATGGTTTTATATATATCTGCACCAAATCTGAGAGAATTAAGCATGACAGCAGCTGCCAATCCTATAATAACTGAAGCGGGTACAACAATTAAAACATACGTGGCGGTAGCTATAATCATTTTTGTATAGGTTTTTCTGGAGAACATTTTTTCATAATTCTCCATACCAACCCATTCGAAACTAGAATTACCAAGATTATAATTAGTAAATGAAATACCTCCGGCTAAAAAAATTGGAAGTATTAATATTACAATCATTAATATGATTGCAGGCCAAACAAACCAAATATGCGCTTTAGAATAGTGCATATTTATCTAATTCTCTCACCAGATATTTCAAAAAGCATAGCTTCGGAATGAGAGGGACTTATTTTAATCGTTTCCCCATTTGAAATCAGTCCGGCTTGTGGTGAGCCTCTCACTATAATCTTTGAGTCAGATTGATCAACTTGAACATGGTAGAATATATCTGAACCAAGATTTTCTTTGTATGAAACTTTAGCCTCAAATGCAGGTTTGTTTAAATCCTTTGTAATTTCTAAATGTTCTGGTCTCACAGCAACTAAGGCTTTTTGACTATTAGTAATAAATTTTTTCTCTAGCCGGATGCCGTTAAATTCAGCGAAACCATCAGATCTAATCTCAGCATCAAATGTGTTAATCTTTGGGCTACCAACAAATTCTGCAACCCTCAAAGATGAAGGATTGTTATAAACCTCACTTGGGGTATCTAGTTGTAAAAGTTCACCATCAATCATAACTGCCATTCGAGTTGACATTGTAAGTGCTTCTGCTTGATCATGCGTCACATAAATGAAAGTGGTCTTTAAAGAGTTATGGAGCTCGGATAGCTCGGATCTCATATGAACCCTTAATGCAGCGTCAAGATTTGATAAGGGTTCGTCCATTAAAAATGCAACTGGTTCTCTTACCATCGCCCTTCCTAATGCCGCTCTTTGTCTTTGACCACCAGATAATTGACCTGGCTTTCTATCAAGTAGTTCTGTTATTTTTAAAGTTTCAGATGTTTTAAAAACAAGGTCATCAATTGATTTCTTTTTTTCTTTTCTACTAGGTACAAAATTACCAACAAGAGGCAACCTCTCTACAAAACTATAGTCTCTTAATTTCAAAGGTGTTTCTAGATTTTTTCTGACAGTCAGGTGTGGGTAAAGAGCGTAAGATTGGAAAACCATTGCTAAATCTCTCTTGCTAGCTCTGGTGCTGTTAACATTCTTATCATCAATAATTACATCGCCACTATTTTGTTGCTCCAATCCGGCAATAATTTTTAACAAAGTGGATTTGCCACAACCTGATGGACCGACTAATGTTAAAAACTCACCATCTTGGATATCAAGGCTCAGTTGTTTAAGCACCTCAGTAGAGCCAAATGACTTATTGATGTTTTTTAAAGAAATTGTCCCCATCTATTTTTGTTCTTCATAACCAAAATAGTTCTGATTAAGACATTTTAAAAGTAAATTTGTAATATTTATGTTAAAACTTTATGAACAAATTTTAGATTAATTGAAAATTTGTTCTTATTAGAGTGTAAAAGTAATTATGAGCGATAAAATTGATATTAATAAAAGACAATACAATAAATCACTTTCTTCAACTGTAGTAGTTATATGCCTCGACGGTAGTCAAAAAGAGTATATTGATATCGCCTCTTCAAAAGGATTGACACCAAATCTTGATAAAATACTTGAAAATGGCCAATATCTGATGGCTAACAGTGCTATTCCCAGTTTTACAAACCCTAACAACATTTCGATAGTCACAGGGCAGCCTAGTGATGTTCATGGAATAAGTGGTAATTTCTTTTATACCCCATCAACCGGTGAAGAAGTGATGATGAATGATCCACAATATTTAAGAGCTCCAACTATTTTTGAGAAATATTATAATGAAGGTTATAAAATAGCAGTTATCACTGCTAAGGACAAATTAAGAACTCTTTTAGGTAATGGTTTAAAATTTAATGAAGGAAGAGCAGTCTGTTTTTCATCAGAAAAATCAGATCAGGCCAATCTCAGTGAAAATGGTATTGAAAATATTAATGACTGGATTGGAATGAAAGTACCTGAAGTATATTCTCAGGATTTATCAGAATTTGTTATGGCAGCTGGGGTAAAATTACTTGAGGAATTTAATCCTGACATTATGTATTTATCTACCACTGACTTTATTCAACACAAATATGCACCTGGAGATAAAGAAGCAAATGATTTTTATCAGATGTTTGATAAGTATGTCAGTAAAATTTGTAGTAATGGGAATTCGGTTGTCATCACTGCAGATCATGGAATGAAGTCTAAAGCAAATATTAAGGGAGAACCTAATGCCATCTTCCTTCAAGATTATTTAGATGATCAAATGGGTAAAGATGAGGCTAAAGTAATACTTCCAATTACTGACCCTTATGTAGTTCATCATGGTTCACTGGGATCGTTTGCAACAATATATGTAAAAGATAAATCAAAAATTGATGAGACAATTAGCAAAATATCATCAATTAAAGAAATTGAAGTAGTTGTTAAACAAGATGAAGCATGCAGAGAATACAGGCTACCTTCAGATAGAATAGGTGATATTGTATGCATGTCATCTGAAGATATGACAATTGGTACCTCAAAAGCTAATCATGATCTTTCAAAATTACAGGAACCCCTTAGATCTCATGGAGGTCATCATGAAAGAGAAGTTCCTTTTATTTCTAATAAAAAACTAAACATTGCCAAAGATCAAAGTTTAAACAACTATGATGCATTTTTTTATGCTATTAATGGGGCTTGATTATGACTGATAAAATTATTAATGAGGGTATGAGGATTGGTGGAAAAACTGTTCACGCCGATAACAAGATTGATGTTATCTATCCCTTCACAGGCAAAGTTATAGGCACAGTACCAGCTGGCACAGCAGAACATGCTCAAAAAGCCTTTGATATTGCAGCAAATTATAAACCTAATTTATCTAGATATGATCGTCAAAAAATACTTCAAAAGACTGCTGAAACACTTGTTGAAAGAAAAGAACAAATCTCTGATCTAATTTCACTCGAGTCTGGGCTATCGAAACAAGATACACTTTATGAAGTTGGTAGGGCCTTTGATGTATTTTCTCTAACTGCTCAGCTTTGTATCCAGGATGATGGAGAAATTTATTCTTGTGATTTAACACCTCATGGAAAACAAAGAAAAATATTTACAATTAGAGAACCGCTTAACACAATATCTGCAATCACTCCATTTAATCATCCTTTAAATATGGTTGCTCACAAAATTGCTCCATCAATAGCAACTAACAACTGTACTGTTTGTAAACAAACTGAATTGACCCCTTTAACAGCTATGCTATTAGCAGATATTTTATATGAATGTGGCCTTCCTCCAGAAATGTTTTCAATTTTAACAGGATGGCCTGAAGACATTGGGAATGAAGTAATTAAAAATAAAAATATCGATTTGATTACTTTTACAGGAAGTGTTGGTGTTGGGAAACTGATAGCTGAAAATGCAGGTTACAAAAGAACTGTTTTAGAGTTAGGTGGAAACGACCCTTTAATAGTTTTGAGTGACTTAGATGATGATGATTTAAATAAAGCAGCTGATCTAGCAATCACGGGAGCAACAAAAAACTCTGGTCAAAGATGCACTGCTGTAAAAAGAATATTAGTTCAAGAATCAGTAGCTGATAAATTTGTCGAGCTTGCTTTGGAAAAAGCAAAAGCAATTAAATATGGTGATCCTATGGATGTTAACAATCAGTTAGGTACAGTAATTAATAAAGAGGCAGCAAGTATGTTTAATGACAGAGTAAATAAAGCAGAACAGGATGGTGCAAAAATTCTTTATAACCCTGGGGTTCAAGAAGCTCTTGTGCCACCAATTTTTTTAGACAACGTTAATTATAAATCTGAACTTGTTGTTGAAGAAACCTTTGGTCCAATTGTGCCTGTCATTAGAGTTCCCGATGATGATGAAAAAGTAATGGAAATTTCAAATTCAACGGCCTTTGGTTTGTCATCAGGTGTTTGTGGTAACGATTTTAGAAGAATTAAGAAATACATAAGCGGTCTTAATGTAGGCACGGTTAATATTTGGGAAGTACCCGGCTACAGAATTGAGATGTCCCCTTTTGGTGGAATAAAGGACTCTGGATTAGGTTACAAAGAGGGTGTAATAGAGGCCATGAAAAGCTACACAAATGTAAAAACCTTTTCATTACCATGGTAATTAATAGCCTTTAAGAATTATTCACAGATATTTCTCACACATATTAATTATGTCTACTTTGCATGAACTATTTAACATATCCTTAACATTGAGGATTTAAAAACTATTTGTTTTTATTTTTAAGGAGGAACTATGAAAAAAATAATCTTAGGATTTTTTGCATCATTTTTTGCATACAACGCTAATGCGGTAGAAATTGAGTTTGCATATCCTTATTCAGGTTTGTTCGATGTGACATACCAGGCAATTATGCCAGAGTTTGAAAAAGCTCATCCTGACATTAAAGTTAAGTTCAGAGCAACTTATGAAAACTATGAAGATGCTACTGCTACTATACTAAGAGAGTCAACATCAGGAAACTTACCTGATATCACCATGCAAGGTCTTAATAGACAAGCACCTTTAGTCGACAAGGGTATCGCTTTATCTTTAGAGCCTTTCATTGCTAATGAACCAGATTTTGCAAAAGACGGTTATCATGAGGCTATGTTGAGTTTATCTACCTTTGGAGGAGAAGTTTATGGCTTACCATTTTCAGTATCAACTCCGGTTGGTTACTACAACATGGATCTTTTAGCAAGTGCTGGTGTTAGCAGCATTCCAACAAATTGGGATGAGGTCATTGACGCTTGTAATAAATTAGAAGCCGCAGGACACGGTACTCTTTACTTTGGATGGAATATTACAGGTAACTGGTTCCATCAAGCTCTAATGCATAGCCAAAATGTTCCAATGGTTAAAGATGGTGCTGTTAACATGGGAGGAGATGCTGGTCTAAAAACTTTAGAGCAAATGCAAGATATCATGGGTGGCTGTAATATGCCTAACTATTCTATTGCTGACGGACAAGCTGCGTTTAATGCAGGTACTATTGGTATGATGTTTTGGAGTACAAGTAGTTTAGGCTCTGTTGAAGCTGCTAAAGCTGACTTTGAACTAAAGACTGCGCCTTTCCCAGGAATACCTGGTGTAAATGGTGGAACTCCAGCTAGACTACCTGCTGGCGGTAACGCAGCGATGTTAGTTACTACTTCAGATGATCCTGAAAGAGTACAAGCGGCATGGACATTTTTAAAATTTATCACGTCAGGTGTAGGAGCAGCTGCTGTTGCAGAAACAACAGGTTACGTTCCTCCTAACAAAGCTGCAAATGACCTGCTAGGTGATTTTTATGATGCAAACCCCAACAAGTTAACTGCTGTTAATCAGTTGCCTTTATTAGCTGATTGGTTCGCATATCCTGGAGAAAACGGTCTTGCTGTGACACAAGTAATTTATGACTACACAGAAGAAATTGCTACAGGTGACGCAGACGATATGGGTGATCTTCAGGCAGAAATGATGGAGGAGATTGAAGACTTAATGTAGGTCTTTTCAATTCCGTTTATCATTAGATTTTTAAACAGCAGCTAGTATACTGGCTGCTGTTTTTTTTTAATGAGCATTAAAACTACAACTATTGGAGCTTATCCAAAACCTAATTACACACCTATAAGAGATTGGTTTCTCCAAGATAAATCTGACGAAGAAAAAAAACAGTCCAAGGGATTGTTATCAAATTGGGATCCCAAAAGTGAAGACCATAAAATATATGAAGAGAAAGATGAGGAAAAAGAAAAACTATTCTTAAAAGCTATTGAAGAAGTAATTCTTGATCAGACAAGTAGCGGAATAGATATCCCCACAGATGGTGAAGTAAGGCGAGAAAACTATATTTTTTATCAATTGAGATTTTTTAATGGGGTAAGCTTTGAACACTTAACGACTAAATCAGTCAGGAAAGGAGCTTTTGAAGCAACACTCCCAACAATTACAAGTAAAGTTTCAAATAAATCATTACGATTAGTAGATGATTGGAAATCTGCACAGCAGTTTACTAATAACCCAGTGAAAATAACTATACCTGGTCCTATGACAATAACTGACTCCATTGCTGATGACTATTATAATGATCCCAAAAAAATGGGTTATGATCTAGCTTTATGTATTAGTAATGAAGTTAAGGCTCTATCCGAAGCTGGTTGTCAATACATTCAAATTGATGAACCAGTGTTCGCGAGAAAACCAGAAGAAACACACGATTATGGTATGGAAAATTTAGAAAGAGCAATGCATGGAATACTAAAAGAAACTCAAAGAGCTTGTCATATTTGCTGCGGTTATCCTAACTCGCTTGACTCAGAACACTACAAAAAAGCAGACCTAGATGCATATGATAAAATTGCTGACTTAGTTGAAGACTCTAGTATAGACGAAGTTTCTTTGGAAGACTCTCACCGACCTTTAGATTTAAAATTATTAGAAAAATTTAAAAAAACCAAAGTTATTATGGGTTTGATTGATGTAGCTAAAAGTCGTATGGAAAGTGTCGAGGAAATTCAAAAAAGGATCAGAGAAGTTCTTGAGCATATTGATGAGGAAAGATTAATTGCTGCTCCTGATTGTGGTCTAGGGTTTTTTGATAGAAATCAAGCAAAACAAAAAATGCAAATTCTCTCAAAAGCTGTTAAAAATCACTAAATCTTATGTGGGAATATTATAATCCGGTAAATGTTATTTTTGGTTCGGAAAAATTTAATGAAATTGAACATATAATAAATAATCGAAAGTACATTCTTGTTACCCATCCTGATGATAACTTTGATACGTATAGAGAGTTTTTTAACAATTTATCAAATAAGCCTCTAGAAATTTTTGATGATGTTCAACCAAATCCAGACTATCAAGATTTAATTTCTGCAGGGGAAAAATTTTCAAAAATAGAAAGTCAAATTGATACAGTTGTTGCTCTTGGAGGTGGCTCTGTCATGGATACGGCCAAATTACTTGCGGCTTTTAAAGGTGAAAATAAATATTTAAATGATTTTGTAAGAAATAAAAAATCAGCTTACGTTCAAAATCCAAAAAAAATTATAGCTATACCTACTACTTCGGGCACATCGAGTGAACTTACGTGTTGGGCTACAGTCTGGGATAAAGAATATAAAAGTAAATTTTCATTAGCAGATAAATCTTTATATCCTGAAATATCCGTTATTGACCCTAAGTTAATGATCAACAAACCAAAAAATCTGACTATTTCTACTGGTCTTGATGCATTGTCCCACTCCTTAGAAAGTATTTGGAATGTAAACTCAAATCCGATTTCAACATTTCATGGAATTGCAGGTGCTCAAACCGTGATCGATACTCTTCCAAAACTTGTAAATGATTTAAAAAACATAGAGTTGAGAACTTTAATGGCTAAAGCTTGTGTTCATGCAGGTCTAGCTTTTTCAAATACTAAAACTGCAATAGCACATAATATTTCATACCCGATAACAATTAATTTTAATGTTCCACATGGAATAGCTTGTTCTTTTACTTTGCCGACAATAATGAGGAGTCTGATTGGCCAAGATGAAAAAACAGAAAAATCCCTAGAAAAAATTTATAATGTCGATCTCATTGAGAGTTCAAAAAGACTCTCTGAGACATTGAGAATTCTTGAAGCACCATTAAATTTAAATGAAATTGGAATACCAAAAATTGAATGGGATAAATATGTTGAGGATGCTTTTCAAGGTGAAAGGGGAAAAAATTTTATTGGAAATAAAATCTCATTTGATAAAGCGTGTTCTGAGATGAATTTCTTTTAAAGTTTACTGTTAATCCAACTTCTTAAGTCCGCTTCTGAGCCTAAGCCAATCTTTGCATCAGCCATAGATCCATTTTTAAAGAGGATCATTGTGGGTATACTCCTAATACTAAAGTTTGCTGGTGCTTGAGGATTTTCATCTATATTAATTTTTTTTATAGATATCTTATCGCCCATTTCAGAGGCTAAATTATCCAAAATAGGGGCAATAGCCTTACATGGACCACACCACTCAGCCCAAAAATCTACCAAAACAGGCTTATCTTTTGATCCTTCAAGAACCTTTTGATTAAATTCATCGTCATTTATTTGTTCTACTGTCATATATTTAATATGGTTATTATTATTTGTATTTCAAATACTCATCTTTAGTCCCAACATGAGCATTGATTATAGTAGTCTCATATCCATAGATTTTTTCGTTTAACGAACAATCTTTCCAAAAATCTTGAATATTAAAAATTTCAGGGTAAGGACGCAAAGAGTTTTTTCTAATAATATGACAACCTTGAAATGAAGTATTGCATAGTTTTGATGGAAAGTTAATAAGCCCTTCATTATTTACTTCAAGATCAAAATTATTATTTTTAGAATTTATAAGAAGGACGCTATCAAAGCTTTTATTTTCATCAAAAAATTTGATTGACTTTTCTAATTCATTTTCAAAGGTCTGGTCCCATAAATTATCTGTATTTAGAATTACTGTATCGTTTCTTTGTATGTTTTTAATACCACCTCCTGTTCCTAAGATAGTTTCTTCATAAGAAATTGTAATATCAGGGTAATTTTCAGAGATAAATCTTTCTAACATATTATGTTTATAGTGGGTATTGATATAAATTTTATCAAACGACATATTATTAATGAGATCGATTGCATAGCTAATAAGTGTTTTATTTTTTATTTTTAATAAGGGTTTAGGGGTATCTTTGGTTAAGTTCTCCATTCGCATTCCATAACCTGCAGCTAATATTAGAGCGTCCATTTAACTTGTTTTGTTATATATCTCTATAAATATTTCTCTTAGATCCCAAAGTCTTAAATATTCAACATGTTTAAATATTTGAGCCCATGTATTTTTTCTAAAGACTCTAAGATATTTTGGTTTTCCACCATTATATAATTGCACCCAATTACCAAGAATTCTCAGATTACGTAAAAGACTGATCATATGAACGTCTGACCTAAGCCCCTTGAGATTAAGTTTCATTCTTCTTGCATAAAGCTTCAATAATTTATCTTCGACTTTGGTAGAGTAAGATCTCCTAGCATCAAAAATCAATGAAGAAATATCTAATAATGGGTGGTTGTAGTGAGTATCTTGATGATCAGTAACATAAACTTTTTGATTGTAATAAATTAAATTATCTAAAAAAAAATCACCGTGAGTTAAAGTTGGCTTAAATTTTCTATATTTTTCAGTACTTTTTACCAGAGATACTTTCACAAGTTTATTAAGATAAAGACCAATTTGGATCTTGTGATCATAGTGGTCAATAAAAGTCTCAATACCGTTCAAAGCATCCTTGAGTAAATTATTTTGTGATTTTACCAGAACGCCTGAAAACTTTTTCTTGGGTTTTTGAAGATTTGTAAGAGCTCTCACAGCTAATGGAAGTATTTTTTTAATTTGTGGTCTTTGGAAATATTTTGATGCATTTGAAACAGGGAAATAATCCATGATTACAAACTTATATAAATTACTTTGATCAATTATTTTTGGTGTATTAACATTTTGAGAAATTAAAATATCAGTTGCTTTAATATATTTCTTATAGTCGCTAGGTTTATTTAAAAAAGAGAGGACAAGCAATGATTGATTTGCTGTTTTACATAATTTGAAAATTTTTTCTGATGCATCGGACTTGAAATTTAAAAAGCCCCCTATTTTAAAATTTTTATTTTGAAGGTGATTTTTTATTTTGATTAGATTTATTTTATTTTGTGAAGCCATTTTTTATTACTTGATTTTATCTCTATATTTCTTTTCTCACCAGTAACCGAAATATTAATAGATAAGGCCATACGGTTATATCTTTTAATAAGATTTTCTAATGGCCACTCAATAAAAATACAATTATCATTAAAATACTCATCCAAATCTAGTTTGTTATTTTGAACTTGATAAAAATCAAAGTGAATAATATTAAACTTATTAAAATTGTAAATATGTTCTCTTTGATACGTGGGGCTCCCTTGAAAGGAAAAAGTTTTTTTTTCTGACTTGCTAATTTCACTTAAGATATATCTAATTAAAGTTGTCTTACCAGAACCAGCCTCTCCTTCAAACAAAATAATCTGGTTGTTAGAAATAGACCTAGATATATTTCTAGCTAAAGGTTTTAACTCAATTTCATTTGAGACTGCAAATCTCAAACTCAATTAAGCTAGCGATTTGAAATCAGACACTAAATCTAGAGCTTCCCATGAAAAAGCTCCTGAGGAACTATCATATATTCTACCAAAATGACCATAAGCTGCTGTTTGTTCGTAAATTGGCTTATTTAACTGTAATTTCTCTCTGATACCTCTTGGAGAAAGATTCATAATGTCAGGTATTGCAGACTCAATTTTTGCTTCATCTATTTTATTAGTGCCTTGAGTGTTAACATAAATTGACAACGGCTTGGCTACACCAATTGCATAAGACAACTGGATAGTACACTGATCACATAAACCAGCAGCAACAATATTTTTTGCTAAGTAACGTGAGGCATAAGCAGCAGAGCGGTCAACTTTTGTGGGATCTTTTCCAGAGAAAGCCCCTCCACCGTGCGGTGCTGCACCACCATAGGTATCGACAATAATTTTTCTTCCTGTTAATCCCGTATCACCATCTGGTCCTCCAATAACAAAATTACCTGTTGGATTTACGTAGTATTCTTTATCATCTAGATTTTTTAATAACTCTTCAGGGATAGACTCTTTTAATGCAGGGTTTACTATTTCTTTAACATCGGCAGGAGAGAGTCCATCAGCGTGCTGGGTTGATATAACTACAGATGTGACTGCATTTGGTTTACCATCAACGTACTTCAGAGTTACTTGGCTTTTTGAGTCAGGCTCTAATCCTTTTAGGCTACCATCTTTTCTTCCCTTGGCCATTATCTCTAAGATTTTATGAGAATAAAATATAGGTGCTGGCATCAATTCAGTTGTTTCATTACATGCATAACCAAACATTATTCCTTGGTCACCTGCCCCTTCATCTTTATCAGAGGATGAGTCCACACCCATAGCTATGTCAGCAGATTGTCCGTGAAGAAGATATTGTATATCTGCTGTTTTCCAATGAAAGCCATCTTGCTCATAACCTATATCTTTGATGCAATCTCTTACTTTTGAAATAATTTCTTCTTTATCTTCTTGCACAGGTCCTCTTACTTCACCTGATAAAACAACTTTATTAGTTGTAGTTAAAGTTTCGCATGCAACCCTAGCAAAGGGGTCCTTTGCTATAAAATGATCAACTACAGCATCTGAAATCCGATCTGATACCTTATCTGGGTGTCCCTCTGACACTGACTCAGAAGTAAAAATATAATCTTTTCTCATAACTAATACCTGTATGTATCTTTCTTAAATGGGCCTTGCTGTTCAACACCTAAATAATCGCTTTGGTCTTTGGACATTTCAGTTAGTTTAGCTCCAACTTTTTGTAGATGGAACATAGCTACCATTTCATCCAGTTTTTTAGGCAGAACATAGACTTTATTTTCATAGTTTTTATAGTTTTCCCATATTTCTATCTGGGCTAAAACCTGATTAGAAAAGGATGCACTCATCACAAAACTTGGATGACCAGTTGCATTTCCTAAATTTACCAACCTTCCCTTTGAGAGAATAATTAATTTTTTTCCATCCGGAAACGTTACTTGATCGACCTGTGGTTTGATCTCTTCCCATTTGTAATTTTGTAAATCATCAATTTGAATTTCATTATCAAAGTGACCAATATTACAAACTATAGCACGATCTTTCATTTCTCTCATATGGTCTTGCGTAATAATATCTTTGTTGCCAGTAGCAGTTACGAATATATCTGCATACTTACAAGCATCATCCATGGTTACAACTTCATAGCCTTCCATTGCGGCTTGAAGAGCGCAAATGGGATCAACTTCCGTTACTTGAACTCTAGCACCTGCTCCCCTAAGTGATGCTGCACTGCCTTTTCCAACATCTCCAAAACCTGCCACGACTGCGACTTTTCCAGCCATCATGACATCAGTTCCTCTACGAATACCGTCAACTAAACTTTCCTTACAACCATATAAATTATCAAATTTACTTTTTGTAACTGAGTCATTAACGTTAATGGCAGGTACTTGTAATGTTCCTTTAGATGCCATTTGCTCTAGACGAAGAACGCCCGTAGTTGTCTCCTCGGAGAGACCTCTGACGTTTTTTAAAAGCTCAGGATATTTTTCATGCATACGCAGTGTTAAGTCTCCACCATCATCTAAAATCATATTGGGCTCCCAACCATCGGCCTCGATAGTCTGGTCAATGCACCACCAAAATTCCTCTTCATTCATGCCCTTCCAAGCAAAAACAGGTGTGCCGCTTTCAGCAACTGCTGCAGCAGCATGATCTTGGGTTGAATAAATATTACAAGAGCTCCATCGACATTTAGCACCAAGGGCGACCAATGTCTCAATTAAAACTGCAGTTTGAATGGTCATATGTAGGCACCCCATAATGTTAGCACCAGCTAAAGGTTTTGACTCCCCATATTGCTCACGAATAGCCATTAATCCAGGCATTTCAGTCTCTGCTATTTCAATTTCTTGTCTACCAAATGTGCTTTGAGATATATCTTTTACTTTGTAATCCACTCTTTTTCCCCCTTGTTATTTTGATAATAAAACAAATTATTATATTTATATAGTTTTTTCATACTCTTTGTATCCTTGGTCCTAATTGTTGAATGACTTGAACAGCTTTTGCATTCCCATTTTCAAGAGACTCCTTTGCAGATTTTCCTTGAAGATAAAAATCTAAAAATCCAGCTGCAAAATTATCTCCAGCACCTGTTGTATCAACAACATTTGTTACTTTGTCAACAGGTTGGTGGCTTACTTCATCCTTATGAAAGAAGTATGCGCCATCTGCTCCAGATGTCATGACAATTTTTTTATCGAAATTTTGAAAAAATAAACTTATATCTGCCATAATGTCAGATTGAGAAAACACCTTTGCTTCATCAAAGTTGCAAAATACTAAATCAATATTTTCAATAATAAAATTTTTTAACTCCTCTCGATGCCTATCCACACAAAATGGATCTGAAAGAGATAGAGATGTTTCTATACCTTTTGATTTTGCCATATTTCCAATTTTTTGAAGAGTTTTTTTTGTTAGTTCATGATCCCACAAATAAGACTCCATATAAATATGATCAATGTCATTAAGAATTTCTTCACTTACATCATCTGGTTGGAGTTGTGAACCAATTCCTATATGTGTTGCCATTGTTCTTTCTCCATCAGGAGAGACTAAAATATTACAACAACCGGTTGGTAATTCATTTTCTTTCAGAGACCCCTTAAAAGGTATTTTTGCTTTTTTTAAATCTTGTATAAATGCATTTCCATATTCATCATCATTAACTTTTCCATAAAAGCTTGCCTCATGGGAACTATAATTAAGTTCATGGACTGTATTACAAACTGAGCCACCTGAAGTAATTAAAGGATTTGCAAAATTTGATCTAATTTCTTGAATTTGAGACTCCTCAATTAATGTCATTGAACCTTTGGTTAACTTTAAATCATTTATGACATTATCTTGCACTTGGCATATGACATCTACCAGTGCTGTTCCGACTCCTAGAATTTTTTTCACTCAATGAAAATAAGGGTTTTTGCTGAGAGATCTATTAAAAAATGTTTAACAAGTTATGAAACTTGAACATATTTGTGGATGACTTATTTAGTTGTATAAGACGAATCATCTAAATATTTTGAGAATTAAGACTAATCTTTGCTTATAAAATACTATACATATTCGCACTTAAGAAAAATTTGATAAAAACCTGTGAATATTTTAAAAATATTTGTTAATTGAATCTTCAATTTCCAATTGAATTTATTGGGTTTTCAGAATTAAATACAAAATAAATTGACTATGTTTGTCTATAGATTGTATAGTCACTAGGCAATAAACACTACATCTAGTGATTATTCAAAAAAGTACACAAGACTTGGTAGGAAGTATGGAAACAAATAGCGCGGAAACATTAGATAATTCAACAAAAAACACAGTAATTAACAAGCAAAACGAAGAAATAAACTTGTTAAGTTTGAGTGTTGTCAGACGAGATGGATCCATAACGCCTTTCAAGTCTGACAAAATTGCAAATGCTATTAGAAAAGCTTTTTTAGCTCAAACTGATCTTAGAGATAGTAAGCAGATTGATAAAAGTGTATCTGAACTCACTGAGACTGTCACAGCGGCTCTGACAAGACGAATTGCTAATGGTGATATGATTCACATCGAGGATATCCAAGATCAGGTTGAATTGGCGTTGATGAGAGGAGAGCACCATAAAGTTGCTCGTGCTTATGTTCTTTACAGAGAGCAGAGAGCTAATCAACGTTATAAAACAGCTCAACTTAATGAACAAATAGGTGCCAAAGTTTCAACAATGGCTGTTACCAAAAGAGATGGTAACAAAGAAGATATTTCTTTGGAGAAAATTACAAACCGTATTTCAATTTTATCCAATGGCTTGGAAATTGACCCAATTACAATTGCTCAAAAAGCTATTCAGGGTCTTTACGATGGTATTACAACAAATGAAATAGATACTTATTTGGCAGAAACAGCTGCTGCTTTGACAGTAGAGCATCCTGACTATTCTTATTTGGCTGGCAGAATTAAAGCTAATGCTCTTCATAAAGAAACACCAGGCTTTATTATTGCAACAAAAAATCTTTACGAGGATGGTTTGTTACGTGATGAGTATTATGAAAAGGTAAAAGCAAATGCAGAAGATATAGAAAAAATTATTGACTACGATCGAGATTATTATTTTGATTATTTTGCACTAACAACCTTGTTCAGAGCTTATCTTCTTCAATCAAATAATAAAACTGCAGAGAGACCTCAGGATTTGTGGATGCGAGTAGCTCTATGTGTGTCGGGTGATAAGTTTGATTTTTATCAAGTTAAAAAAACCTATGATAGTTTATCTCAAGGTTTCTACACACATGCAACGCCCACTCTTTTCAATAGTGGATTAAAAATGCAACAACTATCATCTTGTTTTTTGATTGGAATGGAAGATGACTCTATTGAAGGGATTTTTAATACAGTGAAAGACTGTGCTTTGATTTCTAAAACCGCAGGTGGTATCGGCCTTCACGCCCATAACATTAGGGGTGGCGGAAGTCGTATTAAATCTACAAATGGTAAGTCGAATGGACTGATTCCATTTCTTAAAATTTTTAACGAAACCGCAAGATCTGTTGACCAAGGTGGGGGCAAGAGAAAGGGCTCATTTGCTGTCTATTTAGAGCCATGGCATGCTGATATTGAGTCATTTTTAGAACTTAGAAAAAACACAGGTGCTGAGGAATTCAGGGCTAGAGATTTATTTTATGCTCTTTGGATACCAGATCTATTTATGGAAAGGGTTGAAGAGGACGCTGATTGGACATTAATGAGTGAACATGAATGTCCCGGACTATCTGATACTTATGGGAAAGAATTTGTAGAACTATACACCAAATACGAAAATGAAATGCCTGATCTTAAAAGAATTAAGGCAAGAGCCTTAATGTCAAAGATCATTGAAGCACAAATTGAAACTGGACAGCCGTATATGCTTTATAAAGATGCAGTAAATAAAAAATCTAACCAAAAGAATATTGGGGTAATTAAATCATCTAATTTGTGTGCTGAAATTGTCGAATACTCTGAAAAAGATGAGACAGCTGTTTGTAACTTAGCATCAATTGCACTACCAAAGTTTGTTACAGATGAAAGTAAATTTGATTACCAAAACTTATACCAAGTTGCAAAGCTAGCTACAAAAAACTTGGATCAAGTTATAGATATAAACTTTTATCCTACAGATAAGACGGAAAACTCGAATAGTCGTCATCGGCCAATTGGTCTTGGCATACAAGGTCTAGCTGATGTTTATTTCAAAATGAATATTGCATATGACTCTGTTCAAGCACAGATAATTAATAAGCAAATATTTGAAACAGTCTACTTTGGTGCCTTAGAAGCATCAATGGAGCTTGCAGCTGACAAAGGACCCTATTCTACTTTTAAGGGCTCTCCTCTTTCTGAGGGGCAATTTCAATTTGATCTATGGGGTGTTAAACCATCAAGTATGTGGGACTGGAAAGGCCTAATGGAGAAGATTCAAAAACACGGGGTACGTAATTCCTTGACTACAGCTTGTATGCCGACAGCTTCAACTGGTATCATCTTGGGGAATACAGAAACCTTCCAAGTGCAAACATCAAATATTTATAAAAGACAAACTCTTTCTGGTGAATTCTTATTAGTAAATCGTCACCTTGTAAAAGAATTGATGAAAAGGAACCTTTGGAGTAAAGAATTACGCGATCAAATTATATTAGAAAATGGCTCTGTTCAGAATATTGAGGGATTCCCCGAAGACCTTAAAGATGTTTACAAGACTGTTTGGGAAACATCTCAAAAGACAGTCATTGATATGGCAGCGGACAGAGCGCCATTTATCGATCAAACCCAATCCATGAACTTATGGTTGGCAACCCCTACTTTTGGAAAAGTGAACTCTATGCATATGTATGCATGGAAAAAAGGCTTGAAAACAGGCATGTATTACCTGAGAAGCCGATCAGCTGTAGACGCAGTTAAAGTAACCGTGTCCTCTGAAAAAAAAGCAAAAGAGTCTTATGTGAAAGAGGCGCAATCTAATGAACCAGAAGATTGCGTAACATGTAGTGCATAAGATGTTTTATCAATTTATTATAAGGAGCAAGTCATGATATCTAAAGGATGCAAATCAATTTTCCCTATTCAACATCAAGAAATTTTCGATCGTTATAAACAGCACGTACAAGCGTTTTGGACACCCGAAGAAGTTTCACTACAAGATGATTTAAGAGATCTAAAAACACTGGGTGAAGGAGAAATACACTTTATTAAACATGTGCTTGCATTCTTTGCAAATTCAGAGGCTATGATAAACGAGAACCTAGCTTCAAGATTTTATAATGAAATTTTAATTCCTGAGTCTCGATTATTTATTACTATGCAGATGCTAAATGAGTCTATTCATGCTGAAATGTATGGTTTACAAATAGAAGCTTACGTTGAGGACCCATCAGAAAAAGATAAGTTGTTCTCTGCAATTCAAAATGTTCCCTGTATTAATAAAAAAGCACAGTGGGTTTCAAAGTGGCTTAATGGAAATCAGAATTTACTTATGCGATTAATAGCTTTTGGTTTGGTAGAGGGATTATTTTTTGCAGGATCTTTTTGTGCCATTTACTACTTTAGAAAAAGAGGTCTACTTCCAGGCCTAGCACTTTCTAATGATTGGATTGCAAGAGATGAAGGAATGCATTTTAGTTTCTCTGCTTTAATGTTTAAAACATTAAGTGAAAAGTTTAATAAGGGAACATTGTCAGATGAAGATATTAAATCGATGGATTTAATAACAGGTGCTGTGACTCAATCAGAGTTTGAGGAAATTGTTAGAGAAGCAGTTGAATTTGAAAAAGAATTTGTCACCGACGCGCTACCCGTTGATCTTATTGGCATGAACAAAGAGATGATGTGTATGTATATCGAAGCAGTATCAGATCGTATAGCTGATCTTTTTGGATTTGATAGAGTATTTAATACAGAAAATCCATTTGACTTTATGAGAGCTCTAGATGTTCAAAATGTGACTAACTTTTTTGAAAAAAGGGTTACTGAGTATCAGCGTCCAACAGATCGCTCCTTGTCATTTGACGAGTCTTTCTAAGTGGAAGTAAAGATATATAGCAAAGATAATTGTGTTTTTTGTACTATGGCCAAGTCAGCCTTAGCAACTCATGACCCAGAAATATTAATGTTAAATCAAGATTATAGTAGAGAACAATTTTTTGAAATATTTCCAACTGCTAAGACTTTCCCACAGATAATTATCAATGGTGAAAAAATTGGTGGATATCATGAATTAGAAAAATGGATGGCCTTTAATAAGCCTGATGATGATTTCTAATGAGCTTCACCCCAATTTAATCCACCACCAAAGTCAACTTTTATAGGAGTTTTAAATGACTTATATTTTTGATGTGATGTTTCCATCAACTTAGCTATTTGTGGAATAATATCTTTTTCTTTTTTATAAATTTCAAATAAGAGCTCATCATGAACTTGAGATGTCATTTTAGATTTACATTTATTTTTCTCTAAATAGTTATGAATATCCAACATTGCAATTTTTATTAATTCAGATGCTGTGCCTTGAATAGGTGCATTGATAGCTTGTCTTTCTGCAAAAGATCGGAGCATAAAGTTTTTAGCATTGATGTCTTTAATGTGAGACTTTCTTCCGAATAGGTTTTCAACGTAGCCTAGTTTTTTCGCTTTGTCGGTGGTTGCTTTCATAAAGTCATTAATGTTTGGGAATTTTTTAAAATAGTTATCTATGAAAAGCTTAGCTTCCGTATTGCTAACACCTAATTGTTTAGCTAAACCATATTGGCTAATTCCATAGATTATTCCAAAATTAATAATCTTGGCCATCCTTCTGTCATTATCATTAATTATTTTTTTATTAAAAACTAATTGGCCCGTACTTTCATGAATGTCCTGATCTTCTTGGAAAGCTTTCAATAAATTTGGGTCTTCACACGCCTCACATAAAACTCGAAGTTCAATTTGTGAGTAGTCAAAACTATAAAGCTCGTGATCTTTTTCAGCTATAAAGGCTGTTCTTATCTCTTTTCCAATTTCAGTTCTGATGGGGATGTTTTGAAGATTAGGTTCAGATGAACTTAGTCGTCCTGTTATGGTTGCCGCAATATTAAATGTGCTATGAACCCTGTCTTTTTTATCTGCGTGATCAGCTAATGATGAGGTATAGGTAGACACAAGCTTAGAGTATTGCCTCCATTGCAAAATATGTGAGGCTATCTCAACACCTTCAGACTCTAACTGCTCTAATACTTTCACATTTGTTTGAAAATCTCCTGCCTTAGTCTTCTTTGTGACTTTTATATCTAATTTCTTGAAAATTTCAGTTAATTGTTTTGGGGATCCAATATTGAATTCTTCACCAGCAATCTTAAATATTTTCTGCTCAATTTTATCAATCTCTTTGTTGAGATCTTTTTCAAGTTTATTTAAAAATTTTAAATCTATTTTACAACCATTACTCTCTACTTCTTGGAGAACTAAGCTTAGTTTTTTATCAATATCATAATAAATCCAACTATCTAAGGACTCAGCTATCTGCTCATTGAGAGTTTCATATAATTTGAAAGTGGCATATGCATCATGAGCCGCATAATTTGTAGCGGCTTCTAATGGCACTTCAGAAAAATCTTTGTATTTTCTCTTGGACTCATTTTTTATAATATCTTTGAACTTTTCTTTTTCTTCTCCAAAATAGTAATAATACAGATCCTCTAAGTTATGTTTTGTTAAACCATTGTTAACAAAAAAAGACATAAGTAATGTATCTTGGAAAGAGACAGTGTTGACACCAAAACGTTTTAATATTACAGAGTCATATTTTGCATTGTGAAATAATTTTAATATGGACTCATCTCCACACAGTACACTAAGGTTTTTGAGCACACTTTCTTGATCTTTCTTGGATAATTCATTTTCTGGGGATTTAAACGGTAAGTAATAAGCTTGGTCGGCATTCGATAAAGATATCCCAATAATATTTGCAATATTTACGTCTAAACTGTCAGTTTCTAAGTCTATAGCCAGTATTTTTTCAGATTTAAGAGAATTTAGATATTCTATTATTTCTTTTGTTTTAGTTAATGATTTAAAATCTATATTTTTTTTTGATGCATGAGGTTTTGTTTCATTGGCACTAGTTCTTATAAGTGATTTAAATTCGTACTTTTTGAAGAAGTCATTCAACTTTGTGGAGTCATCAAATTGTTTTAACTTTTCTATTTTAATGGGTAACTCAAGATCGTTTTTTAAAATGACAAGCTTATGACTAATTTTTGCAGACTCCTCATAGTCAGTAATAAGGTTTTTTATTCTAACATTTGAAATTTGATCTTTTTTTAGCAAAAGCTCCTCAAAAGTACCGAATTCATTAATTAATTTAGCAGCTGTTTTGGGGCCTATACCTGGAACCCCCGGTATATTATCAACACTATCTCCTATAAGGGCTTGAACATCTGTAATTCTATCTGGGCCAACTCCAAATTTTTCCATTACTTTTGCTTCATCAATCTCAACATTTTTCATTGGGTCCATGATGCGGTTGTTCGCAGATAACAATTGAAAAAGATCTTTGTCAGAACTAAATACAGTAGTGGGTATTTTATTATCCTCTCCATATTTAACATAGCTTGCAATAACGTCATCAGCCTCAAAATCTTTTTTTTCAATAACGTCGAGTCCAAAAGCTTCAATAGCTTCGCGAATAATACTAAATTGGGGTATTAAATCCTCAGGTGCCTCTCCACGGTTTGCTTTGTATTCAGGAAATAAAGTGTTTCGAAATGTATTCTTACCAGCATCAAGTATTATTAATATTTTGTCACTGGGGTGTTCTTCTATTAGTCTAAGCATCATATTACAAAATCCATAAACAGCATTAGTAGGTATGCCTTTAGAATTATTCATTGGAGGTAAGGCGTAGTAAGCTCGGAAAATATATCCTGAACCATCTACAAGAATTAACCGAGACTTAGACATCTAGGCAGAATAACAAAGATTGCAGATATATACTATTCTTTAGGGGCGTGCTTATTTAGAATTCTTTGAAGAGTTCTTCGATGCATTTTTAGTCGTCTTGCTGTTTCAGAAACATTACGGTTACACTGAGTAAAAACTCTTTGTATATGTTCCCATCTAATTCTATCTGCAGACATTGGATTTTCTGGAGGTGGGGGCAGAGATGTAGCTGTGGAGGACATTAGTGACTTTTCAATATCATCAATATTAGCTGGTTTCGTTAAGTAGTCATCAGCGCCTAATTTTACAGATGACACTGCTGTAGCTATGTTGCCGTAACTAGTTAACATAACGGTCCGACACTCTGGGTTTTGCTCTTTTATGACCTTAATAACGTCGAGTCCAGAGCCATCTCCTAAGCGAAGGTCAACTATAGCGTAATTAAAGTTATTTCCTGATAAAACGTCTAATGCCTCTTTTTTAGATGCTGCTGCTGTTACTGTGAAATCTTTTCGTTGAAAAGAAGTGGTTAATCGCTCTCGAAAGGGCTTATCGTCCTCAATAATAAAAAGTGTTTTATCTTTTGTTACTGCGTTTTGTTCTAAATCTGCCATGTTAAAGTTACTTCTGCTCCATTATTACTTTGTACTGATATTTCACCATTTAGATTTTCAATCATTTGTTTTGTTATGAATAACCCGAGGCCCATATTTACCCCTTTTTCAGGCCTGCTAGAATAGAATGGTTTTCCAAAATTAGCTATAAACTTTTTATCAAAACCTGGGCCATCATCACGGATTTTGATACAATATGTATTTGTTGAAGTTTCTGAAATTATTAATATTTCTTTATAAGCAAAACTAATTGCATTTTTGATTATATTATTCATAGCGATATTAAGCTCAGGTGTAATTTTAATATTAATATTTTTAGAATTTTCATCCGATCTATAATCTAAATTTACCGCACGATAATTATTTGAGAATTGTTCGCACAAAGATTGTGTGTATGCATCTAATGACATATTAGTTATTTCAGAAGAGAGTTCTGTTGACTCAGGATTAGTTGAAAGTTCTTTAAGTATTGCCTTACATCTATCTAATTCTAACAATAAAGTTTTAATATCTTTTCCATAATCATCTTTAAGTTTTTTATCTTGGTTAAAATCTCCGACAATTAAATTTATTGTATTCAATGGTGTCCCTAGCTCATGAACGGCTGCTGCTGCTAATCCACCTACTTTTAAAAGTTCTTTTTCATTTTGAAGTTGCTTGCTTGCTAATTCATAAGCTTTTTGAGTACTTTTGTAGTTTAAAGAGAAGTAGTAAAGATAGAAAACTAAAAAGATACTACTTATAAAAAGAGAGATCATGATAGCTAGACTATATGTGAAATTAATATTGGGATGAACGGACGGAGGAAGAGCAATAAAGAAATTAAATATTAAGGCAAAGCAAACTAAAGCCAAACTTAAAATAATAATTATTCTTTCTATCGCTAGGTATGATGCTGCAATAGCAATAGGAGCTAAGATGATAAATATAAATGGATTAGTGTATCCCCCGTTTAAAGCAATTAAACTCGAAATTTGAATGATATCAAAACATAAAAATATGAAGACTTGTTTTTCTGAAATAATTTTATCACCTTTGTTTAAGTAAAAACCTAGGATGATGCTAGCCATCAAGACAAAGGCTATAATCCATGAGGCAGTTGCAACTATTTTTGAAATCTCGAAAAAATACTGTGTAATTGATAAAGTAGTAGCCTGACCGCCAAAAGCAATAGCTCGTATAATTAGAAAATCAGAGGAATTAACGAAAAGGGAGTTTTGTTGATTATCCAACTAAATATCTAGGTTTGCTACTTTAACTGAATTTTCTTGAATAAAACTTTTCCTATCGGTCACATCATCTCCCATAAGCATGATGAGTTGTCTTTCGGCATTAATTTGATCTTCGAGTTTAACTTGAAGCAACTTTCTGTTTGTTCGGTCTAAAGTTGTCCCCCATAATTGTTCAGGGTTCATTTCACCAAGGCCCTTGTATCGACTTATTGATTGACCTTTTTTACTCATCTCAAAGAGGGTATTAAAAAATTCGACAAGTCCATTGCAATTAAAGTTTTCTTTTGATGATAGCTTAGAAATTCCAAAATAAGCATCAGTAGATTTTGAAAAACCCATTTTGTGATAAAGATTTAAATTTTCTATAGAAATGAACTCTCTTAAATGTAGTAATTTATCTAAGGGAACTTTTATAATTTTATTATAACCCTCTTTCTCTTGTAAAAAAACGAGTTCATTACTAATCATACTTTGAAATGTAAATTTAATATTTTGCGATTTATAAACCTGATTTAAATTGGACAGGAATGCTTTAAATTGAGACTTTTCAATTTTATTTGGAGAAAAATCCATGAAAAATAATCCAGTATTAATGATTTGATCAAAGAACTGTGTGTCTAAATATGTAAGATCTAAATTTTGATAAGCAGAGTTTGCTCGAGAGGCTAAATCGATTAACTCGTTTAACTGCTCCTCTTTTAATTGGATTTTTTTCTTTTTATTATAAATGTTAAAGTTAAGATCGTCTTTATTATTTAAAAGTAAAAACTTTGTAAGTTCCTTATCGTCTAATAAATAATTTTCTGCATTTCCTTTTTTAACCTTATAAAGAGGGGGTTGGGCTATATACAAGCGTCCAGTGGTTATTATGTCTCTCATAAATTGATAAAAAAATGTAAGTAATAACGTTCTAATATGACTACCGTCGACATCGGCGTCTGTCATAATAACAATCTTGTGATAACGCATTGAGTCAGGGTTAAAATAATCTGATGGATTATATTCTTTATCCTTGGGTGGATTTCCATATCCAGCACCGATTGCAGTGATAAGAGCAGAAATTTCGTTATTTTCTAAAATTTTATGAGGATTGGCTTTTATTACATTTAATATTTTACCTCTAAGTGGAAGTATGGCTTGAGTTACTCTATCTCGACCTTGTTTAGCAGAGCCCCCTGCAGAGTCACCCTCGACTATGAAGAGCTCTGAGTTGGCAGGGTCTTTTTCTTGGCAGTCAGCTAATTTACCTGGAAGTGATGATGTCTCTAGTACATTTTTTCTTCTTGTTAGCTCTCTGGCCTTTCTAGCTGCTTCTCTAGCACTTGCTGCTTCAATAATTTTAGATACTAATTTTTTTGCTTCTCCTGGTGTTTGTTCAAGCCAAGCGCTTAATTGTTCTGAGATAATTTTCTCAACAATGGGTCTGACTTCTGATGAAACTAATTTATCTTTCGTTTGCGATGAAAACTTAGGGTCAGGAACCTTGACAGATAATACACATGTCATGCCCTCTCTAGCATCATCTCCTGATATGGTAATATTACCTTTCTTTGAGACAGCAACGGTGTTTGAATATCCAACTAGTGAGCGAGTAAGTGCTGATCGAAAACCTTGTAGGTGTGTTCCTCCATCTCCTTGAGGTATGTTGTTCGTAAAACACAGCATATTTTCATTGTATCCATCATTCCATTGCAAAGCACCTTCAACTTTAATTCCATTAGACTCACCATTAAATGGAATTATTTTATTCAGAGTTGATTTTCTAGAATTCAGAAATTGAACATATGCTGATAAACCTCCTTGATAATAAAACTCTATTGGTTCTGCCTTAGGAGTGCGCATGTCAGCCAATGTTACTCTGACGTTAGAATTAAGAAAAGCTAATTGACGAACTCTATTTTCTAAAGTTTTAAGTACTAGAGTTGTGTTAGAAAAAATTTTTTTAGACGGCCAAAATTGAACAGTGGTACCAGTTCTCTCAGTCTTTTTCATAACTCCCACTTCAGTTAATTTTTTTGATGTAACGCCATCTTTAAATTCCATAGCGTGAATTTTTCCCCCTCTACGGATAGTTAAAGAAAGTTTTTCAGATAAAGCATTTACAACAGAAACACCGACTCCGTGAAGGCCTCCCGAAATTTTATAACTATTTTGGTCAAATTTACCTCCTGCATGTAATTGAGTCATTATAACTTCAGCAGCAGGTACCTTTTCAGTTTTATGCTTATCTACAGGTATTCCTCTACCATTATCTGAGATTGTTGCTGAACCATCTTTATTTATTATTAATTGAATATTGTCACAATATCCTCCAAGCGCCTCATCGATAGAATTATCAAGCACCTCGTAAACCATATGATGCAGACCTGTGCCATCATCAGTATCACCAATATACATACCCGGTCTTTTTCTCACGGCCTCTAAGCCCTTTAAGACCTTAATTGAGGATGCTGTATATTGATCTGCCATTACAAAATTTCCTTTATTTCTAAATTGTCTATATTCCCTTTGAGCGTGAAGTTATCAGTGGTTGAGAAGAATGTCTGAAATTTATTTTCTGCACAGTATTCAATAACTTTATTAATATTTACCATATCAAAGTTATCAAATATTTCATCAATTAAAAAAATAGTAATTCTGTTACGATTTAGAAATTTTGCACAACTAAGAAGTAGGCTTAAAATTAACATTTTTGACTGTGCAGAAGATAGCTGAGAAATATTTTTTTGATTGTTTGTAATCTCAAAAATTGATTTTTTGGGGTCATGATCTGACTGAAGTTTATGATCATTTGGCCATTGACTCTCATCCGAAAGGCCTCTTTGAAATTTTTCTAAAAAGTTTTCTTTTTCTGATAAGCCAAAACTTGGAATAATTTCAAAATCAAAGAACTTTTTACTATCATCTGATAAAAAATTTTGAAATTCTTTGAGAAACTCTATTTTGATTTCAATAATAGACTTACCTATGTCAAAAAGTTGTTTATCGATTGAAATAAGCCATGAATTATCCTGTGAGGATTGCAATATTCTTTTTTTTTCTCGTCTTAGCTTGGTGTATTGATTCAATAAACTGAATAATTTTGGTTCAAAATAACAAATAATTCGATTAATAGTATTTCTTTGATATTGAGTATCTTTAATAAAATAAACCTTATCTATCTCCGTAAACCAAAACAGTTGAAAAATATCCAATAATTTTTGTTGTTGTATTTTTTTATCATTTAAAAAATATTGTTTAGACCATCTTTCATCTTTGTTACTTAATTCAATAGTTAAATGATTTTCTAAATCCTCATTCTCAAAATCAAATGTAATAGAAGTCTTTAATTTTTCTTGTTTTTGAAAAATAAAATTTTGTATTCCATCTTTTCTAAAGCCTGTGCCTGGGCATAAAAAACTTATGGCCTCTAAAATATTGGTCTTTCCAACGGCATTCTTTCCTTTGAACAAAGTATGTTCAAATTTAAAAACTTCTTTTTTGTTTCTGAAATTTCTGTAGTTAGATAACTGTAAACCCTTCAGTGGTGGGGACAATTAAATTCTCATTGGCATTAAAATATATAAACTTGTTGAGTCTTTAGGGTCCTTTACTATGACTGGTGATGATTGGTTGAGTAACTCTAAGATCATAGTATCTCCTTCAATCACATCTTGTAAATCCAAAATATATTTTGAATTAAAAAGTATTTCTAAACCCTCAGCAGCGTAGTTTGCTGCAACTTCTTCGTCTCCTTTGTTGCTATCGGTGCTTGTAGCCATAATCTTAATACTATTATTTTCAAATTGTAATTTAACTGTGGGTGTTTTGTCTTGATTTACAGTCGAGACTCTATCAATAGCATTAAAAAATGGTTCTGCTTCAACTTGTAGTAATTTGTCATTAGATACAGGTATTACTTTTTCGTAATCTGGGAAAGTTCCATCGATAAGCTTACTTATTATTATGAAATTATCTGCTTCTAAGCTTACCTGAGTATCTGTGCATATTATTTTTACCTTACCTTCAAAGTCCCCTAACATACGGTCTAACTGAAGTATAAATTTTCTTGGGAGAATGATGCCTGATATGTTAATTACATTTGCTAGATCTAACTCTGTCTTAGCTAATCTATGACCGTCAGTAGCAACACATCTTAAGGTAGAATTTGCTCCATTGGTGACAGTATGAAAGTAAATACCGTTGAGATAATATCTTGTCTCTTCGGCAGATATTGCAAATTTTGTTTTATTAAAGAGTCTTTTAATCTGAGGTATAGATAGCTCGAAAGAGTTTGTTGGGTCTAACGGTACAAACTTTGGGAACTCGTCTGCCGTTAATGCGTTTAATTCGAAAACAGAGTTATCAGAATTTATTATTAATCTGTTTCCCTCTAATTTACATTTTACAATAGAGTTTTTTTTTGTTTTACGAATTATATCAGTGAGTATTCTTGAGTTAACAGTTGCTTCACCATTTTTTGAAGAGTCAGTTGAAACAAACTCTCGAATAGAGATGTCCATATCTGTTGATCTTATTTCAATTTGGTTATTGTCACATTTAATATAGATATTGGATAAAATTGGAATAGTCGATCTACTATCAACAATTGAACTGACATGGGTTAAAACTCTTAAAAAAGCCTCTCGACTAACTCTAAAATCCATTTAGGAAGTTTGCAATATTCTAGTCAAAAGTTCAATATCTTCTGCTAAGTTAGGGTCATTAACCATAATTTCTTCAATAGTCTTAATAGCATGGATAACGGTAGTGTGGTCTCTGCCACCAAATTTTCTACCAATTTCGGGTAAAGATCTGGTTGTAATTGATTTTGCTAAATACATAGCTACCTGTCTTGGACGCGCAACAGATCTTGATCTTCTAGGAGAATGCATATCTGAAAGTTTAATATTGTAGTGCTCAACAACTTTCTTTTGGATTTCATCAATTGTAATTTTTCTAGAGTTAGTTCTAAGTAAATCTTTTAATACATCTTTCACAAGGTCAACAGATATTTCAGAGTCTTGAATTGATGCATGAACAGCCAATCTATTTAAGGCACCTTCCATTTCTCTGACATTATTGGTAATTTTATTTGCTAAAAATTCCATCACTTCTTGTGTTAGCTGTAAAGATTTTTGCTCAGCTTTTGCTTGAAGAATACCTAATCGTAACTCGTAGGTTAAAGGGTGTATATCTGCAACTAATCCCCAGCCTAATCTAGATTTTAATCTATCCTCTAAGCCGTCAAGATCTGCGGGTGATTTATCTGCTGAAATAATAATTTGTCTTTTTTTGTCAATTAGAGTGTTAAAAGTATGGAAAAATTCCTCTTGGGTGTTGTCTTTACCAATAATAAATTGCACATCATCTATCATAAGAACATCTACTGATCTGAACTGTTCTTTAAAGCTCATAATATTTTTAAACCTGAGGGCTTTGATAAATTGATACATAAATTTTTCTGCAGTTAAATAAACAACATTTTTTTTTGGATTTCTTTTTTTTATGTTCCAAGCTACTGCATGCATTAAATGTGTTTTGCCTAAACCAACGCCTCCATACAAAAATAATGGATTAAAACTTACTACCTCTGATTGCGCAACTCGTTGCGCAGCTGCATATGCTAGCTCATTGGGCTTTCCAACAATAAAATTATCAAAAGTAAATTTTGGATCTAATGGTGCAGAGATGTCATCATAATATGTGTCTTCATCATCATTTTTATCTTCATAAATTACTTCTGTGCCAGGAATAATACGATCATTATTCTCTTTTACGAGTATCGCTAGTTTATCAATACTATGACCTTGGTCCATATAAGCTTTTTTGATAACTGAGGCATAGTTTTTTATTATCCAATCACGTAAAAATCTTGTTGGAACTGAAAGGGTGAGAGAAGTATCTATGTGAGATTCAAAATAAATGGGTTTAATCCAATTTTGGAAGGTATCTTTGTCTAGAGATTTTTTTAATTCAGATGTTATCTTGGACCAGGACACATCTATGCCACCTTGATGCAGTTCTTCTTCCACTATATATATTCCTTCCTCTAAACGAAGGCGTATTTAAACATGAAAAGTAAAAAAAGAAGAATAAAAAAAAACGTTTTTTTTGAAAAAAATATCTTGAAAAAAAGAATTATTTAGAAATTGCAGAAATATCTTTTTGGAGTTTGGAAATAGTTCTTGAGGCTTTATTAAGATGCATAATTTTCTTCTTAGTAGACTTATGCAAAACAGACATAACCATTTTTAATTTTTCCATTGATTCCTCTACTTTTTTATCTTTGATGAGTTTATCAATTGCCTTCAATTGGGTTGAAACGTTAGATTTAACTGCTTTGTTTACAGTTTTTTTTCTATCAGATTGACGAAGTCTTTTTTTTGCTGATTTGTGTTGTGGCATATAAAAATATTGTTAACAGGTTGTTCGTTTAATAACGTTAATAACTTATATAGATTTTTTTATTTTTGTAAAGCAGGCGAAAAAAAGGTCGAACGACCATTTTGAATGATTTTTTTTATTTTATAGGATTTTTTTTTATAAATTACATGTTTCTTTTGGTAAACCTTAAACAGACTCTGGAAACTTCCCAGTGTTCCGTCTGGGGATTTGTAATCATTTATAGATGAGCCACCGTTCTTCAAAGATAATTTTAATACGAATTTGCAAGAGCTTATTAGCTGAGTCAATTCTACTAAATTAAGAGAGTTCGTAAGCCTTAGAGGGCTTAATCTTGAATGAAAAAGTGCCTCGTTTGCATAAATGTTTCCAATTCCTACTATCAAACTTTGATTAAGCAACGCCTGTTTCAAAGATACTTTTTTGTTAATGAATTTATTATATATTTCTTGAATCTTTACCTTATTAACTAATAGATCAGTGCCATAATTATTAAAAAAAATTTCTACCTCATTTATATCTTCAAGTCTAAAAAACATGCCAAACCGACGAGGATCATTGAAGACTATTTTAAATTTATCAAATTGAAGAACGACATGATCATGTTTCTCTTTTTTATAATTTTCATTTAAATAAAACTTTAATCTTCCACTCATTCCTAAATGAATTATTAAATAATTATCATTATCTAGTCTTATAACGATATATTTTGCAAAACGTTTTACAGATATTATTTTTCTCTGAGATATAGACTCAAG
Source organism: uncultured Alphaproteobacteria bacterium (assembly GCA_902583235.1). Taxonomy (GTDB): domain Bacteria; phylum Pseudomonadota; class Alphaproteobacteria; order HIMB59; family HIMB59; genus HIMB59. Next base: position 26,190 of record CACHVL010000003.1, on the reverse strand, counting down.
ATCTTTAAAGTTTAAATTTTTTCTTAATTTTTTATGTGACTTGCTAATAGAAATAATTTTTTTTCCTTTAACTTTTGAGGTTAAATATCTTATTGTAGTTTCTACTTCAGGTAATTCAGGCATGATGTCTAAAAATAGTTTAAATCAATATAATATTACAGATATTTTTGAAAATGTATCTCATGCAAAATATGATTTAATGAATGATGTTATGAGTCTAGGCATACATAGACTTTGGAAAAAATATTTTGTAGATCTTGTCTCATCGAAACATAACGCTAATGAAAAAATTTTAGACATAGCAAGTGGTAGTGGGGATATCTTCAATTTACTACCTATAACAAAAAATCTTTATGCAATAGACCCTGTCTCTGAAATGCACAATATATCTCGAAAAAAAAATAAATCTAAAAATATTAATTACCAAGTAGGATATGCAGAAAACCTACCATACAAGAAAAATTTTTTTCAAACGATAACTTGTACATATGGTGTGAGAAATTTTAAAAATCGAAAAGATGGCTTTACTGAGATCTATAGATGCTTAAAGAAAAATGGTTATTTTTTAATTATGGAATTTGGCATACCAAAAAGAGATTTACTTAAGAAACCATATAAAAACTTTTTAAAATATGTTTTGCCTTTTACTGGTAGTATCGTCGCTAATGATAGACACAGTTATAAATACTTAGCTGAGAGTATTATTTCTTTTCCCTCTCAAATTAGACTTGTGAATGAGCTGAAAAATATTGGTTTTTCTAATGTTAAAACTATTGATTTCATTTCTGGGGCGAACAGCATATATATATTGCAGAAAAAATGAAAATATTAATCATTATCACGGGAAGTGTTGGATGCTACAAGTCTTTAGATTTAATTCGTGAATGCCAAAAAAAATCAATTGACTATGAAGTTATTGCAACAAAAAACACATTTGAATTTATTTCTAAATTATTACTTGAAACAATTTGTAATAAACAAGTTTATTCTGAACTTTTTGATTTAGATATGGAAAAAAAAATTGGACATATAAAATTAGCTCGAGATAATTCTCATATTATTGTTTACCCTGCAACAGCTAACATTATTTCTAAATTTGCAAAGGGTTTTTGTGATGATCTTGCGTTGACATGTATGATTGCAGCAAACAAACCTATATATTTTGCTCCTGCTATGAACAAAGAAATGTGGGCTAATCCGATTATTCAAAGTAATGTCGACTATTTAAAGAAAATTGGTCATCAGTTTATTGGGCCAGATGACGGCTCTTTAGCCTGCGGGGAATATGGGAGTGGTCGATTAGTTGACCCTGGCGAAATACTAAATCAACTTAAATAAGTGAAAAAAGCATTAATAACCATTGGGTCTACTCGAGAGTATATTGATCCGGTAAGATATATCTCTAATGAGTCATCAGGTCGGCAAGGTATGGCCTTAATTAAAAGTCTTTTAAAATCTAATTATAAAATTATTTGTTTACATGGGTATATTCAAGTTAAACAAGTAGTTTCAAAGAATGTTAAGTATATTTTTACTTCCAGTGCTAAAGATATGTTAAAAGAAGCAAAAAAATATAAGTCAGTAGATTTAGGAATTTTTAATGCAGCGGTTAGTGACTATAAAGTTGAAAAATATAGTAGATTAAAAATAAAAAAAAATAATGGCTTATCTTTGAAACTGATTAACAATACTGATGTTTTAAAATCAATGTCGACTAGAAGAAATAAACCTAAAATTACAGTTGGATTTGCTTATGAAACTGACAATGTATTGCAGAATGCAAAAAAAAAGCTATTGAGCAAAAATTGTGATTTTATTGTTTTAAACTATCCAACACCTAAAAATAAAATTTTTAATACCAACTATAACAATGGTATTTTGATTGGGAGGTCGGGTGCCTCATTAAAAATAGGCAGTGTCAGCAAAACAATTTTTGCTGATAAAATAGTTAAATATCTTAAAAATATTAAAACTTAATATGATTAATATTAAAGTAAAAAAGATAAATGACAGTGTCGATCTTCCATCGTATGAAACTTCGTCAAGTGCTGGAATGGATATTAGAGCATACCTGCCAAATGGAGATATTAATATTGCTCCTCAACAAACAAAACTGATTGGGACCGGGTTGATTTTTGAAATACCTGATGGTCTCGAGGTTCAAATCAGACCTCGAAGTGGATTAGCGTTAAAAAACTCAATTACTGTTTTAAATAGCCCCGGGACCATTGATGCAGACTATAGAGGCGAAATTAAAGTAATTCTAATTAATCATGGATCAAAAGTTTTTGAAGTTACAAATAAAATGAGAATTGCACAAATGGTTGTATCAAAATATGAAAAGGTTAATTTTAAATTAGTAAGCGATTTAAATACTACAAAGAGAGGAAGTGGTGGTTTTGGGTCAACAGGAACAAACTGATAAACTAATAGAGGAATTTGGAAGACAAATTCTAGTTCCCGGTATTGATGAGGCAGGACAACTTAATATTTCTAAGAAAAAGGTTTGTATAATTGGGTTAGGCGCCTTAGGAACCGTTGCATCACAATATCTAGTTCGATCTGGAGTTGGTGAAATACATCTAATTGACCATGATAAAATTGAAAAGTCGAATTTACATCGTCAAATAAACTATGATCAAAATGATATTGGAAAATCAAAGTCAAATATCTCAAAGCATAAACTCAAAAATGTAAACGATACAACGATAATAAAAGAGCATTCAATAAATTTTGAGTCTTTTATTGAAGAAAATCCAAAGATTAAATTTGATTTGATATTTGATTGCACTGATAACCATCAAAATAAAATATTTTCTTCAAAATTTTCTAAGACAAACAAGATATCTTTTGTATCTATCTCAATTAACTCATCAGAAGGCATTTATTTTGCACAAGACTATCAAGAAAATAACTCATCATGTTTTGAATGTCTTTTTCCATATACTGATCAGAATCACCGTTGTTTGAACAGTGCTATGATTGGACCAGTTGCAGGCTTTGTTACTAGTTTTGCTTGTATGAAGATTGTATTTGCACTTGCAAAAAATAAAACTCAATTGGTGAATGAGATCAGCTTGATAGACCTTTTGACTTCAGACATAAACAAACTACAATTGAATAATAAAGTTTGTCCTCACTAAAATGAACACATTTACACCCCAATCTAGTTATAGTTATGAAGAGATTATTGAATGTGGAAAAGGGAATTTATTTGGAGAGGGTAATGCTCAACTACCCGCTCCACCAATGCTTATGTTTGACCGAATTACTAGAGTTAATAAGGACGGTGGGGTCCATGGAAAAGGCGAAATAACCGCTGAACTCGATATTAATGCTGATTTATGGTTCTTTAAGTGTCATTTTTTAGGCGATCCTATCATGCCGGGATGTTTGGGTCTTGACGCTTTATGGCAAATGTTAGGTTTTTATTTAGGTTGGCTTGGATACCCTGGAAAAGGTCGTGCTCTAGGAGTTGGGGAAATCAAATTTGTAGAAGAAATAAAGCCAGATAAAGAATTAATTGAATATAAGGTTAGTTTAAAAAAATCTTTAAATAAAAAAGGGCTATCAATTGGTTATGGAGATGGACAAATAATACACAAAGAAAAAATAATATATCACGCTAATGATTTAAGAGTGGGTTTGTTTAATGAGTAACAAAAGAGTTGTCATTACAGGATACGGTATAGTTTCTTGTATAGGCGATAACAAAAAAGAGGTTTTGCAAAGTTTAAAAGATGTGAAGTCTGGTATCAGTCATTGTGAAGAATATGAAGAGCTTGGAATGAGAAGTCACGTACATGGCAAACCTAAAATAAATATTGAAGAAAATGTAGATAGAAAAATCTTACGTTTTATGGGTGAAGGTGCTGCTTATAATTATATTGCAATGAAAGAGGCAATTGAACACTCAGGACTTGATGAAACTCTCATATCAAACGTTAATACCGGATTAGTAATGGGATCTGGTGGTCCATCAACATTTCAATTACAACAAGCATTTGATATAGCAAGAGAAAAAGGTGTTAAAAAAATTGGACCCTATATGGTTACAAGAACAATGGCATCAGGAAATTCTGCGACCTTGGCAACTCCTTTCAAAATTAAAGGTGTTAATTATTCTATCAGCTCAGCATGCTCGACAAGTTTGCATTGTATTGGCAACGCTTACGATCTTATTAGACATGGACAACAAGAGATTGTATTTGCTGGTGGTGGAGAAGAAACGCATTGGACAATGTCAATTTTATTTGACGCTATGGGAGCGCTTTCAAGCAAATATAATGAAACTCCTGAGGTTGCCTCCCGAGCGTATGACTCCTCTAGAGATGGCTTTGTCATTGGAGGAGGTGCAGGCGTTTTAGTAGTCGAAAGTCTTGATAGTGCTAAAACAAGAGGTGCGAATATTGTAGCGGAAATTCAAGGTTTTGGTCAAACATCAGATGGATATGACATGGTTCAACCCTCTGGAGAAGGGGCCGTAAGATGTATGAATATGGCAACTCAGGGAAGGCCCGTTGATTATATTAATGCTCATGGAACCTCCACCCCTGTGGGAGACATGATTGAATTAAAAGGTATAAGAGAAGTTTTTGGTGATAATGTTCCTCCAACAAGTTCCACAAAGTCCTTAACTGGTCACTCACTTGGTGCTACTGGCGTACAGGAAGCTGTTTACTCTCTTTTGATGATGGAAAATGATTTTATGGTTGAGTCCGCTAATATTTCAAACCTAGATGAAAAGGCTGAAGGAATGAATATTCTTCGAGAGAATAAAAATGATGTTAAAATTAATTCTATCCTATCAAATAGTTTTGGTTTTGGTGGAACCAATGCTTCTATCTATCTAACTAGTTATAATGACTAAGATTTTAGAAGGTAAAAAAGGATTAGTTGTAGGCATCGCTAATGATCACTCTATTGCTTGGGGTATTGCAAAGTCTTTAAGTGATGAGGGCGCAAGTATGTACTTAACCTATCAAAATGACTCTATAAAAAAAAGAGTCGAGCCCCTGTCTGAGAAAATTAATTGCCTTGGAATTATGCCTTGCGATGTATCTGACACTACTTCCCTTGAAAGTGTTCGTGATGGAATTTATGGTAATATTGATTTTTTTGTTCATGCTGTCGCCTATTCTGATAAAAATGAACTGTCTGGAAAGTATTTAAATACTTCCAAAGAAAACTTTCTCAAAACCCTACATATTTCTGCATACTCTTTAACCGAGATGATAAGATTGTTCTCCCCAAAGATGAACGACGGAGCATCTATCATGGCACTAACTTATTATGGATCAACAAGATACATGCAGAGTTATAATGTAATGGGCGTTGCGAAGGCTGCGTTAGAAACTTCGATTAAGTATCTTTCTGTTGATATGGGCGACAGAGGAATTAGGGTTAATGCGATTTCAGCAGGCCCAATGAGAACTCTAGCGGGCGCTGTTATTAATAAATCAAGAAAGATATATAATTATACCATTGAAAACTCCCCTATTAAAAAACCATTATCGTTAGAGGATATCGGTAAGTCATCAGTTTACTTGATGAGCGACCTCTCAAAAGGTGTTACTGGAGAGATACTTTATGTAGATAATGGATATAATAATGTAGGGATGAGCATCCAAGATCTATAAAACTAATAGCGCAGATAGAATTAAATGTCTGCGCTAGAAATAAATTTTAGACTTCTTTCATGCTGAGTTTTACCTTACCAGCACGATCAACGTCGAGTACTTTCACTTGAACTTCTTGTCCCTCTGATAAAACATCAGATACATTCTCTACTCTTTTTTGAGAGATTTGAGAGACGTGAAGTAAACCATCACGAGCACCCATAAAGTTAACAAAGGCACCAAACTCAACGATTTTTACAACTTTACCATTATATACCTTGCCTATTTCAGGCTCAGCTACGATGTCCTCAACCATTTGTTTTGCAGTATTAATAGACTCTTCATTACTAGATGCAATTTTTACAATACCGTCATCGTTGACTTCAAGTTTTGCTCCAGAGACCTCTACAATATTTCTGATCACTTTTCCACCAGATCCAATAACATCTTTGATCTTAGCTTTATCGATAGAAATAGAAATTACCTGAGGCGCATGCTTTGAGAACTTAGTACGAGCTTCTGGTAAAGCTTCTGACATAATTCCTATTATATGTTTTCTTCCCCCTGATGCTTGATTTAAAGCTATCTCCATGATTTCTTTAGTTATACTTGTAATTTTAATATCCATTTGAAGTGAAGTAATACCGTCCATGGTACCTGCCACTTTAAAGTCCATATCACCTAAGTGGTCTTCATCGCCAAGGATATCACTCAACACAACAAAGTCATCTCCCTCTTTAATTAGTCCCATTGCAATTCCACCAATATGTTTTTTAATGGGAACTCCTGCTGCCATTAAAGCAAGAGATGAGCCACATACGGTAGCCATAGAACTAGAGCCATTTGATTCAGTTATCTCAGAGACCAATCGAAGAGTATAAGGAAAATCCTCTTTTGTCGGTAACATCGGATGAACTGCTCTCCATGCTAGCTTACCATGACCTATCTCTCTTCTACCTGTTGAACCCATTCTTCCGACCTCTCCAACTGAGTATGGGGGGAAGTTGTAATGCAATATAAAATGTTGTTTGTGCATAGGGTCAAGAGAGTCAATCATTTGTTCATCGTCTCCTGTGCCAAGGGTTGTAACAACTATTGCTTGGGTTTCTCCTCTAGTGAATAAACAAGAACCGTGAGCTCTAGGGAGAAGGTCTAATTCGCATGTAATTTTTCTGACCTCATCAAGTTTTCTACCATCAATTCGATTTTTATTTTTGATGATGTCACCACGTACAACATCTTTTTCAATATTTTTAATAATAGTAGTGGCGGCTAATACTTGATCATCTTCAACGTTATCTATAATTGAAGATCTGATTTCGTCTAACTTCTGACTTCTTTCTTGTTTATCAACAAGACCATAAGCCTCTTTAATCGGATCTGCAATTTTTGAGGCAATATCCTTTTGAAGACCCTCGTAAAAGTCAGGTAATGAAGGTACATCAAATTTTTTGATCTCTGTCATTCCTGCAAATTCATGAACTTCTTTAATAAAAGTTTGATAAAAGTCATGACCAAACATTACAGCTTCAAGCATAGTGCTTTCTGGAAGCTCTTTTGCTTCGGATTCAACCATTAAAACACCTTCTTCTGTACCGGCTACAACTAAATCTAGAGCTGAATTTTCTAACTCTTCAATCGTTGGGTTAGCTACTAGCTTGCCATCAATATGACCAACTCGAGCGGCACCAAGTGTTCCTGCTACGGGCAGACCAGATATTGCAAGTGCAGAACCAGTTGCGTACATTGCTATGACATCTGGATCCACTGATCCATCATATGACAAAACTGTTAGTGTAACTTGAGTTTCATTTTTAAAATTTTTGTGAAAAAGAGGTCTAATAGGTCTATCAATCAATCGACAAATTAATGTCTCTCTTTCTGTTGGCCTTGCTTCTCTTTTAAAAAAACCTCCTGGAATTTTTCCAGAAGCATAATATTTTTCCTGATAGTTAACTGTTAAAGGAAAAAAATCGATATCAGGTTTTTGTGTTTTGGCAGCACATATGTTTGCCATAACCATGGTTTCGCCACAAGTTACAACAACAGATGCATCTGCTTGTTTTGCAATTCGATTAGTTTCTAAAGTGATTTGTTGGTTACCCAACGTAAAAGTATGTTCTATTTTCATCTTCCTCTTTTCTACTTATTACACTAATTAAAAAGTTTTACTTTTTTCTTAGTTTTAGTTTATCTGCTACTTCTGAGTACTTTCCTACATTCCTCTTCTTTAAATACGCCATCAATCTATTTCTTTTACCAACCATCATCAGCAGACCTCTTCGAGAATGAAAATCTTTCTTATGTATTTTGATATGTTCTGTTAACAGATTAATTTTCTTTGTGAGAAAAAAAATTTGGGACTCTGGTGAACCAGTGTCATTATCAGCACGTGCTATATCGTTTATTTGTATTTCCGACATCAATACTCCTTTCAAAGTAAACATTATCTGACCAGGATGTCGCCCAGTTCAAATGGTAATCAGGTTGCTATGTAAATCATTTATGCTTGAGAAATCAAGAATTTTTTCATAGGGAATAGCTTGATTTAAAGAAAAAGTACCTATTTTCAGTCTTTTTATCATACTAGCATATGCAATATCCCCTAAAGAATTTGCAAGCTCTTCTGCAAATGCCCTCACATAAAATCCTGAATGACAATGCAACTCAACGTTCATTTTAGAGGTACTAGAAAGTAAAACTTTTAAACTCTGGACTGATACTTTTTTATAGCGTTCTTCAATTTTTTCATTTTTCCTAGCCAGCTCATAAAAATTCTTGCCCTTTAATTTGTGAGCCGAAAAGTCTGGTATTTTTTGTTGATATGCTCCTATGTATTTTTTTAAATGATTAATTCTGTCTATAGTTTTATGACCAATAGGGTTCATTTTTAAAAATCTTCCCTCTGAGTCTAAAGTGTTTGTTGAGGCACCAAATCGTATCTCAACTTCATAGCTTTTTTGATATTGGTGTATATTTGGTATTTTTTTAGTTGCTTTATTAATACCTATTAATAATAAACCAGAAGCAAGAGGGTCTAAGGTTCCTGCAAAACCAATTTTATTAAATGAGTAACGAAATTTTAATTTTCTTATAACTCCAAAAGACTCAATGCCCTCTGGTTTATCTATAAGTAACCATCCACTACTAGGAAACTTTTCTTTCATCAAAATTTATAATTTATCTAGCAGTGATTGTACTTTTAGAGACTCTTGGAAAGATTGGTCGAATATTAAAGATATCTTTGGAGTGTATTTACTTGTCAGAGTTCTTGCTATTAAGTTTTGTATTTCTCTGAGATAGAGTTTGTTAAATTCTTTAAATTCTGTCTCTGTAATATTATGAATAAGAAATATTTTTGCAAATCTTAGATCTTTACTGACTTTTACTTCGGTGATTTCAAAGCGAACAGTCGGAAATTTTATAAGATAATCTTTTTGGGTTACGAGATATTCGGAGACAAGCCTTTTAATTGAAAGTTCAACTTTTTTGGTTCGAAAACTTGGCTTATTGTCCACACTACAATTCTTTTTGAACTTCCTTAGTTATGTAAAATTCAATTTCATCTTTTTCTAAAATATCTGAGTAGTCTTTAAATGAAATACCACACTCATAATTTTCTCTGACCTCTTTAACGTCATCTTTGAATCGTTTCAGGGTTCCAACTTCTCCCTCATGGATAATCTTCCCTTCTCTAACAAGCCTGATTTTGGCTGAGTTTTGAACAATTCCATCAGTAACAAAACAACCGGCTATGGTGCCAAACTTTGAAGATTTGAAAGTATCGCGGACCTCAGCGTGGCCAATAATCTCCTCTTTAGTGTCTGGGGTGAGAAGACCAGAGAGCATTTTTTTCATATCGTCGATTAATTCATAAATAATAGAATAATATCTGATGTCTACCTTATCGCGTTTTGCAATTGTTCGGGCTTGAGGGATAGCTCTAATATTAAAACCAATTACTAATCCTTGAGCGGAACTCGCTAAGCTCACATCGCTTTCATTAATTGCGCCAATTGAGTTATGGACAACATTAATTTTAACTTCTTCATTGCCCACTTTTTCTAAGGAAGAAACTATTGCTTCAAGAGAGCCTTGGACGTCTGCTTTGACAATAATTGGAAGTTTTTTCATGTCTCCCTTCGATACATTCGCCATCATTTCTTCTAATGAAGATTTTTTTACTGACTCAGTGTTTTCTAGTTTTTTTTGTTCTTTTACTTTTTCTGTAATATCTTTTGCAATATCTTCATTAGGCATAACATAAACTGTGTCGCCTGCTTGAGGGACTGAGTCAAAGCCCAACACTTCAATCGGCATACCTGGATTTGCAGATTTAATTCTGCTTCCATTCTCATCGAGTAAGGCTCTCACTCTTCCAAAAGCTGAACCACAGGTAAAATGATCCCCTTCTTTGAAAGTTCCATTTTTTACTATTACTGTTGCAACCGGTCCTTTACCTGTTTCAATTTTAGACTCAACAACTATTGCTTCAGCAAGTTTATCATGCTCGACGTTAAGATCTAAAATTTCAACTTGTAATAAAATATTGTCTAGTAATTTTTCTAAGTTTGTTTTTTTGATGGCAGATATCTCTGTTTCTAGTACATCACCGCTGTAACTTTCTACGACCACTTCGTGTGTTAACAAATCATTTCTAACAATGCTTGGATCGACATCTGGTAAGTCCATTTTATTAATGGCAAGAACGATCGGCACTTTAGCTGCTTTGGCATGTGAAATAGCCTCAATTGTTTGAGGTTTTACACTGTCGTTAGCAGCCACTACTAAAACAACAAGGTCCGTTAAATTAGCACCTCGCGAGCGGATATTTGAAAAGGCTGCGTGACCAGGTGTATCTAAAAATGTGATGGGATTGTTCTTATGTTGAATTTGATAGGCGCCAATATGTTGGGTAATACCACCTGACTCTTTTGAGGTAACATTGGTATTTCTGAGTGCATCCAACAATGAAGTTTTGCCATGATCAACGTGGCCCATGACAGTTACGATCGGGGGCCTTGGTAAGATTTTAGAATTTTTAGTTTTTTGATGATTTGCAATTTCATCTTTTAGACTAATTGCCTCTGCTCTTTTAGGAGTGTGTCCTAATTCTGTAACAATTAATTCGGCCGTATCACCATCAATATATTGATTAGCTGTAGCCATAATACCGCTCTTCATTAAAGCTTTTACAACGTCTCCTGTTTTTTCGGACATTCTACTAGCTAATTCTTGAACAGAGATTTTGACAGGAATGTCAACTTCACGAACAATTTTTTGAGAGCTAGTTAGGTTTGGTTTATATTTAGTTTTTTGTTTTTCTCTATTTCTTTTTGTTTTTGCCAGACTCGGCATTTTTTCATAATCAGGTTCTTCGTCTAAAAGGTTGTTAACTGAAATAGATGATAGTTTTTTTTGAAATGCAGTTGTATTGAGAGTAAGTTTTTTTCTCGGTGCAGCAGTGCCTGCAGGGGCGGGTGTGGCAGGTTTGCTTGTTGTTGTTGGTTTTGTGTTCTTAGTCTCTTTTGTCATTCAAAAAATTTAGCTATTAAGAAAAATCTCCCTAGCGTCCATAATAATTTTTTCAGCAGCAGACTTTTCAACTCTTTTTTGGAGTATGCCCTCTTTACCAACTAGTTCATCGGTTGCTAAATCAGCAAGGTCTTGACGGGAAAAAATATTATTTTCTATCAAAGTAGCTAAAATTTTATTATCAAACTCTGATATCCCTTTAATGTAATCATCTAATTTTGAAGCTTGGATTAATTTTTCAAGTTCTGCTTTTTCATTTTCCATAAACTGTGTTGCACGAGCATATATCTCAGCCGCAAGTTCATTATCAAAGCCTTCAATTTTTTCTATGTCTTGGATTGATGCGTTCGCTATTTTTTCTATGCTTGAGTATCCCTCAACCGCTAATAATTGTGCGATCATGTCTTCGAGGTCGAGCTTTTCAGCAAAAAGAGATGTAATTTTTTTAAATTCTTCTTGTCTTCTCTCGGCGTCTTCTTTTTCTGTTAATATATCAATTTCTAAATTAGTTAAAATTGAGGCTAATTTAACATTTTGGCCTCTTCTACCGATAGCGATGCTGAGTTGATCTTCAGGTAAAACAATCTCTACGCGATTAGAGTCTTCAAACTCATTGACTTTTGCAACTTGTGCAGGAGCGATAGCGTTTTGAACATACATCGACTTTAATTCATTCCAATTTACAATATCAATCTTTTCCCCTTGTAATTCATTAACAATAGCTTGAACTCTAGAGCCTCTCATACCTACGCATGCTCCAACAGGATCGATTGACTTGTCATTTGCTCGAACTGTAATCTTTCCTCTACTACCCGGGTCTCTTGCAACAGATAGAATTTCTATTTGACCTTCATAAATTTCAGGGACTTCTTGTTCAAATAATTTTGCCATAAATTGAGGATGTGTTCTTGAAAGAAAGATTTGATGACCTTTAGCTTCTTCTTTGATATCAAAAAAATAAGCTCTAATGCGATCTCCATTTTTAAAATTTTCTCTTGGTATCAGTTCGTCTTTTCTCAAAAATCCTTCTGCTTTACCAAGGTCAACAATGATATTTCCAAATTCAATTCTTTTAACAATTCCTGATAGGACTTCTCCAACACGATCTTTGAAGTCATTAAACTGTCTACTTTTTTCTGCCTCTCTGACTCTTGAATAAATTACTTGTCTTGCCATGTTGGCTGTAACTCGTCCAAAATTAACTGGAGGCAAAGGAATTGTTATTTGTTTTCCAACATCTGTATTAGCGTCATACTTTTTTGCATGATCTAATAAAATTTGATTAGACTGTAAAACAGGGTCAATTGTTTCAACTACATCTTTAATATGGGATAAACTGATATTACCAGTCATGCGATCAATCACTGCTTTGATATTATTATCCATACCATATTTTGACTTTCCAATTATTTCAAAAGACTCCTCAAGAGCCTTCATGACTATGTCCATTTCGATGCCCTTCTCTTGTGAGACGACTTCGGCAATTTTTAATATTTCTGTGTTATTTAGCATTATCTTTTCTAGTTAAAAAAAAAGGCGGGATAACCCACCTCCTCATTGTTGGTTAATAATTTTTAAGAACGCTAAAATAGAATAATTTATGATTTTTGTCTAAGGCTTTTTTCTCGAATTTAGTGTGTAAAGCATTGGAATCACTGTATTCCCAAGATTTCGGGCTAATATTTGGCATGGTGTATTTAAATTTTTTCATCAAAGCCAATGCTTCAATAAAATAATCACCATGGTCGGTTGCAAAACGAATAAAGCCTTTTTTTTTGAGTTTTTTAGTGAGGTCTTTGACAAGTGTTTGGTTAACGGTTCGCCTTTTTTTGTGCCTATTTTTTGGCCAAGGATCTGGAAAATATATCCTTATTTCCTCAAAATAGTTATTTGGCATTAAAGGTAAAAGCTCTTGGATGTTTAAATGGAATACTTGAAGGTTCTTTAATTTATGATCAACAGAGTTTCTAATGGCTCTCAGTACTCCATCAGCAAAAATATCACAACCTATAAAGTTGACTTTAGAATTATATTTTGCGTCTTCACTTATTTTTTCTCCATCCCCTATTCCAATTTCTAAAATTCTAGGCGTTTTGATTTTACTAAATAATGTTTTTTTTGGTTCGACAAGATATTTTGTATATTGTTCGAGTCTTAAAAAAGACTTTCCTTTCTTTCTTCCAAAATATTTATTTTTTGATTCGAACATATAAAAAACTAAATAGGAAAATAAAGAAAAGTAAAACCATTACTGAGTTTAGTGTTGAGGAGCAGATAGATTGGTTTTTAGTAATTGGGTGTTGGTAATACAAATAACCTTTTTTATTACTTGGAATAGTTTGAATAATTTTACCTGATTGATCCACTATAGAAGTAATCCCAGAGGGTGTTGATCTAATGAGAGGTTTTTGAAATTCAACACTTCGTAAAAGAGAGTTTGCTAAATGCTGATGAGGTCCATACCATTTACCAAACCAAGAGTCATTTGAAATTTGTATAACCATATCTGAGCCACAAATCTCTTTATTAATAGATTGATAATTGAATATTGACTCAAAACAAATCATGGGGACAGCATTTATATCTTTGGGTAGATTAAGAGTTTTTTGGACATGACCTGGTGTATAGTTCATTCCTAAATTTAAAAACTTACTCACTAAGGGTTTTATAAAAGGTATGTATTCACCAAATAAAACTAATTTTTGTTTATCATAAAAATCTATGATCTTTCCCTGATGATCAATAACATACAAACGATTAAATAATTGATCTTCTTCAATGGCACTTGAACCAACTATTATTTTTTGATCTTCGTTAATCAACGAGGATACTCTGCTCAGTAGTCCTATCCTATTATTTAAATCAATAGGCAAGGACCCCTCTGGCCAGATAATTAAATCTGTTTTTGGTGATTTTGAAAGGGCCTCAATTGTTAATTGTTCATATTTTTCAAGATTTTTAAGGACATCAAACTCAACTAGTGACTCATAGAGGTTGGGTTGTATTAGAAGTATATTAAGTGTCTCATCTTCTGTTTTTTTAACATTATTGTTTTCAATAAAACCAAAAAAATAAAAGATAATACTTAGTGCTAATAAAACACTAGGTATCATTTTATTTTTGAAATAAAGAAAATAAATCATTAAACCGACAATCAAATGAACGACAAGACCTAAGCCATATACGCCTAGATAAGGTAAGGATTTCAAAATCCAAATATTTTTGTAGTAAATAATCGCTGAGGAATTCCAAGGAAAGCCCCCAAAGATAAATTCTTTTAATAACTCAACTATAGAGAGGCCTAGAGGAAGTAAAAAAATTAGTAATAATTTTTGTTTATAAAATGTTAAAATTAAAATAGTTGCTGAATAGTGTAAAAATGCAATAAACAACGAGAGGATAGAGACTAAAATTATTCCTAAAAATAAATATCCTATCCCTCCTGAATAAAATGACTGGATAATCCAGCTAAGAGTAACTAATTGGGTTACTAAAAAAAAATAAAATATTTTTTTTTTAAAAAAAATATCCCTTTTTAAAATATTTAAAAAAAATATTACAAAAGAGAAATAATAGAAAAAAGATATACCAAATGGGGGAAGTGAAAATATATATAAAGTAGAACAAATAATTATTAGGTATGATGGCCTAGATATAGAGCTTATTAAGTTATTGAGATTTGACACCACTGACCACAACTTCAAGAATTTTTCTTGTTGATACCTTGTGAATGGTGAAAGATAATTTTTTATTGATTGTAAATTTTTCTTTTTTCTTGGGAATGCGGCCTGCCATATTGAATATTATACCGCCTATTGTTCCAACATCCTCTTTTAAGTCCTCGGGGATATTTACATCGAATTCCCTCTCGAAATCATCCACTAGCATCGCAGCGTCCATAATAATGTTCTCGTTCTTTTGGCGGTACATTGGCGCTTCGTCCTTGTCATGCTCATCTTCAATCTCACCAACTATTTCTTCCACTAGGTCTTCAATGGTTACTAAACCTGTCACACTATTAAATTCATCCATCACAATCGCTAAGTGAATGTTTTGTTTTTTCATTTTTTGTAGGAGGTTGAAAACTGGTGTCGCTGAGGGAATATAGATAACTTCTCTCAGTAAACTCTTGATATTAAACGATTTATTATTAATTTTTTTAAATAAGTCTTTAATGTGAACCATTCCTAAGCAATGCTCTAAGTCATTTTTAACCACAGGCATCCTTGAGTGTGCTTCTTTGTTAATAATTTTAATGATGTTTTCTTTGTTAATGTTTTGATCGATAAAGATTATCTCACCCCTGGGCACCATAACGTCATCAACTGTTTTTTTGTGTACCTTCAAAAGATTATTAAAAATCTTCTTCTCTTCACTTTTTGCAATCCCTGAGCTGTCCGATGTTGCAGAAATAAGATCTATAATATCTTTTTTAAAGTTTTCATCTTGTATTAGTTCTTTGACTAATTTAATTGCTAAATTTTTTTTAATTTTCATGTACTTTTTTTAAACCTAAAAATTTCATAAAAGTATTCTCTAAGAATCTCATATTGCTTCTTGATTGTTTATCATAGTGATCATAGCCGAATAGATGATGTAATCCATGGCTCACAAGCATAAAAAAGTTTTGTTCATTAATTTTTTTATTTTTATTTAAAATATAGCTATCTGCAATAGCTATATCACCTGCAAAGTCTCCATCAGGAAAAGATAGTACATCTGTTATTTTATTTTTTTTTCTAAAATTTTTATTCATAGTTTTAATTTCATCATTCGAAACAATTTTTATTGTAACTTGTGTTTTATGATCTGCTTGATGAATCGTTTGAAAGTATTCTGATAATTTTTTAATTTTTTCTTTTGAACTTTTAAGAAATTTTTCTAAATTATCGTCTCCGATTATCTCTATCACAAATTTTTTGTTACTAATCCTCAAAATTACTTATCGTAAGCATTAATTATTTTTTCAACTAATGTATGTCGACACACATCACTACTGTTTAAATGTACAAATCCAATATCTTTTACTTTTTCTAATTTTTCCATCGCGTCCTGCATTCCACTTTTTGCATTATCGGGTAAATCCTTCTGACTTAAATCTCCTGTAATCACCATTTTTGAATTTTGCCCTAATCTAGTTAGAAACATTTTCATCTGAGTGGATAATGTATTTTGTGCTTCATCTAAAATGATAAAGGATTTATTCAAGGTTCTTCCTCTCATAAAAGCGAGGGGAGCTATTTCTATTAAATTATTGACCATTTTTCGGTCAATTTCCTCACCTGGCATCATTTCATATAAAGCGTCATACAAAGGACGTAGATAAGGATCTATCTTCTCTTTCATATCTCCTGGTAAAAAACCAAGTCGCTCTCCTGCTTCAACGGCAGGTCTTGATAATATCAAGCGATTAATTTTACCTTCAACAAACAAACTTACTGCATAAGCAACAGCTAAATATGTTTTACCCGTACCAGCAGGACCAACTGCAAAAACAATATCTTTTGATCTCATTTCTTTTAAAAAGATTTCTTGATTTTTAGTCTTCGGATAAATGGTCTTTAATTTTGTATTAATTTGAAATTTTTGATCTTGTTCGATTTGCTCTTTGATGTACGTAGGTTTAGCTAAATCAATATTACTTTCAATTTCCTCTGCAGAAATATCATTATTTTTTAATTTTTTGTATAAACCTTCAATTATAAAATATGCTTTTTCAACTGGATCTCGATTTCCTTTGATAGATAAAAGATTACCTCTAGTATAAAGCTTTACTTTGAATTTGTTTTCTAAAACTTTTAAGTTTTTATCGTGGTACCCAAATAAGCTTGAGAGAAATTGATTATCCTCAAACTCTAATTGTTTTTGATGAGAAGAAATATTTACTGGACTCAATTAAATTTTTTCTCCAAGTAAAGAGTGTGTTAAAACCTCTTTAATTTGTACAGGAATTATTTGACCGATAGTTTCTTTTTCACCTTGAAGCGCTACACTTTGATTAAATTGTGACTTCCCTTTAATTTGTCCTGAGCGATTACCGGCACCATCGATTAAAACTTGCACAGTTTTCTTTACAAACTGGTTGTTGTATTCAATTTGTTGTTCGTTTAATAAATCTTGTGTGATCTTTAAACGTTCATTTAAGATCTCTTCATCTATCTCCTCACGATCAGCTGCGGGGGTACCTGGCCTCGGGCTATACTTAAAAGAGTAGGAGTTCATATATTTAACTCTTTCAATTAGATCGATTGTGTCTTCAAAGTCTTTGTCAGTTTCCCCAGGAAAACCAATAATAAAGTCTGAAGAAAGAGCTATGTCAGGTTTAACTTTTCTTACTTTTTCGATGATTTCAAAGTAGTAATCTCTCGTATGCTTTCTGTTCATTAGCTTTAAGACTTTGTCAGATCCTGATTGAACGGGCAAATGAAGAAAAGGCATCAGTTTAGAATTTTCACCATGTAGGGAAATTAAATCATCCGTCATGTTGACTGGGTGACTTGTAGAATAGGTAATTCTTTCAACACCATTTATTAAACTAATACTGTTAATAAGCGAGGCTAGATTATTTGATTGACCTTGATTATCTAAACCATGATAAGCATTCACATTTTGACCTAGCAGAGTGAATTCAACGACTCCTTGATCAATTAAGGATTTCACCTCATCTGAGATTTCCTTCACTGTTCTAGAATATTCTGAGCCTCTGGTGTAGGGAACCACACAAAAGTGGCAAAACTTATCGCAGCCCTCTTGTATTGTAACAAACGCAGATTTGCTAGAAGTATGAGTTTTTATATGGTTGAGCGTGTCAAACTTTTCATTTACATCAAATTCAGTGATAGAGGTTTTTGGTAAGTTATTTTTATCTAAAAATTTATTAAGGGACTGGATAGATTGTGGGCCAATGACCAAATCAACATAGGGTGCTCTTTTTTGAATTAACTCCCCCTCTGCTTGCGCTACACACCCTGCAACGATAACTTTTTGGTTATCTTTTCCTTTTTTATGTATTCTTCCTAAATCTGAAAATGTTTTTTCCGTTGCCTTTTCACGAATGTGACAGGTATTTAAAACAACATAATCTGCTGTTTGAAAATCATCCGTTTGATTAATATTATGCGATAGAAAAATATCTTTCATTTTATCAGAGTCATAAACATTCATCTGACAACCAAATGTTCTAATATAAAATTTCTTATTTGATGACATTAAGGGATTTGGCAAACAAAATTGCGTCTTGAGTATGCGGAGCGTTTATAGACTTACTCCGATAATAGTTTTTTCTTTCATTGTAGGCTTTATAGCCTAATTTTTCATAAAGTTTAATAGCAAATTTATTTTCAGCACTAACTTCAAGATAAATTTTTACACTGTTTTTAACACTTCTAAGCTGTTTTTCTAATTCGGACAGTAAAAGAAAGCCTACACCTTTTCCCCTATGCTTGTTTAAAACTGCTAAATGTAGTATTTCGTACTCAATGCTTTTTTGATCTTCATAAAGGAAATGACCGAGTATCAAACCTAGTGTCTTTTTTTCAATTGCAAATATATTGAGGGCTCTTTTATTCTTAAAATGATCGTCTATTGCGACTTTAGTCCATGATAAATCTAGTTCAATATGATGCTCGTGGAGCCAATTTAAATGTTCTTTAGATTTAATACTGTAATTCAAGCAACAATATTATCATAAAAAACTCTTGAGCATTCTTTCCAATTAAATTTTTTTGTGTATTCCTGGCACTTGGTGCGATCGAGGTTAATACAATTTATAATGTTTGATTTTAAATCATCACCTATATAACCATTAATACCATTTACAATAATATCTTTTGGTCCGATGACATTAAAAGCAGCAACAGGTGTACCTGTTGCATTAGCCTCTGTAATGACATTTCCAAAAGTATCAGTTAGGCTTGGGAAAACCATAACATCAGAGCTAGCATAATAATCAACTAAATCCTGTCCATGTTGATATCCCACATAATTTACATCGGGATATTTTTTTTTTAAAGAATTTAACTGTGGACCATCACCAACTACAACTTTGGTACCATCTATCTTAATTTTTAAAAAGGCTTCAACATTTTTTTCTGTTGCCACTCTTCCAATATAGGAAAAAATTGGACCTTTACCTAAATTAAGTTTATTAAATTTACTAAATTTTTCATGATTAACTCCGCGGGACCATATTTCAGTATTTTTAAATTTTCTCTTTATTAATTCCTCTTGCATTGAGGGAGTAGGAACCAAAACTTTTTTTGCTTTATTATGAAATTTTCTTATGAAAAAATAGAAAAAATTTGCAGGTATCTTTGTTCTCTTTTGAATGTATTCAGGGAAACGAGTATGAAATGAAGTGGTAAATGTAATGTCGTCCTTAAGACAAATATTTCTTGCTAAAAACCCAAGCGGGCCTTCGGTTGCAATATGAATATGGTCTGCTTTAGCGCTTTTTATCATATTTTTCAGTGTTTTTTGTCTTGTTACAACAATTTTAATTTCGTTATAAGAGGGTAGTGAAAAGCGTAGCTTAAATAATTCAGGATGAATCACTTGTACCTCCATTCCCATTTTCTCTAACTCGGGAATGGTGTTAAGATATGAGCGAACAACTCCGTTTACTTGTGGCTTCCAAGCATCGGTGACAAGTAAAAGTTTCATGCAACTCTTTCTTTTTGGAGTTTATCTTCAATTTGATTTATTTTTTTTTCATTCCAAAAGATTATTTCTAGTTTACCCGTATAGTCCTCTACCATAGCACTACAGCTGTCTACCCAATCACCTAGATTATGATAAGTTTTATCTCCTAATAATTTTATTTTTGGGTCATGAATGTGTCCACACACAATACCGTCACATTTATTTTTTTTAATTCTTTCAAGACATGCGTTTTCAAAATTTTGAATAAATCGCTGAGCGTCTTTCACTCTAGTTTTTAAATATCCCGATAGAGACCAATAAGATAGTCCTAGTCTTCTTCTAAAAAAATTTAAAATATTGTTAAACCATACCGAGTAGTCGTATAGCTTTGCTCCAATTTTAGCAATCCATTTAGAATTTAAAACAATATTATCAAACTCGTGGCCATGCATTAACAATAATTTTTTATTATCCGCAGTTGTATGAATTCTATGTTTTCTTATTTTTATATTTGCAAAGCTAAAGCCACAGTAATCAGAAATTATTTCATCGTGATTACCTGGAATATAATAAACTTTCGTTCCAGACCTTGCCTTTTTTAAAACTTTTTGAATGAACGTATTAAAGTCTTGATTCCAAAACCAATTTTTTTTTAGGCGCCATCCGTCTATAATGTCTCCAAGTAAATAAAGATGATCACAATCATTATATTTTAAAAAGTGTAAGAGCTCCTTTACTTTTGAAGCACGTATGCCAATATGAATGTCTGAAATGAATATGGATCGATGTTTTTTGATTTGCATAGAATCTAAAAATAGATATACCTACGATTGATCGTATTGAATAATGTTAAATTTTTATTAAATGGTCACTTCACAAAAGCTTTATATTAGAAAAAATTCTAAAATTCATGCATCTGGTCTTTTTGCAAAATCTGATATCAGTGCTGGCACTAGAATCATTGAATATCGAGGGTTAAAGATAACTAAAGCTCAATCCGACAAGATTGCTGATGTTCACATAGAGGCTAACAAAAGGGCTAAAACAGTCGGGTCTGTTTACATTTTTACACTGAATCAAAAATACGACATCAATGGAAAAGTAACATGGAATTTAGCAAAATATATTAATCATTCCTGCAATCCTAATTGTGAAACTGATATCATCAAAGGAAGAATATGGATTAGCGCAATTAAAGATATTAAGAAAGGCGAGGAGCTGTCCTACGACTATGGATATGACATGTTTTGTTTCGAGGATCACCCGTGTCGATGTGGGTCTCAAAACTGTATTGGATATATTGTTCGAAGCAATCTTAGATGGAGACTTAAAAAAAAGTTAATTGAAAATAAAAAGTCAAGATTTAACAAAAAATTCATATAAGTAGTTAAACTTCAGATATGGATTTTAAAAATAAAAATATAGTAGATGCTTTTTGGTGTTCAATTGGAGGCCTAAAAATTCTCCTTCAAGAAAAAGCAGCAAGAAGAGAGCTATTATTGTTTCCATTGTCTGCTCTATACATCGTAATTTTTCAACCAGCTCTTTTGTTCACACTTTGGCTGATAATTTTACCTTTGCTCATACTTAGTATTGAGGCTCTAAACACTGCAATAGAATATACTTGTGATAAAATTACTATGGATAAGTCAAACAAAATAAAAAAAGCTAAAGATTTGGGCTCTGCTGCAATTTTTTTATCTCTAACAGCCTATGGAATAGTTTTAATCTTAGGTTTATTTTATTAGTTTGGGAAGATTGGCATAATTTTTCTTACAAGTAGAGGAGGTCAATTATTCAATTACAGGGTAATGCCAATCTTCCACCTAATAAAATAATCATTTATATTAAATTAAAGTTAAATTTAGATTAAATTTCCAATTTCTTTTATTTGATCGATATTTAATAAGTTGTTTTGCTTATAATTTTGAACTAGTGCAAGACATCTTTTTTTAAGAACATTGAATACTTTTAAAAATTCTATGTCAACTTCCTCTTCAGTGCCTTTAAATTTTGCAGGATCAGGTACACCCCAATGTGCCTTTAATGTATTTTTGAGATACACGGGGCAAGTTTCTCCAGCTGCGTTATCACACACAGTAATAACCAAATCAAAATTAATATCTGAAAAATCATCCCATGATTGACTTTTAAAATTGTCTAGGAAAATTTTATTTTTTTCTAATGTTTTGATACTTAATGGATGCACATATCCTGCAGGGTGGCTTCCTGCACTATAAGCATTAAAAAAGTCTTTACCATAATGGTTTAAAAGCCCCTCTGTCATAATTGATCGACAAGAGTTACCTGTACAAAGTACAAGAATTTTAATCATTTTAATTTTCTGAGTCGATAGAGTAGCCAGCGGATCTAACTGTTCGAATGAAATCTTTTTCTCCTGTTAAATTCAGCTCTTTTCTGAGTCTTCTTATGTGAACATCAACTGTTCTGGGTTCAACGTAAGCATCATTTAACCAAACGTTATCCAATAGTTGCTGCCTAGAATAGACTCTACCTTTATTTTCAATAAAAAATTTTAAAAGATTAAATTCAGTCGGTCCTAAATTTAACTTTCTCTCACCCCTTGTTACCCTTCTGTTGGTAAGATTAATGTTAATATCATGAAACTTGAGTGAGTCGTTATCTTCTCTTGATTTTGTTCTTTTAAGTAATGATTTAATTCTAGCGAGAATCTCACTTGGAAGAAAAGGTTTGGTTACATAATCCTCTACACCTAATTCAAAACCTCTAATTTTATCATCTTCTTGACCTTTAGCTGTTAACATTATAATTGGAATTTTTTTTAGATTATCTTTTCTTTTAATTCTCTTTAAAACTTCAATGCCCGATATATTTGGTAGCATCCAATCTAATAAAATTAAATCAGGCAGCCAATGTTCGATCTCTTGGATTGCAGATTCTCCGTCGTATGAAAATTTTATTTGGTAGTTTTGTTGTTCTAAATGAAATCCAATTAATTCTGAGATTGGTTTTTCATCCTCTACAACTAAAATCTTGTCTGTCATTCAAAATCAGATTTTTTTAAATCAATATAATGACCTGTAATGTTAAAAATGACCTCTTCAGCTATGTTAGTAGCATGATCACCTATTCTTTCTAAGGACTTTGCAATTAAAATTGGCTTAGTGCCTTCATCAACAACACTTGTTTCTTTATTGTGCATTCTTTCTATTAAATCAGATAATAAAGATTTGTACTGCCTGTCAATTTCTGCATCTTGATTCCATGAGATCCTTGCCTGCACCTCATCTTTTTTAAAAAAACTCTCAAGTGTTTGATTAACCATTTTTTGGACACCTTTACCTAAATTATGCATTTGGACCGTTAAATCCTCGTCAAATGAAGAAGAAATTGAAATAGCTCTTTTTGCTAAATTTCTAGAGTGATCTCCCATTCTCTCAAGCTCTTTTGAAACTTTGAGGGCAGTGAAAACTAGTCTTAAATCACTGGCAACGGGTCTATGTAAAGTCATAATTTCGAAACTTAAATCCCTAACATCTCTTTCCACTTCATCAACTTGTTCATCAAGATTCTGTGTTGTCTGTGCATCAGATGAATCTTTAGATTTAATAACATTTACTGCAATTTCAATTTGTTTCTCAACAATATTGCTCATTTTAATTAAATTATCTGTAAGATGATTTAACTTTTGTTCAAAGTTTTTATCTGTGTGTGCTGTTTCCATTTTAACCAAACCTTCCAGTTATGTAGTCATTTGTTTGTTCTTTATCAGGTTTTGTAAATATCTTACCAGTTTCTCCATATTCGACAAGGTTACCTAAATGAAAAAACGCAGTTTTAGATGATACACGTGATGCTTGAGACATAGAATGAGTTACTATAATAATTGTGTAATTTTCTTTCAATTCGTTAATTAAATCCTCTATTTTTGCGGTTGCTATTGGATCTAATGCAGAACAAGGTTCGTCCATCAAAATGATTTCCGGTCTTATAGCAATCGCTCTTGCTATGCACAATCTTTGCTGTTGTCCTCCTGATAAACCGGTAGCAATATCATCCATTCTATCTTTTACCTCTTCATAAAGACCCGCTCTATGAAGTGAGTCTTTAACTATTTCATCTAATTCATTTTGAGAAGAAGCAATACCATGAATTTTTGGTCCGTAGGCAACATTTTCATAAATAGTTTTTGGAAAAGGATTGGGTTTTTGAAAAACCATTCCAACTTTTTCACGAAGAGTTTCTACCTGTATATCAGGGCTATATATATCAACATTGCCATTCAACAAAAACTTACCTTTAACATTACAAATATCTATTACATCATTCATACGGTTTAAACATCGCAAAAATGTCGACTTACCACAACCTGAGGGTCCTATAAGAGAAGTTACTTCATTTTTTGGAAAATTAAGAGCCACGTTATTGATTGCCATTTTTTTTCCATAGTGGACATATACCTCACTTGTTTGCAAAGCATAATTGCTGTTTTGATCTACCATTTCACCTCCAATTTTCTTCTTACCAACACTGCCACAGTATTCATTATGATCAAAAAAGATAAAAGTAGCATTATTCCTGCAGATGTTTTTTCGAGGAAACCTCTTTCAGCGCTCTCAGACCATAAATATATTTGTGAAGGGAGACCAGTGGCAGGGTCGAATGCCCCTCCCGGTATTTCCATCACAAAAGCAACCATACCTATCAATAATAAAGGGGCTGTCTCACCCAAAGCTTGTGCCATTCCAATAATTGTTCCAGTAAGAGTACCTGGTAAAGATAAAGGGATTACATGATGAAATACAGTTTGCATTTTAGTAGCCCCCACAGCAAGTGCTCCCTCTCTAATTGAAGGAGGGACGCCTCTGAGCGATGCCCTAGATGCTATAATAATTGTTGGTAAAGTCATAAAACCTAAAACTAATCCTCCAACTAAAGGGACTTGATATGGCATCCCAAAAACTCCAATTAGCATACCTAAGCCTAAAAGTCCGTAAACAATAGAGGGAACCGCAGCAAGGTTATTTATATTTACTTCAATAATGTCAGTTATTTTTCCTGGTTTAACAAATTCCTCTAAGTACACAGAAGCCAAAAGTCCGATTGGAAAAGCAAAACTAAAACAGATTAATAAAGCGTAAAAAGACCCCATAAGTGCTCCAAGTATTCCGGCTGTTTCTGGATCTCTCGAGTCTCCATTTGTGAAAAACCAAAAATTGAATGTCTTAGACATTTTACCTTTGGAGTCTAAAGAGTCTAAGATAGAAAGTTGATAATCATTTATTTTTCGTTGTGCTTCGGGAACATTTCTTGGATAGTTTCCTTTGACAATTTGGTCAAGATCTGATGAGGCAGATATATCTAAATTGACAGTTTTTCCAATTACATTTGGATTGTTTGCAATATAATCTCTCAGCTGATAATCAAATTTTCTTGTGTACATTTCTCTGACTTTAATAAAATTTTCTTCATCTAATCCAGAATGGTTTTGGTTAATCACTTGATCAGCAAGATCAACATAAGATGCTTTCATTATTTCTTTTTTGGAGGAGTTACTAGAAACCTCTATAAAATTTGGGTCAAAATAAACATCAGCATTAATAGTTGTTCTAACAAAAGCACCACTGCCGGTAGAAAAAATTTTATACATTAAAATAAGCACGAAGAACAAAGAAAGAGTCATCGCAAACATTCCATAAAATTTGAAACGTTTCTCTGCTGCAAGTCTCTTTTCTAAACTACTCATATTTTTCTCTGTACTTTTTTACTATTGTTATAGCAGCAATATTAAGAATTAATGTCATTACAAATAAAGTTAGGCCTAAAGCAAAAGCAACTAAGGTTTTTGGATTATCAAACTCGACATCTCCTATCAAACTTGTAACAATCTGTGTTGTTATTGTAGTCGCTGGCTCCAAGGGATTAAAAGTAAGATTTGCTCTTAGGCTGGCGGCCATAACGACAATCATTGTCTCACCTATTGCCCTAGATATAGCTAATAAAAATGAGCCCATTATTCCAGCTAGAGCTGCTGGTAAAATTACTTTTTTAATAGTTTCTGATTTAGTTGCTCCAATTGCATAAGAACCCTCTCTTAAAGATTGAGGGACTGCTTTTATGACATCGTCACTAAGAGAGGAAACAAAAGGGATGATCATGACACCCATCGCTAAACCTGCAGCTAGAGCACTTTCAGCGGACACCGGTAATCCAAGGCCTTCACCGACATCTTTTATGAAAGGCGCCAGTGATAAAGCAGCAAAAAATCCATAAACAACTGTGGGTATGCCAGCAAGAATTTCAATTATTGGTTTAGCTATATCTCTTACTTTTGATGACGCATACTCTGCTAAATAAATTGCTGTTAGCAGTCCTAAAGGAACAGCGACTAACATGGCAACAGATGCAATTAAAA
>CACHVL010000002.1:0-193145 GCA_902583235.1 uncultured Alphaproteobacteria bacterium | reverse complement strand
TCATATAGAGGGTTTTAAAAGAGTAGAAAGATCTCTAAAGATTTTTGCTACAGCAGCAGTTATTACAAATCCATGGGCTGGGAGGTATATTGATGATTTAAAACTAGAAATACAATCATTTGCACCCATTCTTGGACAAGAATTATCAAAGAGAATTCTTAAGATTGCTGGAGGCCCTGATCACATTGAAGCCTACGGTAAAGCTGCAGTAGTTGGAACTGAAGGTGAAATTGAGCATGGTTCTGCACTCACTCACACTTTAAGGTTTGGGAACTTTTATCGAAATGCAGTTGATGCCAAAACATATCTAATTTTTACAAATACCAGAGGACCGGCTAATGCTCCTATAATGATACCCTTAATGGACAAACACGATCCTGGCAAAAGATCTCATTATCACACAATTCAATTTGCTATTTCAGATAGCCCAGCTGCGAACGAAATTGTTATTGCTTTGGGTGGAGCTGACGGTGGAAGACCCCATCATAGAATTGGAGATCGATATCAAGATTTAAAAGAACTTGGTAATGATATCGATGATCCTGCAAAAAAATAAATCTCAAAAAGGTATTGCATTTCATAAATCTGGCAAAGGAGATCCGATTATTTTAATTCATGGTCTTGGACTCAGTGCAGAGTGTTGGTATAAACAAATTTCTTTTTTAAAAAAAAATTATACTGTTTATGCTTTAGATCTACCCGGACATGGCAAAAGTGATCTCTTATCACAAGCAAAACCTCAATTAAAAAACTACAGTAATAAAATAATAAATTTTATTAAAGATAGAAAAATTATTAAACCAATTTTAATTGGACACTCTTTAGGAGCCTTAATAACTATACAAATAGCAGGTCAAAATCCAAAACTATTAAAATCTGGTATTGCTGTATCACCGATTTTTAATAGATCAAAATTAGCATTAAAAAAAGTTCAAGTTAGAGCTAAAGAATTAGAATTGAATACTGATATTAAAAATATTGCCAAGGAGCCTCTTAAAAGATGGTTTGGTTCATCTAAAACTAAAATTACCCTTGATAATTATAAATTTGTTGAAAGTTTAATTAAAAATAATAAAAGACCATTTAATTATAAAGGGTACTCGATTGGTTATAAAACTTTCTCAGAAATTAAAGGAAACGCCAATGATGTAATTAAGAAAATTAAATGTCCAATGATGTTCATTACAGGTGAAAAAGATCAAAATTCCTCTCCTTTGATGTCAAAAAAATTAGCTAGATTTCATAACAGTAAAGTGTTGATTATAAAAAATGCAAGACATGCTTTATTTTTAACTCATTTCAATCAATTTAATTTTCATTTAAATCAATTTATTAAGGGTTTAGAGTATTAACAGGTTAATCAAATTATGAAATTTTCCTTATTCGTTCATATGATCAGAGATAATGCTGATCAATCATACACTCAATTATATGAGGATTTCATTAGTCTATGCCAAATGGCGGATCAAAGTGACATGAGAGCAATATGGACTGGTGAGCATCATGCGATGAACTATGCGATTGCTCCAAATCCCTTTATTACGATTGCAGATCTTTGTCGATATACAAAGAGGATACAATTGGGAACAGGAACATTGATCGTTCCTTTTTGGCATCCAATTAAATTAGCTGGCGAAGCAGCTATGACTGACGTCTTGTCTAACGGCAGATTAGAATTAGGCCTTGCTAGAGGGGCTTACTTGTATGAATACGATAGAATTATACCTGGAATGGACGCCATGGAAGCTGGTTTGCGCATGAGAGAGATAGTTCCTACTCTTCAAAAATTGTGGAAGGGTGATTATGCTCATGATGGAAAATATTTTCAATTTCCCAGCACAACTTCTATTCCCAAACCTTTACATGACAATGGACCTCCAATATGGATAGCAGCCAGAGACCCTAATAGCCATGAATTTGCTATAGCTAATGATTGGGATGTTCAAGTAACACCACTATGGAAAGGCTTTGATGAAATTGAAAGATTAAAAAATATATTTGATGATATATGCACGAAATATTCCGATAAACCAAAACCATTATCTATGGTTCTCAATCACTGCTATATAGGTGGTAATGATGATGACATACAAAAAGGTGCTGTCGCTGTATCAAAATTTTATAATAACTTTGGTGCTTGGTTTAAAAACAATCGATCAGTTGTTCAAGGAACAATGGACCCTCTTACTCAAGAGGAATTAGATAATAATGAAATGTGTTCGCCAAATGAGATGAAAAAAAATCAAAATATTGGAACCTTAAACGAAGTAATTGATAATATTAAACGATATGAAGATTTAGGCTTTGATGAGTACTCTATTTGGATTGACTCTCACTTAAGTATAGAAGATAAAAAGGTTTTTTTAGATAGATTTATCTCTGATGTAATGCCTAGGTTTCAATAATGGAAAAATTAACTCATCACTATCAGCTTTATATTAATGGGAAATGGCAATCCGGATCCAAAGGGCAAATAATGCAATCTGAAAATCCCCACAGTAATACACCGTGGGCTAGTTTTGATTGTGCTAGCAAAGAAGATATAGATGATGCAATAGTTTATGCAAGAAACGCTCTAGCTTCCAATGCTTGGGGTTCGTTAAATGCCACTGAAAGAGGAAAATTAATATTTAAACTTGCAGATTTAATTGAAAAAAATGCAGATAAAATTGGAGAGATAGAAACAAAGGATAGTGGAAAATTATTAGCTGAAACAGTTACACAAACTAAATATGTCTCTGACTATTATAGATATTTTGCAGGGTTAGCTGATAAGATTGAGGGCTCTACTCTACCAATTGATAAGAAAGATATGCATGTTTTTACAACGCACCATCCAATTGGTGTAGTGGCTGCTGTTGTTCCCTGGAATGCTCAAATGTTTCTAACAGCTACGAAATTAGCACCTGCCCTAGCTGCAGGATGTAGTGTTATAATAAAAGCATCAGAAATAGCTCCATGTGCGATGTTTGAATTATCAAAATTAATCCATGAAGCTGGCTTCCCAAAAGGAGTAGTCTCGATAGTAACTGGTGATGCGGAGAATTGTTCAGCTCCTTTAACTTCACACCCTGATATTGATAGAATAGCATTTACTGGAGGTACTGATACAGCTAAAAGAATTATACAAAACTCCTCAAATAATTTTGCTGCAACTAATTTAGAGCTTGGTGGAAAGTCTCCCATGATTATTTTTGATGATGCTGACCTTGAGAGTGCAGCAAATGGAATAATCGCAGGAAACTTTGGTGCCTCCGGACAGTCTTGTGTAGCTGGCAGTAGAGTAATAGTCCATAAAAAAATATCAAAAAAAATAACTAATTTAATTATACAAAAATCTAAGTCAATTATTGTAGGAGATCCTGAAAATTCAAAAACTAATCTAGGTCCACTTTGCACAAAAAATCAAATTCAAAAAATTGAAAAAACACTTCAAAAATCCATTCAGCAAGGAGGTAAAATTATCATTGGTGGAAATAAAGTAAGTGGAGAAGGTAATTACTTTGAGCCAACTTTAATACATTGTCCAAATAGTGAAATCGAAACACTTAAAATTGAAATGTTTGGGCCAGTTATCTCAATAATAGAGTTTGAAAGTGAGGAAGAAGCAATCAATATTGCAAATAGCTCAAAATATGGACTTGGGTCAGGAATTTTTACAAAAAATTTAGCTAGAGCACATCGAGTATCAAGAAACGTTCAAGCAGGAATTTGTTGGATAAATACATATCGAGCAATTTCACCTATTGCTCCTTTTGGAGGTTTTAATCAATCTGGCTATGCAAGGGAGGCTGGAAAGCAATCCATTTTAGATTACACAAGAACAAAGACAACGTGGATTAATATATCTGATGACCCCATGGCTAATCCTTTTATTATGAGGTAGTTTAGAAATCTGAAAACAATTCAGCAAAAATACTCAGATCGACATACTGAATGAATAACTCACTTGCAGCTGTTACTCCTTGATCTTGCATAAGTTCTCCCATCGCTAATTCACCCAAAAGTTCAAATGCATAAAAAACACTTTCTTCACCCTCGTATTTAATAGCTTGATTTAATTCATCATTACATTTGTAAGCGAATACATTAGTCATATAATCTGCAACTCTTATATTTGCCATTTCAACGTCCTCTGCTGTAAGGTTTGACATTTGACTTAGCTGAGGATGAAAAGAAATTGTAACATAGATCCATTTTACTAAATCAGTTTTTTCTTGAGCTGTGGTTTTAGTGACTAAACATTTAGCAAAATCATCAGTAAATGGTCCAGCAAATGAATTCAGATTAAAAGAAATTAAAATTATAGAAACATATGATATGAGTTTTTTCAATAATCCATCATACCAAGTTTTAAGGGATAAGTTTAGTTAATTAATATTAAAACAGAAAAGGACCTCCGATGTCTCGACCTCGCTTTGGTTTCCCTCTTCGCGGCCTCTACTTCTTTGGTCCTCTTCTTTGTTTTGGGAAGTTTCCTACCCTCTACATTTACAATAATAAATTATTTTTTTTTTTCGACAATTACAAAAATTAATTATTTACATTTTTCTGTTTATAATTTGTGAATAAGTTTTATTTGTTATTAAATACTTGATAACTCTTCAATCACATTTTTAACGTGATCTTTTACTCTAACATTACTCCAGGTCTTAATAATATTGCCTTTTTTATCTATCAGTACTGTTGATCTAATTATTCCATAATATTCCTTACCCAAAAATTTTTTTAGGCCCCAAGCTTTGTATTTTTTGAGAACTGTAGTTTTTTCATCAGATAATAAATCAAATCTTAGATTATTTTTTTCAATAAATTTTTGATGACTTTCAATTGAATCTTTAGAAACACCCACTACTATTGCGTTGAGCTTATTTATAATTTTTAGAGAATTATTGAAATCATTGGCTTCTAGAGAGCATCCAGATGTATTATCCCTTGGGTAAAAATATAAAATTATATTTTTCCCAAGCTGATCGCGTAGGTGAAATGTTCCTGAAGTACTGGGTAAATTAAAATTAGGAGCTTTCATAATTTAATTCTATTTAAAGTTATATTTCTCACATATAAAATCTGCCATTGCAAAAGATGATGTCCATGCTGGAGAAATGGCATTTAGAATATGAACGATATTATTTTGCTTAATAACTACAAAATCATTAAATAGTTTTTTACTTTTTTTATCAAATATTTGAGATCTGATACCCACTTTACTACTCAATTCAATATTAGAAGGTTTATGTTTAAAATAAACATTAGATGATTTTCTAACATTAAATAAAAATAAATTTTTGAACTCACTTATTGCTAAATTTCTTAAGTTATTTTCATTAAAAAATATTTTTAAGATAAATTTATAGCTTAAATTTAAAAACTCTAACAAATTAAATTTATAAAAGGGCTTATAGGCCTCTCTTCCAAATACTGGTGTATTACTGGGACCTAAATAAAAGTTTCCAGCTTTGTCATATACGGTGTGAATTCCCAAAAAAGGATAATCTAGATTAGGTACTGGATATATTAATTTATTAGGAATTTCATTTTTATTACTAAAGTTAATTTTCCAATATTTTCCCTTGAAGGGAAGAGATGTATAATCAGTTTCTAAATTTGCCTTTTTAGCTAAATGGTCAGCGTGCAAGCCTGCAGAATTTATAATAAAGTCAAATTTATTAGTATTACCTTTTGTGGTGATAGAAGTATTTTCTGATGATATTTCATCTACCTTAAAACCATATTTTATAATCACATTTCTTTTTTTTAAAATCTCAATTAATTTATTAGATACTTCTTTTGGATCTGCTATGGCAGTATCTTTTATGAAAAGAGCATCATTGTATAAAGGATTACAATTTGGTTCTATTCTTATAATATCTTCTATACTATTTAATTTCTGAGCTTCGACCCCCACTTCCTTTGATCTTTCATATAGTAATTTCAAGGTTTCAATATCATTTTTTGTTTTGGGGAGTAATAATTTTCCACAATTATTTATGTAAAGATTATTATCAACAATAAATTTTTTCATTAATTTTGCCCCTTTAATACAAAGATTTGATCTTAAAGTATTAGGTTGATAGTAAATTCCTGAATGGATGACACCACTATTTCTTCCAGTTCCATGAGACAATGAGTCTTTTTCTTTTTCAAAAATAGTTACTTCTATATTTTTTTCAGTCAAAGTATGCGCAAGTGTTAGGCCTACTATTCCAGAGCCGATAATAGCAACTTTCATTATTTTTTTAATTTATCTAAAAGGTAAAATTCTATTGGTGAAAATTGATTTTTGTTATTTGATATAAAGTCATCAACTAACTTTAACTTGTGATCTTCCATTTCAATAACTTTGCGGATACTTAAATCAACGTAAAGAGAGCAAACTTCTGAAGTAGCTGCTCTAAAATTTCCACTCTTACTAACAATTTCTAGTTGATAAACAAATCTTTTCTTGTCACGATCTAAAAATAATAAATTTATATCAACCTCATCGCCCTCTCTAACTTCTTGGATATATTTAGTATGAGACTCTACAGCAAATGTTGATCTTTGTTCAGTTTTTGCTGACTCTCCTCCCATTTGAAATTTGTCCAGTAGTACATCCCACCCTTGATCAAATAAATGAATGTAAAAGGCTAAATTCATATGGCCATTGTAATCTGTCCAATCTGGGATAATTTTTTCTGTTCTAAGATATATTGACATTAGTTGATATTATAAAAATTATTAAATATTAACATTGAAAAATAAAGTAATAATATTTTTATAATATTAAAGGGGGTAAGAATGAGAATAGGCTTTATTGGATTGGGTAATGTAGGAGGAAAACTTGCTAATAACCTTCTTGAAAATAATTTTCAAATTACAGTTTTAGATAAAAATAATAAATTAATGGATGAGTTTAAATTAAAAGGTGCTGATACAACTAAATCAATTCAAGATCTAGTAATCAGCGCCGATATTTTGATAACTTGCCTTCCCTCCCCTAAAATATGTGCAGAAGTTTTAGAGTCTAAAGGGGGTATTATAGACACAATACAAAAAGATCAAATTTGGATTGAAATGAGTACAACTGAAGATGGTCAGTTAAAAAGGCATGCTTCATTAATTCAACAAAAAAATGCAATAGCCTTAGAGGCTCCTGTAAGTGGAGGCTGTCATAGAGCTGCAACCGGAAATATTTCTATTTTCGTTGGAGGAAGTAGAGAAGGATTTGATAAAGCTATGCCTGTTTTAAGGTGTCTAGGAAGAAAAATTTTGCATACAGGTGATTTTGGAAGTGCTTCTGTATTGAAGGTTATTACTAATTATTTGGCTACAGTTCACTTAGTAGCATTAGGGGAGGCTTGGACTATAGCCAGTAAATCAAATTTAGATTTAGCTAAAACATTTAAAGGCATTGCCGCCTCATCAGGTAACTCATTTGTCCATGAAACTGAGAGTCAAGTTATATTAAACGGATCTTATAATATTAATTTTACTATGGACTTAGTAGAGAAAGATGTGGGACTATTTCAAAGCCTTGCAACTAAACTTGGAGTTGAATTAGAAATTTCTCCTATCGTTTTAGACATTATCAAAGATGCAAGAAAAATTTTTGGTGATCGTGCTTGGTCCTCTATGGTAGTTAAAAGGCTTGAAAATAAACACAATATTGAATTTAGAACTGAGGGGTATCCAGAGGAGCTTGTGGATTATGAGGAAAAAAGCCTTGGTTATGAGATATGATAATTTGGGGTATTTGATATTGTTTATCCATGAATTTCATAACTGATGTAATTCTTCCCTTAGCCTTAGCTTTTATAATGTTCACTTTAGGCTTAAATTTAACCTTTTCTGATTTTGCAAGAGTGGCGAAGACACCTAAGAATTTTATTATAGGCCTAATTAGCCAATTAATTTTTCTACCAATAGTTGCTTTAATCATTGTTTTTGTTTGGCCACTTCAACCTGAATTAGCTATAGGCTTAATACTAATTGCTGCTGCACCAGGAGGTGTAACTTCAAATATTCTTACATCTTTTGCAAAAGGTGATGTTGCGTTGTCTATATCTTTGACTGCAGTTATGAGTCTTTTAAGTGTTATATCTGTTCCTTTAGTTTTAGGTGTTTCAATGGGATTAATATCTGATAATTCTTTAGGTTCAGTCTCCTTAACTGGAATTGCTATTAGTATGTTTTTGATAGTGACATTGCCTGTTTTAATTGGAATGACTTTTCGAGCAAGCTTATCCTATTTAACAAAAAGAATAGAGAAATTTGCCAAAATTCTTTCAACGGCTTTGTTTGTTTTAGTTTTAATTGGCGCTATTTTGGCTGAAAGGGAAAATTTAGTAGAGTATTTTGCTCAAACTGGACTAGTAGTTCTTATTCTAAATTTAATAATGATGATTATTGCTTTTTATTGGGCAAAGATGTTTGGCACTGGCTTTGCGCAACAAAAAGCTATTTCTCTAGAGTGCGGTCTTCAAAATGGAACTCTAGCTATTTTTGTTGGCACAAGTGTCTTTGGAGGTGGTCTTTACATTATTCCAGCGGCTACTTATAGCGTTATTATGTATTTAACGTCTTTAATATTTATTTACTTTATCAGAAATCGTTAAATATAAATTTTATCTGCTAGTCCAAAACAAAGAATAGCCCATCCAATTGCAAGTCCACCAGTAGATAGATATCCCTCTCTTGAATATTGATCTGTTCTGCCTAATTTATCGACTTCACCTGTATAATAAGCTGCTATTGCTATTATGGTCATGATAATAAACATAAAATTAAAAAATGCCCATGTTGCAGCTGTTCCTCTGAATAAAATATATAGTTGCATTAGTACAGCTCCTAAAATTACTGCACCAGCAAATCTTGCAAAAAAGGCAGCTGTCACATCAACACCATATTTGCTTATAAAGTTTTTTGTGTTAAACAAACAATTGTAAGCATAATAAGCGTTCATGGCCAAAATTATTAAAAATATTACTAAGTAAAATATACCATTAAAATTTTCTAACATATGAATCTCCTATTTTTAAGTTTAACAGATTTTTAATTTCATTGTTACTTTGTTTTTATAATAAAAACGAAATTTAATTGCTATTATTTTTTAAGTTTTTATGACATGAATATTTAAATAAATCTATGATCGAACTTGATATATTTTCAGACACAGTTTGTCCTTGGTGTTACATTGGTAAGAAACGATTAGAAAAAGCAATCAATGATCATAAAAATATCGAGTTCAAACAAACATGGAGACCTTTTCAATTAAATCCTGGGATGCCACCTGATGGTATGGATAGACAGGAGTATTTAATTTCTAAATTTGGTAGTGCCGATGCAGCAAAAACAATTTATGACAATATCTATGATGAAGGACTTTTAGAGGGAATTAATTTTAACTTTGATTCTATTCAAACAACTCCAAATTCATTTAATTCCCATAGGCTATTAGCTTTAGCATATAAACAAGGTATTCAAGAAAATGTCTTAGATAGTTTATTTGAGTCTTATTTTTTAAATGGGGAAGATATAGGTGACCCTAATATATTACTGAATATTGCGATTAAACATCAAATTGATGATGAGGATTTTAAAACTTATTTATCAGATCAAGAAAATATTGAGCCTTTAGCTAACGAAGAACTAGAAGCGAGAAAGATGGGTATTAATAGTGTACCAACTTTTATAGTAAATAAACAAATAGTTATCAATGGCGCTCAAACATCAGAAAATTTTGATATTATTTTTAAAAAACTTACAAGTAACATTAATTAAAAATAATTAGTAGTAATGCTTTTTTTCTATATATTTTTTAAATGCCTTTAAAACTCAAAGATATATCTTCATATCTAAGTTTTGCAAAAAAACTCTCAAATACTTCAGAGGAGATTTTAAAAGAGACTCCATCTAATCGTATAAAAATTAATTTTAAATCAGATAAGTCACCAGTTACCAAAATAGATATGGCAATTGAGAGAAAATTACGCTCGATGATTAATAAAAGATTTCCTGATCATGGAATATTTGGAGAGGAATACAAAAATAAAACAAATAATTCTCCTTTCTTATGGGTAATTGACCCAATAGACGGTACTAAAAATTTCATTAATGGAAATAGTAATTTTGGGACATTAATCTCTTTATGTATAGATTACACCCCTGTTATTGGAATAATTAACTGTCCTGAAATTAAAAAAACCTGGATTGGAATAAAAGATAACGGTGCCTATTGTAATGGAAAAAAAATAAATAAATCATCAAACAATTTACCTTTATCGAAACTTTATTTTAGCACCTCAGGTATGACCGCTTTCAAATCAAATAGTAAAAATAAAAAATATAATACTCTGATTAAAAAAACTAAATATGTAACTTTTGGTGGTGACTGTGTACAATATGGACTCTTGGCTGAAAAAAGAATACCACTAGTAGTGGAGTCTTTTTTAAAACCTTATGACTATATTCCTTTAATTAATATTGTAGAAGAAAGTGGAGGAATAATAAGTGATTGGAAAGGTAATCCTTTAAATTTCAAATCTAATGGCGATGTGGTGGCTTCTCTATCAAAAAAAGCTCATCAACAATTTATAAAGATTTAATATAGTCCTGTAATACAATTTGAAATAAGTTCTTTAAATTTTTCCTCACTCATCTCTAGTGGGTTAGCTCCTGTGCTTGGATCTTCTTGAGCTAATGGGGCTAATTTCACTTCATCCCCGTTGTTTACACCCATATCTTTAAGGGTTTCAGGTATCTGCATTTCTTTTTTTAGCTCAATAATCCAATCAACAATACCTTCAAAACCATTTTTAATATCTAGAAAGTTTGCCAACCTTATAAATTTTTTTTCAATTGTGCTGCGGTTATAGTTCAATACAAAAGGCATAACTGTTCCATTTGTGGTTCCATGATGAGTATTATATAAAGAGTTAACTGGATGAGTAATCGAGTGAATAGCTCCTAAACCTTTTTGAAACGCAGCTGCACCCATCATCGATGCAACTAACATATGAGCTCTTGCTTCAATGTTATTTCCATTATGATAAACTTCTTGAATATTTTCTTTGACTAACCTTAGACCCTCTAAAGCTGTTCCTTCTGCCATAGGGTGATAAAAAGGAGAGGAATATGCTTCTATACAATGAGCTAAAGCATCCATCCCTGTGCCAGCTGTAATATTTTTTGGTAAATTGACAGTAAGAACTGGGTCTAAAATAGCAATTTCAGGAAGCATTTTAGGATGAAATATAATCTTCTTCTTTAAGTTTTCCTCATTAAGAAATACTGAAGCTCTTCCTACTTCTGAACCTGTACCTGCGGTTGTTGGTACTGCTATAATAGGTTTAATTACATCTGAGTCAGCTCTTGTCCACCAATCACCTATGTCTTCAAAATCCCATAAAGGGCGTGTCTGATGAGCCATAAAAGCAATCCCTTTTCCAGTGTCCATACCTGATCCTCCACCAATAGCTATGACACCATCGTGATTACCCTCATTAAAAATTTTAACACCTTCCATCACATTGGAACCAGTAGGATTACCTTGTACCTCAGAATAGATGTTTGTTTTTTGTTTTAAATCTGAGTTAATTTGTTCAATTATTGAGGTTTGTAGTAGGCCTGGATCGGTGACTATGAGAGGGTTGTTTATTTTGAGATGATCACAAGCATTTTGAATTTCCTTAGATCGATTTTCTCCAAACCAAACATTTGTAGGGTAGTTCCAATTCATACTATTCATTTTTGTAGTTTTTAAATAACCTTTCTAATGTGGAAACTTTGAGGTCTTGTAAATTGATCAAAAGCAAGTGTAGACAATGAGCAGCCAATACCTGTATCTTTTACACCTGTCCATGCGAGGGCAGGATCTAAATAATCACACCTATTCATAAAAAAAGTTCCTGTTTCTATTGATTTACCAAAATCTTTTGCGAATTCAGTATCTTTTGTCCAGACAGATGCAGTTAAACCATAAGGGCTATCATTCATCAAATTTTTTGCTTCCTCTTCATCATTAACAGGCATTATTCCAACAGCAGGACCAAAGGTCTCCTCCATCATAAATCTCATATGATGATTTACATCAACCATGACTTGGGGGCAGACATAACAATTGTCCTCTTTAGATATTGTAAATTTACTCTCCTCAATAAGACGTTTTGCTCCTTCGCTCTCTGCTTCTTTCATTTGGGATCTGATAAAATCAGCAGCTGATTGCCTTACCACGGGGCCTAAGTTAGTGTCTGGTTTTGAAGGGTCATTCAAATTATAATTTTCAGTAATACTTTTGAAGCCATCTATAAATTCTTTATAGATTTTTTTATCGACATAGATTCTTTCAATTCCACAACAAGACTGACCAGAATTAAATAGGGCCCCATCAGCAAGATTTTCAATAGCATGATTTATATCTGCATCTGCCCTGACATAGGCAGGGTCTTTTCCTCCAAGCTCAAGACCGGCATTAATAAATCGTGTTCCAATGTATTTTTTTACCTCCTGCCCTCCTCTAACAGAGCCTGTAAAAACAACGTGAGCAATTCTAGAGTCTGAAATTATTTTTTCACATGCTTTGTGATCGGTATGAATAAATTGAAAAACACCTTCAGGGATTCCAGTATTTTCAAAAGCACTAAAGATTAATTCTGCACATCTAGGTGTTTGGGATGAGTGTTTCAAAATTAAACTATTACCTGAAATTAATGCAGGAACAATTGTATTTGTAGCAGTGATAATTGGATAGTTCCAAGGTGCCATCACAAATATTATTCCAAGAGGTGATTTGTAAATAAAATTGTCAAATTCATCATTTTGAGTTGCAGGGAGATTTTGTAAAGACTCTTTAGCAATATCCACCATGTGTCTTGAGCGCTCCTCAAAACCTCTAAGTTCACCTGCACACTGAGATATAGGTCTACCTATCTGCCAACAAATTTCCTTGGATATTTCATCTTTAAGATCAATTAAGTTATCAATGAATTTATTTACAATGCTAATACGATCATCAAGTGATGTTTTTTTCCAAATTTTAAAACCAGTTGATCCTTTTTCTATAACCGAATTTATTTGAATGTCAGAGGCTAATTCTCTCTCTAGATAAACAGTATTATTTATGGGCGTAATAGTTTTTTGAATACTCATCAATCCTCCAATTGATATGTATTATAATGTATTTAAATAGTTCCTGAAGAGATTTTATTTTCTCACGGCCAATTGAATGACCGTAAGAGATTATTTTATTTCCTAACGATTCATCTTAGCTATGACTTCGCCTGGGAAAGCAACTGCTATACCATACTGATATATTAGCGATCTAAACTCTTGTACACCCTCCCAAGTCTCAGAATTTTGTCCATGAAGCTGTAAGCCCATCGGTGTTTGATAATGCTCGCTTAAAAAATAAATGACATTATCAGTAACACCTTTTGAAGGGTCAGTTATATCTACTGGCTCAAAACCTTTAACAATAGAATAAGAGTTTAACCTATCATCACCAAATAATGAGTGTTTATCATGCATAAACTGATGATGGCTTTGTAAAATTGCCTCCACTTTCTCTACATCTGCAGAGGGGACTTTTAAAGTTAATGCAAAGGAGTCTGGCTGCATATGACCATTTGCAAAAGCAAATGATGAAATAATCGAAAAAATTAATGTAATAAAAATTTTCTTCATTGTGTACCTTTCTGTAAATAAAAATATGAAATTTAGTAGAAAATAATTTTAATACTTTTTAGAAGTTTATTAAATTATTTTCTGAGTAATTTATGATGTCTTTTTGGCATACCTAGACATAAAATTTTCAGCTAAGCCTTTTAGCAAACTTAATTGTTTGAGTCTTGAAACACCATTAACTATTCCATCAACAGATTTACTAATAAAACTTTTAGTTGCTATATCTTTTTCAGATTTGTCATTAAGCCAATAGATTAATGTAGCTAAATAAATTGTCGATAGTAAGCCACGTTTCGAGTAGTAGCTAAAGTCATTTGATTTATCGCCTGAAAGATTCCAGATAAAATCACTATTTTCATGAAGCATTTTGATCGACATAAAAATATTACCAGGTCTAAGTAAAAATTTGAGCATTTCGGGTAATGCTTTTTTTAAATGATTATTATTTTCAAATTTTAACTCCATAATAGTTTTAATTTTGTCTCTAGTTTTTAAACGTGAGTTATTAAAAGAGTTATAATTTTTCTCAACTTTGTTGTTATTTTGAGCAATTATGAACTTCAAAACATCATACTCAAAAGAGGGGAACAATTTAGCAAGAACAGATGTTGAAATTCTCTGCTTTTTAGCGCACTGCAATAAAGTGTCTCTTGACCAACCAAATTTTGGCACATCCTGAACAAATAAATTAGCTAATTTTTCTTGCTTTGACTTCATTATTATATATAAATTACGCTCTTATGAGGTTACTAGATTGGCAATAGAAGTTCAAGTTAGAGATAACAATGTTGAGGCAGCTATACGTGTGCTCAAGAAAAAGCTACTAAGAGAAGGTATTTTCAAAGAGCTAAAGCTTAGAAAAAATTACGAAAAGCCATCCGAGAGAAAACTTCGTGAAAAAGCCGAATCAATTAAGAGATTTAAAAAGCTTATGCGTAAGAAGAAGTTCGACTAATTCTCTAAACCCTTAATTATATCCTCACAGACCTTTTTAGCATCACCGAATAACATTAATGTATTGTCTCTGAAGAATAACTCATTTTGAACTCCAGCATAACCACTTGCCATTCCTCTTTTTACAAAAAATACTTGTCCAGCATTTTCAACATCTAAGATAGGCATACCATATATAGCACTTGTTTTGTCAGTTTTAGCTGCAGGATTTGTAACATCATTTGCGCCGATAACAAAAGCTACGTCAGTTTCAGAGAAGTCTCTATTAATTTCATCAAGCTCAAGAACCTCATCATAAGGAACATTAGCTTCTGCTAAAAGAACGTTCATATGTCCTGGCATTCTTCCTGCAACAGGATGAATTGCATATCTTACATCTGCCCCTGCTGCTTTTAATAAGTCACCCATTTCTCTTAAAGCGTGTTGTGCTTGGGCAACTGCCATACCATAACCAGGCACAATAATAATTTTTTGACTATTCTTCATCATAAAAGCTGCATCCGCGGCATTACCTTGTTTGGCCTGGCGATCATCTTTTACACCGTCCGCACTTGCTGCTTGTTCGCCACCAAAGCCACCAAGTAAAACGTTCAAGAATGATCTATTCATTCCCTTACACATAATATAACTCAATATAGCTCCTGAAGATCCTACGAGAGCTCCAGTTATAATTAATAAATTATTTGAGAGAGTAAAACCAATTCCTGCAGCGGCCCAACCTGAATATGAATTCAACATTGAAACAATCACCGGCATATCTGCTCCACCAATAGGTACAATTAAAAGAACCCCTATAACAAAAGAAGCAGCTACGATTAACCAGAACAACTCTTGGTTTTGGTCAATACAAAATTTTACAATCAGTGCAATAATTCCTAAACCTAAAATTAAGTTTAAAAAATGTTGCCCTTTAAAAACTAAAGGATTTCCTGAGACAAAACCTTGAAGTTTTCCAAAAGCGATAATAGACCCTGTAAATGTTACAGCTCCAATTGCAGTACCAATTGACATTTCTATTAAACTACCCATTGGAATAGAACCAAATGTACCGATATTAAAGGCACTAGGGTTATAATAAGCAGATGCAGCAACAAAAACAGCAGCTAAACCAACTAGGCTGTGAAATGCAGCAACTAGTTGAGGTAGAGCAGTCATTTGAATTCTTACTGCGATTGAAGTACCAATTAAACCACCTATTATAAAGGCTATACCTATTTCTTTATAACTAAAAACACCAGGGTTAGCTAAGGTTGTAATAATAGCAATCGTCATTCCTAAAATACCAAGAAAATTTCCTCTTCTTGCTGTTGAAGGATGGGATAAGCCTCTTAAAGATAATATAAATAATACTGAAGAAACTAAGTATGCAGCTGTAGATAGATTTGACATTTGTTTTTCCTATTGTTTCTTTTTAAACATTGAAAGCATTCTGTTAGTTACAACGAAGCCTCCAAAAATATTAACCGCTGCTAATCCTACAGCGACTAAACCAAAATATTTGGATATTGTGCTATCGATAGGACCCGCAGCTAAAAGCGCACCTACAATTATTACAGATGAAATAGCGTTGGTAACTCCCATCAAAGGACTGTGAAGAGCTGGGGTAACTGACCACACAACATAATACCCAACAAAACAAGCTAATATTAAAACAGTTATACCGAATATAATAAAATCACTGTGACCACCGGATGTTTCAACAACATTTGATGCCAGCTGACTTGCTTCATCAGCTATTTGTTGTGCTTTAAATGATAAATTTTCTAATTGATTTGAAATTTCTGACATTCTCTCTCCTTGTTATTTAATTAAAATCTTTCCAGCAGAGCAAATCATCGTAGCTTTGATAATTTCATCACTTTTGTTAATCATAGATTTTTTTTTATCTTCAAAGTTCATTAATTTTAAAAAGTTAGAGATATTTTTTGAAAACAAACTTGATGCATTATTTGCTACTCTGCCTGGCACATTAGCATGGCCCACAATTTTAAGGCCATTTTTGGATACCACTTTACCAACTTGACTAAACTCACAATTACCACCGGATTCAACTGCTAAATCAACAATCACTGATCCGTTTTGCATATTTTCAAGCATTTCCTTTTTTAAAATAAGTGGTGCTTTTCTTCCAGGGATTTGGGCTGTACATATAACAATATCCATAGTTTTAAGAGTATCAGCTAATAAAGCTTCTTGTTTTTTTTGATACTCTGCACTCATTTGCTTTGCATACCCACCTTTAGTTTCAGCATTTTTAGACTCTTCATCTTCAACCATGACAAATTTTCCACCAAGGCTCTCTACTTGTTCTTTTGATGCTATCCTGACATCAGTAGCGTAAACTATAGCTCCTAAACGTTTCGCTGTAGCTATAGCTTGTAATCCTGCAACTCCAGCACCGATAACCAAAACATTTGCAGGAGTTACTTTACCAGCAGCCGTCATAAACAAAGGAAGAACTCTGTTATATTCTTGGGCTGCATCAATAACTGAATGGTAGCCTGCTAGGTTTGCTTGTGATGATAATATATCCATATCTTGGGCTCGTGTAATTCTTGGAACAAGCTCTAATGCAAAAGCGGATACTTTTCTTGAATTTAAAATTTTAATACTATCTTGATTATTTTGTATACTAATTTGAGAGACAACCATTGATTTGTTATTAATCAATCTTGACTCATCAGGTGAAGGACAATTTATTTTGATGAGTATATCTGAAGTTTTTAATATTTCTTTGGAAGTTGAGATCGTAGCACCTGCTTCCTTGTAGGATTTATCAGTGAAACCTGATAAGGCTCCAGCACCTTTCTCTATTATAACCTGATGCCCAGATTTAATATACGATTTTGCTTCATCGGGGCTCATAGCAACTCTATTTTCAAATTTCTTTTTTTCTTTTATAGTTCCAATGATCATCTTTTGAGCTCCTTAAGGGGTAATTGTTTATCAATAATATTTTTAAATGTCACTAATTTTACGTCTGTTCGTGTAATGGGATTAAAAAGCTTTAAAAAGTTAATATTATCAACGTTTTTCATTTTATATTAGAAAATTGTTGTCCATAAGCAAGCCCAGACCTACTCCAACACAGAGAGCTAAGATAATTTTTAAATTCCTATTCATACTGAACTCTAATCTCAAATATCATGAGAACTATTTATCTTTTTTTTTGAAAAGTCTTTGCTTTGTATTTTCCCACAATCTAGCCATACCTAGCGGTTCATAGATCATAAATACAATCATCAATACGCCAAAGACAACTTGCTCCATCGCAGAAATAATAGTTGCATCAATCGCACCATGAAAAACATTATTACCAAGGTAATTTAGTAAGACCGGAAATAACAATATAAAACCTGCACCTATAAATGCTCCGTTGATTGTTCCAAGACCTCCAAGAATACACATAAATAAAATTTTAAAAGATAATTTTATGTCAAAAGCGACAGGTTCTAATGATTTCAAATAAGTAAATGCAAACAGAGCTCCAGCTACACCACAAAAGAATGAACTTATAGCAAAAGCTTGTAATTTAGTTTTAAGTAACGACACACCCATTGACTCTGCTGCGACGTCCATGTCTCGAACAGCCATCCAATTTCTTCCTGTACTTCCTCTTGCCATATTGATCGCTAATACTGTCATGACTGTAACAACAACGAGAATGACAAGATACATATCAACGGGAGAGGTATAGGGTCTTCCAAAAATTACGATATCTTGAGCAGTAATAATTCCTGAGGAGTCGTAATTTTTAAACCAACCAAATTTATCAATTACCCATATGATAAAAAATTGGGAAGCCAAAGTAGCAACCATTAAGTAAATTCCTCTAATTCTTAAACTCGGTAATCCAAAGACAATACCAATTGCTGCAGCGATTAATCCTGAAATAGCTAAAGCTCCAAAGAATGGAAGACCATCAACTCTTAGAATTAAA
The DNA here is from genome assembly GCA_902583235.1 of uncultured Alphaproteobacteria bacterium. Lineage (GTDB taxonomy): Bacteria > Pseudomonadota > Alphaproteobacteria > HIMB59 > HIMB59 > HIMB59. The sequence continues at coordinate 174,589 of CACHVL010000002.1, read as the reverse complement.
TTAAAGCATGCAAATGCACCTGCAGCCATAAAACCTGCCGCTCCTAATGCCAACTGACCAGTGTAACCCATAATTACCTGCTGACCTATTGTAGCCAATGCAAGGCAAAGCCAAGGAATTAATATTGATGTAAACCAATAATCAGAATTAACTGTCATTGGAATTACTAAAAATCCTAAAATCATTAATACGGAAAAATTTATATAATCACTTTTTGAATATGTTTTAATTGATGTTGACATTAAACTCTCCTAATAATCTTTTCGCCAAACAAGCCCTCGGGTCTTTTTAAGAGAAAGAAAACTGCAAGAACGTATGGTGCCCAACCTTCGATGGCGCCACCAAAAAATGGTCCAATATAAACTTCAAGCACCTTCTCAGTTGAACCTATAATAAGTCCTCCCACAATTGCGCCAGGTATTGATGAAAATCCACCAATAATTAGAACTGGTAGAGCTTTTAATGCTAAATCAACTAAGGCAAATTGTACTCCTGCCCTTGCCCCCCATAAACAACCTGCTACAAGTGCAACAACTCCAGCAGCAGACCAAACCAAAAGCATAATGTGCTTTAAAGGAATACCTATCGAGCTAGCTGCTCCTGGATCATCTGCCACAGCTCTTAAGCCTAAACCAATTTTAGTCTGTGTGAAAAGAACGGCCAAAGAAATAACCATGAATGCTGCAACAGCACCAGCTGTTAAATCAAGTGCACTAATGAATATACCAATAGCATCTGCTATGAACATTATAGGGAAATCAGGAATACCTAAATCTAATCTTCTCACCTCAACACCCCAAGCAGCTTGAGCTAATCCCTCAAGGACATATCCCAGTCCTATAGTTGCCATTAATAATGTATCTTCGCTTTGATTCATTAAAGGTCTTATAACTAATCTTTCTGTACTTAGGCCGACGATGACCATAAGTCCAATTGTAACTATGAAAGCAAGGAAAAATGGAAGTCCTAATTCCATAAAACCTACAAAAGATAAAACAGCAAAGAAAACCATGGCACCCTGAGCAAAGTTAAATGTTGCAGAAGCTTTATATATTAGAACAAAACCAAGAGCCACTAATGAGTACATTGTGCCAGCTAATAATCCACCGACTACAACTTCAAAGAAAAATAATATTTCACTCCCCATGTGAGACTCCTAAATATGCATCAATAACATTTTGATTAGCTCTTACCTCTTCTGGAGGTCCATCACCAATTATTTTTCCATAGTCTAAAACAACTACTCTATCTGAAATATCCATTACAACTCCCATATCATGTTCAATTAAAACCATTGTTGTGCCGTACTCTTCATTTACCTCTAAAATGAACCTGCACATTTCTCTTTTTTCTTCGACGTTCATTCCAGCCATTGGTTCGTCTAAAAGAAGTAGAGAGGCTTCAGTAGCAAGTGCTCTACCCAACTCTACTCTTTTTTGCAATCCATAAGGAAGTTTACCAACTGGCGTATCTTTAATTTTTTCTATTTCTAAAAATTCAACTATTTCTTCACATTTTTTTAGATTTACTTTTTCTTCCCTTCTTGCTTTAGGAAGCTGTAAAGCAACATCTAAAAAGTTTGCTTTTGAGTGAAGCTTTCTTCCAACCAAAATATTATCAATAGCTGACATTCTTTTAAAAAGAGCCAAATTTTGAAATGTTCTTGAGATGCCCATTTGCGCAATAATGTTAGGAGTAATTTTACTTAAAGTATCACCTTTAAAAGCTATAGATCCCTTTTGAGGTTTGTAAATACCGTTGATGCAATTTAACATAGAACTTTTACCAGCACCATTAGGACCAATAATAGCTCTTACTTCATGCTCAAGAACGTTGAATGAAGTATCTGTTATCGCGTTAACACCACCAAAGCTTAGAGAAATGTTATTAACTTCCAGTATTGGATCCCCAATTTTAAATTTTCTTTCCTCTATTGTGTTCATGTCGCTAAACCTTTATTTTTTTTACTTTCTTTGAGAACATCTCTAAAGTTTTTTCTACCTTCAGATGATATTCCTAAATAGAATTCTTTTACTTTATCATCATTTAAAAGAGATTTTGCAGATCCATCTAACATAACTTGTCCAGTTTCAATGATGTACCCGTAATCAGAGTTTCTTAATGCTATATTTGTATTTTGCTCAGCCAGTAAAATACTTACACCTTCTTTTTCATTTAGTTCTTTTACGATATTAAATATTTCTTCCACAAGTTGAGGAGCTAAACCCATTGACGGTTCATCAAGTAAAAGCATTTTAGGTTTGGCCATCATAGCTCTTGCAACTGCAATCATTTGTTGTTCTCCACCAGATGTAAAACCCGCCTGACTTTTTCTTCTTTCTTTAAGTCTTGGAAAGTAAGCATACATTCTCTCTAATTCAGATTTAATTTCAGATTTAGATAACTTTCTAGTATACGCTCCACTGATCACATTTTCCTCAACTGTTAAATGTCCAAAACATCTTCTTCCTTCAAGTACTTGAACAAGACCTAAATTAACCATGTCACTGGGATTTAATTTTTCTACTCTTTCACCATCATAGGTAATTGATCCTTTTGTAACCTTGCCTCTTTCAGAAGCTAACATCGTAGAAACAGATTTAAGAGTGGTGCTTTTACCTGCACCATTACCACCAAGTAGTGCAACAATACTACCTTTTGGGACATCTAAAGATACATCACTAACTGCAAGGATAACGTCGTCGTATACGACTTCTATGTTTTTAATTTCAAGGATATTTTCAGAATTATTTTGTTCACTCATTTTAAATTTTTTCCATATTTGGGAAGGGGCAAAAGCCCCCTCCGTAGATTAATTTAAATCAAATTAACATTCTTTTGGAGTTATGTTGTTCTCAGCTGCAAACTTAGCTGCTGAGTCTTCAACTAAACTACGAATGTATCCAGGATCTAAAGGAGCTTCCCAACCTGTAATCTGGTTGAACTTTTCTCCGTCCCACTGCATGACTGCAAACTTACCTGCGCCTTCATGGTTCTCACAAGAAATTGAAAATGGTGCAACCATATTTTCAATACCTATTTCAGCGAGTCGCTCAGTTGTCATGTTAAGAGCTTCATAACCATCCCTAAATTCTGCACCTGTAACAGCTTTTCCAACTTTACCATGCATTTCTTGGGCATTTTTTAAAGCTTCAATCCACATTACAGCTGCTCCAAGACCACGGTTCCAGTAAACTGATCCCACTCTACTTTCGTCAGAGAGGTTTCCTTTACCTGATCCGTATACTTGTTCTTTAATAGCTGCAACTAGAGGAAAATCATCTCCTGGTAGTGCGTTTGCAACAGCATATGTTCCGATAGCTGAGTCACCTGCAGGATACATATCCTCTTCAGCTGCTCCAAATGTTACGTACATCATTCTATCTCTTGGAAAGTTAACTCTGGCTGCATTCGTCATAGCAGTTGAGTTCATACCTGAACCCGCTCCCCAGAAAGTAACCCAATCAGGTTTTTCTTTTCTGATTTGAAGCCACTGAGATTGCTGCTCTAATCCTGGAGGTGGAATTGAAATTTCTACTAATTCCATTCCCCATTCTTCAGTAATAGCTCTCATAGCTGGTAAAGGCTCTCTACCATAAGCAGAGTCAATGTGAAGGTGAACAATTTTCTTACCCTTCATGTTAGGGATACCGCCTTCAATTTCAGCCATAAATTTTAATTTAACTGCAATTTGTGACCAATAGTGACTTGCTGCGTTAAAAACCCATGGCCATACAGTTCCATCAGCACCATCGGTTCTACCATAACCATACTGAGCTAAAACAACATTATCTTCAGCCATTCTGTTAATAACAGCATAAGCACCTGGTGTACCTAATGTATCAAAAACAACGATTCTTTGACCGTCTTTTTCTAAAAGTCTCTGATAGCACTCAACTGTTTTAACAGCATTATATTCAGTCTCACATTCTTGGTATGTAAGCATAACACCGTTAACTCCACCGTTCATATTGACATAATTTAAATAGTCAATTTGTGCACCATAATAGCCTGTTCCCATTGCTGAGTAAGGACCAACCCTACTACTTGCAATTGGAAAGTATTGCTCATGCGCACCAGCAGATACGTTTTGTGGTATAGAGAACATTGATAAACTTCCTATTATCGTTGCGATAACAAGAAACTTTCGTTTCAAATTATTGAACATAAATGTCCCTCCTATTTTAAAATAATCGTTTTTATTCCAGCATAGAAACTGAAAGTAAAACTTATTCCTGTAAACATTATAAAAAAAATTCATCATCTAGATCAAAAATAAAAGTTTTTTGGAATTGATTTCATTTTAAAGCAATGTGAATATAGAAAAAAAATTTTAAAAATAAAGAAAAAATTGTGTGGATAACTTTTAATTTTAAAGAATAAAAAAAATCAATTTTGTTACTATTATTATAAAAGGATATTTTTTTTTAATAATTTTTATATTTTGTTATGTTATATCAAAACAGTAAAAAAATTTATACAGTGTGTATTTTAAACTAAGATAGTTCAAAATATGAAATTAAGTCTGTGGATAAAATAAAAAAAATTTTGTTTTTTTTTATTTTTTTCAAAAAAATGTATTAGATACAATAAATTTTTTTCATAAAAATTATGTTATATCGTAACATTAGCATTTCTTACATTTTGAAATTATCTCAACACTAAAGTTATTAAGATCAAAATTTTGTAAATCTAAAATATTATATGCTAAACTCATCTTGTTTTTATTAATATTAATTTCTTCGTACTCGTTACAATTTTTACACAAAACGATTGTAGAAACTTCATTTTCATTACGAGGTTCACTACTTACAATATACTTTTTTGAAACATTTAGTCTTAAAACAAGATTTTGGTCCAATAAATTTCTTAAAGAACGATATACTGTTGCAGGCTGTACCCTTTTAATTCTCAAAAACTTATCTAAAACATCGTATGCAGACAAAGGTCTTTTTCTATTATTTTTTAATATCTTTAAAACTATACGGTCATTGGTCAACATTTTAGATAAACTAAGTTTCTTTCATTAAAAGCTGAAATGTTAAATAAATCAGCTTGAATTCGTTTAGTTATAGGTACTTAATGGAATCTTTTACAGATTAAAAAGATCAGGACTTTTTAGAAAAAGCTATGGCGTTTTTTTGATTAGTTTCAAGATTTTTAACAGAAAAATCCTTAATTAACTCGTGAAAAAGCTTATACCAATTAATTTCTGCTTTTAAGTGGATAAAAATAGACCCAAGTCCAACTGCGGCTCTATCCATAAATACAAATTCTCTTGGTGGTTTAACCCCACCATATTTTCTCAATTCTTTGTGAACTTCTCCAGCAATTTTAGCACCGTATATTCCGCTGTCTGAGTCTTGTATTTTTCTAACTTCATTTTTTAAAATAGGGTCATATAAAAAAAGTGCCCATTTATTTAAAACATTCATAAGCTTATCATCAATGTCTTTAAATCCCCAGGCCTTATAAGCTAGTTTAATTTTTTCGTTATTTTTTTCTTTTAGAGCAAAATATAAATCAATTACACCTTTGACAAATTTAGCAGGAAAAATTCTCACACAACCGTAATCAAACAAGTTTATGTTATTATCTTTATTTACAGAGTAATTACCAAGGTGAGGGTCACCGTGAATAATTCCAAATTTGTAAAATGGAAAGTACCAGGCCATAAATAATTTTTTTGCAAGATCATTTCTTACTTTTTGAGATGAGTTTTTGTATTCAATAAGCTTTTTTCCATCAAGATATTCCATAACTAATAATCTTTGGGTTGAATGCTTTTTATGAACTTTAGGAATTTTTATAAATGTATTTTTTTTGTGCATGTACTCAAAAATCTTGAGGTGGCGATGCTCTAATTTATAATCTAATTCTTCTTTTAATCTTGCCTCAATTTCTTTATAAATTTCTCTTATTTGAATAGATTTATTGTAACTAGAATAAATTTTAAAAATTATTTTTAGTTGGTTGAGGTCCGCAATTACTGCTGAGGACATATCTGGATATTGTAATTTGCAGGCAACAATTTCATTACCATTTAATTTAGCTTTATGGACTTGACCTAAGGAAGCTGCAAAACTTGCATCTTTGTCAAAATCTGTAAAATTTTTCTCCCAATTTTCTCCTAACTCAGCTTTCATTCTTCTTTTAACAAATACCCATGACATAGGAGGGGCATTAGATTGTAATTCTGCAAGTTTTCTTGCATATTCTTCAGGTAGTAAATCTGGAATAGTCGCGCTTAATTGTGCAACTTTCATTAAAGGGCCTTTTAGATTACCCAATATCTCGGTTATCTGAGCTGCATATTTTTGATCACTTAAATCAAAATTTAAATACTTTTTTCCAGCAAACTTAGTCGCCAGCGAAGTCATAGAAGTTGTTACTTTTGAGTATCTTTTAACTCTGGAAACTAAATTGTTGTCTTCTTTCATTTTATCTTAAATAGTCTTTTCAAATTCATCTATTAAACTAGAAATCATTGAGAGTCCTTTTTGCCAACTATCTTTTTGTTTAAGGTCAACGTTAAAGGGTTTAAGTACTTCACTGTAGTGCTTTGAACCACCACTCTTTAAAAGATCAATATAGCTTTCCTTAAAATTTGGAAGGCCCTCATCATAAAGTTGAATTAAAATATTTACTAAACAATCACCAAATGCATAAGCATAGACATAAAAAGGGGTATGGATAAAATGAGGAATATAAGTCCAAAAATATTTATATCCGTCAGTTAATTCGATATTAGGACCCAGGCTTTCAGATTGTGTTTTCATCCAAAAATCACAAAGTTGATCTGATGATAGTTCACCTTTTTTTCTTTCGTTATGCACTAATTTTTCAAATTCAAAAAATGATATCTGTCTAACAACTGTGTTAATCATATCTTCTATTTTTGAAGCCAATAGATATTTTCTTGCATCTTTATCACTATCGTCTAGAAGTGTTCGAAACGTCATCATTTCTCCAAAGACACTTGCAGTTTCAGCGAGTGTAAGAGGTGTACTGGATAAAAGTAATCCTTGTTTTGCAGATAAATATTGATGACATCCATGACCAAGTTCATGTGCTAAAGTCATCACGTCTCTAGTTTTTCCATGAAAATTTGTCAAAATGTAAGGATGGATAGAAGGAATAGTAGACGCAGCAAATGCACCTGGTGATTTGCCTGATTTTAATTCTGCATCAATCCAACCATTATTAAAAAATAATAATGCAATATCTTTAAAACTTTCATCAAAGTTAGCATAGGAACGAAGTACGATATCTTTGGCCTCTGACCAATTAATCTTTTTATTTGGTGAGTCAGGATATGGAGCGTTTCTATCCCAATAATTTAATTTCTCACGATTAAAAAGTTTTGCCTTAATTTTATAATATCTATGTGAAATATTCTCATAATTTGAGGTAACACTTTGAGTCAATGCTTCAACAACCTCATTTTCGACATTATTTGCTAAATTTCTAGAGTCAATTGGAGAGTTATATTTTCTCCACTTATCATTGGTAATTTTATCTTTTGCTAGAGTATTAGTTATAAAAGAGAAAGTTTTGACGTTTGATTTGAAAACTTTTTCAATGCTCTGAGCAGCTTTTTCTCTAGTCGTTGCATTATGATCAGATAATAAGTTTAAAGCCTCAGAGCTATTTAGATCTTTATCATTAACTTTAAATTTTAAATCGTTTATTTGTTCTTCAAAAAATCTGACCCATGAAGAATTAGAGGTTAAATTTTTATCTAAGAAAATCATCTCACTTTTTTCATCAAGTTGATGTTGTTTGTATCGGCGAATGTTTGTTAACCAATTTTTATATATACCTGCACCTGATAAAAATTTTTCAAATTCTAAGTCATCTGATGCATTTAATTCATTGGTAAAAAAAATTAGATTAGATGATATTTCAGTGAGTTTTTCATTAATGCCTTGGTAAAATTGAACGGTATCTTGATCGTTCATATTTGTTGCATAAATTAAAAAAGCATAGTTTCCGAGCTTGTCTCCAAGTTCATTACCATCCTCGTACTCTTTTATAATAGTCTCAAGTTTTTGACTTTGAGCAATTAGTTTTCCTTTATATTTATCGTTAAAGGATATTGAAAACTTTTTAAATTCTTCTAAATCAAGTTCAATTTGCTCATCTTTAATAGAAGAGTAAAAATCTTCTAAGTTCCAATTTGGTAATTTGTCAGCCATTTAATTTATTGTTTATTTTTTATTGAATTGTTCTTTTTGTTCTTTTGTTGCCTCTAATTGATATTTATCTTTCCACTCAGAATAAGACATTCCATAAATAATCTTTCTTGATTCCTCATAGTCTAGATCATAGTCTTCCTCTTTTGCATATTTTACGTACCATTTTGATAGACAGTTTCTGCAAAATCCACTTAGATTCATTAAGTCTATGTTTTGTACATCGGTTCTCTCTCTTAAATGGTTAATCAAATGATCAAGCACATTGGCTTTAATTTTGTATTCTTGCTCTTTAGATATTTTACTCATGGTAATTTACTAATATCATGTTATTTGTTAATTTCTAAACAAATCAAATGAGATTAAGAAATCGAAAAGCTAAAATTGTTGCTACTTTAGGACCTGCTTGTGAAACTGAAAAAGCAATCGAAGAATTGTTCTTATCAGGCGCAGATGTATTTCGTTTAAATTTTAGTCATGGTGATCATGAGGATCACAAAAAAAAAGTTAAAATCATTCGTAATTTAGAAAAAAAACATGACCGTTACATTTGTATTTTAGGAGACCTTCAAGGCCCAAAATTCAGAGTTGGTAAATTTTTAAATGTTAAAGAACAATTAAAGAAAAACCAAATATTCACATTTGATCAAAATAAAAAAGATGGTGATAGTTCTCGTGTTTACTTAACTCATAAAGAAATTTTTAAATCTATTGCTATTGGACAAAGGCTTTTAATTAATGACGGTAAAGTAAGATTAAAAGTAAAATCAAAATCTTCATCTGCAATAAAATGTGTTGTTACCGACGGTGGCGAAATTTCAAATAATAAAGGTTTAAATATACCAGATACAAAACTTGATTTAAAAATTATTACACCAAAAGATAAAAAAGATCTTGAGCTTGCAATCAAGCTTGATGTTGATTGGATAGCTCTTTCATTTATTCAAACTACTAAAGACTTAGTTACAGCAAAAAAGCTTATTCCTGCAAAATTTAAAGTTATGGTTAAAGTAGAAAAACCATCTGCCATGGAGGAAATCGAGTCAATAACTGAGAATTGTGATGGAATAATGGTAGCTAGAGGAGACTTAGGTGTGGAAACAAATCCTGAAGATGTACCTATTCACCAAAGAACAATGGTTGCGGCTTGTAGAAAATTTGGAAAGCCATGTATTGTTGCAACTCAAATGCTAGAAAGTATGATTGACTCACCAACACCAACGCGAGCTGAAGCCTCTGATGTTGCAACAGCGGTATTCCAAGGTGTCGATGCTGTCATGTTGTCTGCAGAGTCAGCAGCAGGTAATTATCCAAAAGAGTCAGTAGAAATGATGGATAAAATTATAAAGCGAGTTGAGAGTGATCCTAAATATTTAGCTAATATTCAAAACTACAATCTAAATGTAGTAAAGACATCTACTGAGGCTATTGCAACAGCTGCACTTGAAGTGGCAAATATAGCTGAATGTAATTGTATTGCTACCTTCTCTCAAACTGGAAGATCTGTTTTAAGAGTTGCTAGAATGAGACCCGATGTAACTTTAATAGGATTGACAACTAACAGAAAAGTAGCTCGTCAAAATATTCTGACTTGGGGTACTTTTATGGACGTAGTTGATGAGATTTCATCATCTTCAGAAATGGTAGATCGCGCTTGTAAAATAGCAAAAGTAAGAAAAATATTAAAACATGGAGATAAAATAATCATCACGGCAGGTGTTCCTTTTGGAAAAGTTGGAACGACTAATACTCTTAGAATAGCAAAAATAATTTCTGAGAGTAAATTAACTTAATTTAGCACAAGCTTCTTTAATTCTCTGGCAAGCATCCTCTAATATTGAATCAGAGGTAGCATAAGAAATTCTAAAAAAACCTTCTAAACCAAAAGCTGAGCCCTGAACTCCAGCAACTCCTACCTCTTCAAGAAGATAATCCATAAAGTCGCTATCTTTGGAAAGTTTCTTACCTGACTGCGTTGTCTTTCCTAATACTCCCTTACAAGAAGGAAAAACATAAAAAGCACCCTCAGGTGTTCTACAAGATAAACCTGGAGTTTCGTTTAAATGTTTAACAACTAAATTACGTCTCCTTAAAAAGGACTCGTTATTAGATATGATAAAACTTTGGTCACCATTAAGAGCCTCAACAGATGCAGCCATTGAAATGGATGCTGTTGAGGATACGTTTTGGGATTGTACTTTGTTCATAGCATTTATGAGATTTGTTGGACCTGCAGCATAACCCACTCTCCAACCCGTCATACAATAAGACTTAGATAATCCATTCATAGTTAAAGTTCTCTCTTTCAAAAAAGGACAAACCTCAGCTATTGTTTTAAATTCATTAGCGTCGTATACAATTTTTTCATAAATATCATCAGATAGAATAAAAATACTTTCATGTTTCTTAAGAACATCACCTAAAGCAGTTAATTCCTCTTTAGAGTACATAGATCCGGTGGGGTTGCTTGGGCTATTAAGCATTAACCATTTTGTTTTGGGATTAATATGCTTTTCTAAATCTTCTGGTGTAATTTTGAAACCATTTTGCTCACCACATTCAACTATCACAGGTTTTCCATCATTTAAAATTACAATATCTGGGTAACTCACCCAATAAGGTGCAGGAATAATGACTTCATCTCCACTATTAATAGTCGCAGAAAAAGCGTTATAAATTATATGTTTACCCCCTACTCCCACTGTAATATTACCAAGTTCATAATCTAAATTATTGTCTCTTTGAAATTTTTTTTGAATTGCAAGCTGTAGGTCTGGGGTACCTTTACCTGGTACGTATTTTGTAAAACCATTATTAATTGCCTCAATAGCAGCGCTTTTTATATGATCTGGGGTATCAAAGTCAGGCTCTCCAGCTGCTAAAACTATTACATCTTTTCCTGCCCTTTTTAACTCCTGTGCCTTCATGTTTGTGGCTATTGTTAAAGAGGGTTTTATGTTATTTACTCTATTTGAAATCATTTTTTTTATTTAGTTATCTATAAACTTATTTATAAATTTCTACAAGCATGGCATTTAAAATAGTAAGTGAAAATAAACCGAAGGGAGATCAGCCACAGGCGATCAAAAAATTAATTGAAGGTTTAGATAAGAGAAAACAAAGTCAAGTATTATTGGGTGTAACTGGCTCTGGGAAAACGTTTACAATTGCCAATGTAATTGAAAAATATAACAGGCCTACATTAATTATGGCTCCCAATAAAACCCTAGCTGCTCAGCTTTATGAAGAATTAAAAATTTTGTTTCCTAAAAATGCTGTTGAATATTTTGTGAGTTATTATGATTATTATCAACCAGAAGCATATGTTCCCAGATCGGATACCTTTATAGAAAAGGAGTCGTCTATTAATGAACAGATAGATCGATTTAGACACTCTGCCACAAGATCTTTAGTAGAAAGAGAAGATGTAATTATTGTTGCAAGCGTTTCATGTATTTACGGTATTGGGTCTGTAGACTCTTACTCGAAAATGACCCTAGAAATAAAAAGAGGTCAAAACATTAATTTAATGGAGTTCTTAAGAGAATTAGTAGAGTTACAATATAAGAGAAATAATATTGACTTTAGAAGGGGCATGTTTCGTGTAACTGGAGATCGTGTTGATATTTTTCCTGCACACTTAGAAGACATTGCTTGGAGAGTAAGTTTTTTTGGAGACGAAGTAGAGGAAATTAAAGAGTTTGATCCCTTGACAGGAGAATTTATTCAAAACTTTGAAGAAGTAAAAATTTTTGCAAATAGTCACTATATTACTCCCAAGCCACGATTAGAGAATGCGATAAAAGAAATTAAGAAAGATTTAAAAATAAGACTAGAGGAATTTGATAAAGAAAAAAAATTATTAGAATTTCAAAGATTAAAAGAAAGAACTAATTTTGATTTAGAAATGATTCAAGCTACTGGAACTTGTTCTGGAATTGAAAATTATTCTAGATATCTAAGTGGTAGGCAACCTGGCGAGGCACCTCCTACCTTATACGAGTTTATTCCAGAAAATGCTCTACTGATTATTGATGAGTCTCATGTATCTGTTCCTCAAATAACTGGAATGTATAAAGGTGACAGATCAAGAAAAAAAACACTTTCTGATTATGGTTTCAGACTTCCGTCTGCATTAGATAACCGTCCTTTAACTTTTGAAGAGTGGAATATGATGCGACCCCCTACTATTTTTTTATCTGCAACTCCAGGTCCTTGGGAGTTGAATGAAGTTGAAAACAAATATGTTGAGCAAATTATTCGACCAACTGGCTTAATTGACCCTGAGTGCGTGATAAAAACAACTGTTAACCAAGTGGAAGATTTGATGGGTGAAATACAAACCACTATTAATAATAAAAATAGAGTGCTAATTACAACTCTCACTAAAAAAAATGCAGAGGATTTAACAAATTATTTAAAAGAACATAATTTAAAAGTTGAATATATGCACTCTGATGTTGAAACAATTGACAGAATAAAACTTATTCGTTCTTTGAGAATAGGAGAAATTGACATTTTAGTTGGTATAAATTTGCTAAGAGAGGGTCTGGATATACCTGAATGTGGTTTGGTAGCTATCCTAGATGCTGATAAAGAAGGATACTTAAGGTCAAAAACAAGTTTAGTTCAGACCATAGGTCGAGCAGCAAGAAATGTTAATGGCAAAGTAATATTATACGCCGATATTATTACTAAAAGTATCAAAGCAGCTCTAGAGGAGACGGAATATAGAAAAACTAAACAGATTGAATTTAATAAAAAAAATAGCATTACACCTCAATCTGTAAAAAGAAATATTGGTGAAATTATTGAAAGCATATACGAGAAAGATAGCTATACTGTTGGTACATCTGAAATTGAGAAATTGAGTCCAAATAAGTTTGAGAAACATGTTCAAAAATTAGAGAAAAAGATGTTAACTGCGGCTGAAAATTTGGATTTTGAGAAAGCTGCAATGTTTAGAGATGAAATTAGAAAACTAAAAAAAGATCAAATGGGTATGAATTGATTGAAAGTTTTATAGGAGTATTAATAAGTCTTATTGTTTTAATATGGTCATGTGATCTAGCTATTAAAAATTCAATAATTGTTTCACAAATATATAAAATCAGACCTATCCTAGTAGGTATATTTATTATTGCTATTGGCACCTCTCTCCCTGAGTTTGCAGCAACATTTCAAGCATTAAAATTAAATTCTGTTGGAATAGTTGCAGGTAATCTTGTAGGTAGCAACATAGCAAATATAATGTTAGTCGGTGGTATTATGCTTTACCCTATTAGCAAGCTAGTAACTGAGGAAAGAGACAAAAGTACTTTTTTATTTTTCTTAATTTTTTCAATTACTTTTTTTATTTTTATTATTTTTAACTTTAATCTTGGATATCTATCTGGATTTTTTCTCTTTGGAATACTCTGTGTTTTTATTTTTTTTGAAGTAAGGAAACCTATTGATGATGTCTCTACAAAAGTTGATTTAAAAAATTTATCAACTTACATTATTTTTTTAAAAATATTATTAGCCTTTATTGCTTTATTTTATAGTTCTAAATACTTCATCGTATATGCGAAAAACTTAACTAGTATATTTGGAGTAGCCGAAACAACTATTGGGATAACAATAGTTGCTTTTGGGACATCATTACCTGAGGTAATTGCTACAATTCTTTCAATTGTCAAAAAACAAAATAATTTGGCAATTGGAAATATTTTGGGCTCAAACATTGCTAACATTTTTGGAATAACGATTATTGCCATACTTATAGATGGGAGTATAAATTTTTATGAATTACTTGGTTACGTAGATAAATGGTTATTTCTGGCTACGTCATTATTATTTTTTGTCATAATTTCTCTAAAAATAGCTGGTAAATTAATTTCTCTGAGCTTGATATTAGCCTATATAATCTATTTTACGTTCTTATATTTATAAAAGAAATAAATGAAAAAATTAAAAGTCATTATTCCAATTATAGTTCTTTCATTATTAATTATTTTATTTGGATTAAGTTTTCTAAGATTACCAATTAATTTACTTTCTCAGGAAATAATTGAAAGAGAAACAAATGGTTTAGTTAGTTTAAATAGTTTATCTAATCAAATGTTAAAAATTTTGCCTAAACCCATTTTATCTATAGACAATTCAAGTTTTAAAATTAATCATAATACTTTCCAAAGTGACATTGTGGCAAAAGATGTTGAAATTTCTAGGTCATTATTTAATGAAGATGAAATTTCAATTAAGCTTAATCAAGCAAGAATAGAGAACATAAATTCTAATTTGATAAATAACTCTATTTTACTAGAGGGTGATATTGACAATTTGAAAATAAATATTTTGTCTGAGGATAATACTTCTCGTATTGTCACAAATAAATTTAATTATAAAGGTTCTGATTTATATTTTGATATTTATACAATTGACTCTAATGTAAAAAAAATTGGTTTTACTATTAATGAATTAGAAATAGACGAATTAGTATTACTTTTAGGAAAAAATTATCAACAATTATTGAAGAAGATAAACTTTCAAAGTTTAAGTGTAAGTGGTGAATATTCAAAAGAAATTATAAATATTGAAAACTTATCAATAACACTTGCAGATAAATCACAAATTAATATTAAAGGGACTATCGATTTAAATAATTTAGTTAACTCAGATTTAAACATAGGAGGAGAGAATATTTCCACAGATAATTTGTTTCAGCTTATTAGTAATATTCAAGTCTTTAATAATATTGCAGGTATTCCAAGAGGAATAATTGAAACCTTTGACTTAAACTATAATGCCGGTAGTTTAGCTATAAATAATATTTCTTATAAATCCAATAATGAAACAATCATAAGAATAAACGGATCTATAGAAGAATTAAATATTAATAATGCTAATATTAATATAAATCTGAAATCAAACTCTAAAGCTGATATTTTAGAACTGTTAGATTTTTTACCTAACGCAGAATTATTAAAGCAACTTAAGTTTGATGAAATTCAACTTTCTAGTAATTTTGTGAATAATATTCTGCAATTAAATGAGCTAAATATAATTAATAAAAATAGAAATTTTGCTAAAATCAAAGGTAAATATGAGTTTAATGATATAAACAATACACAATTAAATATTCAATTAGATGAATTTGACCAATTCAGCTTAATTCCATCAGACAGCTTAAAAGAGTTTTTATCAATTTTAAATTCAGATCACATAAATATGAAGGGAATCATAGATGGGAATATATTAAATATTGAAAATCTAGAATTTGTTAGTCCAGATGATTTAAATTTATCAATAACCGGTTATCTAAACTTAAATAACTTTAACGATGCTTCGATAAATATTGGAATTGATAATTTAGATAAAACAAATTTAATACAAATAGTCTCTCAATTCTCTACGGATGACTTTTCAAATATTATTGACATAGTCGACTTTGATTTATTACAAACAAACTTAAAAATTGAACCATTAAATAATTTTTTTTTAATCGAAAATTTAGATCTTATTCATAAAGATAAAATTTCAAATATATCTGGTTCAATTAATAACAATATGTTTACAGGATTAATTGAATTAAAAGAAATAAATTTATCAAAGTTAGATAATTTATTTCTAAATACATCACGAATCAAAGGTAATATTGATCTATCTTTAAGCGTTCCAGATCCTATAGGCCTTGGTAATATTCAAAATATATCTGGAAATATAAATGGAACTATAAATATAAGAGTTTCAGATGAAGAATTTGCATTAGTTTTATTTATGCAGTCTTTGTCTCAAGATATTTCAGATTTTGAACAAATAAATGAGTTATTAAATACACTTGCAAATTCTTTTATAAATCAAAGTAGCACTATCAACGGACAAATTATAAATAAAGATTTTAATAAATTAATAATTGAAGACTTAATCTTATCATCACCAGATAGTGAAACGATAAAAGCAGAACTAGAATTGGCACAAGAAAATTTTAAACTTACAATTTTTGATATTATTGATAGCGATGATTTTGTAATCAAATATCAAAATGGAAGTTATTCATATGAAAGAATAGTGCCTGATGGGACGATAAAAAAACCCATTGAAGAATTGATTCAAAAAAATATTAATAAGTTCTTTGAAAATTTACTGCAGTGATTTAAATACAAAATCAATAATATCTTTTTCAATCTTGCTATTATTCAATCTATTGATTTCTTGAATTCCTGTAGGAGATGTAATATTTATTTCTGTTAAATAGCCATCAATTACGTCAATGCCAACAAAAATTAAACCATTTTTTATTAGAAATGGCTTTATTTTCTTACAAATAAGCTTTTCTTTTAAAGTGATATTCGTTTTTACAGGCTTACCACCTGCGTGAAAATTAGCCATAATACTATTAGTTTTTGGTACCCTTAAAACTCCACCAGCTATTTTTCCATTAATTAAAATAATTCTTTTATCACCTTTATTAAAATTTTTTAAAAATCTTTGAACAATGATTGGGCTATTAAAAAATTTTTTAAGATAGTTTTTGATAAATTGATTGAGATTTGGTTTATTAAAATAAATTTTTTGTATTCCAAGCCCTCCATTTCCATAGGCTGGTTTTATAATTACTTCTTTATTTTTTTTTATAAACTTTGTGATTATTTCTATATTTGAAGATATTAATGTAGGTGGAGTTAACTCTGGAAAATTCATCATAATATGCTTTTCTGGAAAATTTCTAATCTCCTTTGGATTGTTAACTAGTAAAGGTTTTTTTAATCGATCCAGCAAGTATGTATTGGATATATAATTTAAATCAAATGGTGGATCTTGACGAATAAAAATGGCATTCATTTTTTCTAAATCAATCTCTTTTAGATTCATCTTATGATATGAGAGCTTATTATTTTTATTTAATTTTAACCTTAAGACATGAGATTTTATTTTATTAAGTTTATTAATCTCACTAAAAACCCAGCTCGGATCATTATAATAACATTCTATCCCCCTTCTTAAAGACTCACGAATAAGCATATAAGTAGAATCCTCGTTGATATTAATTTTCTGAGGATCGTCCATTTGAAAAAGAAATTTCATAATAATTTTAATAATAAGTATTATTTAGCAATGATAATATATTTTTTTTGTCCTTGAACTCTTCAATTAACAAATCTGCGGGATTTTTTTGTTGTTCAATAATGCTATTTAATTTTTCTAAATGAATACTTTCATCTCTACCATCAGAATTAAGATACCCTCTTTTTTCTAATCCTTTTTTTGACAAACTTAATAGTTTTTTACCATGCTCATATAGGGGTAAATTCATAAAGTTACTTTTTAACCCCTCAGAGGGAACATCCTGATACAAATTTAATATGTCATTTTCTTGCCATGTGCTTGTTTCCTTCCATAAGTAATCGAGATTTTCATCATCATAAAGTATGCCAATCCAAAAAGCAGGCAATGCACAAATCATTTCCCATTTTCCTGCATCTGCTCCCCTAAGTTCGATATAAGACTTTAATCTGACTTCAGTAAAAATTGTAGATAAGTGATTTATCCAATCTTGAATTGTCAAATTATACCCCAAAATTACTTTATTTGAGACACTTTTAGTAAGTAATTCATCAAATGTGTAATCAGTAGTATCAAAATATTTTCCATTTATTTTTAAAAAATAGTTTTTAACTTTTAGAACAAAATCAACATATTCTTCAATCGTAAAATTTTTATTTAAAAATGACTTTTTAATTCCACACCTTTGATTATCTGTGTCTTGCCAAGTGAAAATTCGATTACTGACTAGGTCATTATGTTTTGACTCACGAAAAGGAGAATTACAAAATATACCCATCACAATAGGTTGGATCCTATTAGCAATAACAAATTTTTTAATTAAATCATTTTCATTAAAATAATCCAAATTAGCTTGAACTGTGCAGGTTCTTGTCATCATATCTAAACCTCTAGAACCAACTTTTGGCATGTATTCTCTCATAATTTTATATCGTTCTTTTGGGATAAAAGATAAATCCTCTAATTTACTTATTGGGTCGAAACCAAGACCTAATATGCATAATTTATTTAACTCAGCATATTCTTCTAGTTCTCTTAAATGCTCGTAGGACTCGGTACATGTTTGGTGAACATTTTTTAATATTTTCCCAGATAATTCCAATTGACAACCTGGTTCTAGAGTAATGCTTGCGCCATTTTTAGATAAAGATATCAGTTGATTAAAGCTGTTATATTCATTTTTCTGCCAGCCTTTTGATAAGAAAAATTGAAATAAATTTTGAACACTCACCTCACCATCAAATTTAAGTCTTTTATGATCTTTAGTATAAAAAATAAATTTTTCGTGCTCTGTTCCTATCCCTTTATATTCAGGGTTGGTAAAACTGGAATGAAAATAGTTTATAAGATCTGTTTTTTGTAACAATTAAAACACACTATTTTTATGGAAATTACATTTTGTTATTTGATTTGAATAGTCTTTTGCCTGGCGCTCTACTTTTTTTGCCACATCAAGTAACCATTTTTTTTTATTATAGGATTGTTTCTGAAATCCTCCTTTGCCCTCATGATAGGCAAGATAATGATTGTAGACATCACCTTTATTAATTTTTAATAATCGGTAACTTCCATCAACATACCATCCAATGAAATCACTCGCATCTTTAAAATTTTTTCTATCAGCATTAAAGTTTTTTGTAGAAACTTTATATTCTTCCCATGTCCCATCTAAAGCTTGGCTATAACCATAAGCACTTGAAGGTCGTAAACCTGGTATAAAACCTAATACCTTTTTTCTTGGAGGTCTTGCCGTTCTTTCAAAAGAGGACTCTTGTTTGATAAAACTTAATTGTAAACTAACAGGGACACCCCATTTTTCTTTCGTTTTTTCTGCATATGATTTCCACTTAGGATTAGTTTTGAAAATATCACAAATATTTGATGTATTAAAATATCGATCTGTTGTGATACATCCCGATAGTAACAGAGTAAGGATAATTAAATATTTCACTAATTGAAATTTTTCCTTAAGAATTCAATCATTATTTCCAATCCCTGTAATGCTGCACCATTAGATCCTAATATCGAGCCTTGAGACCAGGCATAGGTATCAAAATGTAGCCAGGGTGTATCAGATTTATTCAAAAATTCTTTTAAAAAAAGTGCTGCTGTGATAGATCCAGCCATACCATCCAAAGAAGCATTACTTAATTCTGCAACTTGCGATTTAATCTTTTTTAAATAGGGTTGGTACAAGGGTAATCTCCAACATCTCAGTTTTTCTTTATTTAAATTATCAACTTTTTTTGCAATTAATTCATTGTTACAAAAATAAGCAGGTAAGTCCTCACCTAAAGCAACCCTAGCTGCACCAGTAAGGGTTGCGAAATCAATAATCATACTTGGGTTATAAGACATCGCTTTTTCAATAGCATCTGCCAATAAAAGTCTTCCCTCGGCATCGGTGTGTGCAATTTCAACTGACTTCCCTGATGCTGATTTGTAGACATCACCTGGTCTCATTGATTTAGAGGATACTGAGTTCTCAGCTAAAGGAGCAATTAAAACTATTTTAGTTTTTTTTAGCAAGTAATTTGCCAATAAAAATAATGATATTGCAATCGCAGAACCACCCATATCTTTTTTCATGTTTCTCATAGAGTTTCCTGGTTTAATATTTACACCACCAGTGTCAAATGTGACTCCCTTACCAATAATGACGAGAGGCTTATCTTTTTGAAAAATTTTTTTATTTGTTATTTCTATTACTTTTGGTTTAACAGACGAAGATTTACCAACAGCATAAGTAAGAGGAAATTGTGTACCTATATCTTTCTCAGAATATTCAACAAAATTAAATTTTTTAAACATCTGATTATTTTTTATTTTTGTGTAGTAAGATAATGGATTTAATTTGTTTGCAGGGCTGTTGATTAAATCTCTAGAAAAATTTATACACTGTGTGTAAAAAGTGAGAAACTCTAATTCTTTTTGGTCTTTGATATACAATAAATTTTTTTTAGGTTTTGACTGAAAGTTATAATTTCCCCATGCCCAAGCTTTATGTATCTCTGATTCTTTTGATTTAGCAAATTTAGCAAATATGTAGTAGTTACCGATATTTAATGAGGAAAAAGAACTGACCCCCTCAAGATTTTGATCTACCCCCTCTCCGATCAGAACCTCTTTTAGCCTTCCATCTTCATATGGAACTTTAAGAATTTTTCCAGATTCTGCCTTGAAATTATTAGATAAAGACCAATTTTTAATAAAAGATGATTGTTTTAAAAGCCATTTATCAAATTTGATTTGTGAAATGATAGATATTTTTGTAGAACACTCAGTATTGTCATTGGTAAACATTGCTTATAATAAGGATATTAGAAAAAAATGAATAAACAACAAGCGGAAAAGAAAACAGTAAAATTTGAAACAGAGGTATCAAAACTCTTAGATATAGTAGCTAACTCACTTTATACAGAAAAAGAAATATTTTTACGTGAATTAGTATCAAATTCATCAGATGCTTGTGAAAAACTTAGGTATGTCAGTCAAACCGACTCTAAAGCTGCAAAAACAAATAAGTTTGAAATTAAGATTCATATAAATGAAAAGAACAATACCATATCTGTAAAAGATAATGGGATTGGTATGGACGAAAAGGACATGCAATCAAATTTAGGCACGATTGCGAAATCTGGAACAGAAGATTTTATAAAAAAGATGGGGGATAAGAAAGGCGATATAAATCAAATTGGTAAATTTGGTGTTGGTTTTTATTCATCATTTATGGTCTCAGATCAAGTAGTAGTTAGATCAAAAAAATATGACTCATCTAATGGTTACCTCTGGACTTCAGATGGCAAGGGTACATTTTCAATTGAAGAAACAGAATACAATGAAATTGGAACTGAAATTACTTTATCCATTAAGAAGGATGAAAATGAGTTTTTAA
This sequence comes from uncultured Alphaproteobacteria bacterium, assembly GCA_902583235.1. Lineage (GTDB taxonomy): Bacteria > Pseudomonadota > Alphaproteobacteria > HIMB59 > HIMB59 > HIMB59. Next base: position 153,451 of record CACHVL010000002.1, on the reverse strand, counting down.
GTAAATACAAAATAGAAGAAATAATAAAAAAATATTCTGATTTTGTTCCTTTCCCAATTTTTGTGACGTCCGAAGATGATAAAAAGGAAAAGAAAAAAGATGAAAAACCTGAAGAGCAAGTTAATTCTGCTGAAGCTATTTGGCTAAAAGAAAAATCGAAGATAAAGAAAGATGACTACAAATCTTTTTATAACCAAGTTTCAAGTTACTATGATGAACCTTTAACAACAATTCATTTTAAAGCTGAAGGAGTTGTAAATTACACTGCACTTCTATATTTACCCAAAACACAGCCTCAAGATCTTTATCATCCAGATCGAAAAAACAAACTAAAGCTGTACGTAAATAAAGTATTTATTTCTGATAAATTAGATGCATTAATTCCTGCTTGGTTGAGATTTGTACCAGGTGTAGTAGATACTGAGGATCTGAGTTTAAATATTTCAAGAGAAATTTTACAGAATAATGCAGTAATTAATAAAATATCTAATGCAATTACAAAAAGAGTTCTAAAAGAAATTCAAGAATTAAAGAAAAAAAAACCTAATGAATTTCAAGAATTTTGGAAAAATTTTGGACCTGTTATTAAAGAGGGATTATATGAATTTAATGACTTTCATGATCAAATATTTGAGTTTTCAACATTTCACTGTTCTGAAAAAGACGAAATGATTACATTAGATCAATACGTAACTGATTTTTCTAATGATAAAAAGAAAATCTATTACATATCAGGTGAAAATAAAGACAACCTTCTTAACAGTCCTCAAATGGAATTATTTAAAAATAAAAAAATAAATGTTCTTTTAATCACAGATCCAGTAGACGAATTCTGGATGCCAATGAAAATGAAATTCAAAGAGTATGAGTTTACATCTATTACTAAAGGCGAAGTAGATATAGAAGACAAAAAAGAGTCAAAAAAAGAAAAAGAAGAGCCTAAAGAGGACAAAGATTTTGTTGGATTTTTAAAAGACAATCTTAAGGATAAAGTTAAAGATGTTAAAATTTCTAAGAGATTAACTACAAGTGCTTCATGTTTGGTTGCTGATGAGAATGATATGGATATGCATTTAAAAAAATTGATGGCTGCAAATAATCAAAATATATCTGATGAAAAAAGAATTCTAGAAATAAATATTAGTCATGAATTGGTTAATAAGCTAAAGTCTTTAGATAAAAACCAAAAAGATAAATTTTGTGAAATTCTTTATGATCATGCAAAACTGATGGAAGGTGAAAACCTAGACGACCCAAAAAAATATACGAATTTGGTCTCAGAACTTGTATCTCTATGAGTGATCAAGTTAATTTAGAAAATTCTCAAGAAGTAGAGTATGTGTCAAAGACGGCAAATGTAATCATGTGTGATGGTGGTAGTGGCGATCTCGGCCATCCAGCTGTTTATTTTAAGATCGATAAAAAACATGAGGTTGTTTGTAACTATTGTAATAAAAAATTTATCAAAAAAGACTAACTTTTTTTTTCTTTATTAACTTCTCTAACTAAAAAATCTCTAAGAGCCTCAATTTTTTTAGAACCTTTTAGTTCAGGGGGATAAGTAAAATATATAACAGTCTTAGGAGTGTCGGCAGTTGGCAAAATGGGAACAAGATTATTATTGGATATTCTCATATATTCAGGTAGTGCTCCAATCCCTGCCCCTCCTCCTATAGCTCTCATAACTCCGTACATATTTGAGATAAAAAGTGTTTTAACTTTTTTATTTTTAGGAAGTAAGTCCAAAATACAATTTACATCAGGAATAGAGGGTTCAACACTATCTCCAAAAGCAACAATCTTATGATTTGGTAGTTCACTGACATCCTTTGGAATTCCAAATTTTTCAATGTATTCTGGGGAGGAATAAATTTTAAATTGAAATTCATAAAGTGGAAACCTAATCAGATCCATTTGAGTAGGTTCTGTCAGCCTCAAAGCAACATCAGCCTCACCTTGGGCCAAATCAGTATACTTGTTTTCAATAATTATTGAGACATCTATATCTGGATATGAATTTGTAAATTTTTCAATTCTAGGCGCTAACCAAGTTGTGCCAAATGCAACTGTCGCAGCTATAGTAAGTGGCCCAGTAGGGTTCTCTTTAGACTCTGTCAATTTAGCCTCAGTGAGAGCTATCTTACCAAATATATCGTGAGCAGTTTTAAATAAAATTTTTCCCTGTTCAGTTAGTGTCAGTCCTCTAGCATGTCTTTTAAATAGTGAGACCTTCAAATCTCTCTCAAGAGCACTTATTTGTCTGCTAATAGAAGAATGACTAATATTCATTTTATGAGCTGCTTCAGATATATTAAGATCTAAAGCAACATTATGAAAAATTTTTAATTTATCCCAGTCCATGATTTATATTCGCTTGCTTAAATATATTTATACTATCGATTTTCTTATTAAACAATGACCAGTCATCATTATTATCTATATCATGCCAGATTTTTTCTATTTCATCATATAGAAGTGTTTCCCTTGGAATTTGAGTCAAAGACTTGATGTCAAGATTATTGAAAATTTCATGATTTTTAAAAATTGTATCTAAATCATAATTTTTATATTTATGTTTAATTTCATTTTGAATATTTAATCTTTGTCTTCCTCCTCTAAGGTCGTTGTATACCTCTTCGTAAAGATAAGGGCTCTTTAGTAATATTTCATAAACATCATTTAATAATTTTTGATTGTGCAATTGCAATTTGCTGGGTTTAAGAGACAATCTTTTAAAGAATAGTTTTATAACTTCTTCATTATAAAGCTCTATATACTTTTTTAGTTCTTCTATTATTAATTCTTTTTCTATAAAAAGTGTCATGATTGAAGCTAATTGTTGAACGTTCCAAAAAATAGAATCAACTTGATTTGAAAATTTATAAAGACTGGAATGATCAAAGTAAGCTGCTACTTTCTCTGGATCATATTTTTCCATCATACGATAAGGTCCGTAATCAAAACTTTCTCCGGTTATGTTAATGTTATCAGTATTGAGAACGCCGTGGACAAAGCCAAAAATGTTATAAGAGGCAGCTAATTTTGCACAATTTTGAACGACTAAAGAAAAAAAATTCAAAGGTGTATTCTCCACATCACTAAAGGAAAAGTAATATTTTCCAACTGATTTTATCAATTTCTCTAAACTCTGATTATCTTGGTGATATGCATGATATTGAAAAGTACCAATCCTGATATGGGAATGAGAAATTCTTACTAAAACACTAGATCTCGTTGGGGAAGGTTCATCACTTCGATATAAATCTTCACCTGTTTCAATTAATGATAGGGATCGAGAAGTTTTTAGGCCCATTGCTTCTAAGTAAGAAGAACAAAGTACCTCTCTTACACCTCCTTTTAAAGTTAATCGACCATCACCACTTCGAGAATAGACTGTTTTTCCACTGCCTTTAGTTCCTAGATCATACAACTTTTTATCTTTGTAAAACTGGGCAATAGTAAACCCCCTACCATCTCCAATTTCAGGATTATAAACTCTAAATTGGTGACCATGATATTTCATAGCTAGATTAGAGTTAGATGGTAAGTATTCACTCTCAAATTTTCCAAAGAGATTAACCCAGTCTTTGTTATTAAGTTTTGTAAATTCTTCAAAATTATTGTTACGGAATCTTATCTTATATTCTGGAAAACTTGGGGACTTAGATTTTTCATAGAATTTATCACTTAAAAATTTATATGGTGATAATAATTGAGTCTTTAGTTCTGATTTCAAAGGAATTCTTAATATATTTCTTTTTAAAATAAAAGTATCTATATTTTTCTTACGCTTAATATATTCTGTGTAAAATAGTCAAATGTTTGGATTGGAAATATTAAAAAGTAGGCTAAAAGATGCACCTAAAACATCTGGTGTATACCTTTTTAAAAATAAAAAAGATATTCCAATCTATATTGGTAAAGCTATTAATATTAAAAGAAGATTATCTAATTATGGTAATCTACCAAAATTACCAAGGAGACTGCAAAAAATGGTGTCTCAGACGGTTAATATAGATTTTGAACTTACTGAGTCAGAGAGAAATGCACTTTTATTAGAAGCTTTACTTATTAAGAAATTTTCTCCTAGATATAACATTCGTTTAAAAGACGATAAAAGTTTTCCCTTAATTAAAATAACAAATGGGGCTTTTCCAAGACTAACTAGATTCAGGAATGATTTTTCAAATGAGGACAAAGTATTTGGGCCTTTTACATCGGCTTTGAAAACTGACAAAGTAATAAAGATATTACAAAAATCTTTTAAACTTAGAAGTTGTAATGACTCAGAGTTTAAAAATAGAACTAGACCATGTTTGCTTTATGACCTTAAACAATGTTCTGCTCCATGTGTAAGCAAAGTTGATGAAAATGAATACAAAAATCAGGTCAGTGATACCATAAAATTTTTTCAAGGTAGTCAGAAAAAAATATTTAATAAACTAGAGAAACAAATGGTTTATTTTAGTGAAAGTCAAAATTATGAAAAAGCTGCAGAATTAAGAGATAGCATTCAATCATTAAATTATATTATCAGAGAAGAAGTAAAAATAAGTACCCAAGAGACTAATTTTGATTATATCCATATTGATAATAAAAAACATTTCTCAATTTATATTGGTTTTATTAGATATGGGAGATATCTCGGAGGAAATTTAATATACTATTCTGATAAATTTGAAGAAGATATTGATCCTACCTCATTAATTATACAATTTTATTTAAAAAGTTTTAGGCCAAAAAAATTAATTATTTCTAAAAAAATTCAAGGATATAACGAATTAAAATCTATTATGAAAGAAAACTACAAAATAGATGTATCTCTAAAAAGTAATAATATTGTAGGTATACAAAAAATATCAAATCTTACCGCTAAACGTAATGATAAAGAGGTAAGTCTTCAAAAACAAAAATATGTCAATAATCAAGAAATTTTAAACTTACTGAAGATTAAATTTAATATCAAAAATAATGTTGAACGAGTAGAAGCCTATGACAATAGTTTTTTCGGAAATAATTATGCGGTTGCTTCATATGTAGTATTTAATGAAGAGGGTTTCAGTATTAAGGACTCAAGAACTTATAAATTTAAAGACTATGATTTAAAAAAATTTGGTGATGCAGACTTAATGAGAAAAGTATTTAAATCTCGCTTTTCCAAAGATGATAAGATTTTACCTGATATAATAATCATAGATGGTGCGCAACCTTACTTAAAGATATGTCAAGAAGTTATCAATGAAAGTGGTATAACCGAAAATATTAAATTAATTGGTGTTTCTAAAGGTTTTAAGAGGGATTTCAGGTTTGATAGATATCATTTAATTGATGAGAAAAATTTATCTTTAAAAGATAATCCTCAAATAGAGGGATTTATTCAAAAAATGAGAGATCAAGCTCACAAACTATCTAAAAAAAATAGCATGAAAAGGATGTCCGATTCATTAAAAACTAGTTTTTTAGATGACATAGATGGCATAGGAAAAGTAAAAAAAATGAGAGTTATCAATTTTTTCGGAAGTGTGCAAAATTTAAAGCGGGCAAATAGAGACGAGTTAACTCAAATAAAAGGTTTAAATTCAAAAAATATAAAGGCTATATTAGATAAGATAAATGGCTAGGATCTACACAATACCTAATATAATAACTTTTGTTAGAATTATATTAATACCCATAATTTTATATTTACTTTTTTCAGATAACTCTAATGTTGTTCTTATAGCTGGGTTATTATTTATAGTTTCTTCAATATCTGATTATTTTGATGGATATTTAGCTAGAACTTTAAATCAATCTTCTAAACTTGGTACTTTACTAGATCCGATTGCTGATAAACTTTTAATTGCTGCAGTTATCATTGTTTTAATTGACACAAGAGTAATTGCTGATGTTCATGTTATTCCTGCTATAATTATTTTGTTAAGAGAAATAGCAATTTCAGGCCTAAGAGAATTTTTAGCAAAATTGAATACTGATATGCCAGTTAGTAAGTTAGCTAAATATAAAACTACTTTTCAAATGGTTAGTTTATCTATTCTTATTATAAGCTTAGGTTTTGAGTTAAACGATTTCTTATGGAATTTAGGCTTAGTTACATTGTGGCTTGCTGCTATAATTACTTTGTTATCAGGATACAATTATGTAGCAAAGGGTCTAAAGCATATTTGAATATTACAATAAAATATTTTTCCTGGATAAGGGTTAAGCTAAAAAAAAGCCATGATCTAATTGAATTAGATGAAGCAATAAGTTTTAAAGAATTAAAGAATAACCTCATTTCAAAAGACCCTATATTTCAAGAAATATTTAAAGATGACAGTGTGAAGTACTTTCTTAACTTGAATGAGTTAAACGATAATGATCGAATACTAAATAACGGTGACGTTTTGGCTTTTCTACCACCTGTCACAGGTGGATAATGATAAAAATTGTAAAAGAAAGTTTTGATCTAGAAAATGAGTACAAAAAAATATCTTCTAATAAAAATGGTGCGTATAGTTTTTTTTTGGGAACAGTAAGGTCTGATTTAAGTTTTTCAAATAATGAAATTAAAGGAATATATTTAGAATGTTACGAAGAATTAGCAATATCTCAGCTTGAAAAAATTAGACTACAAGCTTTAAAAAAATGGGATCTTAGTGAATGTTTAATAATTCATAGAATAGGAAGATTAAACTTGGGAGAAAAAATAGTTTTAGTAATTACTTCATCGTCTCACCGATCAAATTCTATAGAGGCGTGTGAGTATGTAATTGATAGCTTAAAGATAGATGTTGCTTTTTGGAAATTTCATTTATTAGACAACGAAGAGAAAGAAATGGTCTACCAAAAAAATAAAGATAATAAAAAAATGTTAAAATGGAGAGAAATTATTAATTAATCGTTGTCTTCATAATTAGGGTCTACTTCTTTCATATATAGACCTGAAATCTTAGTTGTAATATCTCCAACTTTAAAATTTTGATTATCAATTTTACCAACTGGGGTTACCTCAACAGCAGATCCTGTAAGAAAGATTTCCTCAGCTTTTGAAATTTCGTTTGGATATATATCTCTTTCGATTACCTTAATACCTTCATTTTTTGCAATTTCTATTACAGCTTGTCTAGTAATACCATTTAAGAAACAATCAGGTATTGGGGTATGAATTTCACCATTAATCACTAAAAAGATATTTGAACCAGTAGACTCACTTATTCTTCCTTTATAATCCAGCATCAAAGCATCGGTATAACCATTCTTTTCAGCCTCATGTTTACTTAAAGTGCAAATCATATACAGACCAGCTGCTTTAGTGTCTGTTGGTATACAATCTGGAGGAGGTCTTTTCCAAACAGCTGTTTGAAGAGATATTCCTTTTAATCGATCTTCTTGAGTAAAATAACTAGGCCATTCCCAAGTAGCAACCGCTACATTAATCTTATTTTTTTGAGCAGATATAGCCATCATTTCACTTCCTCTCCAAATTACAGGACGAACGTAACCGTACTTTATATTCATTTTTTTAATGGTTTCCTCGTGGGCTCTATTTATCTCATCTTTAGAATAAGGCACATCAATGCCCATTCTTTGTGCAGAAAAAAACAACCTATCAGTATGTTTTTCTAATTTATAAATTTTTTCCCCATAAACTCTTAAACCTTCAAAAACACAACTTCCATAATGCAAACCATGGTTAAGCACGTGAGTAGTGGCATTTTGCCATTCAACAAATTCACCGTTATACCAGATAAAACCAATTCTTTTATCAAAGGGGATAATTTCCATAATTCGAAATAATGTAATATTATTTATTAAAATTCACAATATAATTATATTTATATCTTATGAATTTAAGTTTTGCCGACACTTTATATTTTAAAAAAGAAAATACCCTAGAAATAATTTTAGGTTTACATAGGTCTTATAAATCTCTTCAAAGAGAGATCCAAACTTGTTGTGAATTAAATAATTTAACATTTAATGAATTAATAGTAATTTTAGAGATTAAAAGAGGATTTAAAAAAAAGATTGATATAGCTAATAAAGTATTTTTAAAGAAACAAAATCTAAATTTAATACTTAAAGATTTACAGATAAAAAATATATTAAACTTAGATAATAAGAAAATATCGATAACTGAAAATGGGGAAGAGTTAATAGAAAAAACAACAAATAGAATAAATGAAAAAATTATAAAGATATTTAAAAAGACAGACCCTAAAAATATGTCTGGTTTCATTAATATTATAGAGTCATTATAATGAATGATAAGCATATACTTTTAGTTGAAGATGATGAAACTCTCCAAGCGCTTATTGAAAAATTATTAATAAATAATGATTATATCGTATCTAAAGCTGTAAACATTGAAGAAGCAAAAAAATTAGTAAAACTATTCTTGTTTGATTTGATTATTTTAGATGTAATGCTCCCTGACAGCACAGGTCTAGATTTTTATGAAAATACAATTAAAAATAGAGTTAACACACCAGTAATATTTCTCTCCGCATTAAGCAATGTAGATGACAGAGTAACCGGTTTAGAACTGGGTGCTGACGATTATATTGGTAAACCATTTGATTCAAGAGAATTATTGCTCAAGATAAAAAAAAATATCTCAAAAAAACAATTACTTGATACAATTAATTTTAGCGTTGATACAGAATTTGATTTAAAAAAAGAACAATTACTATTTAAAAAACAAAAGATTAACCTCTCAAGTAATGAAATTAAAATATTAAAATTACTAATAAATAATTCACAACAATATTTAACCAGAGATCTGTTAAACACAGAGTTAGGATTAGATTATTTATCAAGAAGTGGTGATATGCAAATTTCCAGATTGAGGTTAAAACTTAGAAAAGAATGTAATTTAAGAGATATAATTAGATCAGTTCATGGAAAAGGATATAAAATTTTCATTTAATGTTTAAATGGAGTAATTTTTCAGAGAGCCTTTTAGTAAGGTCAGTTTATCTTATTACAATACCTATTGTATTAGTTCAAATAATAGGAATAGTAATATTTTTTGAATTACATTGGGATTTAGTCTTAAAAAGAAGTGCTCAATCTATTTCTAATGAAATAAAGATTTTAGAAATGCAAAAGGACTCGCCCTCACTAAATAATTATGCAAATACTTTACAAATTATAAGAACTGATAACTTAGATATCAGTAAAGCAGAAGAAGTAACAAATTGGATATTTAAAAAACGAATGAAAAATTCGCTCAACCAAATATCAGAAGATTTTAAAGTTCTACAAAATCAAAATCACTTCATATTTTTTGATGAAAAAAAATTAGAATATTTTTATTTAGTTCCAAAGAAAAGAGTTGAAACAAAAACTGTCGTAGGATTTTTTCTATGGACCATAGCTGTAAGTATTATTTTGTCATTAATTTCATATTTATTTATAAAAAAACAAATTCAACCGCTAAAAAGACTTGGCATTATTACAAGAAGTTTTGGAAGAGGTATTGAAACTCCAAATTTAAAACCTACAGGATCCTCAGAAGTTAGAGGATTGATAAAAGACTTTAATAACATGCATAATAACATTAATTCTACACTAGATAATCAGAGAAATATGTTAGCTGGTATTAGCCATGATTTAAAAACACCTTTAACAAGAATTAATTTAATGACTGATGAGATTAATAACGAAACATTAAGAAATTCAATTTCTCAAAATATTTCAGATATGAATATCATGCTGAATCATTATCTAGATTTTATTAAAAATGAAAAAAATGAAAATTTAGATGAGATAAATACCTCTAATTTTATATCCAACATAGCTCAAAATTATCAAAAACTTGAGGTTTTAGTAAATTATGAAAGCAAAATATTTATTAGAAAAAATCAAATCACAAGAGCTTTTATGAATATCTTAGACAACGCTAATAAATTTGCCGAGAAAATATTTATAAGTTCTAAATTAATCAATAATAAATGGGAAATAGACATTGAAGACAATGGCCCAGGTACAACTTTATCACAAGAAGAATTGATAAAACCTTTTGTTAAAGGATCTGACCAATTGAATCAGGGTACAGGATTAGGACTATCAATTGTTCAAAAATTAATAAAATTAAATAATGGAGAATTAAATTTCCAAAAATCATCACATGGTGGGTTAAAAGTAACTGTGATATTACAAATTTGAGTCTAAAAGAGCTTTCCCCCATTGGATATATTACTTGTTGGCATAACTAATATAGGATCATTATTATCATCAGGAAATCCTAATACTAATACTTCAGAAATCATTTTACCAATTTGTTTAGGTGGAAAATTTGTTACTGCAGCTAGTTGCTTCCCAATGAGCTCTTCTGGTAGATAGTTCTTTGTGAGTTGAGCAGAAGTTTTTTTTAGTCCAATATCATTTCCAAAATCTATAACCAAATAAATACCAGGTTTATTAGATTTTTCATTTATTTTTGCTTCTACTACTGTACCAACTCTAATATCAACTTTTTCAAAGTCAGAGTAGCTTATCATCTTTTACTTATAAATGACTTTACTCTGTTTATATTCTCGAATGCATGTCCAATGGAGGCCATAGTTTTATCCAGACTATTATTATCTTCTATCCAGACATTAAAAGCATAAACATAAATTATGTTACTAATCGTTTTTTCCAAGTGAGAATTTAAAAATAAATTAAAATAAGAATTTATATTTTTAGATAAATTTAAGAAATATTTTGGCTTTTTTTGAGATTCTAAATAAATTCGTAGAGTTATATTTTTGTAATTATTAAGAAAATCTAATCTGTTAATAATACCTTCAAATATCTTATCTTCTAATGAAAGATCATTAGCTGGGGTTTTTAATTCTGTTGAAATAAAATATTCAAAATCTTTTATGAAAATATTGAAGTCGTCATACTCAGAATTTAGTGATTTGATTTTTGTATGAAAACTCTTCAAATGTGCAATATTGTTAAGCTTTTTTAGGTTTGTCTTATTTAGTTTTTGCGCTTTTTTTTTCACTATCAATTTCCTTAGCTCGTTTATAAGCCTTATGTAGTGTTGTGTATATTATTTTTTCAATTTTTTGAGACTTTATATAATTAACTCCTGCCTGAGTAGTACCTTTCTTACTAGAAATAGAACTAATAAAAATATCTAACATTTTTGATGTGGTGTTAATTTCTAATACATTTTTGAATAATTCTAACACTTCTATTTCATTTATGTTGAATGGCTTAGCAAGTTTTTTTGATGCTTTAACAAAACTACTTACTATATAAGCAATAAATGCTGGCCCACTTCCATAAACTGATGTAGCAAGGTTAATTTGGTCTTCATTTCTAACATTTATTATTTTTCCAAAAGAGGACAATAATTTTATTAGATTATTACTCATTAATTTTTTATTTTTTACATAAAGATGAGTTTGAGATTTGTTATTCGATGCCATAACATTTGGCATAATTCTTATAATTTTTTTAGTTTTTAATATTTGCTCTATAGTACTGAATTTTATACCGGCCATACAAGAGATAACTATTGTATCTTTTGAGAGGTATTTTTGAAATTGAGTTCCTGTACTTAAAAAAGTCTTAGGTCTAGTAAGAAGAAGAACATAATCATAAGTGTAATTATTTTTAAATATTTTTTTTTTTAAATTAATATTTTTTAACTCACTCTTTGAGTTTAAAGCATAGATATTTAATAGACTTAATAGTTTTTTGGAAATTAATGATTTAGCTAAGTGTCCATAACCAATAAAAAGAGCTTTTGGCTTAAGCGTGGCCAACAATTTTTTGATTAATTAAAGTATGTGTAGTCTCAACAACTTTATTCCCTTTTAGTAGGACAGAGACTAAATGGTTAAATTCAGATAAAATATTTTCTAAATAACTTCTTATATCTTCTGCTGTTACTTTCCCTGAAATTGGGAGACTATGTTTATAAATAATTTTATTATTATTATTTTGTTTCAATGTTCCAATTACGAGATTATTGTTAATTTTGTTCATACGATTAGTAAGAAAGCTATACTCATAATTGTCAATACTGAATGATGATATAAGGACTTTTAAGTCATCGATCCATTGAAAATCCATGATAACTTTTTGTTCATGTATTTCAGTTAAAAGTGAAATATCATTATTTTTGTAACTTTTAGATGACTGTTTCACATTAAATATATCTTCGAGAAGAGAAATAGGGCTAGAATCAATGTTTTTATCACTCATACACAATATGTATCACATTAACTCTCTTAGTAAACACTATATATAGTATTATAAGGCATGTAATTGTTGAAATTTAATCTTTTCTGTTGATTAAATATTTCTTTAATTTTAAAAAATCTGATTTTATATCATTGAAGATCTGAGCCACTTCAACTGAATTATAAAGATATTTTGATAACTTTAGGTAAAGTTTATCTTTGTGTGAGACATAAGTTGTATTATTAGTTTTAAAAGTGTTTGAGTATCCAAATTTTTTATCACCTGTTGCTTTTGAACTATTTGGTTTAACCATTAGATGGTACAGCATATCTTATATTATTGGATTTATTTACTTCTATTTTTTTGCGTTAAGTAATTTAAATCGATTTAATTTGAATAAGAAAAAACTCGAAGATTTATTTTTTTATTTATTTTTATCAGTAATAATTGGTGGAAGATTAGGATATATAATTTTTTACGATTTAAATTTCTATTTACAAAACCCATTTGAAATACTTAAAGTTTGGCAAGGAGGTATGTCTTTTCATGGAGCTTTAATTGGTATTATCTTAACAACTATTATATATTCAAAAAGAAATAATATTTCTATTTTTCTCTTATCTGATCTTCTAAGTATTACAGCACCGGTGGGATTATTTTTAGGAAGAATATCTAATTTTCTAAACCAAGAACTAATAGGTAGACCTACAGAGTTTTTTTTAAGTATTAGTTATCCAAATGAAGATATCTATAGGCACATTTCCCAAATTTATGAAGCAATTTTTGAAGGATTAATACCTGCTATTCTACTTTTAATAATTTTTTATAAATATAAAATTAAAAATGGTTTAATAACCTCTATATTTTTAATTAATTATGGATTATCTAGAATAATTATTGAAAATTTTAGGGAGCCAGACTTTCAATTAGGCTTAAAATTTGATTTTATATCTCAAGGCCAAATATTATCAGTTCCAATCGTTATTCTTGGTTTTATATTTCTATATTTATGTCAATACAAACAAAGATAGATACAATTATTAAGTCGGTTGGTTCAATTAATATACAAGATTTTGTTGAGCTCTCTAATTTTGATAAAACATCAGGTTTTTATAATAAACCTAATATTGAAAAAATTGGTACAAGTGGACAATTTATTACATCTCCAGAGATATCCTCTCTTTTTAGTATTGCCATTACTAATCAGTTTTTAAAAGAGTTTCCAGAAGTAAAAAATGTAAATTTATTTGAATTAGGGCCTGGGAATGGGCTATTATCTATGGATATATATCATTATCTTAAGTCAAAGAATATCAATGTAAATGATCTTACTTTATTGGAGAAAAGTGAATACTTTAGGGAAAAAATTTTAGAGAAATCAGAAGTCAAAGTAAATTTTATAAAAAATATATACGATTATAAAATTGATAATGGAGATGTAGTATTTATTTATTCAAATGAATTTTTTGATGCTATCGGGTCAAAACAATTTATTTACAACAATGGTAATTTCAACGAGATAAAAATATCAAAAAATAATGACGAGTATTTACTAATAAAGGATAGTACAATAATTTCTAGGGAATTATTAAATTACTATTCAAGTTACAACTTTAAAGATAATGACATTTTAGAGCACTCAAATTTAATATTAAACATACTAAGTGATATTCAAAAATTAGAGTGTAAAAAATATTTTTTTACTACAACTGATTATGGTTATACAAAATTACCTTTAAAAAGCACTCTTAGACTATTATCTAATCATAAAAAATTAAACTTATTTGATAAATTTGAAAATGTAGACTATTCCTTTGGTGTTAATTTTGAATTAATGAATTGCTTTTTTCTGAAAAATAATCCATCAATAATCTATCAAAAAGATCTAATTCTTAATGGTCTTCCAAGTGAATATTTAAAATCATCTGATAAAAACATTAAAGAGATGATTGACTTAATTAGTGGGAAAAAGTTTGGAGGTATGGGTACATCATTTTTAAACTTTTCTTTTAAAAAAAATGAGTAAATCTGTAAAATTTAAATTTTTTAATAATAAAAATGGTAAATCAAAAGGTATTTATAGTTCTCTTAATTGTGGATTAAAATCTCAGGATAATTTACAAAATGTTAAAAAAAATATTGAAATTGCAAAATTGAGCATATCTAAAAAAGAAAAGACTTTAATTATTCCCAACCAATTACACTCAAATAAATGTCTTATAGTGAGGAAAAAAAAATTTGAATATAATTGTGACGGTATTGTAGCACAGGGTGATAGTTTTGTACTTGGAATTACAACAGCAGATTGTTTACCAATAATATTTATTGATTACCAAAATGAAGTTATAGGGATTTGCCATGCAGGATGGAAAGGTTTAAAGAGAGGAATTATTGAAAATACTGTTGATAAAATGCTTAAAATTGGCTCAAAAAGATCAAATCTAAGAGCCTTTATTGGCCCTTGTATAAGAAAATACTCTTATGAGGTATCAATAGAATTTATTAATAGCATGAATTTAAATGACAAAGATTTTTATACTAGAAAAAATGATAGGTATTTTTTTGACCTTCCCAAGCTTGCTAAAGTTAAATTAAACAGCTTAGGGGTTTTCAAAATTGTTGATTCCAAAATAGATACTTATAAAAACAAAAATTACTTCAGTTATCGAAGGAGTATTCATCAGAGATTAAAAGATTATGGAAGAAATATTAGCCTAGTATCAATAAATTAACTTTGTATGGATATATATTTTACTATATAAATCAGTTAACTTATGAAAATTATTTCTGGAAATAGTAACATTGAGTTATCTAAAGAGATTTCAGAATATCTTAAAATACCCGTATCTGAAACAACTATGACAAGATTTTCTGATAAGGAGATATTTGTTGAAATTGCTGAAAATGTAAGAGGAGAGGATGTTTTTTTAATACAATCAACTTCATTCCCAGCTAATGACAATTTAATGGAGTTGTTAGTTGCAATTGATGCCTTAAAAAGAGGGTCTGCTAAAAGAATTACTGCTGTATTACCATATTTTGGTTATGCCAGACAGGACCGAAAAACTGGGCCAAGAACTCCTATTTCGGCTAAACTAGTCGCTAATTTAATTACAACAGCAGGCGCCAATAGAGTTTTAACTATGGATTTACACGCTGGACAAATTCAAGGGTTTTTTGATATCCCATTGGATAATCTTTATGCATTAAATATGTTTGTAAATGATATCAAATCAAATAAAAGAGGTGAGAACTTAGTATTTGTCTCTCCGGATGTTGGTGGTGTTCTCAGGGCCAGAGCATTTGCAAAAAAACTCAACGCTGACTTAGCCATAATAGATAAACGTAGGGATGCTCCTGGTGTTTCAAATGCTATGAATGTTATAGGATCAGTCGATGGCAAGAAATGTATTATTGTTGATGATTTAGTTGACTCAGGAGGAACTATTTGTAACGCAGCTAAGGCTCTTAAAGAAAAGGGAGCCACTCATGTTTATGGTTATTGTTCCCATGGTGTATACTCTGGAAAAGCTTTAGAAAACATTAATAATTCTGTTTTAGAAGAAATGGTTTGTACCAATACTATTAAGCCCACATTTGAAGTTCCGTCTGGTATGAGATATTTGTCTGTGGCCCCACTATTTGGAGAGGCTATAATGCGCATAAATAACGAAACATCTATATCTTCTCTGTTTGATTAATCTTAGTTTTTATTGTATAAACTCAGCCTATGAAAATCAGTGGAAATATACCTGCAAAAGAACGTCAAAAAGGTAATACTAATCCCTATTTTGATGAGGGTTTAATACCCTCTATCATATATGGAGGGAATACCGATCCTGTTATGGTTGCAGTGGACACTATTCAGCTTAAAAAAAGATTTGAAGAAGGTGGCTTCTATTCAAAAATATTTGAGGTAGAGTTTGGTGATAAAAAAGAAGCTGTAATTGTAAAAAGTATTCAAAGGCATAAAGTTAAACACAATCCTATTCATGTAGACTTTCAAAGAGTTGATGAAAAAACAAGAATAGTCATTGCTGTGCCTGTTGAATTTACTGATCAAGAATTATCTCCAGGATTGAAACAAGGCGGCATCTTAAACGTGGTCCGAAGAGAAATTGAACTTACTTGTCTCGCTAATAACATACCTGAAAAATTTGTTATATCGTTAGAAGGCAAGGAAATTGGTGATGATATAAGATTGAGCGCCGTAACTTTAACAGAAGGAATGAAGCCTACAATTCAAGGTAGAGACTTCATGTTAGCTACTGTTCAAGCACCAAAAGTTGAAAAAGAACCTGAACCTGAAGAGACAGAAGAAGGCACTGAAGAAACAGCAGAAAAGGCTGAAGATAAGAAAGAAGAAGAAAAAGCAGCCGAATAATATAGTCTTCCTATATGCTTACTCTATTTTGCTTAGGCAATCCCACTATCAAACATAAAAATAATCGTCATAACGCTGGTTTGTTACTTGGCGAATTTCTTGTTGATAAGTTAGAACTTAAACTAAAAAAATTTAAAAATTTTAAATTAACTAACACTTTTCAGTTAGATGGTCATCAATGTCAGATTGCCTTATCTGAGAATTATATGAATGAGTCTGGAAATGGTATATTGAGTTTAAAAACTAATAAATTAAGTAAATCTGATGAAATATTTGTTTTATACGATGAGCTAGATTTAGATTTAGGTGAAATCAAAATAAAATATGCTGGAGGTAATGCTGGTCACAACGGACTTAGAAGCATTAGTAGTAAAATTGGGGATAACTATTGGAAGCTCAGAATTGGTATTAGTCATCCTGGTGAAAAAGATAAAGTAACACGGCATGTATTGGGTAACTTCAAAATTGAAGAAAAGAAAAAACTTTTTTTATTATTTGAAGTCATATACTTAAATTTATCACAGATATTTGTTTCTAAACATTTATCCAATCTAGGTATTTAAATGAAGTGTGGGATCATAGGTCTTCCAAACGTAGGAAAATCTACTTTGTTTAACGCATTATGTGAAAATGAACAAGCTTTGGCAGCAAACTACCCTTTTGCTACTATTGATCCTAATAGTTCTTTAGTAAGGGTGCCAGATGATAGAATCCAAAAATTATCTAAAATATGCAACCCACAGAAAATTATCCCTGCAGCTTTCGAAATTGTAGATATTGCTGGCTTAGTCAAAGGTGCCTCTAAAGGAGAAGGCTTGGGAAATGCATTTTTATCTCATATCCGATCAGTAAATGCTTTATTTCATATAGTAAGATGTTTTGAAGATGATGATATACAACATGTCGAAAATAGAATTGATCCCCTTGAAGATATTAAAATAATTAATGCAGAATTAGCATTATCTGATTTAGAAATTTTAGAGAAAAATTATCAAAAATTAAAAAAAACACAAAAAACAGAAGATGATAAAAAAAAAATATCAGTAATTGAAAATGCAATTGAGCTCATCTCTAAAGAACAAAGAATATTAAATAATTTAGATAAAGATGAGATTGAATATTTGAGTACATTTCAATTAATTTCTATAAAACCTGTTGTATATGTATGTAATGTTGATGAAAATTCCTCAGTAAATGGAAATTCGCATACAAAATCTATTGAAGAATATTCTAAATTGAATAATTCAGAAACGCTTCTTGTAAGTGCAAAAATTGAGTCAGAAATTTCGCAAATAAGTGACAATGAAGAAAAAAAAATGTTTCTTGATAGTATGGGCCTTAAAGAAACTGGCTTGAAAAGAGTTATAAAAAAAGGCTATGCCCTTTTGAATTACATTAATTTTTTTACTGCTGGTGAGAAAGAATTAAGAGCTTGGACAATTTCAAAAGGTACATTAGCACCAAGTGCTGCTGGTGAAATACATACTGATATGGAGAAAGGTTTTATTAGGGCTGAAACAATATCTTATGAGGATTATATTGAATACAATGGGGAGAGTGGTGCGAAAGAAAAAGGAAAATTAAGATTAGAAGGTAAAGAATATGAAGTTAATGACGGGGATATCATGCACTTTTTGTTTAATGTTTGATATCTCTCCAAATCTGTTGCTTTGAAATATAAGCGAGTACAAATAAAACTATTAAAAACAGAATAACCTTTAAACCCATTCTTTTTCTATCCTCTAAACTTGGCTCTGCAGCCCAAGCCAAAAAAGTTGTAACATCAGTTGTCAATTGGTCCATAGAACTTTCGGTTCCATCATCATAATCAACTAAACCATCAGACAATGGTGATGTCATCGCAATTAAATTACCTGCCATATACTTGTTATAATGTTGGCCTTTGGGTACTTTTATATCTTCTGGTGGATCGACGTAACCAAGCAATAATGCTTTAACATAATCTGCACCTTTTGGTCTAGCTTTGACTATTAAAGATAAATCTGGGGGATAAGCACCGTTGTTTGCAGCCCGAGCAGCTTTAACATTTGGATAAGGATTTGCAAATTGATCTGATGGGATTCCATCTCTTTCAAACATTTCACCTTCATCATCGGGTCCGTCCAAAATTAAATGCTCTGCAGCTATTGCCTTAATGTGATCTTCACTAAAACCAAGATCTCCTAGATTTCTGTAAGCAAGATAATTCATAGAATGGCACCCTGCACAAACCTCTCTGTATACTTTTAAGCCGCGTTGAGCTGAGGCACGATCATATGTTCCAAAAAACCCTTTCCAAGACCAATCATATTTTGGAATGTCAATTTTTGCACCTGCGCCATAGGAGTTAAAACTGAAAAGTAAAAAAAAGGCCAGAAGAGCTTTTCTCATATTTAAGCTTTTTTGCTTTGCAAGTAATTTGTAATAGTAAGTGGTTGTCTAGGGGTTTCAAGAAATCCTACAAGTGGAGCCAATACAAAAATAAATAAAAACCAATATGCGGTTCCAATCCTGGAGATAAGCACATAAATATCCTCAGCAGGTTTACCTCCTACATACATTAAGACCAAAAAGTTTACAGCAAATAAAAGAACACAATACCTCCAAATAGGTCTAAACAAACATGATCTAACTTTTGATGTGTCAAGCCAAGGAAGTAATCCTAATGCAAGAATAGAACTAAACATCGCTATTACCCCGCCAAGCTTATCAGGAATGGCTCTCAGAATAGCGTAAAAGGGTAAGAAATACCATTCAGGCACAATATGTGCAGGAGTTATCATGGGATTCGCTTTAATATAATTATCAGAATGTCCTAATATATTTGGATAATAAAATAAAATGAAAGCCATAATAATGAAGAAAAATAGAGCAGCATTTAAATCTTTTATTGTTACGTAAGGATGAAAGCTAACTGTTTCATCCCAGCTTTGAGGTTCTGAACCAGTTGGATTATTTGAACCTGTCATATGGAGTGTAATAACATGAAATACAACTAAACCTACAATCGCAAAAGCTAACAACCAGTGCAATACATAAAATCGGTTAACAGCCGAGTCCCCAACGGTAAAATCACCAAGAAGTAGCTGTAATATTGCATCACCCACAACAGGAATAGCTGAGAAAAGATTTGTTATCACAGTAGCTCCCCAGTATGACATCTGACCCCATGGAAGTGTGTATCCTAAAAAAGCAGTTGCCATCATTAACATGAACATCGTCAAACCGAAAATATATACTAACTCACGAGGGGCTTTGTATGACCCAAAATATAAGGCTCTAAAGATATGAATAAAAGTAGCTATAAAGAAAAATGAAACTAAGTTGGCATGAAGGTATCTTATTAACCAACCAAAACTGACATCTCTCATGATCCTTTCTACAGAGTCAAAAGCGTCTTCAGCTGAGGGCTTATAATGAAATCCTAAAAATATACCAGTTAAAATTAAACCTATTAAACAAAACATAGCAATACCACCAAAAGACCAAAAATAATTTAATGATTTTGGAACTGGAAATTTTAGATATTCAGCTTCCATCATTCTTATCAGTGGGAGCCTAGAGTCAATCCAACCCTTTATACCAGTATAGGGAGAGTTTAATGTTTTTTTATATCCTTGTAATTGATCTGAGCTCATTAATTTTATCCTATCTTTATTCTGTTATCTGTTAAAAATACATACGGGGGAACAGGTAAATTAGTTGGTGCAGGTCCCTTACGGATTCTTCCCGAAGTATCATAGTGAGAACCATGACATGGGCAGAACCACCCCCCGTAATCCCCTTTTGTATCTGAAGCTTTTTGACCGAGAGGAACGCAACCTAAATGAGTGCAAACACCAAGAACAACTAACCAATTATCTTTTTGAACTCTTGCAGAGTCCTCTTCAGCGTCCGGGAGTTCATCTAGAGATGTGTTTTTTGCTATATCAATTTCACTTTTAGTTCTATGCTTTATAAAAACTGGTTTGCCTCTCCATATTACTGTCAAACTTTGACCTTCTTCAAGAGGGGATAAATCTATCTCTGTCGATGCTAAGGCAAGAGTATCTTTTCCTGGATTCATACTAGATATGAAAGGTATTAGTAAACTAGCAGCTCCGACCCCTCCCAGCGTCATTGCAGATAATTTTATAAAATCTCTTCTTGGTTTTCTATTGTCTGACATTTGATTTTAAATCTTTATAGATTTTATTGGTAAGATGTAGCATAAGTAGTAGTCATCATGACGCATAAATTTGCAATATGTCTCTATCAGCCTGATATGCCTCAAAATCTTGGCGTAATTATCAGAACAGCAGCTTGTTTAGAATTTCCTATACACATTGTGAAGCCTCTACCTTTTTCAATGTCAGATAAAAGATTTAAAGGTGCTGTAATGGATTACATAGATCATTGCAAAATTTTAAATCATGAAAATTGGGACAATTTTTACTCTTATTGCGAAAAAAATAATAAGAGAGTTATTCTAGCAACTACTAAAACTGACAACAATCTCTATGATTTTAAATTCAAGGAAAATGATATCGTTTTATTTGGTAAAGAAACAGCAGGAGTTCCGGATACAATTCATAATATAGTTGATGATAAAATAACAATACCTATGAGCAGTAAAACAAGATCATTAAATTTAGCAACCTCCGTTGCAATCATCGTTTCAAAGATTAAAGGTAATTTTTAGTTTAGGAAATCTATAAGATGATTTAGCTCAGTATTTTTTTTTAAAAAGGAAATAGTGTTTTCAGGAAATGGCATCTTTTGAATTTTGTTTAACTCTTGAGTTATCTTTTTCTCTTTCACAAAATCTGTAATATTTTTAGAGAGAATAGTTATCGCCTCCATATCAGCAGGAAATGTTTTTGTATTTTCAAATAATGATAAAAATCTCATATATCGTATTGCCCTTAAATAATCTTTTTGAATTTGAACTATCGGATCAAAAATAAATTTTAAATAGCTATTTTGATAATGTTCTATGCCCAAATAAAAATCATAAACATCTCCTTTTAAATTTATATATACACTGTTGAAGGTAAAATCTCTTCTAAGGGAGTCTTCTTTGATGCTAGTAGCTATAGCTACTTTAGAGTGTCTTCCAGATGGGGCTATATCTTTTCTGAATGAATTTATTTGATATTCAAAATCATTAAATACTAAGGATATACTTTTATATCCCGGGTAATATTTTGCATCATCGTATTTATCTAAAATTTTATCAACTGTAAGACTGTCTAAATCTGGTATGACCAAATCAATATCTTTAATTTCATATTTATCAGAAAGTATAGATCTGGTCGCACCTCCAATAAGATAAATATCTTTGTCTTCATATGGGAGAACATTACAAATTTCGTTTAAACAAGAAATATTTATAAGTTCTTTAACTTTGTTTTTTAAATTCATGTATTTAAGTAAGTTCCATCAGCTCTAACCATCTTTGTTCTTTAGTTTCTAATTCTAATTGAAGAGATCCTAATTTTTCACTAGAAGTTATAAATAAATCATAATCTTTTTTATAAAGATCTGGTGTCTCTAAAATTTTTTCAAAATGATCTATTTGTTCCTTTAAGATATCTATTTGTTTGGGTAAATTGTTAAGTTCATATTGTAGTTTAAAAGTTAATTTCTTCTTAATAACTTTTGATGAATTTTTTTTATATTTTTCAGTTTTATGATCAATTTTTAAAGAGTCATCGCGATCATTTATTAGTAGATCTTTATTGTTAAGAAAATCATTATAGCCTCCATTAAACAAAACAACCTCTCCATTTCCCTTAAAAAATAATATTTTGTTCACTAATTTATCTAAAAAATCCCTATTATGTGATACGACCACTAAAGTTCCATTGTAGCCTGATAATATTGACTCTACTAAATCTAAAGTATCTATATCAAGATCATTTGTTGGTTCATCTAATATTAGACCACTTTTAGGATTTGATAAAACCTTCGATAAGAGTAATCGATTTTTCATTCCACCAGATAAACTACCAACAGGATCATTTGCTTTAGATGGATCGAAATGAAAATCCTTCAAGTAACTACATACATGTCTTTCCTTACCTTGTGTTTTAAGATAATCCCCACCAGAAGGTACTAATATTTTTTTTATTGGAAGATTATCTTTTAAATCATTTCTTAACTGGTCAAAATATGAAAATTCCAACTCTTTTCTAAGTTTTAAAGTCCCTGATTTTAAATGGAACTCATTAAGTAAGATTTTTAAAAATGTTGATTTACCTGAGCCATTACTCCCTAAAAGTCCTATTCTGTCCTTTTTGCTGATTTTCAAATTAAAATTTTTTAAAATTAAGTTTTTATCTTCAGTGCCAAAATAAAATTCGGCATTATGAAATTCAGCAACATGTTTAAAATTCTTTGAATTTTCATATATTTGATTAATTTCTATTTTTCTTGTTGCTTTTTTAAATTCACTTATATCTTTATCTAAATTGTCCTTGAGCTCTTTTGCTTGCTCTAACCTTCTAGTGTTTCGTTTTACTCTCGCTTTTACTCCTTTATTAGCCCAATTAACCTCTAGGTTAACAAATTGCTTTCTATTCTGTAATTCTCTTTCTTCTTGTGATAACAAAGTATTAGACCAATTTTCAAAATCACTGTACCCGCTGTTATTTACTTTCACTCTGGATCGGTCTATCCATAATATTTTATTAGTAAAATTTTTAAGAAATTGTCGATCATGACTTACACATAAAATAGCACTATCTAGTTTTTTCAAGTAATTTTCTAGCCATACTATTGTATCTAGGTCTAGGTGATTGGTTGGTTCGTCCAAGAGCAAAAGGTCAGATGGTTTTATTAATGTTTTGATTAGACCTACTCTTCTTTTTTGACCTCCAGATAAATTTTTAATTAAACTATTTTTATCTACACTTAAATTATTACAGAAGATGTCTATTTCGTAAATATCATCTTGATTAGTAATCACTGATAAAATCTCTTTTTCTACGGTATTATTTTCATTTTGTAATTTATAATTTTGGTTAAAGTAATTAACTGCAATATTGTCAATGCTCCATATTTCACCTAAGTCAATCTCATGTTGACCAGATATGACATTCATTAAAGTAGATTTCCCTGCCCCATTTTTACCAACAAGAGCAATAAAATCTTTTCTATGAATATTTAAATCTAGTTCCTTAAAAATTTCATTTTTATGGTAACTGATAGATCCTTCTTTCAATGAAAATATAAGTTGATTCATATTATTTTAATATATATCTCAGAAATGGCTGGGGCGGTAGGATTCGAACCTACGCATGCCGATACCAAAAACCGGTGCCTTACCGCTTGGCTACGCCCCATCAGGAATTAATGAACTTATCCGAAATAAAGAGATTTTTCAATTCTAACTAGAGGGTAAAATTTATTGATATTCCTCAAAATTTGCCTTTCTTTCGAAATTTCCTTAAAAGATAGAAAAATAGAAGACCCACTACCACTCATGCCAAATTTCAGAAAATCTCTCCTAAAAGATGAAAGATACATAAATATCTCCTTAAATTCTTGATTTAAAATCATTGAGGACCTAGTTAAATTATTTTGAGAATTATGCTTACTATTTATTTGTGTATTATAATTTTTAAAGTGGTTATAAATATTTTTAGTTAAATTTTTTTTTAAAGGTAAAATTATAAAAATTTTCTTCCATGAATTCATTTTAGCTTTGGAATAATTAAATTTATTTAATCCATCAATAATTTTTGGATATTTATCAATAAATAAAAGTACATCTGATCCAATTAATGGAGCATCTTTTTTAAAATTATTTGATTTAATTTGATGATATTTATACAAAAACTTTAAAATTGAGGCAGCATTAGAAGACCCTCCACCTAGACCATATCCGATAGGTATATTTTTATGAACCAAAAATTTTAATTTAGTTCTAGTTTTATATCTTTGATCGAAAAATGTAATTGTTTTTTTAATTATATCATTTTTTAAATTTATTATTTTATTATTATGATCACGATAAGTAATATGTAATTTTGAGTGATTTGAAACAAAAATTAAATCTTTTATTTTTAATAATACAACCTTTGAAGAAATTTTATGTTTTTCATAATTTTCATCATAATATTTTATTTTTAAATCAAAATTTATCTTGGCAGGGCTAATTAGTTTAGTTTTATTCATTTCTGTTTAAAACTTCATCAAATTTAAAATAGTCTTTGTGAAATAATATGATTTTGTTATCAAGAAATTTAGCTTCTTTAAATCTGCCTTGTTGATAATAAATTTGTGACAAATGGTCAATTATTTCTGGCTCTGAGGGCTCTAGCGTATATGCGTTATAAATCCATTTTTCAGCTAAATTTAGATTATTTTTCTTATAATAAAGCCACCCTAAGCTGTCGAGTATAGCTCCATTATTATAGTCAGAGTCTTTGACTGCTTTTTGTAGCATATCTTCTGCAAGATCCAATTTTCTTTCATTTTCAACCCATAAATATGCAAGATAGTTTAACACATAGGGATATGAACTGTCAGAGATATCAATGCTCCTTTGGATGAAATCTTCAGCAGTTTTAATTTCATTATTTCTCTCAAGCAAAATGCCATATTTAAATAAATGGATAGGGTCATCTGATTTTTTTAAAATATTTAAACAACAGTTATTGATAAAATCTAAAGCTGCCTGATCGTCATTTGAACGGTACATTTCCATTGCTAAAATGAATGCTAAATCCAAATGACTCCAATCACTATCATGGTTTATATTATTGAAGAAGTAGACTAATTCGCTCAAATTACTATCTAATTTGATGGAAGATGAAATAAATAGGTAGTTTCTAAAAAAATTGAAATTAGAATTACTTGAATTAAAATTTTTTATTAAATCAAGTATGTCTTTATTAGGATTTAATTCAGCTAAGAATGAGAGTTTTTTATAATTGTAATAATCTTTATTTTTTGAGTCTATTTGAATTAAATAAGATAATAATGCAAGAGCACTTTTATACTCACCTGCATAAAAATAATAAGTACTAGTTTGAAATAGTTGAAGATATATAACGTCTTTATAATCTTTAACTATAAAGTCCTTATCTAATTCTAAAGATAAATTATTTAACATAGTCGACGATTTAATAAATTTTGCAATTGGAAAATTTAGGTCATTAGAACTAAAAGTATTATTCAATAGATTTATTTCTTTTGAATTAAAAATAGAAAGGGATTCTAGGCTGGTAGTTAATTCTTTATTTATCTTACTTAAACGGCTTATGTCTTTTCTTAAGTGGTAGTAATAAATTTTGTTTATGTATATTAAATTTATAAATCTACTATCAATAGTATTTAAATTTTGTAAATTACTCTCAATATTTTTATTATCGCAAAATGACATCCAAAAATTTATGCTTTTTAAAATAGACTCCTCAAAAATGTAAATTTGTTTTTTATTTGGAAGATTTGAACAATTATTTTCACTCAGATTATTCAAAAAGTGCAGAATTTCATGAACAAATCCCTTTTTATTTTCATTCATACTATTTAATTTGTAATCGCCTATAATAATTTTACTTAGTAGATCTGAGGACTGGTCACTTGATAATTCGTACTTGGGTAATTTCTCCCATGTTAAATAATCATTATTGTATTCGGCATATATAGAACTTAGAAGTTGATTATCAAATGTATTTTTTAATTGAGACCCATATGCATGTACAATAAATCCCAAAAAACATATACTGTAATAAAATATAGATAATTTTTTAAACATGAAACAAATAGACTACCAAAAAAATATTCTTTTGGAATTGATGAATCTTGAAGAATTTAAACAAAAAGATTTCGTTGAGAATAAAACTGAACAAATAACTTCAAGTAATATAACAAGTCCAAGCAAGGCCACTAGTATTAATCAGCTTGAGGATTTTTTGAAGGGAGAATTAATAAAATTAAATATAGATAAATCGATTAAACTAGTAGAGGGGGATAAAAATTCTAGAATTTTATTCTTTTATGGTAAATGTGATATTTCAGACACAAAAATAATAGATAACAAAAATGGTGAGTTATTTGATAAAATGCTCTCCTCAATAAAACTAGACAGGAAACAAATAAGCTTAGCTTCTTATATACCTAGAGGCATAGGTGAGTTTGAGAATGATCATAAAATGATTACAACTT
The DNA here is from genome assembly GCA_902583235.1 of uncultured Alphaproteobacteria bacterium. Lineage (GTDB taxonomy): Bacteria > Pseudomonadota > Alphaproteobacteria > HIMB59 > HIMB59 > HIMB59. The sequence goes on along the minus strand of CACHVL010000002.1, from coordinate 126,741 downwards.
TACAATTGATAAATTATCGTTTGATTGAATTGATTAATCCAAAATATTTAATAATTATGTCAAATTATTGTATTAAGATGTTATTAGCTGCAGATTTATCCTCAATGTCTCTTCGAGGTAAGTGGTTTGACTTTAATACCCCAAATGACGTAGTTCCAAAAAAATGCCGTGTGCTCTATGAGCCATCTTTGCTTATTAACAACCCAGATCTCAAAAAAGATGCTTGGGAAGATTTAAAAGAAATAAAAAAACAACTGGGTGGTTAGAAATGAAAATTGTTCTCATATTAATCTCACTTTTTTACTCACAAACTATATTTGCCCTTAATTCAAAAGATATAGGTCTCTACAAAAGTATTTTTAACGATTACAGAGATGGTAATTTTGCTAAAGGTGATAAAAATATTGCAAAACTTGATGATTTAATACTCATGGGTCATGTTCAAGCTTTAAAACTCCTCCATCCTACAGCACATCGATCCAGTTTTTTAGAACTACGAGATTGGTTAAGTGAGTATAGTGATCAATATGAAGCGAGAAGGATTTATAAATTAGGTGTGCGTAGAATGCCAGATGGAGCAAAAAGACCAAAAAAAAATTCATACCCCCTCTATAATGAAATCTTTCAAAAAGATAAAACAGAAGCTACCAATTCAAGTAAATCAAATAAAATATTCTCAAATAAAAATTACTCAAAAAAAATTAGTATTTATAACACTGTAAGATCAAGAGTTGGTAGAGGATGGCCAACTGGAGCTTTAGAATATTTGAGTCACCACATAAAATATTTTAATCAAAAAGAGAAGTCATATTTATTATCAAAAATTGCCAATGGGTATTATCTCGCAGATTTAGATGATAAGGCTATTAATGTGCTTAACGATGAGGCATTTTTAAGTCAACCTCACTCTGAAGGCTTGTGGATTAAGGGTCTCTCGTATTATAGAAAAGGTAAATATCAGAAAGCTTCAAGGCAGTTTTTAATACTCTCAAAAATTTCAGATAACAAATGGCTCAGCGATGCTGGAGCATATTGGTCATTTTTATCATCAACAAAAGATGCTGAAGATGTTATTACCTTTAAAGCTTCGTTAGAGGCTTTAAATAAATCTTGTAGGCCAAGTTTTAATATTTATTCCATTTTATCTTGTAGAATAATCGATAAGACCATTCAGGACTTTGAATTTAACACCTCTATAATGAACTCGGATCTTGACTCATTTTTAGATACAAAATTAGGTAAGAGAATTCAGGCATTAATAGAAATTGATGAACTGCCAATTGCAGAGATTGAGTTAAATAGACTTCAAAGCATTACTAATGATAGATTTAAAAGACTCATTTTAAATTTTTCTATTAAAAATGACTTAAGTTCTCTTCAAATTAAAACAGCAAAATATTTATTTAAAGATGATGCTCCCATAGATTATCTTTATCCAACACCACAATGGATTCAAAATTATAATTTCAACGACATAGATCCAACTATTATCATAAGCATGATAAGACAGGAGTCTCAATTTAGCGCTTTTGCAAAAAGTGGGAAAAGTGCATATGGATTAATGCAAATTCTTCCATCCACAGCCCGTATGGTAAATAAAAAACATCAATTTAAGTCAAATCCTAGAATATTGTATAATCCTGAAATTAATGTCGAAACAGGAAGTCTTTATTTACAAAATTTATTATCCATAAATTATATAGAGGGTGATTTATTGAAAGCACTAATCTCTTATAATGCCGGACCCGGAAATCTTTCAAAATGGATGAAAAAAACTTCTTTTAATAATGATAGCTTCCTTTTAATTGAATCTATTCCATCAAGAGAAACTCGGTTATTTGTAGAGCGAGTTCTAACTAATCTTGTTATTTATGAATTAATAAATCATAATTCTTTTGATTATGCTGATGAATTGATAGCAACTAATACGATTTTGATTAATGATTGACGAAACAATAATATTTAAAAAAATAAATATCGCCGTGATTACTTTATCGGACACAAGAAAAGAGAGCGATGATAAATCTGGCAATATATTAAAGGATCTAATACTTCAAAAAGGACATGATGTTTCTCATTATCAAATTATCGAAGACGAACCAGAAGTCTTTATACCTATAATTCAAGGCTTAACTAACTCAGTTGAAAACGATGTAATAATTACAACAGGAGGAACAGGTTTAACGGGAAGAGATAATACTATTGATGCTTTGAAAAAAATATCTCAAATTGAAATACCAGGATTTGGTGAATTATTTAGACAACTCAGTTATCAAAAAATTGGAACTTCAACCATACAATCTCGAGCAAGTGCCTTTTTATTAAATCAAACTTATATTTTTTGCTTGCCTGGATCTACTTCTGCTGTTCGAGATGCTTGGAATGATATTCTTTTTCATCAATTAGATATAAGACACAAACCATGTAATTTTATCGAATTGATACCGAGACTTGATGAGTGAATATGTCGTTGGTGTTGACGAAGTTGGTAGAGGTTCTCTTGTTGGAAGTGCAATAGTTTGTGCATTTAGATCTCAAAATTCTTTCTTTCAAGCACTTCCTTTTGATGTATCTGACTCAAAAAAAATAAATAAAAAAAAGAGAGAGGAAATTTATAATTATTTAAAATTAAATAAGGGCTTTAATTATAATTATCAAATTATTGTTGGAAAAAAAAAATTTATTGAGAAATTTAATATTCACAATGTAGTTTTGCAATGCATGAAACAATCAATTATTTTGTTATCTAAAAAAACGGATACAGTCATTATTGACGGGAAGTTTATCCCAAATGGTATGGAGGATTATAAAGTAAAAGCCCTAGTCAAAGCAGACGATAAAATAAATCAAGTCTCTGCAGCATCTATTATTGCAAAAGTATATAGGGACAAATTAATCACCAAACTTCACTTAAAAGATAATGTTTATCAGTGGAATAAAAATGCAGGTTATGGAACTAAAAATCATTTAGATGCTATTTATTCACATGGTGTCAGTAAATTTCATCGGACAACTTATCAACCAATAAGTAGACTTATCAAAAAGTTATCTACTTAGTTATCAACAGACTACAATGCTTTTTTTACACATGATTCTTTATTAGTAATAAGATTCTTTAGTGTTAAAACAAAATAGTCTTTACCTGGGTGATTGCATTGATCTATTTGAAAAAGTTGAAGACCATACTATAGATTTAATCTTTTTGGACCCCCCTTACAATTTGCAACTAAATAAAGTTTTAACTAGACCAAACCATTCCGTTGTCAATGGAGTAACTCAAGATTGGGACAAATTTGATAATTACGCTAGCTATGATGAATTTACCCTTTCATATTTAAGCGAGTGTAAAAGAGTTTTAAAACCAGATGGTGGATTATGGATTATAGGGTCTTATCACAATATATTTAGAATCGGGAAAATTCTTCAAGATCTAAACTTTTGGATTTTGAATGATGTAATTTGGGCTAAATCAAATCCTTTACCAAATTTCAGAGCAACAAGACTTACAAATGCTCATGAAACTCTTATATGGTGCTCAAAAAAACCTAAATCAAGATACCAATTTAACTATCACACCTTAAAAGTTGCAAACGAAGATAAACAAGAGAGAAGTATTTGGAATTTTCCGATTTGTTCAGGTAAAGAAAGAATCAAAAATAAAACAAACCAAACAGCCCACCCTACCCAAAAACCTTTAGCCTTAATGAAAAAAATAATCCTTCAATCTTCAATTCAAGGAGATCTAATTTTAGAACCATTTGCGGGTACGGCAAGTTTTTGTGCTGAGGGAAAATATTTAGGTAGAAATTATATAGGTTTTGAAAAGGATAAAGATTATTTTAATTTAGCTGAAAAAAGATTAAAAAAAATTAAATCTCTAAAAAATAACTTATTAGAAGTTAATGAAAAAGATAAACCAGTTCAAAAAATACCTTTCGCAAGTTTAATTGATAATGGTCACTTAAAACCAGGATCTTCACTTTATAATAATAACAAAAACTATAAAGCTACTGTACTTCCAGATGGAAGCATAACATACAAAAATGATAGAGGATCAATTCATAAAATAGCTGCAAAAGTAAATAAGACATCAAGTTTTAATGGATGGGATTTCTGGCATTACGAGGATAAAAAAAAGAATTTAGTATCCATAGATATGATAAGAAAAAAGATGAGGGGTTAGTTAAGTATTTTTTTAAATAATGTTGGTAAAGCAAGTTCTTTTGTTTTTATCTTTTCGATCCATACTGTATTAGCAATTTTCAATTTTTTTTGATTTAATTTATAAACATTAACTTGAAAAAGGTTATTTGTAATTACAAATTTAAAACTTTTGATTTTTTCTTTTTGTTTTAATTTTATGTTTGAGATAAATTCTTCATCCAAATTTGAGGGTAAATGTATAAAATTTTTGTAAAATTGAAATTTTGGTTTTTTTATAAAACAAATGTGTAACGGGGAGTTTAATATATAGAAGTCTATTTTTTTATTAATTTTTTTTGTATTTTGATTATTTTCAAATTTTTGAAAAGCTGATTTACAAAAATTAGAAAATTTACATTTATCACAATCAGGATTATTTTTTTTACAAATTATAGAACTAAAATCCATCATAGACTCAGCTAAACTTCTATAGGAAATCTTTTTTTTACAAGCCAAACTTAATATACTTTCAACTTCATTATCTTTAAATTCAGCACCAGATATTCTTTCTACTAATCTTTTTACATTAACATCAATAGGGAATGCTTTTTGGTTATGGCCTATAGCTAATATTGCACTTGATGTATATGTACCAACACCAGGTAAAGAAATTAGCGAATCCCTATTATCTGGTAAAGCTCCATTAAATTTATTGTTAATAATTGTTACTGCTTTGAATAAATTTACTGCCCTATTGTAATAACCTAAACCTGACCAAACTCTGAGCAATTGTTCTAATTTTTTATTTTTAAAGGAATTAAAACTTGGAAAAATGTTTATTATTTCTAATATTTTGTTTTCTACTGTTTTCACAGTAGTTTGTTGAAGCATAATTTCTGATAGATAAGTTAAATATAAATCCCTATTTCTTCTCCAATATAAGTTTCTTTGATTTTTTTTAAACCAATGTAGGATTAATGGAATAAATTTATTTTTATGAAAAAATTCTCCAAGCTCAATGACATTGCTTTTCATCTAGTTAATAAAGTAAATAAAAAAAAACTAAAAATAAATACTCTTCTTCTTAAAAATTGGGAGTATATTTTTGGTAAAAATAATAAATTTGTTAAATTAAAAAAAACTATAATTAATGATAGAATAGAAACTGTTATCTTTGAATTTAGAGTGAATCCTAGTAAATCATTTGAGATGCACTCAAATACAAATGAAATTATTATAAAAATAGAGGAAGTGACTGGAACAAGAGTAAATAAAATCGTATTTTTTCAAGACCTTTCTCATAGTAATTCAAAGTTTGATAATAATGCTAATTTATCCAACAAAGCTTCTGGAAAAACTCTTAATAATCAAAAATTTAATGATATAAAAGATCAAGAAGTAAGATCTATTTTTGAAAATATTAATAAAAAGTTATATGAGAATAATTAGTTTAATACTTGTTTGGGGAGTGCTTTTCCTAAACTCGGCAACATCGAAAAATTACGAATACAAACAATATATTGAAGACAATAATATAGAACCCCTGATCAGATCATCAGAAGAAATTCAGGTTGATATAATTGAGTTTTCCTCATTTAGTTGCTCGTACTGTGCTGAATTTCATAACCAAACACTTCAAGAATTAAAAGAAAGTAGTGTATACAAGAATATTAATTTCTATCTCATTGATTTTCCATTAAATCAAGCCGCCTTTTATGGAAGCATAGTAGCTAATTGTAGTAAAAATGTTCGTTCAAGTTATGTAGACTCAGTTTATGAGAACTATGATGTTTGGACAAAAGCAAGTTCGGGAGAAGAGATAATTGAATTACTCAATAGTTATGGATTACAACATGGACTTGAAGATGAAGAGTTGCAATCTTGTTTAAAAGATGAGGACTCCCACAATAGACTTTTATCTCTACAAGTTGATGCTCAAAACATTTTTGGAGTTGAGAGCACACCAACATTTTTAATTAATGGAGAAAAAGTTCAAGGCAATAGGCCAGCTTCAGAATTTATAAAAATAATTAAAAAAAAATTGAATAATTAATTTGTTATCTTTAGATAAACTCTCAATTAAAGGTTTTAAATCTTTTGTTGAGCCTACAGATTTTGAGATAAAAAATGGGCTTACTGGGATTGTAGGTCCTAATGGTTGTGGAAAGTCAAATATTGTTGAGGCAGTTAGGTTTGGTTTGGGAGAGGTCTCTGCTAAGCAGCTTCGCGGTAAAGAAATTGATGATTTGATTTTTAATGGAACTGATAGCCGTCCTTCATGGAATATTGCAGAGGTAGGATTATTTGTAAATATTGAAGGAAGCGATTTAGAAAATAAATTTGAGTCCAAACAATTAGAAATTGCCAGAAAGATTTGGAGGGGAGAGGGAACAAATTCCTTTATAAACGGTAAAGAGGTTAGATTAAAAGATATACAATTACTTTTTGCAGATGCGTCTACATCAGCAAGATCTACCTCTATAGTTAGCCAAGGAAGAATAGGAGCTATCACTCAGGCTAAACCAGAAGATAGGAAAATGGTATTAGAGGAAGCTGCAGGAATATTAGGTTTACAGTCTAGAAGGCACGATGCAGAGTTAAGGTTAAAAGGTGCAAACAATAATTTACTCAGAGTAGAAGATGTGATTGAGACATACGAAGAACAATTAGCTATTCTTAAAAAACAAGCTAAGGAAGCAGAAAGATTTAGAAATATATCAACATTAATCAAAAATGCAGAAGCTTCAGTATTTTTTGTTAAGAGAAACGATCTTCAACTTATTATTGAAAAACTGAATGAGGAAAAAGATAAAATTAAAATAAAGCTTGCTGACTTTCAAGGTGATGTATCAATCCAAGATCAAGCATATGAGGATTTAAAAGTTAAAATTCCCCCAATGAGAGAAAAATCTTACTCATTGAATAGCGAACTTGATAGATTGAATATGACTGTAGAAAACCTAAAACAAGAAGAATTGCGTTTTGAAGAACATAAAATAAATCTAGAGCATCGAGTAAAACAACTAAATCAAGACTTGCAAATCGAACAAAAACAATTTGAAGATACCAATAATAAAATTAAGACAATAAAAAAAGATATTGAAGATTTGTCTTCTAAGGAATTTGAAGCAGAAAATCGTGACAGCCCCATAAATCAATCTGATAAAAGTTTACTAAATAATATTTCCTTTGATAAAAAATATGAAAATGCAGTAGCTGCTATTTTTGGTAAAGAGCTTTTGGCATCACTTGAGCCAGATGATATATATTATTGGAGTGAGTATTTAGGAGAGAACGTTACAAAAAAATTTAATTTTAATTGTGAGTTAGCTTCAAATGTAATAAAAGCCCCAAACCAAGTAATTAATAAACTTGAAAATGTAGCAATCGTATCAACAAAAAAAGAAGGAACAGAAAATCATAGTAAAATAGATATCGGTCAAGCTATTGTCGATTTAGAGGGTAATTTATGGAGGTGGGATGGCCTTTTTATTTCAAGTAGTTATGAAGCAAATATTTCTACAATACTCTCAGAATTAAAGGAAAAGAGACTGAATGATCTCAAAAAGCAAATTATTGAATGGGAAAGAATTTTAGAAGTCACAAATCAGAAAACTGAAGATTTAAATCAAAGAATAAAAACTACAAAGGAAGAATTAGAAGTATCAGAGAATAATCCTGGAGATATTGATAGTAAAAGACAGTTTTTACTAAATAAAATTAATCAACTAGATGGTGAAAAAAAACTTTTTGATAATGAATTACAAGAACAAGAAAACCTTTTAGAAAAACTCTCCAAAGAGTTGCGAAGTAAAGAACAAAATTATTCAGTTGTTAAAGAGGAGTTAATTCGAAAAGAATCGGAGATTTCAAATTATTCAAATAACTTAGCTCAGCTCACACAATCTTGTAGAGAAAAAATAAATGTCGATTTATTAAATATAGAAAATGAAGTAGAAAAATTTAAGAAAGATGAAGATTTAGAAACTGCAGAAAAAAGAGTTTCAAGATTGAATGCTGAGAGAGAGAGAATTGGTGCTGTAAATTTACTTGCTGAAGATGAATATGTTAAATTAAGAGAAAAAGTTGATGAAACGATCAAAGATAAAAATGAGATTCAAGAGTCTATTGAAAAGCTTCACGAGGCAATAAATAAAATTAATAAAGAGGGTGTCACAAGATTAAAAGATGCTTTTAAAATTGTTAATGAAAATTTTGAAAGACTCTTCACCAAATTATTTGGTGGGGGGAAAGCTTATTTAAAACTTATACAGAATGACGAAGACCCACTAAATTCAGGTCTAGAGATATTCGCAAGTCCTCCTGGAAAGAAAATGCAAAATATAACTCTTTTATCAGGGGGTGAGCAGGCATTGACTGCGATTTCTTTATTATTTGCTGTATTTATGGCGAACCCCTCGCCTTTTTGTATATTAGATGAGGTTGACGCTCCGTTAGATGACAATAATGTTGATAGATTTTGTAGTATGGTTGAGGAAATTTCTGAAAAAGTGCAAACTAAATTTATAATTATTACCCATAATCGAATGACCATGTCTAGAGTAGATAGACTCTATGGTGTTACGATGCCTGAAGAGGGAATTTCTCAAATAGTCTCTGTTGAATTAGAAGAAGCAGTAAAGTACGCTGAATAATGGACAATAATGAAGAGCCTGACAAACAACCAAAGATGCAAGGTCTTAGCTTTGCATATAGAATCTCAACAGAATTATTAGGTGCCTTAATAGTTTCTGTTATTATAGGTTTACTGATAGATAAGATGTTTGACAGTAAACCCATTGGGTTAATAACATTGATAATACTGGGTTTTTTTGCTGGTTTGCTGAATATTTACAGGCTTATACGTCGCATAGAAAATCCCAAATAAATCTGTTTTATTACCTTCATGGCTAAAGGCGAAAGTCCCCTTAAACAGTTTGAAATTCAACCAATAATAGACATTAATCTGTTTGGATTAGATATTTCATTTACCAATTCGGCTTTATGGATGACTGTAACGACTGCATTTATACTGATATTTTTTACTGCACCTTTTTTAAAATCAAAAAAAACAAACTCTGTAAGTGATCTTTACCCGTCTAGGATGCAAGTTGCAGCAGAACTAGGATTTAGTTTTATTAATAGTTTGCTAAGTGACACAGTTGGCAAAGAGGGAAAGAAGTACTTTTCCTTAGTATTTACTTTATTTATGTTCATTCTCTTTGGTAATCTTTTTGGAATGATCCCCTATAGTTTTACCTTTACTAGCCATATTATTGTTACGCTTGCACTTGCCATGGGTGTTTTTATTTTTGTTACTATTTTAGGTTTTGTAAAACATGGAGTGAAGTTTTTTGGCTTCTTTGTAATTCCTGGATTACCTATTTATATGCTCCCTCTCCTTATACCAATAGAAATAATTTCTTACTTATCTAGACCTATAAGTTTATCTGTTCGACTCTTTGCTAATATGCTTGCTGGTCATACTTTATTAAAAGTTTTTGCGGGTTTTGTATCTGCTTTAGGAATTTTTGGAATTCTGCCATTAGTATTTATAATTGCCTTAACAGGTTTAGAGATACTAATAGCATTTTTGCAAGCATATGTCTTTGCGATATTAACATGTTTGTATATTAACGACGCTTTACACTTACACTAGATGTACATAAGGAGGTAAATATGGAACTAGTTGAAGGACTTAAATATTTAGGTGCAGGTTTAGCCGTGATTGGTGTGATCGGTGCTGGTATTGGTATTGGTAATGTTTTTGCTGCATTTATTACAGCTGTTGGAAGAAACCCAGCTGCAAGAAATGAAGTCTTTACCATGACAATGTTGGGTTTTGCCCTTGTTGAAGCTATTGCTTTATTCGCATTAGTTATAGCCTTAGTAATATTATTTTCCTAAGGAGATTGAGTAACTTATGCCTCAATTAGAGCAAGTAGAATTTTTTATTTCTCAGCTTTTTTGGCTGGGTGTATTTTTTGTAATACTGTTTTCAGTACTAACATACATAACACTCCCTAAAATTAGAGCTTTTTTGAACAAAAGAGATGATTTTGTTAGATCACATATCTCGAAACAAGATGAATTAATCAAAAAAGCTGAGTCAATAATTGAAAACTATGAGGCAAAACTTACTGAAGCTAAAAACCAAGCATCACAGATAATAAATGATGCTAAAGATGAAGCTTTGCATGAAAGCGAGAGGTTACTTAAAGCGACTGAGGAAAAGATTCAGCAAGAGATTAAGCTCACCGAATCTAGAGTACAGAAAGAAAAGGAAGATGCATTATCTGAATTAAACACTCAATTAAAAGACTCAGCTACAGACTTTATCTCGAAAGTAACCAATATAGAAAAAGGAAATATAAATTTATAATGAGTTATTTATTTCAAGATCCTAAGTTTTGGTTATTAATCTCTTTTATCACATTTATAATTTTAATGATTAAGCCATTTAAAAGTATGATGATTGGTGGCTTGGACTCAAAAATTGCTGAAATAAAAGAAAATATCAATAAATCTTTAGAGTCCTTTACGGAAGCTGAAGCTAAATTAAAAGATGCAGAAAAGCAAACAGAGGATTTATCAAATAAGATTGATGAAATTATTGTAAATGCAAAAAAACAGTCTGAGTCTATCTCAAAAAATATAATTGATAAAACTACTCTAACTATTCAATCAAAAGAAAAAAATTCAATTGACAGAATAAAACAAATAGAGCTATCTGCTGTACAATCAATAAAAAATCAAGCATCAATTGAGCTTAATAAATTAATTTTTAATTATTTCTCTGAAATATCAGATAATAATAAAGCAAGAATGCTTAACAAAAGCGTTGCTGATCTTAAATCAATTAACTAATAACATAAAATCTCGCACACTTATCATAAGAATCTTTTCAATCAGATTTTTATCATTAAAGTTAAATACAAATGGCAGTTTATACTCAAATATCTCTTTCCGAGGCACAAGAACTTTTTCTCCCTATAGGGAAGATAACAAATTTTGAGGGTATAAAAGAAGGTGTAGAAAACACAAATTATTTAGTTCATTTAAATAATGAGAAAAAATTTATATTAACTCTGTTTGAAAAAAGAACCAAAGAAGAGGATCTACCATACTTTAATAATTTGATGAAATTATTTCATGACAATGGAGTGTCTTGCCCTCTAAGTTTGTCTTTGAATAATGAAAACTTATTTAAAGTTAAAGGGAGATCTTGCTGTATTTATAGTTTTATTGAAGGCAAACCAGTAATAAGACCCAATCAAGCGCAACTGATTTCTTTAGGAAAGTCGATTGCGAAATTACATCAATCTGGAGATAACAAGGAACTGTTTAGAGAAAACATGATGTTATTACCCTCATGGAAACTCATAACTAATGAATTTTTGCAAAAGGAATCAAAAATAAATCTTAGTGAATATAAATATATTTTGAGCAATATTAATAAATTGAGTGATGGTTTTCCCAAAAAATTAAGAAGAATTAATATTCATGCAGATTTGTTCAAAGATAATATATTTTTTATAGATAATGAAGTTTCAGGATTTATCGACTTCTTTTTTTCTTGTACAGACACTGTAATTTATGATTTGGCAACATTTGTAAATGCATGGTTTTTTTTTAATAACCAATTTCAAGAAGAGGATTTCAAAAAATTCTTAAGATCATACGAAAAAGAATATGAATTAAATATAGAAGAAAAAAATAATTTTAATTTTTACTTAAAAGTAAGTGCTATTCGTTTTTTCTTAACAAGAATCTATGACTTAAATTTTAATGTTGAAGGTAATGTTAAACATAAAAACCCTTTAGAATTTTTTGAAATATTTAAATTTCATGAAAAAAATAATTTACAGGACTTTTTTTGATTAAAGTATACACAGACGGCTCTTGTCTTGGTAATCCTGGTAATGGTGGTTGGGCATTTGTTGTTATTAATGAAAAAGATATTAGCTACAGAGCTGGTTTTGAAAGAAATACTACAAATAATCAAATGGAACTAATGGCAGCAATTAAGGCAATAGAATTTCTTGATAAATATAACGACATAAATCTAAATACTGATAGTAATTATGTAAGACAGGGTATAACCAATTGGATACTCAACTGGAAAGGAAATAACTGGAAGACATCGACTAAAAAAGCAGTTAAAAATAAGGAACTTTGGGAGAGATTGGATAAACTAAACTTAAGTAAAAATATAATTTGGAGTTGGGTGAAAGCACATAATGTCGATAAGTTTAATAACCAAGTTGATCAACTTGCTAGACAAGCAGCTGAAACTCTAACTGAGTCTTCGTTTAATTAAATCGGCAGTTTCAAGGTGCTCAATGGGTCCTATGGATGAAACTGTTAAATTTGAGTCAAGTATATTCTTTCTGGCCTTTTCAAGATCCTCTAATTGGACAGAGTCAATTTTTGAAATAAACTCCTCAGGAGACCTGATCTTATTATGCATTAGATAATTAGAGGCATTAGATCTACACCTTGAGGAAATGCTCTCCTCTCCTTTTAGGATACCTACTTTAAATTTTGCTTTAGTCTTCGTTAATTCCTCTTGTGTAAAGGTAGTGGCATCAATATTTAATTGATCACAAAGGACAGGAATTAATTCTTTTACTTCCTTTTGACCGGTTCCTGCATAAACATAAAAAATACCAGAGTCGGAAAAAAAATCACCACTACTATAAATACTATAAACTAAACCTCTTTTTTCACGAATTTCTTGGAATAGTCTTGAGGACATACCTGATCCAAGAAGTGTTGAGTAGACTCTTGTAGCATAATATAGATCAGAGTGAATATCTACTCCCTCAAAACCAAGTAATAATTTAACCTGCTCTAAATTTTTCTCCTCTCGGTATTCCCCACCTGAATATGATGATTTAGGAATATAATCGTCGTTGCCTTGAGGTAAGTTTTGAAATTTATCTTCAACAAGTTTAATAACTTTCTCCTCTTCAAAATTTCCAGATACTGAAAAAACCATTTTTTTAGGATTGTAAAAACCTTTCATGAAACCCTCTACTTGGTCTCTCGATATGGACTTTATAATATCAGCAGTACCAAGAATTGATCTTCCCATGGGTTGATCTGGATATGCTAACTCATCGAATTTATCACCCACAATACTGTCTGGTTCATCGGCATACATTCCAATTTCTTGAAGTATCACACCTCTTTCTTTATCAAGTTCTTTAGAATCGAAAGTTGAAAATTGTAATATGTCACTGATAACGTCTATTGATAATTCAACGTTTTCTTTTAAGCCACTCATGTAGTAGGCAGTGATTTCTCTTGATGTATATGCATTGTGAGAATTTCCTACCAGTTCTACTTCTTTCGCTATTTGAGCTGCAGATCTATTTTTAGTTCCTTTAAAAGCCATATGTTCCAATAAATGTGCGACACCATTAATCTCTTTACGTTCATTTCTAGCCCCTACCTTATTCCACATACCCACACTAACTGTTTCTACGGTATTCACATGGTCGGTTATGAGAGTCATCCCATTATTTAATTTATGAATATTAGGCATTTAATTTAATGTAATCTCCCAACGCTTCGAAATTATTATCTAAAATTTCAAATTTTTCTTTATTTAAAAATTCTATATTTTTATTGTAGTTGATGTTATTGCCCAATACTTTTTGAATAGTTTCTTGAAACTTTACAGGATGAGCGCAGGCTAAACACATTACTTTTTTAAGATTTAATTTCTCAGCACATACTACACCTACTGCCGTGTGAGGGTCTAATAAAATATTGTAATTTTCATAGGTGTTTTTAATTTGATTTTCAACTTCTTCAGAGGTTGCATTTTCTGATAAAAAATTCTCTGATAATAAATTATGTATAGAGCCATCTAATTTTTTATTATGTTCATTATTTGGAATATTTTGAAATAGTTCTTTAGTTGAGTCTGGTCCAAGAAACTCAGCTAAGAGCCTTTCAAAATTACTTGATATAGTTATATCCATGCTAGGGCTATTAGTTTTTACAACATTATAGAGATGTAGATCATTATTACTTATAATTCGATGTAAGATATTATTCTCATTTGTTGCAACAATTAATTTATTTATAGGAAATCCCATAGACTTGAGTAAATAAGCAGAATATATATTTCCAAAATTTCCACTTGGCACTACAAAGTTATCAATATTACAATTTAGATATGACCAAGCATAATAGATAGATTGTGGTAATACCCTAAACCAATTAATTGAATTCACAGCAGTAAAACTAAAGGTTTCATTTAAATTTTTATCTTTAAAAAGTTTTTTTACTAAATTTTGACAATCATCAAAACTTCCATTTAAGGCTATATTGAAAACATTATTTGCTCCACTTGTAGTCATTTGTTTTCTTTGAAAAAGAGATGTGGAATTATGAGGATGAAGTATAAAAATACTAATGTTATCAATACCTTTAAAAGCTTGTATCGCTGCAGAACCAGTGTCTCCAGAAGTTGCGCCAATTAATAATAATTTTTTATCTACTTTTTTTAAATAGTACTCATATATTTTTGCCAACAAGCACATAGCATAATCTTTAAAAGCTAATGTAGGACCATGAAATAAATTTAATAATTCATTGTCTCCTATATTTGATACTGAGACGATTTCTTGATCAAATTTACTATAGGCCTCGTGAATTATCTTATTAATTGTTTTAGAATCAAATAAATCTAATAAAAAAGGTGATAGAATAAAATTTGCTATATCAAAATAATTTTTTCCTTTAAGTGCCTTAATTTGATCAATGCTGAATTTTGGAATTTCTTTTGGAATAAAGAGTCCTCCATCTGGTGCTAGGCCATAATTTAAAACCTGTTCAGCAGAAAAATCAGTTTTGTTATTCCTTGTGCTTATATATTTCATTTAACAAATCTACCAACCAAATGCTCTAAATAATATTTTGAATTTAGTTTTTCACCAGAAATGCTTTGTAACATTTCATCAGAAGAATATAAAGAGGCTTTTTGATGAATATTATTATTTAACCATATAATTAATTGCTTAATATTTTCTTCATCAGGGTTTTTCAAAAAAATGTCAAACAAAGGACAATTATATTTAATTTGAGAGGCTATCATTGCACCAAGAGCGTAAGTAGGAAAATAACCAAATATTCCCTCATACCAATGAATATCTTGAAGTACTCCTTCTGAGTCTGAGTTTAGATCTATTTCTAAATGATCTAGGTATTTTTTATTCCATAAATGTTTTATATCTTTAAATTTAATTTTATTTTTAAATATTTCTTTCTCAATTTGATATCTAATAAATACATGAATTGGATAAGAAAATTCGTCAGCACTAACTCTGATTGGGTTAATTCTAACAGTGTGGTAATGCTCTAAAAACGATTTTTTCAAATCTTTAGAGTTATCAAAAATGGTATTTATAATTTTAAAATAAGTCTGCGATTTAAAGATATGATTTTCAAAGAAGAGAGATTGACTTTCATGCACACTTAAACTCCGAGATTGACCCAATGGCTCATAAAGGTATTGAATTGGTCGATTTTGCTCATATACGCCATGACCTGTCTCATGAAACAAAGCTGATAAGGACTCTAATATATTTTCTTCAAACCTTGTTGTTATCCGCACATCATTTGTAGCACCTCCACAAAATGGATGATGAGATTGGTCAATTCTTCCTCTTTCAAAATCAAAGTTGAGTTGTTCTAATTTTATTTTTATCTCTTTAATTATTTTTGTGTCAGAAATATCCGATTTATAGATTAAAGGAGATTTAATTTTTTGTATATTTTTATACTTAGGTATTATTTCTTTATCAATAATAGAGAAAACTTCGTCAATCTTTACTGAATCATAGTCTATGTCATATTTTGAAATTTGAGAGTCATAAGGTGTTAAGTTAGTAGCATAAGATAATTGACTCGCCTCTTCATGTACTAATTCTAATAAATCATTGAAGTCTTTTTCAATTATTGAGCAATTATTTTTTGTTCGAGCTTCTCTCCATAAATGTTCACAAGTTAATTTTTTTTTAATCAGTAAAGATTTTAAATTTGGATCAATAGCATTTTCTTTTATGATAATGCTCTTCATTAATTTTAAACACTTACTATCTGTTTCAGTCAATTTTGTATTTTCAGCTTTTTCTATCTCTTCTTGAACCTCCTCACTCCTAAATATTGTGTCAGTAAATTTAGATAAAATAGACATTTGCTCTGATCTAGAGTCGATACTTTTTTTTGGTAAATTAGTGGCATTATCCCAAAATAAAACTCCACTGATATCATTTAAGACATAATAATTCTTAAAATACTCTCTGAGTTTATTCATATTTCTTCCTAATAATTAACAGCATTATGACACTGGATAAGCTTAACAAAAACCAAGTTATTGAATAATTTAAATGATTATTTCTCAAAAATACTAGAGGATTAAAACTATATTTAGTTATCCTATCATCTAGTAAAACAAAATAATATTTTGATGGAAATTCATATTTATAAAATTGTTTAAAATCATTCTTATTAACTGAATACCAGGTATTATTTAATAAATTGTTCTCAGGAGTAAAAAATGGCTTATCTGAATTGAATTCTCTTATATAAACTTTTGCATTATTAACAGCTAAATATTTTTTAATAATATTTTTGACTTGATCAGAATCTTTATCTTTAAACCATCCAAAATTGATTACACTATATATCTTGTTATTATATTTTAGCGGAAGTATCAGGTGATATCCTGGCTTTCCTTTGAATGTTTTGGACTCTATAAAGATTGGTTTATCTAAAATTGTGTAATTTTTGTCTAATTTTACTGAAACTAAATTATTGTATTTATTATCATTAGAGAACAGATCAGGATTAATAATTGAATTATTAATATTATCCATTAGATCATTTTTCCAATTAAGTCTAAATAATTGCCATGATCCTAAAATAAAAGTTAGAATTGAAATACTAATGAATACAAATGTTAACGATGACTTATTCATAGATTGTTATTTTAATTGATTTTAGTGAATAAAATTTATTGTCTATTTTCCCCACCAGTAGATACTTATGTATAAAAACAACCAAACAACATCGACGAAATGCCAATACCATGCAGCTGCTTCAAATCCAAAATGTCTTTCTGTGGTTAAATGACCTTTTCTTATTCTCAGTAAACAAACTAATAAAAACAAAGTACCAATTAAAACATGAAATCCATGAAAACCGGTTGCCATGTAAAAAGTTGAAGGATATATACCTTCAGTAAAACCAAAAGTTGCATGTTGGTATTCATATATTTGTAAAAGAGAAAATATGAAACCCAAAAAAACTGTATAATATAAACCTTTAAGTGCCTCTTTATTATTGCCCTCTCTTAATTCATGGTGAGCCCATGTACATGTAGTGCCAGATAGAAGTAAAATTAAAGTATTTAAATATGGGATGTCTAATGGATCAAAAGTTTCAATTCCTTTCGGAGGCCAAACTCCTATTCCAAGAGTGCCTGTAAAAACTTCTTTGTATTCAGCTAAAAATGTTTTTGGCAAAAGACTTGCATCAAAAAAAGCCCAAAAAAAAGCGACAAAAAACATAACTTCCGAGGTGATAAATAGAGCCATCCCCCACCTAAGACCAATCTCCGTAATTGAATTATGAACTTTTAGGAAGGTGCTTTCTTTAATGATATCTCTCCACCACATGAACATAGTAAAAAGTATTAAAAAAAGACCAGCCAGCATTGGCCATATCATCTCATAGTGCATATATAAAATAGCACCAGAAACTAAAAAAAGAGCTGAAAAAGCACCAACGATAGGCCAAGGACTTGGATTGACAAGGTGAAATTTGTGTTTCTTTTCTGAGTCTTTGAATACTAAATCAACCATTTAGGTATGTATTTCATTCTTTTTTCTCAAAAAAGGTATATGACAAAGTGACATTCTTTGTCCTACTTGCCTCAGGATCCTCTAGTATTAAGGGATCTAAATAAAAAGTGACAGGAAACGAAACAACTTCATTTGGCTGGATAGTCTGATCTATAAAACAAAAACATTCTATTTTAAACAAATATGGACCAATTTTAGGTGGTAAAATATTAAAAATAGATGTGCCAGTGGACTCAATGCCAGTATTATTTTTAGCTTTAAAAACTACGTCATACTTAACACCCTCAGTAATATTCATTTTTTGTGGCGCCTCAAACACCCAGTCCAAACCATCATTCACCTGAGCTGAGAATATGACTTTTATATCAAGTTGTCCTGAATTCATATTTTGGTCTTGTTCTTGAATTTGAACTTCTTTATTAAAGCCTTGGAAACCGGTTATGTCACAAAAAAGCTTATATAATGGAACAGAAAAAATTACTAAACTCAGCATAAAGCCAAGTATCAATATTAAAACAAATAATGTTTTGTTTTTATTTGATATGTTCAAATACCAGATTTAATTCTAAATATTGTAATAAAATAAAATGCTGTAACAAGCATGAAGAGTAAAGCTAGGACCAATAAATTTTTATTTTTTCTCTTCATTAAAATAAATATTTATCAATTACTGTTAATGAAAAAATAAGAAATAAATAAACAATTGAATATCCAAAAAGTTTAATTGAGTCTTTCTTTAAATTTTTTGATTTATTTAATTTAAATAGCTTGTAAATAAAATATGCGTTGAGAGCATTACATCCTATAAAAAAACTCATTCCAGCGAATTTAAAAAAATAAAGAAAATTAACTGAAGCAACCATAAAAAAAGTATAAATATTCATCATCACGAGTGTTTTCTTAATACCGTATTTGACTGGGTACATAGGAATTTCAGCATCAGAGTAATCTTGGTTTCTAAAAATAGCTAGTGCCCACGAGTGTGGCGGTGTCCAGAGAAATATAATTAAACATAATATTAAAGGATAAAAAATCTGATCATCAGATATACTTATCCAAGCAATCACTGGAGGGAGAGCACCTGCCAGACCTCCAATTACTATATTTTGTGCTGTTCGATGCTTCAGATACATTGTGTAAAAGACAGAGTAATAAAGAATAGTAAAAGCTAGTAGAATTGAGGCCTTAATATTTGTGAAGAAAAACAATGCCACTACAGAAAAAAAAGAAAAAATTAGACCAATTCCAAGAGCTGTGTTAGCTGAGATATTTCCTGAGGGAATAGGTCTGAACTTTGTTCTATCCATTTTTGAGTCAATAATTCTATCAAACCACATATTCAAAATAGCTGATCCCGATGCGCCCATAGCTATAAGAATCAGAGCTACACCTTTGATAAATAAACTTTTATCTGAGGGGGCAAGTAACATCGCACATAAGGCAGTAAATATAACTAAAGAAATTACGCCAGGTTTAATTAAAACGTATAATTGTTTTAAAAAGTTTGCAACTTGAGCAAAGAACAGATTTTGCTCTGTTTGTACAAAAGTTTGTTGATGTTTTTTTTCTAACACAAATTAATTTTTAACTTCAGGTAATGTATCAAACTGGTGATAAGGTGGAGGAGATGGTAGTGTCCACTCTAGAGTTTTTGCACCCTCGCCCCATGGATTTGCTTCTGCTTTTTTGCCTTTTAACAGAGCATAAATAATTATGAAAATAAAAAGAATAAATGAGGCAAAAGATATGTATGAACCTATTGAGGATATAACATTCCATCCTGCATAAGCATCTGGATAATCAGGAATACGTCTTGGCATTCCAGCTAGTCCTAAGAAGTGTTGAGGAAAGAAAGTTAAATTTACTCCTAAAAAGAATAACCAAAAATGCAATTTACCAAAAAACTCAGAGTAATTTTTTCCACTCATTTTACTAAACCAATAATAAATACCTGCAAATATTCCAAATACCGCTCCCATACTTAAAACGTAGTGGAAGTGAGCTACAACGTAATATGTGTCGTGTAATACGACGTCAATTCCTGCATTTGCCAAAATTACACCTGTTACTCCACCAAGAGTGAATAAAAATATAAATCCTAATGCAAATAACATAGGAGTTGTAAAAGTTATTGAACCGCCCCACATTGTAGCAATCCAACTAAAGATCTTTACGCCAGTTGGCACAGCAATAACAATTGTAGCTAGCATAAAATATGCTCTAACATTTGCACTAAAACCTACAGTGTACATATGGTGAGCCCAAACAACGAAACCTATAAATCCAATAGCAACCATTGCATAGGCCATGCCTAAATATCCAAATACAGGTTTTTTAGAGAAAGTAGATACGATATGTGAGACGATGCCAAACGCTGGTAAAATCATAATATAAACTTCAGGGTGACCAAAAAACCAAAAAAGGTGTTGAAATAAGACAGGATCTCCTCCACCAGCAGGATCAAAAAAAGTAGTTCCAAAGTTTCTATCGGTTAAAAGCATTGTAATAGCTCCACCTAGAACTGGAACGGCGAGAAGAAGAAGAAAAGCGGTAACTAACATTGCCCAGACAAAAAGAGGCATTTTATGGATAGTCATTCCCGGGGCTCTCATGTTTAAAATAGTTGTGATGAAATTTACAGCTCCAAGTATTGATGAAGCGCCTGCTAAATGGAGTGAAAAAATAGCCATATCAACAGCAGGTGTACTATGTCCAATATTAGAACTTAATGGTGGGTAAATAGTCCAACCTGTTCCTGCTCCACTCCCAACAAACATTGAGCCTGCGATTAAAAACAATGCAGGGACTAATAGCCAAAAGCTTATATTATTTAGTCTAGGAAATGCCATATCTGGGGCACCAATCATTAAAGGAATAAACCAATTTCCAAAGCCACCAATTAATGCTGGCATAACAACAAAAAATATCATGAGCAATCCATGAGCTGAGATGATTACATTCCACATTTGTCCATCTGCAACAAACTGCATGCCGGGTTCAGATAGCTCCATTCTCATAATAACTGAAAGAGCTCCTCCTACTACACCTGCAATGATTGCATAAATTAAATATAGCGTTCCAATATCCTTATGGTTTGTAGAAAAAAACCATCTGGTAAAAAATCCAGGCTTATGATCATGGTGATCGTTCATTGTTAATGATTCTGAGCTCATAAATTATTCTCCTCTAATTGAATTATGTTATTTTGTGAAATAACAATTGCCTCTTCTGGTTTGTTAATTTCAATATCTTCGTTAATGGCATAATTATTTTTAGCTTCATTAGCCCATGCCAAAAATTCTCTCTCTGGTAATACTTTAACAACTACAGGCATAAAACCATGACCACTTCCACAAATCTCGGAACACTGACCTCTATATATCCCTGGTTCTTTTACATTTACCCATGTTTCATTTAATCTTCCTGGAACAGCATCTGTCTTCAAACCCATTGAAGGAACCGCCCAACTATGGAGAACATCACCAGCCGTAATTAAAATTTGAATGTTTTTATTTGCTGGAATTACTAAAGGGTTATCGACTGTCAATAATCTTAGGTCGCCTTCTTCAAGATCTTGTTCTTGAACCATATAGCTCTCAAAATAAAAATCACCGTGATCAGGGTATTCGTACTCCCAATACCACTGGTGACCAATAACTTTTACAGTCATATCATAATTTTCACTTTTTTCTTGTTGGTATAATAATTTAAATGATGGAATTGCAAGAACCACAAGAATGACAATAGGGATTGCTGTCCATAGGACTTCTACAACTGTGTTATGCGTAGTTGTAGATGGAATTGGATTTCTTTTTGCACTAAAACGAAAAGATACATAAAAAAGAAGAAACAAAACAAATAAAGTAACTAAAGTCATGACAATCAAAATTATGTTGTGAAGACCAACTACACTGCCCATTAAATCTGTTGCTGGGTTTTGAAAACTTAACTGCCAGTCTGTGGCTTGTTTTCCATATAGTTCAAAAGAAATGAACATAAAAAATACAGATAAAATTGATTTCATTTAGGACATATTAGTAATCTTTTTGATACAGTATATTGACAGTATGTCGCTTAAACCCGCTATAATTAAGAAAAATAATGAAATGTTAGACTAAGTGCGGCAATAACTGCCGTATCAGCTTTGAGAATGTTCGAACCTAAGCTCACATTCAAGAAATTTTTGGATGATTTGGAAATAAATGCTCTCTCTTCCTCCTCAAAACCTCCCTCTGGCCCAATCACAACTAAAATTTCACTATTTGATTTTATTTTAGCTTTGGATAAATGAATTCCTTTGAGGTTTTCATCAAACATTAAAATCGTTTTACTAGAAATGATTTTTGATTGATTTTTTAAAACATTCAAATCATGAATATTAGGGATAGATAATCTTTCACTTTGTTGAGCGGCACCAATAGCATAAGTATTAAACTTACTAAGATTTATTTTTGTGTTTATAGTTCTTTTAAAAATTGTTGGAAAAATAGATCTAATGCCCATCTCCGTAGATTGTCTAATAATTGACTCACTATTTTGATATTTAATTGGAGAAAACATTAAGTCTATTGATTTTTCTGCTTGAGGAGGTGAAATTTGACTAATAGTTTTTGCGATTAAAAAATTATTTTTAATATCTACTATTTCAGATTTCCATTCTCCAGAATTATTGTTAAATAAAGACACATGATCGCCAACTTTTAACCTAATTACTCTCACAAGGTGGATATAATACTTTTTTTCTAGCTCATAAGTGCTACCCTGTTTTAAAATTGAAGTACAATAAACTCTTTTCATGAATACCTATTATAAGAATAATTTAATTTTTAAATTATTACCACCATTCACACACTCTTATCTTTCTTTAGTTAGATTAGATAAGCCAATAGGTTTTCTCCTTCTTTTTTACCCGATTGGCTTTGTTTTAGCATCCTCAGGTAATATCATGTCTAATAATGTTTTAGTTTTATTCCTTATATTTTTTCTTGGTTCAATAATTATGAGATCTGCTGGATGTATAGTTAATGATTTAATTGACACAGATATAGATAAGAAAGTAATCAGGACAAAGAATAGAGCTTTAGCTTCATCAAAAATTAGTATTAAGAATGCTTTAATTCTTTTACTTGCTCTTTTAGTAATAGGTTTTTTAATTCTTATACAGTTAAATTATGAGGCAATTATTTTAGGTATAGTTATCACACCTTTAATAGCCTTATACCCTCTAGCGAAAAGATTTTTTATTTTACCTCAATTTATTTTGGCTTTAACATATAACTGGGGGTGTTTTATTGGCTGGGCAGCACTGGGCTCAAACATTCCTTTCTCATCTATTTTTATTTTATATTTATCATTAATTTTTTGGACTTTAGCTTACGATACTATTTATGCTACGCAGGATGAAAAAGAGGATAAGAATTTAAATCTATATTCTAGCACTTTGTTATTTGGATCGAAAAAAATGATTTTTTTAAACTTAATGATTATCACTAAGTATTTTTTGATAATCTTTTATGGGAGTAGTTTGGATTTTGGATTTATATTTAATATTCTAGTCCTTACAATTTCTTTGATTAATTTATTAGATCTTAACATCATATGGAAAAATAGGCCTGAAAATGCTAGCTCATACTTCTCTCGCAATAACTATTACGGTATCAGCCTTCTTTTTAGTATAATAATAGGTAGTCATTTTAATGTCTGAATCTAAAAAACATTTTATAAGAATCTCTAAATTATTTCTAAATTTTAAATTTAAAATGTTCATTGCTGTTTTATGTATGATTATTGCAGCTTTGTGCACAGGTTTTCATGCTTGGTTAGTTAAACCAGCCTTAGACAATGTTTTGATTAATGCTGATAAATTTTATCTGTATTTTATTCCCATAGCTATTTTAATTACAGGAATAATAAAAGGATTAGTAACCTATATTCAAATCACATCTCTTCAATTTATGAGTCACAGGATAATTGAGAAACTTAGACGTGACGTTTTTAAAAATATAATAAATGTTCATTACGGTTTTTTTATAAAAAATAAAACAGGATCTTTAATAACTAGGATTACAACAGATACGTATTACTTAAGTGGAGCAATGGCAAATACCTACACTGCATTAATCAAAGACTCTTTAACTTTAACTGTCTTGATTGGAAACATGATTTATCAAAATTGGAAATTAGCTTGTATTTCAATAGTTATCTTTCCATTAGCGATTGTTCCTGTAAGAGTTTTAGGGAAAAAAATTAGAAGAGTTACTAAAAATTTACAAGAACAAGTTGGGACATTGGCTTCAAATTTAGAGGAAGTTTTTAGAGGTATAAAGAATGTTAAATCTTTTAACGCGGAAAATTTTGAAATTAAAAGAGTTAATAAAGAAATTGAGCATGCAAGGGAATTAAATTTTAAACAAGAAAAAATTACTGCCAGATCCAGACCTTTTACAGAGACTCTAGGATCAATGGCAGCTGGTTTAGCTATATTTGGTGGGGGTGTTTTTGTAATTAATGACGATATGTCTGCTGGGCAATTAATGAGTTTTTTAGTTAGTTTAATGTTAGCATATGCTCCACTAAAAAACCTTATAAATGTGAATGTTTTGCTTCAAAGTGGTCTGGGTGCTGCATCTAGAATATTTGAATATATAGATTATAAAAATGAAACAATTGGTGGATCCAAGGCAATTAAAAATTTTAATACATTAAGTTTAAAAAATGTTTTTTTTAAATATGAAAACACAAACAAAAATATTATAGATGGGGTTAATTTTGAGGTAAAAGCAGGTAAAAAAATTGCACTTGTAGGACCTTCTGGAGGTGGTAAGTCTACACTTACCGCTTTGTGTTTGAGATTGTTTGATATTTCTAGAGGTGAAATTAGAATAAATGAAACTAATATCAAAAAATTAAAATTAAATAATCTCAGAAATATATTTAGCCTTGTTAGCCAAGACACAGTTCTATTTGATGGAACTATCTTGGAAAATATAAAATATAATTCCAGTATTAAACTAACTGATGTTAACTATTTTGCTAACATTGCATGTGTAAACGATTTTGCAAATAAACTGGCTGCTAAATTGAATACAAAAATTGGAGAAAATGGAGTTAAGTTATCTGGTGGACAAAAACAAAGAATTTCAATTGCAAGGGCCCTTGCTCAAAAAAGCCCAGTTGTGCTTCTTGACGAACCGAGTTCAAATCTAGACCTTAAAACAGAATCTAAACTTTTCAATAATCTTTATAATTTGCCTAAAATTACGATGGTTGTGATTGCACACAGATTAAGCACGATCAAAAATTTTGATGAAATTTACTATTTAGATAATGGCAAA
Source organism: uncultured Alphaproteobacteria bacterium (assembly GCA_902583235.1). Classification (GTDB taxonomy): domain Bacteria; phylum Pseudomonadota; class Alphaproteobacteria; order HIMB59; family HIMB59; genus HIMB59. The sequence goes on along the minus strand of CACHVL010000002.1, from coordinate 101,384 downwards.
ATTATTGAGAAAGGTAGTCATAAAACTCTGATGGCAAAGAAAAAACATTACTATAATCTTTATCAAAGACAGATTAAAAAAAATGCTTAAAAAGCTATCTAAGAATAAATTTTTCAAAATTATTTTTGTAAATTTAATTTATTTATCTCTATCACTAATTAGAAAAACAAGTAATTGGTCGGGGGTAAATGAAGAAACAATAGAGAGACAATTAGAGAATAATAAGTCAATTATTGTTCTAATATGGCATAACCAACTTATGGGTTCAACATTCAGTTGGAAATTTAAACCAAAATTAAGACCTGTTGCAACCTCTCATAGGGATGGTCAAATAAGCACTTTGGTTCAAAGAAAATTTGGCCTAGACCCTCTTTTGCGTGAAAAAGACAAGCCAACAGCTCTAATAAAAGACATATCACTGGCAGTTAAAAAAGGGGAATGCATTTATATAACTCCAGATGCCCCTCATGGACCACCTTATAAAATTAATACTAATATTTATAAATTAGCTCGAAAATTTGATTTAAAAATTGCTTTATTGACATTTAAGACAAATCGTTTTTTTCGTTTAAACAATTGGGATAAATTAAAAATACCACTTCCATTCAGCAAAGGTATTTATTTTTGGGGGAAAGAAATAATTAACCCAAGTCATTTTGATGAAAATTCATTTAATGAATTCATAATAGAAAATTTAAATAAAAATCTAAAAATAATCGATGCTTATTTTTAGCTATAGATTATTACAAGTTATATTATTTCCAATAATTTTATTTATTGGTCTCATCAGAATTTATAATAAAAAAGAAAATTATCTATCATATATGCAAAAAGTTTTTTCAAATCAAAATTACGAACAAATTAGAGGAAGTGACTACTTAATTCATTTTGCTAGTATAGGTGAATTAAATTCTATTAAATATTTAATAGATTGTTTAGATAATAATAAAATTGTTTTATCATGTTCTACATTATCATCTTTTGAGGTATCAAAGAAAAGATATCCTAATCTATTTTGTATATTTCTTCCTTTAGATTTTTTTTGGAATGTAAATAAGTTTTTATCAAAAACTAATTTTAAAAAAATTTTATGGATAGACTCAGAAATTTGGCCAAATTGGTTATTAATTTCAAATCAGAAAAATTTAAAAAATATTTTAATTAATGGTAGAATTTCAGATAAAAGTTATGTCAGATGGTCTAAATATCCAAAATTAAGCAAAATAATTGGGAATCAGTATAATTTAATCTTTGCTCAAAGTAAAAAAGATCAGAATAAGATTAGTAATATATTTGGAAGATTGGTTTATTTTTATGGAAACTTAAAATTTAATATTCAAACAAATATACCCAAGTCCAAAAAAAAGATTGTCTGTTTTGCAAGTATTCATCTAACTGAATATGATAAAGTATTGAATATAATAAAAAGTTTAAATTTAAATGAAATACATGAAGTTGTGATTATACCTCGTCATATTCAATATTTTGAAAACTTAAACGAAAAAGTTATATCTGAGAATTTAAAAAAAATAACAATCCATAATAAATTTGGAGATAGTATGTCTATATTTGAGCGCTCTAAAATAGTTTTTATGGGTGGTTCTTTGATAGAGCATGGCGGACAGAATCCACTAGAACCTCTTTCGCATGGATGCTTTGTACTATCGGGAAGTTTTAATAATAATTTTGAGGAAATATACCTTGATCTTGAGAAACTTAACCTTTGCAAGACAATGAATAGTGATAACTTAGACTCGATAAGTAACGAAATTAATAATTTGGTAAAAGTTGACTTTCATAATTCAACAGAAATTGAAAATTTTATTAGTGCTAATAAAAATAGTTTAAAAAATATCACTGAAATGATTGAAAAATGTTAAAAGCTCCTAAATTTTGGTATCAAAAATCAATTTCTTTGAACGCTCTTCTTCTCTCTCCATTATCAATAATATGGTCGTTTGGGAATTTTATTAAAAGAAAATTTTCAAAAGTTCAAAAAATTAACTTGCCTGTGATAGCTGTAGGAAGTGCTATTATTGGTGGTTCTGGCAAAACGCCATCAGTATTATACATCTGTAGAGAACTAAAAAAAATGGGTTACAAGCCTCATATTATTTCTAGAGGTTATGGGGGGTCTACAACTATTGATGAAGTTATAAAAGTAAAACCTCATATGGACTTTAATTTTGTTGGAGATGAAGCATTAATGATGTCAAATTATTTTACAACATGGGTTAGTAAAAATAAATTTCATGCAATGCTTTCAGCAAAAGAAGATGGAGCAAATATACTTGTTTTAGACGATGCACTTCAATCTTATAGTGTATATAAAAATATATCTATTTATGTATATGACTCTATTCAATCATTTGGGAATAGACTCTTAGTCCCTTCAGGGCCTTTGAGGGAGTCAGTAAAAAATGCAATTAAAAAATCTCAAATATTTTTTTTAATAAATACTGAAGAATGTAATGATTTAAATGAGAGTCACTTTAAACATATTTTAAAATTTAAGATTGAAATAAGTCCAGAATTCAAAGAAAAAAAATTAATTGCTTTCGCAGGTCTAGGTTTTAATAAAAAATTCTTTGATCAATTAAAATCTGAAAATTTAAATTTAGTATTAACAAAAGAATTTCCAGATCATCATCAATATACTATTGATGATATATTTTTATTATTAGATCAAGCTAATAAAAATGATGCTTTTTTAGTAACGACTGAGAAAGATCATGTAAGAATACCTGATGAGTTTAAAAGCTCTGTTGGAATTATTTATGGAGAGATAGTATCTGATAATTATATAGAATTTGCTACTGAAATTGAAAAATATATTTAAAATTTTTAGAAATTACTTTGAGTTTATAATTTTTCTAATCCTTAAAAATTTTATGGGATTATTTAGTTTTAATTTTGCCTCAAATTTTGGGGGGACTTTAGTTGGTTTTTTTGGAAAATATTCAAAATACCAGCAAATAATAAAACGTAATATAGAAGTATTAAATTTAAGCAATGAGGCAAGTGCAGATTTAGTAAAAAAAAACTTGAAAGAAACTGGTAAAGTTTTTTTTGAATTTTTTAACTTAAATAAATTTGATTGGGAAAATATTAGTATTGAAAATAAGGATATATTTAATGAAATCAAATCTCATCAAGGTCCAAAAATTTTTATATCTGCACACATTGGAAACTGGGAACTAACTAGAAACTTTATATTACGAAACGGCTTTACTCTACACTCAGTTTATAGACACGCTAATAACGAAAAAATTGATAATTATATTCAAAAATCTAGAAAGAATGATAATGCTTTTTTTTACAAAAAAGGTTCTGAGAGTGCTAAGTCTATGATTAAAGCACTAAAACAAAATAAAGATTTAGCACTTTTAATTGATCAAAGAGATAGTAGCGGAGTAAAAATTGATTTTTTTGAAAGAAAAGCTTTAGCTACAGATGGTTTTGCTAATTTAGCAATCAAATACAAAACGATGATTTGCCCTGTATACTCAATTAGAAATAAAAATGGGACATTTCAAATGATCGTTGAAAAACCTATGCACTATGATCAATATAAAAACTATGATACCAAAGAGTTAGTTGAAATAATCCATAAAAAATATTTTGAGAAGTGGATTATGCGTTCTCCATCACAATGGTTATGGGTACATCAAAGATGGAAATTATAGCTTTTTTTTAATATTTATAACTCCATCTTTTAAAGTAACATCAAAAAATTCTAATTTTTTAAGAGATTGAACACTTTTAACAATTTTGTTATCTGATTTTAATATTGCATATCCTTTTTTTAGATTTCTCTCTATTGAAGAAGTATTAAGTATCTTATTAAGTAAATATAATTTTTGAGATAATATTTTTAATTTATTCATGACAAAATTTTTATTATTAGAATTAATGTATTGAATCTTATTTTGTATCTCAGATATTTTTTGTTTAGGACTACTTTCTTGCAGTCTTATAAAAAGATCATTAAATAAATTTGATTTACTGTAAAATGAATTACTAACAATTTCTAAATTTTCATTATTTATTTTACTTAATTTGCTCTCAATATCTTTGACTTTATTTGAAAAATAGTTTACTGAATTTTTAAATTTCAATAACAGTTGCTCGGCGAGTATATATCTTTGTTCAATAGAATAATTAAGTTTTTCTTTTAAATCCTGTATGTGATTAAGGAGATGATTTTTATCAGGAACAGCGATTTCAGCTGCTGCAGTGGGTGTTGGTGCACGCAAATCTGAGACATAATCTAATAAGGTATAATCAGTCTCATGGCCAATAGCTGAGATATTAGGAATTTTTAAATTGAAAACTCTTTTAATTAAATCTGGCTCGTTAAATGGCATTAACTCTTCTAAAGAACCTCCCCCTCTGGCGAATATAATTAAATCAGGCTTTAATAGATCTTTTGTCTCATGATTTTCAATCAAATCTAGAAAATCAATAATTTCAATATGAGAGTTTTTACCTTGAACAGAAATAGGATAGATCTGTATTTGTGTAATGGGAAATCTTTCAGAAATTCTATGAATTATATCATGAATTACTGAACCAGATGCAGAAGTTAATACACCAATTAATTTTGGATACTTGGGTAGTTTTTTTTTTATATTATCATCAAAAAATCCCATCGAAGATAATTCTTTTTTTCTATCTTCGATTAGTTTTAATATTGAGCCAGTCCCACTATATTCTACTTGGTCAATAATGAGTTGATAAACAGATCTCCCAAATTTAGAGTAAGAAGTTATCCTTCCATAAAAGTTATATTCAGTCCCCTCTTCAATTTTAATTTGTAAATTTTCATAACTCCCTTTCCAACATATGCATGATATGACTTCGTCATTTTCCTTAATTGAAAAATATACATGACCAGAGCCAGCTATAGTCACTGATCCTGTCTCACCAACTAACTTTAAATAAGCAAAGTTTTCTTCTAATAGGTCTTTTATTGATCTATTCAGTTGTGATACAGTGAATTCAGGAATATTATTCACAAAATAAATATACTTTATTATATTGTATAAATGAATGTCATAGTTATAGGATCTGGTGCACGTGAACATGCTTTATGTAGGATTCTTGATAAGTCATATCTTTGTGAAAAAGTGTTTTGTTTCCCTGGAAATTATGGAATAAGTCAAATTGCCGAGTGTAGAAATATCTCAACTAAAGAAGATATTATCAGAGAATGTATTAAAATTAAACCCGACCTTATTGTCGTAGGTCCAGAAAACTATTTATCAGAAAATATAGCTGGAGAACTCAGAAATAATGGTCTTAATGTTTTTGGACCTGACTCGAAAGGTGCAAAACTTGAGTCCTCTAAAGAGTTTATGAAAGAGTTTTGCCAATCGCACGATATTGCAACAGCAAAATCTCAAACATTTGTTGATTTTGAAAAAGCAAAAAATTATTTAGAGAATTTTAGTGGGCCTATTGTTGTCAAATATGACGGCTTAGCTGCAGGTAAAGGGGTTTTTGTTTGCGCAGACACTAACGAAGCAATAGAAGCGTGTGAAAGAGTATTTATTAACAAGGAATTTAATCAAGAAAATAACAAAGTAGTAATAGAGGATTTCATTGAAGGAAGAGAATTGAGTTTTTTTACAATAACAGATGGAGAAGATTATTTAAATTTTGGTTCAGCACAAGACTATAAAAGAATTGGGGACAATGATACTGGGCCAAATACTGGAGGAATGGGAACTATTAGCCCTGCGCCAATTTTAGAGGAAGAGTTAAACAATATAATTCAAGAAGAAATAGTAAAAAAAACAATTAATGGTCTTAAACATGATAACATAGCATTCCAAGGAGTAATATTTTTTGGGATAATTGTTAATGAATACAATCAGCCTTATTTACTTGAATACAATACTAGATTTGGAGATCCAGAAATTCAAAGTATTTCACTTAGAGTGAAATCAGACTTCTTAGCCTTACTTCATTCAACCGCAACAAAAAATTTAAAATATTCTAGAATTGAATTTTACGAAAATAAAAAATCTATTTGTTTAATTTTAGCAACCAAAGGATACCCAAAAAATTATCCAAAAAATACAGAAATAAGAAATATTAGTAAATTTGAAAATAATGATGACTTTTATATTTTTCATGCTGCAACTAAATTAATTGACAACAAAATATTTTCTAATGGAGGAAGGGTTCTCTCAATTGTTGCGTCTGGTAATGATTACCTTGAGTGTAGAAAGAAAGTTTACAAAATAGCTGACATGATTGACTGGCCTGAAAAATATTATAGATCTGATATTGGTGCTAATTTTTAGTTCTTTTATTTCTAAAGAATTTTTTAATTAAATTTTCTTCATTATTTTCAATTCGTTTATATTTTACTGTTGATATAGTCTTTCGATGAGGATTGTCATTTTTAAATAAATAATAGACTTTAGACAATCTTGCAGACTTAATAACCTCTTTACACATATTACAAGGCTCTAAATTACAAATCATGATAAGACCATCTAACCTTTTTTGATTTAATTTTTTACAAGCTTTTCTTATGCTCAAAATTTCCGCATGTGCTGTTGGATCATTTAGAGCAATTTCTTGATTAAAAGATCTTGCAATAACCCTTTCATCTATAGGGTCAACTATCAATGATGCTACTGGAATTTCACCTTTTTCCATAGCTAATTTACTTTGACTCAGTACAAGACGTATAAAATTTGTTAAATTATTCATTGTGACTAGACTCCCAATCATCGGTATTACAACTGATTATAAGGAAAAAGAAAACACTTATTCTAAGTATCCATGGTTCGCTTTAAGGCGCCATTATTCAGACTGCCTTTATAAATTTGGATGCACGCCTGTAATACTTCCAATAACAGAAACATTAGAAAATGTTGATTTTTTAGATGGTTTACTTATTTCAGGAGGAGATTTTGATATTGACCCTAAACATTATGGAGAGAAAATTCATTCAGACAAAATTCAAACTATTCAAGGTAGAACGAATTTTGAATTTAAGGTATTAGAAAAATACTTTCCTTTTAATAAACCTATCTTAGGAATATGTGGAGGAAGCCAACTTCTTAATGTGTTTTTTGGTGGAAGTTTAATTCAAGATATAGACTCATTTATTGAACATGAACAACCTAATCCTAGAAATGAAACTAGTCATGAAATTATTTTAAGCGATGTGTCAAAGCTAAAAAAATTTAAAGATAGTTCAAAAATTTATGTAAATAGTGCTCATCATCAAGCAATTAATAAAATCGGGAAAAAGCTAACAATAGATGCCTATGCACCTGATAATATAATTGAAGCTTTTCATCATAATGAACATCCTTTATGTATGGGAGTTCAATGGCACCCAGAATTTTTAATAACTGAATTTGATAAAAATATAATCAAGATGTTTACTGATCATGCAAAAAATAACATTTAGTAAAAAATTATCTATAAAATTTAAGATTTCTAGAAAACAAGCAGAAATTCTAATAAAGAATAAAAAAGTTACACTAAATGGAGATATTGAGACAAGACCTTTTTTATCAGTAACTGATAAAGATATTTTTGAAATAAAAAAAATAAAATCTAGTAAATTAAATATACTCTTATTTCATAAGCCTAAAGGTTGTATCACTTCAAAAAAAGATGAAAAAGATAGAAAAATTGTTTATGACTTTCTACCTAAAAAATATCACCAGTATCACTATATTGGTAGATTAGATTATAATTCTGAGGGTTTATTATTATTTACAAAAGAAACCTCTTTTAAGAGATATATGGAACTCCCTAAATCCAATATTAAAAGATCTTATCTGGTTAATGTAATAGGGTCATTTGATGAAAATAAAATTAAATCTATGAATAAAAAAATTTATGGAAAAGAAATTTATAAAAAAACAAATGTAAACTTACTACATTCTAATAGTAATAAACATGTATTGAGATTTGATCTTACTGAAGGTAAAAATAGAGAGATACGAAATATCTGTAAATTATTTAATTTGAAAGTTGAAAAACTTAAAAGAATTTCTTATGGACGTTTTCTATTGAAATCTATCACGTACGGAAATTATAAAGAAATGCAAGTTGATGAGAGTTATAAGCGGTAAATACAAGGGTAGAAAGATTTTAGTAGAATCTAAAAGTAATTACAGACCAACTTTAGCAAGAGTAAGGGAGGATATATTTAACTTATTGTTACATAATAACAATTTAGATGTGAATCTTAATAATGTTATTTTTTGCGATTTATTTGCAGGCACAGGTTCAATTGGAATAGAAGCTTTATCTAGAGGGGCTAAAAAAGTCATATTTAATGATATTGAAAAAAATCATACCGACAAGATTGAGAGGTTTATAAAAAATACTGATGAAGAAAACTATGAAGTATTAAACATAGATCCATATAAACAAGAAATAGATTTTTTAAATTCTTGCCAAATAATTTATCTTGATCCTCCTTATGATCACAGATTTGAACTAATAAAAAATAAAATTTTAGATAAGATCAATTCTAATATCCTTATTATATTAGAAAATGATAATTTAATTGAATTAGATAATCTAATTATAAAAAAACAATATAAAAATAAAAACCTATTTTTTTTTAGAACTTAATTTATTTTAAAATAATTAATGAATTTTATAAAAAACTTTTTAAAGTAACTAAATTCTCCAAAAACTAAAGCTATAGCAATCAGTACAAATTGATAAATAGGAAAAATTAATATTAATCTTATTACCCAATACAAAAACTTATTAGAAATAAAATTTTCTATTGAAACCAATTCAAGTAATGGATCAGATAAAATAACTGAAAGAGAACCTGCTAATCCAAAAATAATAAATATTTTTAATAGATGTAATTTAGAATTAGCACCAAAAAAAATTATTAAATTATTTATCAATTTATGCTTTCGTATTTTTCTTAAGAATTTCAACAGCTGGTTGATCTAAAAAATTAATTTTCTCAAATTTTGATCTTAAATAAATGTCAAATATTAGATAAAACAACAAATAGCAATAGCTGTTGAAATTATCATCTATTGAAATCTGTGTTACTAAAAATTTTTTTTGTTGTAGCGTTTTTATAGCACCATTTTCTAAAGTGCTCATTAAATTATAACCCTTGATTAGACTAGCATTAGAATTTACTGCTTTATTATTATTTTTAATTTTAAAAAAATTAAAGTGTTTATCATATGGACCATCAATGTAGAGTTGAAATTGACTATGTTGATCTATAGATCCATAAGACGAAATATAGTTTTTAGCATTCTTATTTTTACCTAAACTCTCAGCAAAAATTTGCCTATACCACTCATTAACAGCATTAATTTTATCGTGATAACTTAGGCCAATAAGAATGTTTAGATTAAATTTTTTTTCATATGCAATTGAATACAATGTGTACTTTGATAGGTCTCTATGGTTTTTCTCAAATAATTTTTTAGCTTCTATGAACGATTTTATTATTTTTGGTAATGAATAACCTATTGATATTAAAGGGAGGAGTGAGGTTATTGAAAATATACTAAATCTTCCACCTATGTTTGGGTCATGATCAAAACATAGAATATTATTTTTTTTTGCAAAAATTCTCATGTAATTATTTTTATCCTCAGTAATAAAAATAAAGTCCCTTACAAGCTTTGAAATTTTTTTTTGTTTAAATATTTTAATAGTTAAACTAAGAAAATATTTTGTTTCAATTGTGTTGCCCGATTTCGAAATAAATATAAATTTATCATTTTTATCTATATTTAAATCTAATAGTGCATTTTTAATTATAACAGGTGATGGGTTATCATAAATAAAAAGATTTTTACTAAGGCTATAAGGATCGAGAAACTGAGCAAGTAATTTAGTACTTAATGACGATCCGCCCATACCAAATACATGAGTTCTAAATTTTTTTTTTTTAAATATACTTAGGTCATATTTATCAAAATAACTTCTCTGTTTAATTGGATTAAACATATCTAATGAAAAGAATTCATTAATGGAATAATTAATATTTTTTTGTTTAATATATGTTAAATTTTTAGAATTATTTTTGATTTTCATGATATTTGAATCTATATAATGATAATTTAGCTTTTACTTTTTTTTACCTTTGAAAAGACGTTGAAAAAAATTGCCTTTTGGTTCAATGTCACTCGCATCCGTTTCAAGCTCGTTTCCGGAGTCAATTTCATCAATTATATTTGGATTTGCCTCGTTGGCTTTTGTCTCATTAAGAATTGAGTCTATTACCGGATTACTTGAAATTTGAGAATTAGATATATTATCTCCTGTGCTATTTGGCAGAGGTAAATCATTTGTTGGAGGTATAATAAGCTCTTTATTATATCCTACACCAACTTCGTTTCTTATTTCTCTCTGACAAGATATTAGGAAGACTAATAAAACTAAAAAAACACTCTTCATAATTTTTTATTTAAAAATAAAATATTTATCATTAATACTAAAAACCCCACAGTAATACAGCTATCAGCAATATTAAATGCTGGCCAGTGATATTTACCTATATATATGTCAATAAAGTCAATAACAAAACCCCTAAATATCCTATCTATAAAGTTACCTAATGCTCCAGCTAAAATTAAAGTTAGAGTTAATTGAAAAATTTTATCTTGTGTTTTTATAAGTAAATATAAAAAATATATGATAATTGCAAAAATCACTAATGAAACTAATATTTGATTTAGAGATGGGTTATTAAATAATCCAAAGGCAAAACCATAATTCACAACAAATGTTAAATTAATCATAGGCAACAAAGCTACTGAGTCATAAAGATTGAAAAAATTGATAACTAATGCCTTAGTAAACTGGTCTAAAATAACAAGTGTTAGAAACAAAAAAAATAAAGTTAAATTAAATTTATTTTTGAAAAGAGTTCCAAACATCTTCACATCTATTACATAAATTATTTTTATTAGAGGATACTTCTTTTAGAACAGTCCAACATCTTTCACATTTTTTCCCATCAGCTAATTTTATCTCTACATAAATATCTTCATCATCAAATTTGATTGATTCTTCTGACTTGTTTGAAATATCTTGAATTTCAACATTACTAACAATGCACATCTCTGCTAAATCTAAATCTTCAATGGCCTGTATTGTATTTTGAGGTAAAAATAAAATTACCTTGGCTTGAAGGCTAGAGCCAATTAATTTTTCATTTCTTTTTAGCTCCAAAGCTGAAGTTACACTTTTTCTAACTCTTTTTAATTCATCAAAAACTCCTAATAAAGAAGTATCTTTATAGGTGAATTCCTCTTCTTTAATATTTTGTAACAAGATACTCTCTTTATCACCATAATTTCTAGAATTCCATGCTTCCTCACACGTGAATGAAACAATGGGGGAGAGCCATTTTGTTAAAAACTCAAATATAATATGCAGGCATGTCGAAGTTGATCTTCTTTTTAAACTTTTTATATCATCACAATATAAAGAGTCTTTTCTAATATCAAAATACAATGCAGATAATTCAAGGGTGCAGAAATTTAATAATACAGTGTAAATACTATGATAATCGTGTTTTGATACTAAATCTTTGAGAGTATGATTTAGGTTCGAAATTCTTGTTAAAAGATACCTTTCTAATTCGGGCATTTGCTCTGGTTTTATAAAATCTTGATTATTAAAGTTATTAAGATTTCCTAAAAGAAATCTTAATGTATTTCTAATTTTTCTATATGAGTCTATTTGATAACTGATAATTTGATTATCAATCTTTAAATCCTCAGAATAATCTGAAGCAACAACCCAAATCCTTAAAATATCTGCGCCATATTTATTGATTATTTCATCGGGAGAAATTACATTCCCGATGGACTTAGACATCTTTCTACCTTTACCATCTACAACAAAGCCATGAGATAAAATACTCTCAAAAGGTGCCCTATCTCTTGTTCCACAAGACTCAAGCAAGGATGAGTGAAACCAGCCTCTGTGTTGATCTGAGCCTTCAAGATACATGGAAGCTGGCCAATGAAGATCTTCTCTCGCCTCTAGTACATAAGAGTGAGTTGAGCCACTATCAAACCAAACTTCCACAACATCTTTTACCTGTTCAAATTCATTAGGGTCATACTGAGGAGATAAAAATCTTGAAGCTTCGGAATTAAACCAAGCATCGCCGCCCTCTTCCTCATAAATCTTTGCAATTTTTTCAATAACATTTTGATCGCGCAAAGGTTCTCCTGTTTTTTTATTCACAAATATTGGTAAAGGCACTCCCCAAACTCTCTGTCTTGATACGCACCAATCTGGACGATCTTGAATCATACTTCTTAATCTTTTTTGTCCTTGTTTAGGGAAAAAATCAGTTTCATCAATAGCCTTAAGTGCTTTTATTCTTAAGTCATTAGTCTCCATTGAAATAAACCACTGAGAAGTATTTTTATAAACTAAAGGAGCTTTTGATCTCCAAGAATGAGGATAACTATGAACTAATATTCCCTGCGATATTAAATTATTATTTTTTTTAATTTCGTCACAAACATTTTGATCAACTTTAAATATATGTTGACCATTAAATACAGGAATATGATCATAATATATCCCACTTTCATTTATAGTCATTGGTAATTCTAAATCATGTTTTTTACCCAAAATAAAATCATCCATTCCATGGACTGGGCAAATGTGTACTATGCCCGTCCCTTGTTCGGTATTTACAAAGTCCCCATGAAGAACTGGAACTTCAAAATCATAACCAGAGTCATATAATGTGTGTTTACAAAGAGTATTTGTTAACTCATAACCTTTTATAGAAAAATTAACTTTAAAATTCTCAATGCTATTTTCTTTGATAAATGTTTCAATCAATTCACTAGCAATAATTATATTTTTATTTTTGTCGTCATTTTTAAAACTCAAAGATTTGTATTCAATTTCGTTATGAATAGCTAAAGCTCTGTTGCCTGGTATTGTCCACGGAGTAGTTGTCCAAATAACAATTGAGTGGCCTTTTAATTTATCGTTATCAGTTTTTGAAATTGGAAAACATGCATATATAGTTGTTGATTTATGATCATGATACTCAACTTCTGCATCTGCAAGAGCTGTTTTTTCAACTACAGACCATAAAACTGGTCTGTGACCTTTATAGATTCCGCCATTTTTAAGAAACTTTCCTAATTCTCTTACTATTTGGGCCTCCGCATGAAAATGCATAGTTGTGTAGGGATTATCCCAATCACCAATCACTCCCAATCTTTGGAATTCTTTTTTTTGAGTAGATATCCACTTTCTTGCAAAGTCTCTGCATTGTTTTCTAAATTCAATAACAGGAACATCATCTTTGTTTTTCTTTTTAGCTCTGTATTCCTCCTCAATTTTCCATTCGATAGGCAGTCCATGACAATCCCATCCAGGGACATAAATAGAATTTTTATTAAGAAGTTGTTGGTATTTTACAATTATATCTTTTAAGATTTTATTAAGTGCATGGCCCATGTGCAGATGTCCATTAGCATAAGGTGGTCCATCATGAAGAATAAATTTCTCTTTAGAAGCTGACTGTTCTCTTAACTTTTTATATATATCATTTTTGATCCAATTATTGAGGATATCTGGTTCTTTCTTGGGCAAATCAGCTTTCATAGAAAATTCAGTCTTAGGTAGAGTAATAGAGTCTTTAATTTCCATATTTTAATATTTTCTTAGCTTCAGCGATATCTATGTTAATTTGATTTAATAATTCTTTTATATCATTAAATTTTTTCTCTTGTCGAATTTGTTTATGAAATAATATTTCTATATCTTTATCATAAATATCGTTATCAAAATCAAATAAATAAGCTTCAACAATTGGTTTATCTTTATTAAAGGTCGGTCTAATACCAAAATTAACAATACCAAAATAAGTATTTTCCTCAATTATAGTTTCAACTGCATAGACTCCATATGGAATAGTAATTGTATTTAATGGGTACTCTAAATTAGCAGTAGGAATGCCTATTGTTCGACCTCTCTGATCTCCTTTTATAACTTTACCGGCAACGCTGAAATTTCTTTCTAAATCCTTATTAGCTAATTCGAATTTACCAGATTTAAGATTTTCTCTAATTGCACTCGAGGATATTTTGTTACTATTGTGATCATTAAGAATTAATCCAATTTCTTCTAATTCAATTTTATTTTTTTCACAAAATATTTTAAGTGTATCTATGTTTCCTTTTCTTTGGTTACCGTATTGGAAGTCTTTACCTATTAAAATTCTCTTAGAATTAAGTTTTTCTAATAAGATTTTGTCCTCAAACTCATTGTGACTCAATTGAGTAAATTTATCATTAAAGTGTAAATCAATTAAATAGTCTAAACCTAGGTCTTTAAGTATCTCTTTTTTTTTTGATTGGGAATTAATCATAAAATTTTTTTGTTTATTAAAATAAATTTTTGGATGAGGTGTGAATGATAAAATTGCAGATTTTAAATTAGATGTTTTAGTTTGCTTTATTAAATTCTTAATTATTTCTCTGTGACCCTTGTGAATTCCATCAAAATTACCTATTGTTAAACATAATTTTTCATCAATATTAATTTGATCGAAACTATTACTTAAATATTTCATAATAAGTATTAAATAGAATGATATTTGCTCTTATAGTATATGAGAGGTTTTTTTGTGTTCAATTTCATATAGTTTGTGATTAAACAAATAATTATAGTGTGATCTCCAGATTTAATTTTTTTTTCAACTTTTGCCTCAATTAAACCTAAGGACTCAGGAAAGTAAGGGACTTTATTTCTTGAAATATTATATTTTGTATCCTTCCATCTATTTTCCAATGGTCCTGCAAATTTATTAGATAATTTAAGTTGAGATTTAGCTAAAAAATTCACATTTAAAGGACTATTTAATTTAAAAGTTTTTAAATTCAAGTTCTCATTTCCAAGACAAAATAAAAATTTTGGAGGTTTTAGAGATAGACTTGAGAAAGAATTTACCGTGCATCCAAAAAATTGTTTTTTATTTGTACCATTTGTTACAATTGTAATACCCGTAGAGAAAAGTGAGAAAACTGAAGTTAAATTTTTCATTTTTTAATTTATTAGTGGTAGCGCTGGAGAGACTCGAACTCTCACGAAGTTGCCCTCACCGGATTTTGAATCCGGCGCGTCTACCATTCCGCCACAACGCCTTAAAATAATCTTATTTACTTATATTATTAAGTTAAATTAGGCAAATTGATAACTAATTGTGTATTTATTTAAATTTAAGAATAATATCTCGATACTTTGGAATACATTTATTTTATGGCGCCTATACTAACTTTTGCAATGACTGCAGCCATTACACCAGGACCTAATAACATAATTCTTTCTACTAATGCTGTGAATTATGGTTTTAAAGAAACAATACCCTTGATATTGGGAGTCTTTTTTGGGTTTTTGTCAGTTTTAAGTCTTTGTTTGTTGGGTATAGGGGAGGTTTATGAGAGTTTTCCTAATTTTAAGACCTTCATAAAAATAGTCGCAACAGTCTTCTTAACTTATCTTGCCTATAAAATTTTTAATTCAAGTGAATTTTCAGATAATAGTAATAAAAAAAGATTTACATTCAAAGATATTTACTTTTTTCAGTTAATTAATCCCAAAGCTGTATCAGTCTCTATGTCGAGCTCTGCAATATTTATTCAAAACAAATTCACGTATTTAGAAGAGTTTGTTTTAATATTTATCTGTTTTACAATTTCAACATCTACTAGTGCTATAGTTTGGGCAGCAATCGGTCATTCATTTCGAAAATATCTAAATGATAAAAGAAAGATTATTTTTTTTAATAGGGTTATGGCTGTGTTATTATTAGGTTGTGTATTTTTTATAATTTTATGAAAATAAACTTATTTAAATTAATTTTCTTTTTAATAATCAGTTTCTTACTACTAACCCCTATTGCCTTAGTTATATCAAATGGTCTAGGTGCAGTTTTTTTAACAAAAGATCTATATATAAATAGATATTTGATCGGATCTACAAAACTTATATTAATGGTAAGTATTTTTGTAACAGTAATAAGTGTTCCATTAGCATGGGTCATTACTATGACTGAATTTTGGGGACGAAAAATTTTACAGATACTAGCTATATTGCCACTAGCTGTTCCAGCTTATATCTCAGCATATACTTATGCTGAAATTTTAGAACCAGGAGGGTTTATTTCTTTAAAATTTTTATTCTATGATGGTTACTCTATTAGAAATAGTTTAATAGCCTCTCTAATTATATCTTTATCTTTTTTTCCTTATGTTTATATCTTAACCAGAATTGCAATTATAAACTTTTCAACAAGGTATATCGAAGCTGCAAAGACTCTTGGAAAAAACCCATATCAATGTTTCTTTAAAATTGGTTTGCCTATGGCCTTACCTGGAATAGCTGCAGGTTTAGCGTTGGTTTTAATGGAAACTGTAAATGATTTTGGAGTTGCAGATTTTTTTGGCTTACAAACTCTATCAGTTGGAGTTTTTCATTATATCGCAATTTTAAATGACTTACCTTTGGCTTTTCTTTTGGCCTTAATTATTATTTTACTGATGGGTTTATTATATTTTTTTGAACAGAAAATAAGAGGAAAAAGAAAGTTTCATAATATTAGTTATGAAAATGTTCAGTGGTCAAAATATAAGCTGGGAAAATTTATGGGAATATTTGTATTAATTATTGGTGTTTTACCAATTTTATTTGGCTTTGTTTTACCCTTCATTTTTGTAATTTATACATTTTTTAATAATATGAATTTTATTGATTTTAATAACTATTTTTTCTCTTTATATAATTCAATCCTCTTAGGAATTATTGCTGGAGTTGTATGTACAATAATATCAATTTTCATTAGCTATTACTCAAGATTCACAAATAACAATTATATTTTATATTATAAAAAAATAGTAAACATCGGTTATGCAATACCTGGTGTGGT
The DNA here is from genome assembly GCA_902583235.1 of uncultured Alphaproteobacteria bacterium. Lineage (GTDB taxonomy): Bacteria > Pseudomonadota > Alphaproteobacteria > HIMB59 > HIMB59 > HIMB59. Next base: position 84,442 of record CACHVL010000002.1, on the reverse strand, counting down.
TATAGCCTTAGGAGTGCTCTTCTTTTTATTCTACTTTGATCGCTTGACAGCTCTTTCACTATCTACGACATTACTTGGCTTGTCTTTAGCCTTAACAATTAGACTAATTGCTCTATCAAACAATTCCTTAGATTCTGGAATGGAAAAAATTGGTAAATCAATTGATGACGCATCAAGATTAATTGGGAGAAGATCATCAACAACATATTTTCGAATTATACTACCTCAGGTTAAGTTAAGTATTTTGGCAGGATTTTTTTTAGTTTTTGTTGATACGGTAAAAGAGTTACCAATTACTTTATTACTTAGACCCTTTAACTTTGATACACTTGCGACAAGCCTATATGAATACTCATCAAATGAAATGTTTGAGTATGGCAGCTTACATGCCTTAACAATTATTTGCTTTCTATCCTTCATAATTTATTTGTTTGATAATGTATTGGAAAAAAGAATGTTATTAAAAACGAAAAAATAGTTATTTAAATTTTTTCATGAGCTTTAGTGTTTCATCACTAACGTGGTGTTCTATGCCTTCACTATCATTTTCTGCAGTCTTTCTAGAAACACCTAACTTAATTAAAAAATTATAAACAATTTCATGTTTTTCTTTCGACTGAGTTGCTAATTTTTCTCCCTCTTCTGTTAAAAATATTGATCTGTAAGGTTCAGATTTTGCCAATTTAAAGTTTATTAAACGCTTTAAATTTTTATTAACAGTGGCTTGCGATACACCAAAATGTTGAGCAAGATCAGCATTTTTAACATCGCCTTTATTTTGTAAAATCTCTTGAATAGCTTCAACATAATCTTCGAGTATTTCATTTTTATTTTGACTTCTAATATTTGAAAATTGGTATGGCTCACTAGATCTAGTGTTTTTCATAGCTGATTAAATCTATTTGCATAATTATAAAAAGTAAAGATTTGTTTGACTAATTTTTAGTTATATCTATATTGTTTAGCCTAGGCTAAATATAATGACAGAACTAGTAATACAATTAGGTAGAAAATTTCAATATTTACGATTTTCTAAAATATTTCTTTTTATATGCATTCTGCTTCTTCTTTTTTTTGAAGAAACTAGAGGTATTTTAATTTCTTCCTCAAGTGATGCCTACATTGCTGTATCTAGCTTTGTTGGAGTAACTCTTCTTTTATTTGTTATTCTTGAAAAGAAAAATTTTAATTTACAAAAACTAATTTTACAAAATAAAAAGTTTGAGGTTCCTATCTGCTCTTTATTAGGTGTAATACCTGGGTGTGGTGGTGCAATTATGGTAATGAGTTTATTTACCCGAAGAGTAGTATCTTTTGGAGGTGTTCTTGCTGCACTAATAAGTACGATGGGTGATGCTGCTTTTCTACTCATAGCAACAAAGCCTCAAGCTGCTTTGATCATACTCCCAGTAACTTTTATAGTTGGTATGATTTCAGGTTATATAGCACAACCTTTTACAAAAAATTTTTTACAAAATAAAATTAATAAAAATTTAAATTCAACACATCTACCTAAAAATAAAACATCTAATAAGTTTTATAATATTTGGTTTTTATTTTTAGCTCCTGGATTTGCCTTAGGGATGTTAAATGCTTTTAATATTGACTTAAGTTTTAATTTTCTTGGGATTAATTTTATTGAAATGATGGCATTTATTTTAGCTATATACTGTGTCTTATTATGGGTTTTAAATCCTTTAACTGATATTCAAATGGCTTCAATTCATGAAAACTCTTATAGAAAAGTTGTAGACACAACTTGTTTTGTAACAGTTTGGGTAATTATTTCTTTTGTTATTTATGAATTAATTGATTTGTCGACTAATGGTTTAATATTTGAGTCTTTGATATTATTTGGACCTTTTGTACCGCTGTTAGCTATATTAATTGGTTTTATTCCTGGATGTGGACCTCAAATAATGATCACATCAATGTATGTGAGTGGACAAATTCCTATGTCAGCTCAAATAGGTAATTCTATATCGAATGATGGAGATGCTCTTTTCCCTGCTATAGCAATTTCAGCGAGGGCCGCAATAGTAGCTACCCTTTATAGTGCTATACCTGCTATTATAATTGCTTATCTTTGGTATTACCTTATAGGTTAAACCTATTTATTTATAAATTCGTTATGATTTGGAAGAACTTACATATATATGTTAAAAAAAAATCTAAATCAAAATTTTCACAATATTTTTTATCAATAGTTGCATTCATTGAAAGTATTTTTTTTCCAATACCACCAGATTTGATATTGATACCAATCGTTTATTTCAATCCAAATAAATTTTTAGTAACAGCTTTGAATTGCACAATTTTTTCTGTAATTGGGGGTGCTTTCGGATACTTTATTGGGTATTTCATTTTTGACGCTGTCCAATCTTATTTTGATATGAGCAAACAAACTGAATTTATTAATTTTTATAATGATTGGGGTATTTTCGCAGTTTTTCTTGGAGGCTTCACTCCAATACCATATAAAATTATTGCTTTAACAAGTGGTTACTCTCAGTTTAATTTTATCTATTTTATATTTCTTTCGGTGCTATCTAGAGGTTTAAGATTTTTTATTATAGCTTTTATTATTAAACAGTTTGGAGATACAGGAATACAAATTTTAAAAAGAAATAAATTATTAATTTTTGTTCTAATTCCTATTGGAATTGTCTTTCTAATTTATTTATTATTTTACCATGATTAAAAAAACTCATATTTTTATTATTGTTTTTTTATTTTCACTTACAGCCATATCTTTTGCGTTTATATTGCAATATGCTTATGGTCAAAACCCTTGTAAATTGTGTGTATATCAGAGAATTCCATACTATTTAATTTTAGTTTTGGGAATATTCTACTTTTTCATTAAAAAATATTTCAAATTTGTATATTTGTCTTTAATAGTTTTAATATTTTTTGAATTGGCAATATCTGGTTATCACTCTTTGACTACATTTGGAGTTATCGAATATACTGGATGTGAAGCCGCCTCACTTCCCACAGATATAAACAAATTAAAAGAGGAGTTGATGTCTAACTCTCTAATTACTTCTTGTTCTGATGCCAATTTGCCCTACTTTGGTATTCCTTTATCAGTTTATAACTTCTTGTTTTCAATAACTTTTCTGATATTAATTATTTTCAATGCCTACAAAAAAGAAAAATAAAACTCTTAATAACGAGGACAAAAAATTAATCGAAGAAATTATAAGAGTTGATCATGCAGGTGAGCATGGCGCTACACAAATTTACCGCGGTCAATTAGCTGTCTTTAAAGAAAACACAGAGTTTGGCAAAGAGATCAGAGAAATGGCCGATCAAGAAGAGATTCATAAAGCAACTTTTGATGAATACATTGTTAAAGAAAACGTAAAACCTACTGCCTTATTTCCATTTTGGAATTTAGCTGGCTATGCACTTGGGTTAGGTACTGCTTTGATGGGAAAAAAAGCAGCAATGGCATGCACAGTTGCTGTCGAAGAGGTTATTGGTCAACATTATGATGAGCAAGCAAAGGAACTCTCTCAAAGAAAAATAAAACCAGATTTATTGAAGACTGTTAAAAAATTCAGAGAAGATGAGCTGGAACATCATGATACTGGTGTTGAACATCAAGCAGAAATGACAACTGGATACATTCTTTTATCAAAAACTATAAAACAACTCTGTTATACAGCTATAAAAATAACTAAAAAATATTAATCTTTCTCTAAAACACTATCCCAATATAAATAATCTCTCCAACTTGAATGAAGATAGTCTGAGGGAAAATTTTTGCTCTTTAATCTTAGAGAATATTGAGAGGGTTCTTTTGGTTTTCTAAGCAAATTAAAACCTACTTGGCTTAAGCTCCTACTACCTTTAGTCCAATTACATTTTGAACATGCAGTGACAACATTTTCCCAGTTTGTTAATCCCCCTTTTGAACGAGGAATTAAATGATCAAAAGTAAGCTCTCTAGTTGAAAATTTGTCATTGCAATATTGACAGGTAAAATCATCTCTTAAGAAAACATTGAATCTCGTAAAAGCAGGTTTGTGACTATGTGGTATGTAATCCTTAAGAGCGATAATGCTTGGTAACTTTATCTCAAATGATGGAGATGACACTTTTTGATCATATTCTTCTACTATATTAACTCTTTCAAGAAAAACGGCTTTAACAGTATCTTTCCAACTCCAAATAGATAAAGGAAAATAACTGAGAGGTCGGTAATCTGCATTTAAAACTAAAGAGGGACAATGATTCGAGCTAATCATCTTTTAATACTAGCATATTCAATTGAAGGATTGGTTAAAATTTTATTAAATCCAATGCTTGTAAAATTTATTAATTTCATCAAGGGCGATTGGGCTAATTGAATGAGCACAGTTATCATCTAGTATTATTTTACATGAGATTTTTTTTAAATCCAAAAACGAATTTGTCTCAACCGCTCGATTATATGGTACGACGTCATCCAACTTTCCATGGAAAATTAAAAAACTCGATTTTACATCAGGTATTTTTAGATCGTTTAAGATTTCTTTAGGCAAGGAACCAGATAATGAGATAATACTATGAAAATTTAAATTTTTTTGTAAAGCATAATACATTGCTAGCATAGAACCTTGAGAAAAACCAATTAAAGAAATTTGTGATGCATCGACTGAATGATCAAGAATTATTTTCTCAATAATTGAGTCGAGATGAGAGAAAGCAGATTTTAACCCTATCTTTAATTCTTCTATAGACCGCTCTTTTAAAGGAAACCACTGATAACCAAAATAATTGAATTCACAAGGTTCAGGAGCATTGGGAGAGATGAATTCTGTGGTCTCTTTATTCAATAATATATAGTCTTTTAACGATATTAGGTCATTTCCATTAGACCCATAACCATGTAAAAATAATACAATTTTCTTCATATTAATCTCTTAAATTTAATAATTAGACATTTATAGATAATTTGATAACTATTTACCATGTTTTCATCAACAGTATTACCTTTTGTTTTAGTTGTATCCATGGTTTTAGCCTTACTCATGGTGGTAATAGGTGTAATAGCTATGGCCAAAAACGGAAATTTTAATAAAAAACATAGTAACAAGCTTATGAGAATGAGAGTATTGTTTCAAGGTATAGCTGTTTTAGTATTCGCTGCGATAATATATTTATCAAGATAATTAAAAATTACTAAAATCATGAATAAGAAAAGTAAAATATTATCAACTACAATTAATAAGAATACCTCGACGTTAATGGATGATTTTAATAGTTCAATTGATATTGATAAAAGATTAATTGAAGAGGATATTGCCGTAACCAGTGCACATGTTAAAGCTCTGACAAAGCTGAAAATAATTTCAAAAAAAGAAGCTCTTACAATTCAAAAAGGTCTGATTTCAATATTGAATGATCATAAAAAAGGTAAATTAAAATTTTCAAAAAAAAACGAAGATATTCATATGAATGTGGAGTCTTTTCTTTACGAAAAAATTGGTGGGGTAGCAAATAAGATACATACTGGAAGGTCTCGTAACGATCAAGTAGCGACTGATACTAGATTATGGACAATAAAAGCTTCTAAAAATTTAAAAGATGAAATTAAAAAATTGATGAAATCTTTATTAGATCAAGCTCAAACAAATGAAAAAAACATAATTCCAGGATTTACACATTTGCAAGTAGCACAACCTATATCTTTAGCCCATCACTTAATTGCATATTTAGAGATGTTTAAAAGAGATTTAGATTATTTTGATTTTTGTATAGAAAAAACAGATGAAAATGTTTTAGGTAGTGCTGCTCTAGCTGGTAGTAATTATAATTTGGATTTAAATCTTCTTAACAGAAATTTAAATTTTACAAAATCAAAAAATAATTCAATGGATGGTGTCAGTGATCGAGATTTTTGTTTGTATTTTCTTCATGCAAGTTCTTTGACAGCGACACATTTAAGTAAATTATCTTCAGAACTAGTTATCTGGTCTAGTAACTTTATGAAATTATTCAATATCAGCAATCAATACTCAACAGGAAGTTCGATTATGCCTCAAAAAAGAAATCCAGACTCATTGGAACTGATTCGAGCCAAAACAAATACAATTAGAATTAAATCTTTAGAGTTTTCTAATATTATATCAAATCTTCCCTTAACTTATTTTAAAGATTTTCAAGAGGATAAAAGAATCATATTTGATTGTTATGATGAATTGTTAAGCTGTCTCAAAGTTATGCAAGATGTTATTAAGAAATCTAATTTTGAACAATCAGTTGGAAGAGACATTAATAATAATTATTATGCTACTGCTACCGATTTGGCTGATTATCTTGTAATAGAAAAAAAAATAACATTTAGAGACTCTTATAAAATAATCGCTGACATAGTAAGCTATGCTCAGCAACATAATAAAAACCTTTCAGAAATAAAGATTGACGAATATCAAAAATTTCAAAAAGTAATTGATAAAAATATTTATAAATACGTCGATGTAGATAAGAGTCTTTCAAGAAAAAAAACATCGATGAGCACTAATCCAAAAGAAGTGTCTAGAATGATTAAAAAATATTTAAAATTTCTAAACGTAAAATGATTAAGTTTTTATCAATAATTCTTTTTTCTTTATTTATTAATAGCTGTGGTAATCAAAAACCTAATAAATTACCAGAAGGTGTTGTAGATAAGTCACAGTATCCATTTCCACCTAGTGAGGAATATGAGTACCCTGAGAGCGAATGATGATAGATAAAATTTTAAAAGAGTGCTCTAGTCCTTTTTACCTTTATGATGAAGAAAAAATTAAAGATAAAATAATTTTCCTAAACAATTTAGACTTACAATTCCAAAGAAAGTTTAATTTCGCAGTAAAAGCTAATCCAAACCTTGCAATTTTAAACCTAATTCACCGAAGTGGTTTCGGTGCAGAAGTCGTATCTGCAGGAGAACTTTTTAAGTCCTTGAAAGCTGGATTCGAACCCTCTGACATCATATTTGACGGACCGGGAAAGACTGAATTTGATTTAAAGTATGCCATTACTCAAAAAATTAATTCTATCAATGTTGAAAATTTAGAGGAGATTAAATTTATAAACGATTACTCTTTAACTAAAGGATTAAGAACAAATATAGGCATTAGAATAAACCCTAATATAGATGGATCTACATTGGATAAAATAACCACTGGCTTATCGGGTGGCAAATTTGGTATTTCAATTGATCAAATTGACTTTGATGCAATTTCAAATTTTAAGGGAATAAATTTAAAAACGCTTTCTGTGCATATTGGAAGTCAAATTACTGATTATCAAAAGTTACTGGGTTCATATGAAAATTTAATAAGAATTGCAGATGAGCAAAATCTTAAGCACAATATAAGTATTGATACATTAGATTTTGGAGGGGGGTTTGCAGTTCTTGATCACTCTGATAAAAAAATAAACTTTGAAAGTTGGAAAGATAGTTGTAATAAAATACTTGAAGGCAAAAATTTTAATATTATTTTTGAACCCGGTCGATTTATAGTTGCAGATAGCTGTGAACTTATAAGTAAAGTTTTATATATAAAAGAAAGTGGTAAAAAAAAAATAGCCATTGTTGATTGCTCTTTTTCTGAATATATTCGCCCAGCTTTGTATGATATCAATCCGCCAATAAGAGTTGCAAATAGTTCAAAAAAACCTGTTATCTATGATATTGCTGGTGGAATTTGTGAGTCTACAGATTATTTTGTGAAAGATATTGAATTACCAGAGATCAAAGCTGGAGATAACATAATATTTATGAATGTGGGTGCCTATGGATCCTCTATGTCATCAACTTATAATAGTCGTCCTCGACCTCTCGAAGTATTATATAACAAAGATGAATATCGAGTGATACGATCTCGAGATACCTTAGAGGACTTATGTAAAAATGAGATCATGTAATGATAACTCTCCTAAAGCGTTTAAATATTATAATCGCTCTAATTTTATTATTTTTAGCTCTTGGTATAATCAAATTTAAAAATAATTTATCTTATGAGCAGGTAAATAATTTTAATGTTGATGCAATCGTTGTTTTAACTGGTGGTAAAGGTGAGAGAATAATCGAAGGGTATAACCAAATTGAAAAATCTAATCAAAATAAGTTATTTATTTCTGGAGTTGATAATACATTTAATTCAGAAGTGGTATTAGTTAATATTCTTAATTTTGATAAGAGTACTGTTGAATGTTGTATTGAAGTTGGTTATTTATCAAAAAATACATATGAAAATGCCTTGGAAACAAGATACTGGGCCTTAGAAAAAAAAATAAATTCGATTTTATTAATTACTTCAGACTTACATATGCAACGTGCTGAATTTTTATTTAATCAGTTATCAGGTTTAAAAATTATACCTTTTGCAGTTAGTAATACAGAGTCTGTTATCCCATTTGAAAAGTTAGTAGAGGAGTATATTAAATTGATTGTCTCAAAATTAGTTTTTATAAAAAAATATGAAATTTAGTTTTTTATTAATATTTTATTTGACCTCAGCAGTTGTATTAATAATTTCTTTAATTGGTCTTCCTTTCAAATATTTTAAGTTTAGATTTTTTGTACTTTTATTTACAAGGAGCATGACTGCAGTTTTAAGATTATTCAAAATAAATATAGAAGTTGTTAATGCTGAATTTGCATACAAAAAAGGATGTCTATATGCGAGTAAACATCAGTCAGTATTTGAAACAATATACTTTAATGAACTTTTTTATAATCCTGCGTATATTTTAAAAAAAGAATTATTGAATATTCCTTTGTTTGGAACATATCTAAAAAAATTAGGAATGATAGCTATTGATAGAGCACAGGGAATACAAAGTCTTCGTCATGTAAATCAGCAGACAGCTGAGTATTTAGATCATAGGCCTGTAATAATTTTTCCTGAAGGAACAAGAACAACCTTTAAAGATCAACCAGATCTGAAGCCTGGCATTTACTCTATGTATAAATCATTAAACAAACCAGTAATTCCTATATCTTTAAATTCTGGCAAATATTGGCCTAAAAGTAATAACGTTAACAAAGGTACAATAAAGGTAGAGTTTAAAGAAGCTATACCTCCAGGATTGAGTAAGCAGGATTTTTTAAAAAAGCTTAAATCTGAAATTAACAGCCTTAATCATTAGGAATAAATTTTCCCGCCTGTCTTGCCTTAACGATTTTATCTCTGACATTTTTAGTCTTTTTTAATTTAGATAATAAATTATTAGATTTGCTTTTATTTAAGTTTCTAGAAAATTCTTTTAACTCACTTATAAAGTTACTAGTTAATTTTTGAATTTGAGAACTATTAGCTAAAAATATATCTCTCCACATCTCTGGATCGCTACCTGCAACTCTGGTAAAATCTCTAAATCCTCCAGCAGAAAATTTAACCAATTTTGAATTAAGTGAAGTTTCCTTTTTCATAGCAGTCAAAACCAATGAATAGGAGATTAAATGTGGCAAATGTGAAGTTAAACTAAGTACTTTGTCATGTTCTTTAGCAGACATTATTTCAGTTTTCATATTTAGTGATCTCCAAAACTTTATAACTTTATTAATATGTATTTTTGAAGATTTATTTATTGGGCAAATAATATTGTATCTATTAGTAAATAATCCATCAAATCCATTTTCTAAACCAGCTTTTTCTATACCCGCTATTGGGTGTGATGGAATAAAATTAAACTGATATTTTTTTTGTATGTATATTTTTTCAATATTTACCTTTGTTGATCCTACATCAGTAACAATAGTCTGCTGAAGATCAATATCATTAAGTTTTTTGAAAATTGATTGATATTGAAGCATTGGAGTACAAATAATAATAAAATCAATATTTTGATCTTTAATCTCATTGAGTGATTTCAAAACTTTTACTCTTTTTAGTTTTGATTTATTAATTCTAATTTTTAGGTTTGGTGATTTATCAAAAGCAAATATTTTAATACTTTTATTTTTTTTAAGTACAGTTCTTGCTATTGAAGATCCAATCATCCCAAAACCAATAATAAGAATATTTTTAAACATTAAATTTATTTGCAACTAAAATAGCTTTTTTCATATCAGTTTTAGTTCCTATGGTCATTCTTACAAAGTTATTTAAACCGTATGAGGATAAAGATCTCACTGTAATTTTATTTAAGTGTAAAAAGTCCACAAATTGTTGAGTTATTATTGAATTTTTAAACTTTAAAAGAATAAAATTAGCCTTAGTGTCAATTATTTCAAAAGATTTATTATTTAACTGCTTACAGGTTAAAGTTTTGTTAACAGAATTATTCTTAATTGACTCATTAATCCACTTTTTATTTTTTAAAGATTCTTGAGCAGCGATACAAGAAAGTCTTGATACATTAAATGGCTTTTTGTATTGATATAATCGAGAGATAATTTTTGAATTAGCGTAACCCCAACCTATTCTTAAGCCTCCAAGAGCAAAGATTTTTGAAAAAGATCTTGTTATTATTAAATTTGAGTAATTTTTAACTAATTTCATCCCATCATCATATTTATGATCTTTAATGTATTCACAATATGCTGCATCCAATACTACTAGAGTTGTTTTCTTGATTTTATTTAAAAATTTAATTAATTCATTTTTGTAAAAAATAGAACCAGTAGGGTTATTTGGGTTAGCTAAAAAAATAATTTTTGTTTTTTGACTTACTATTTTATTAAGACTTTCTAATTTAAACTGAAATTCTTTATCATCAAATGTTTTAGCTTTGCATTTAAAATTCTTTGCATAAATTGAATACATAGCAAAAGCATACTTAGTAAAGATAACCTCATCATTTGGTCTGGAAAAAGCTGCATATATCATTTGCAGTACTTCATCTGAACCAGCACCTAATATAATTTGTTTGCTATTTATCTTGTAAGATTTAGCAATTTGATTTCGTAAGCTTTCCCCATCAAGTTCTGGATAAATATTAGAAAATTTAATATTTTGTTTTATTAATGATTTAACAGACTTTGCTGGACCATAATTGTTTTCGTTTGATGAAAGCCTTACATAGCCTTTAAACACCTCAGCTCCACCTTTATATGCATTTTTTGGTTGGTTGTTTTTCATTATTTTTTGTTAATAAATAAACTATATAAAGAAAATATCATCATTTTATATTGAAAATTATTTAGAAAAGCCTTAAATTCCACTTTCACCGATTTGATAGCAGCTTGCGGGTGTAAAACAGCTAAAGCGTATCACCGCAGTTATCAGTCGAACAAGGTTAAAAATGAGAGAAATAACTGCAAATACTGATTATCCAGGATACTTACTAAAGTGCAATGAAGAGCTATTACTAGACTCTGGAAAAAAAATTAAAGACTTTCAAATCGCATACCAAACATACGGTGACCTTAACAATCAAAAAGATAATGCAATTTTGGTTTGTCATGCATTAACTGGTGACCAATTTCCAGCAGAAGAAAATCCTATTACTAAAAAGAAAGGTTGGTGGGAATTAATGATTGGTCCTAATAAACCTATAGACACAAATAAATATTTTGTTATCTGCACAAATGTTCTTGGTGGATGTGTAGGGACGACAGGTCCCAATGACATAAATCCTGAAACTTCAAAGATATATGGCTTAGATTTTCCAACCATAACTATTCGAGACATGGTGAAGGCACAAAAAATTCTTATTGACGAACTTGGAATATCTAAATTACTTTCTGTAGCTGGTGGATCAATGGGTGCGATGCAAGTACTTCAGTGGGCTGCTACTTATCCTGAGAGTGTAAGGTCGATAATGAGCATTGCAGGTTCCTTAAAACACTCTGCTCAAAATATAGCTTTTGATGAAGCTGGCAGACAATCAATTATGTTAGATCCGAATTGGCAAAATGGAAGATATTTAGAGGGTAATGAAAAACCTGAAAATGGTCTTTCTGTTGCCAGAATGATTGCTCATATTACCTATTTATCTGAAAAAGCTTTTCAAAATAAATTTGGTAGAAACTTACAGGAAAAAAATGATTTATCTTTTGGCTTTGGAATAGACTTTCAGGTTGAAAGTTATCTTCGTTACCAAGGTAGGTCTTTTGTAGATCGATTTGATGCCAACAGCTACTTGTATATGACAAGAGCTATGGATTATTTTGATGTAAAAAATGAAATAATTGAAAATAAAAAAACTATTATTAATAATTCAATTAGATTTCTAGTTTTATCATTTACAAGTGATTGGTTATTTCCAACAAAAGAATCAAGAGAAATCGTATCTCTATTAAATTCAATTGGATCTAACGTGAGTTTTGCTGAGGTTGTCTCTGATAGAGGCCATGATAGCTTTTTACTTGATGAACCTCAATTTTTCAAAGTTGCACAGGGTTTTTTAAAGGGAATAAAATGAGAAAAGACTACGAAATTATTTTAAAATTAATTCCTGAAAACTCTAAAGTACTAGATATTGGTTGCTCTGATGGAGAATTAATTTCTTATCTTGAAAATAAAGGTGTTAGCGCTCAAGGAGTTGAATTGAATCAGGAAAAAGTCATCAAATGTTTAGAAAAAGGACTAGATGTTATACATGGAGATATAAATTTAATAGTTGAAGACTTTCCATTTAATCAGTTCGATTACTGTCTTTTAACTCAAACAATTCAGGCAGTTCAAAAACCAGACAAATTGTTGAATACTCTTAAAAAGGTAAGTAAGAATATTATTGTTAGCTTTAATAATTCTGCACGGTTAAGCAAAATTTCAAACTTTTTATTATCGGGAAGTTTTGACTCTCTTCTTAAGAAAGCAGATAGTGATCATTGGTATAATACTGATTATATTCACCCGTGTAGTATTAAAGATTTTAAGAAGTTAGCTGAAAATTTAGACCTTAAAATAATTTCAACTTTTGATGTTATTAATCAAAGAAAATTTGAGAATGGCAAAATACCTTCAAACCTGTTTTGTAAGGAAGTTTTGTTCCATATTACGGATGAATAGTAAAAGAAATATAATTTTTGTTTATAACGCCAAAGGTGGGAAGTGGAATTATATTCTCGATACAGTTCATAAATATGCTTCTCCAAGTACTTATGAGTGTAATTTGTGTAAAATTACTCATGATTTAAAAATGAAAGAAGCTTGGAGAAAATTTATTGAGAGTTCTCCACATAATTTTAAATTTTTACATTCAGAAGAATTAGAGGAATATAATCTGACAAATTATAAAAATGACTTACCAATTTGTGTTGAAGAAAATAGTGGTGAATACAAAATATTAATCAATAAAGATCAAATGAATAAGTATAAAGATGAATTTGATTTAATTAATATTTTAGAAAAAATATTATAAGCCCATTATTCCTAAATAGATTAATCTCATTGATCCTATAACTACAAAAATATTAATGATCATAAAAAAAGAATTGTCTGAAAGCTTACTATTCATCCAGTGTCCTAAAATTACTCCTATAACAGCAATTGGTGAAAAAATAAGATAATTATATAGTTTCTCAAAATCTAATATTTCTAAATAAAAATAAGGAACTAATTTAAACAAGTTTATTAAAGCAATAGAGAAAACAACACCTGCAACAAATTGAATTTTTTTATTGTAGATTGACATAAAATAAATATTTAATGGTAATCCTCCCGAGTGAAGGACAAAACTAGTAAATCCCGCTAAGGCTCCCCAAAAAGATTTACTCCCATAAAAAGGTATTTTTTTTAGCTTGGTGTCTACAATCAAATAATTAAAAACAACGTATAACAATGAGATCGTGCCTATAAAAATACTTATCATTGATAAATTAATAAATTTAAACAAGATTGTACCAGCAATTACCCCCAATAAAGAGTAAGGTGCTATTGACCATAAAATTTTATATTCAAAATATTTTCTATTTAAATACAAAGCTATTACATCGCATACTATTAACATTGGCATCAAAATGGCTATTGCTGTTAATGGACCGTAAGTTATAGATAATAAAGTTACTGAAATTAAAGCCAACCCTCCTCCAGAGAATCCGGATTTTGATATTGCAAACAATAAAATAGAGAATGAAACGATTATATAATAACTAAGATCTAACAAAGGTTAATTCTATCTTTTTAAAAATTAAATATGAATAATTTTTAAGTTGCTACAAAACTTTTAATTGGTATTTTTTTTTGTTTTTTAGAGCTTTTTGCATAGACAATCTTTTTGCAAACACAAATCATTAAACCTCCCATATACGGAAAGAAAAAATCACCTATTTTTTCAATTGTTCGATGTGATTTATAATTTAAATAATGGTCCCATGGTGGGAAATGTAGAAATGATTTTCTATAATCAACAACTAGAAAATCTTGTATCAGTGATTTAAATTGTTTAATTGAGTATGATCTTCCAAATCCAAAAGGATTATTATCATACCTAGTCCATATCCCTGATCTTCTGGGTATAATTGTTAAAAAAAGCCCATTTGGCTTAAGAATTCTCCATATTTCCTCAATACTACTTTGGGGTTTATCAACAAATTCAAGTAAGTGTGTTGATATCACTACATCTACTGAGCTTGGATCCAAAGGTAAGAAATATTCATGAATAATTTGATGATCGAAATCATATTTCTCTTTGACATTACCATCTAAAAATTCTGGCTGCATTGCAGATATTTGTAAATTTTTATTTTGTTTATTTAAAAAAGAAAGGTAGGGATTTGTGTATCCATATCCACAGACAACACTGTCATTGATAGAATTTAAATGGCTGTATAATTGATGACGAATATTTCGTTTAACAAGTGTGCCTAACTTTGACTGGTAAAAACTGTAAATATCTGATGCGTTAATATCCATAGTTGTATTTTAACTAGATTTACTTAACATTCTATTTCTTATGCAAAAACCTAATGTGTATTTATTTCCCCAATTAGAGGATAATTATGGATATTTAATAAAAAATCCTCATGAAACTAAAGGGGTACTAGTAGACCCCTCTGATCTGAGTATGTGTTTAAAAATTCTTGAACTGAATGACTGCGTAGCAAGTCATATTTTAATTACCCATCATCATGATGATCACATAGCTGCTGTAAGTGAGATTAAATCAAAATTTAATTCTTTAATTATAGGATATAAAAATGATTCTAAAATTCCTAAACCAGATAAAGAAGTTGTAGATCATGAGAC
Organism: uncultured Alphaproteobacteria bacterium; assembly: GCA_902583235.1. GTDB lineage: Bacteria > Pseudomonadota > Alphaproteobacteria > HIMB59 > HIMB59 > HIMB59. The sequence continues at coordinate 69,323 of CACHVL010000002.1, read as the reverse complement.
TTTTGAGATATTAGGGAATGAATATAAAGTTATTCATACTCCCGGTCATACACTTCAACATATAAATTTCTTTATGCCTCAACATAATATTTTATTTTCCGGAGATACTCTTTTTAGCATAGGTTGCGGGAGAATGTTTGAGGGAACACCTGAAGTTTTTTGGGACAGTTTGTGCAAAATCAAACAATTACCAAAGGATACAAAAATATATTGTGGGCATGAATATACTTTGGCAAATGTTAATTTTGCTTTGAGCATTGATCCTACTAACAAGGAACTTCAACATTATTCTAAGTGGGTCTCACATCAAGAAAAAGAACTCCGCCCAACAATACCTACAATGCTCTCAGATCAATTACTATATAATCCATTTCTAAGGTGCGATGAGGATCAATTTATGAAACTTTATGAGTCTCAAAATGCAATAGAAGTTTTTGCTAAAATGCGCTCTGCAAAGGATAATTTTTAGTAATTTATTTTAATCTTGGTGTTTTAGGTAAATGTGCTAATTTTAAAATAATCATGAAAGACGCATTTCAATTAGATAACGATATAACTGATGCTTTTCAAAAAAAGCAGATGGACAAAGTATGCTCTTTGTACTACGAGGCAGCAAATTACTTTGAAGACAAAGCTGATATTGAAGCAGCTTGTTTCTTCTACACACAAGCATTGGTAATGGCCTTAGAAGAAAATCATGATCTTAAAGAAAAAATTATTTATAAACTTGAAAAATACGGTCGAAGTAAAGACGCAACCTTAAACTAATATACACCTGAGTGGAAAAACCTACCATTCAACTCCCTGAAACATGGCTTAATCATTTAAAAGATGAGTTTGACCAAGACTATATGGTTAATCTCAAAAAAAAACTTTTAGAATTAAAACAAAATAAAATTATTTACTATCCTCCAGGAAAACAAATTTTTAATGCTTTTAATTTAACACCTCTAAATAATGTAAAAGTAGTTATTTTAGGTCAAGATCCCTATCATGGCCCTGGTCAAGCCCACGGACTTAGTTTTTCTGTCCCAGACTCTGTCAAACCTCCGCCCTCTCTTATAAATATTTATAAAGAATTACAGGATGATTTAAAAAAAGAAGTTAACTTTAATAATGGCAATCTAGAAAATTGGGCCAAACAGGGTGTATTTTTGTTAAATACAACATTAACGGTGGAGAGATCAAAACCCCTTTCACATCAAAAAATTGGCTGGGATATTTTTACTAATAAAGTCATTTCTGTAATTAGTAATGAATTAGAAAATATCGTTTTCATATTGTGGGGATCATATGCTCAATCAAAAAAAGAGTATATTGATTCGAGTAAACATCTAATTTTAATTGCACCTCATCCATCTCCTTTATCCGCCCATCGCGGTTTTTTTGGAAGCAAACCTTTTTCTAAGACAAATGCCTTTCTTAAATCAAAACAAATTGATATGGTTGAGTGGTAATGAAGTCTACCGTTGAAAATTTTGTTGGTTTTGTAGAAAAAGCAGTAATTGGTGTCATTTTAGTAGCTACGATAACTGCCATTCTCTTTGAAATACTGAGAATGATAGACGTACAATATGTAGAATTAGCTGATTTACTTTTATTATTTATCTACGTTGAGGTAATCGGAATGGTAAGAGTTTATTATGTGTCTAATCGGGTGAGAATGACTTATCCCTTATTTATTGCTATTACCGCTTTATCAAGACTTATTATACTTCAAGGTAAAGACTCAAATCCTGAACTTCTTTTATACGAAGCTGGTGCCATAGTCCTAGTAGCTATTGCTGTCATAATTCTTCGACTAAGATATGTACCGATACTTCGTCCTGTAGAAGATGTCGATGAAATTAAACCTAGAAATATAAAAAAGTAATAACATTGAAAAAGATAGCAGTTATTGGAACTGGGCTTAGTGCGCTTTCTTTAGCTTACCACCTACCCGCTCTGGATATAACTTTTTTTGAAAAATCTTGGAGGCCTGGGGGTAGAATAAGTACTAGAAAGCATAATCAATATGCTTTCGATCATGGCGCGCATTATTTAAAATTAGATCATGGTATTATAGGTCTTAATGAATACTTAAATAAAATTGATGCGATTAAAATTTTAAAAGGGCAATTTTGCCCAAATATTTCACAAAATTCACCCATTGAAGATAAAGAAATTATAGTGGGTAAAGAGGGAAATGAATCAATTCCAATTAACATTCATAAATCACTTCACTATCCAACTTATTTTTCAAAGCAAATAACTAGTATTGAGACTATAAATAAGGAATATTATCTAATGGCAGGTGAAGAGAAATTTGGACCATTTGATTATATTTTTTGCAGCATGCCCTTTGAACAGTCTAAGACGCTATTAGAAAAATATATCGATTATAGTGACGTGCCTGACATCGAGTTTGATGCTATTTGGACCATCATGGTGGCCTTTAATAAGCGACTAGGTGTTCCATTTCAATTTGGATATCACTTAACACCTGAAATAAGTTTCTTAATGAACCAGAATTTTAAACATGAATTTTTTAATGAGGAGTGCTGGGTTATAAATATGAGAGCAGAGTGGACTAAAGAATATTATAATATAGAAAACTATGTGCTCGAAGATTATGTGATTAATAAGATGAAACAGTCTTTTCAATCTGATGCTGGTGCAGTATTTAAAAAATCACACAGATGGAGGTATTCTTATACTAAAAAAAGTTTAAGGGATATTAAGTCAAAAAGATATATTGAGTCTATTGATCGTCGTTTATATTCCTTTGGTGACTGGTGTGAAGGTCCAAGTATGCAAGATGCTTGGCTTTCAGGTAAAAAATTAGCTCAGGACTTTACAGAAAATAGCCTAAAACATTAGTATTTATATGAATTTTGCCTCAGTTAGTGTTGCTGAGAATTTTTATTATAAATTTTTTTCCAATTCAAATAGTCATTATCATTTAGCATAAATCTCATCAGATTTTTTACGTCATTTTTATCAATTCTATACTGGGTATTGATTGCGCCATAGGGGATCTCAATGTTATGAGCTAAAAATTTTATATGATCTAACTCATATGGAGTTAAATATTTCATTAAACTATGAATACTGGACATAGGAAAAAATTATATTAGAAGAATAGAATTGTCTAGTGACTCAAATATTTGCCGCCAAAATTAATTAAATAATCTTTTTTCTGAATTGTGTTACAAATAAATTTAAAATACTTTTATATTTGAACCAAAGTTTCCATTATTTACAAGAAACATAAAAAACACAAAACTTCCCAGAAATACAAATACGGATAAAATTGAAATAATTTTATAGTAGAGTTTTTTAGATTTACTTAACTCATCTCCATCAATAGCTATATAATTACCAACAAAATAAGAGACAATGAAGATTGCTATAAATGCCAATATAAAACTAATATTCATAATTCTAAATTTTTAACTGATTAATCCATAAAAACAACATATCCAAATGCCACAATTATCATACAGTATATAAATAGCGTCTGTTTATTTTTGATCCTTTTGTTTAGTCTTATTTTTTTTTGATCAATTAAATAAATAAGTAAGAAGTAAAGAGGTACACCCCATAAGTTGATGAGAATATGTGCCCATATGGGCATTTCGATAAATTTATCTAACATTTATTATTTTTAAAGTATCATTATTGTTATAAAAAAAACTTATGAAATTTATAATTTTATTCATTCTTACATTTACTTTTTGTGTTCAGGCACAATCTGATGAACTGATTTGTAATAAGATATTTAATGAAATTACTGAAAAGTCTCCCATTAAAAATACCTCTCCCAGTGTTATTGAATTAGAAATTAAAGATAATATTCTGAAATCTTTCATTTGGGACTCACAAAAAATTGAAATGCATTTTGAAATACTTTTTGATCATGATTTTGACTTAAAAATTGGATCCAAAGGCTATTCAGACATAAATAATGCAGTTTTTTTTGAATTAGACAAAAATGTTGGATATTTGTATCAATATTTAAAAAGTGGTGTGAGCTACAAATGTTCAGCTGGTAAATGAAAATTTGAGACGTAAAAATTTTATAAAGTATTAAATGCTAATAAATCATCTAATTTATTACAATTACCATAAAAAGTTTTTTTTACACTAGTACTATTCGGGAAAAAAATATTTCTCTCATAGCGATAGATATTTTTATAAAGGATTAGTGTATTAAAAGAAAAATCAGTCTCAATTCTAAAATGATAACTCACTTTATCCTCTCCCATGTAGTCATAATTTAAATCTTGATAACTCTCTTTCAGAAAAGATAATTCTTTATTAAAAGTATATTCAAATTCACTGATGTTAGACTCTTCAAAATTTATAAATTTATCATCAACATAATCAATTAAGGAATTTTCCTCACATATTAATTTAATATTTTGGCCAAATACTAGTGAAGGAATAAATATTAAAATATAAATTAGCTTCATAGTTAATCCATTATACTTGCTTTAAATCCATACTCAGAGATAGCTTTTTTTCGAAAAAATCCTTCAATTTTAATCATTGTCATAAAGTCATTGGCGCATTTAAGAAGAGCTTTGAATGGCTTTGCAGATCCCTTGCAGCTTACATCTTTTCCATTTGCGTCGTGGGTTTCACCGCAGGCACATATGTATTTAATAGACCCGTAACCATTAAGTCTAAGTAAGTGGGCTGCTTGTAAAGGGTTGTTTTTTAGTTTTTCTCTAACTTCAGCTTTGCTGGTTAATATCTCCATTTAGGATAGTGATTTTATTTAATCCCCTCTCATTATCCACATAAAAAATGTGGCTAAAAGAATAAGAGATATAGTCAAATCTATCCAAAGAGTTCCAGTGAACATATAATTTTAATTTTCACTTGGAAGGGCATTTTCTTCTCTCATCAAGATGGGTCTACCGTCATGCGCTGTATTTAAAGGGATGATTTTACCCTGATATCTGACACACAAAGTGGGAGCATTTCTGACTTCCTTTCCTAAATTAACTTCTAAATCAACAATAATTAATTCTGCGCTATCCAGTATTTTCAATATTTTCATATATTTAATTCTCCAATACTACTTTTTATGTTCAAAGTAATATTTAGATCTTACCTGAATAATTTAAGGATTTATGGTGCCTATAAAGTACTGACTAATTTTCTACGCAGACATCTCTAATAACTGGTGTATTAGTGCATTCAACACATTTAGTAATTTGAACTACACATCCATCAGCTAGCTGAGATACTTCAACTTCTTTGTTACATTTAGAACAAATTGATGAAACAGATAAGTCACACTTTGGGCATGATATTGTTTGTAAATTTTCCATTGCCATTTGTACTGTTATAATACATTTTTAGATGAAGAATGAAATACATTCCTAAAAAGTATGAAAAGATAATAAATACAATGTTTTTATATAACTATTTTTAATTTTATGGAATAAATCTAAGAATATACCCATTAAATAAATGAACTTAGTAAAATCACTTATTGAAGATCATAAAATGATACCCCACCCAGAAGGAGGGCATTTCGTCGAAGTCTATAAAAACAAGGATGTTAGTCACATATATTTTTTGCTAGAGGAACATGAACATTCCCATTGGCATCGAATAACCAAAAACGAAACAATACACTTTTATACAGGAAGTCCCTTGAACATATTTACATCAAAAAACGGTGAGGAATTTGAGACAAATGCTATTGGATTTCAAAATAAGTATATGTTCACTATTGAAAAGAATACTTGGTTTGCAATGAAATCAACTGGATTGTTTAGTTTAATTGGTTGTACAGTAGCCCCAGCATTTGAATTTGAGGATTTAGAGCTTGCCCCAAAAAACTGGAAGCCGACAAAATTTAATCAGGAATTATGATAGAAAGATTATAAATTGAACGCAGAATTCATTGTAAATACATTTTGGTTTCTTTCAATATTCACAGCAGCGATTTACATATTAAAAAAGAGGTATATTAACAAAAAAGAGTTTTCATTGATTAATAAAGTTTTCAAATTAACTTTATCTTTAACAATAATATTTTGTATTATTGGTTTATATCTTATGCTTACAAATTATTAAAATAATTGCTAATCAAAAATTATTATGATCAATTTTTTTACAATTCTACTCTTCCAAGACAATTACTTCTTGAGATTCAAAATCAACACCTGCATTTGATCTTAGATTTTCAATTTCTGGATCTTTAATAGCCTCTTGCATTTTCTCCATCGACTCGACTTCAACAACTTGGTAAACCTTATTTTCATCACCTTTAGGATGACCCCAAGCTAAAACTTTCAAACCATGTTTCTCTCTTAAACCATCTGCGCTAACAAAAGCGTCTCTCCACTTTGGATAACCTTCGGTTATTTTTGCACTTATAATTATTTTCATATATTCCTCCTTAAGTTTTAATTTAACATTCATAAAACTAATTTATAATAAAATAAAGGAGAAAAATAAAATGAATATATGTGTTGTATCCACCTTTGATGGGACGAAGGAAGATTATTTAAAATTATATGAATCATTTAAGGATGATATTGCGAAGTTTACGGATGGATTTGAAATGGGCTTTGTTAGAGATGGAAAAGTCATAGTTGTTGCAAATGTTACAGATGAAGAGAAATTTTATGCAATTTTTGATGATCCGAGATCTAAAGAATTTGATGCCAAATTTAATAACGTAGATGTTGTATATAAATTAGAAAAAATGTAACTATACTCGTTTTAAAAGCGGGGCCATAGCTCAGTTGGTACATGGTTATCATGCAATAAAAACATTGAAGAAGTTAATCAAAATTTAATAAATTTTTTATAATATTTAAAAAAGGAGATTAAAAATGAAAAAATTCTTTATTTCTATTTTTTTACTTTACGCAACAAATTCTATTTCAGCAGAATATAGTTTTGAATTTGAGGGAAGTTGGCTTGAAGCAGAGCCAAGTGTGACAAAAAATTTAGCATCTGGTAAAGTGTTAGCAGATTTTCGTGATGTTCATGTGGTCCAATACACCAATCAACCAGAATTTTTTCCATCACTTACATCATCTGACTGTACTTCTAAAGCTATGTTAAACGAAGACACATCACTTATCTGGGTAAACATAAATTGTCATATTTCCGATATGAGTGGTGATACTTTTATGTTGTCTGGAAGTTTCAATCCAGCTCTAGGTGGAGGACAAAATATTATTCAGGCCGGAACTGGTAAATTTGAGGGTATTAAGGGTACCTCAGAATGGAAAGTTACAGGTGCTCACTTACATGGTGGTACATACGCAGGAAAAATTAATATAACTATGCCGGACTGAGTATAGATTTGAATAGGAAAGGTTAAATTATGGACTCAAAAGAAATAGTACAAAAAGTTTATGACCTCTTTGGAAAAGGTGATATGGAAGGTTTCATGAATATGTTACATGACGATTTCGTTTTCATATACCCGGGTGATAAACACCCATTTTCAGGAACTCATAACATAGAGAGTTTTCAAGGCACATTAACGAAAATCCCTGAGCTCTGGAGTAATCTTCAAGTTACGGTAGAATCAATGATTAGCGAAGGTGATAAAGTTTTTGTGAATACAAAAGCTACCGCTGATGGCATGGATACAATTTTTGGACACTACATGGAAGTTAAAGATGGTAAAATGTCAAAGTTTATAGCTTATGATGACACCTTAAGTATGTTCAATGCTATGAAAAAATAATCTTATAAAAAATTTGTTGGATTATAAAAAAAACCCCCTATATGTCTAATCCTTTTATTTTAATAGCTAGAATACGTGTCAAAGAAGGAAAGGTTGATGAATATCTCAAAATAGCAAAAGAAGCTGACGACGCTGTTAACGCTTCAGAACCAGATATGCTAATTCATACTTTTGATCAAGATCCATCAGACTCTTTAGAATTTACTTGGAGTGAAGTCTACCGTACAAGTGAAGCGATGATACATCACATCAACAACCCTCCCGTTCAAGACTATGTAGAAAAGCATCAAGAAATAGCAGATAAATTTGAAATAGAAGTTTATGGCAATATTACTGATGAAACAATTAAAGCAATTGAAGATCTAAATGTTCCTTTCAAATATTTTAAAACAACTAAAGTGGGTTACATTAGAAAAGAAAAATTTATTTAGTGATGCTACTGATGTTTTTGAGAAATGAAAACTCTCTTAGCCCTATTGTTATTAATCCCTAGTTTGAGTTTGGTGAACAATTAGTTGTCTTCGATTGTATTTATACTTATCTATTAATTAAAATTATTAATTTATTTATTAGTTATTTGTAATAATTAATTTTTGTGTGACATGTTATAAACTTTAATAGGGAAGGATAAATTATGGACTCAAAAGAATTAGTACAACAAGGTTATGACCTCTTTGCAAAAGGTGACATGGAAAGCTTCATGAATTTGGTACATGACGATTTTACTTTCGTATACCCAGGTGATAAACACCCATTTTCAGGGACTCATAACAAAGAAGGATATCAACAACTATTAATGAAAGTCCCTGAGCTCTGGAGCAATTTTCATCTTACCGTAGAGTCGATGATCAGCGAAGGTGATAAAGTTTTTGTAAATGCAAAAGCAACTGCTGACGGTATGGATACACTTTTTGGCCACTACATGGAAGTAAAAGATGATAAGTTGTTTAAGTTTGTAGCCTATGATGACACTTTAAGTGCGTTTAACGCAATGAAAAAATAATTTTATAAAATTGTTGGAGCATGAAAAAAGCCACCTACTCGACACAATTTAAGTAAGGGGCTAATCCAACTGTTTAAAGAAATCCTCTTAACCATATTGTTATTAATCCCAACTTTGAGTTGGGGAGACACACATCCAGAGAAAGACACAAGTTTATTTTGTTTACTAGAACCCCATGTTCAAATAGGTGACTATCCACTTGTTAATAGACATGCTTGGTGGTTAAAAATATATGGGGGAGAAAATTATATAGTAGATGCATTCCGTATTAAAATGACTGATAAAGGTCCGGAATTAAATAAATTTGATGGAAATTATACAGTTGATGATTTGAATATTAATTTTGATTTACCTGATTTAACAGAAAGAAATTATTTTTATATAGACAGAGCTAGCTTAGAGTTAAAAACTTTTGGTTATATTTATAATAGTCATTTTTGTGAGATTATAGATGATGCATTTACCGAAGCTAAAGGAGCACATGCTAGACTTCTTGCACAATATTTAGAGGATCAAGCAAAATTAAAGTCTGAATGAAAGTTATAAGTACTTTCAAAACTAAATTTTAGTTTTTAGCATGACTGCATTTACATAAGGTATATATAGCCTCTCTGCAAGTTGCTTAGCTAGAGGTATCACAAAATAATAAAAATATTGCTATGGATTCATTAATTTCCTAGAATCAATGTCAGATTATCGGTGAGTTCTCTCGCTAAATCGACTTGGGGCCATAGCTCAGCTGGGAGAGCGCTACGCTGGCAGCGTAGAGGTCAGGGGTTCGATCCCCCTTGGCTCCACCATTACCTTTGTTAATCTAAAGACAATTAATCAATAGAATTTATTTGTTTATTTAAAATAATCCTTTTTTGTCACGGCAAAGGGTCTTGGTTCAAAAATTTATTAATATATTATTTTATAATGAACGAAGGTGTTTTAGATAAACTTTTTTCGCTAGAATTTTTAGGGACTTGGCTAATAACTTTATTAATTATTGCATTTATAGTTTATGCATCATACAAAATCTTTAATATTATTTTTAGATCGGAAATATATTTTAAAAAATCTGCAATTAGTTATTTTCTGATAGGAATATTTATACTTGGTTTTGCAATCTATTTTTATAACTGATTATTAAAATTTTAGGCTATTGAAAAAGCCTTAATTTTATCGAAAGGCATGTGATCAGCAATATCACTTTTTCCATAATACACATCCTCAACGACCCCATTCTCGTTAATTAGAACATCAACTGGAACAATATCTACATACCCTTTAAACTGAACAGGTAAATAACCTTTTATTCCTGCTAAAAAAAATTTATGAACTTTAAAAATAAAAGCAGAAAAAAGTTTTCCGTAAGATCTCTCAACATCATACTTTATAAAATATTTGAAACTTTCATCTGCAAGAACAGTAAATGGCAAATTATGTCTATCCATATTTTTCTTTAAAAAATCAACTGGTGCATGAAAAATCCCTACCATTGTAAAGTTATTTCCAAATTCTTGATATTTTTTTACAAACTCGTTAATTCTTAAATTACACACAGCACAAGAAGCGTGTCTATAAAAAGTTAATAATACTTTTTTACCTTTTGTACTAGAAAGTTTAAAGATGTTTCCGTAAGAGTCAGGTAATTCTATATCTTCTATTTTATCACCTTTGTTAATTCTCATAAATCTACTCCTTTCATATAGAAATAACTTAATATGTTAGAGTATAATTATAATTATAACTTTATGATATGCAAAATGCTCAAGTTAATCATGAAATTAAATATTTAGTAAAAGTGATATGAGAATGTAATATTGAAATATTAGTTAGATAATTCAGTTCAAGATAAAGGAGGAGCTTTAAATGAGTATAGCAAGAATAACAACTGTTAAAATGGCTTCAAAAGAGGCTGCTGACAAACAGTCAGAAGGATATACGCAGAATGCACCATCTGAATTTCCGCAAGCGAGTCAATTGATTGGTGTGCGAATTAGCGATGATACTTTGATGGCAGTTACGATTTATCCTGATGAGAAAGCTATGAAAGATGCAGATGCAGCAAGGGAAAAAAGACTAGACACTAATAAAGATAATAGGGTTTCAGTTGAAACATTTGTGGGTCAAGTAACCTTAAATCATCAAAATTAAATAAACATAAAAGGAGAATAATTATGACTTTATATGCAAAAATGAGAGAAACATGGATAAATAAAGATGTAAAGGGACATAGAGAATGTTTTCATGATGATTGGCAGTTTGTTTTTCATTCTTCAGGTAAAGTAATAACTCGCGCAGACGACTTGCCAGATGAGGAATTTAAAGAGTTCATGGAGGTCTTAGTCCAAGAGAATCACAGATGTATATATGAGAATGATGATATCTTAGTGACGCATTCATTTAATACATATAAATCGGGCGACAAAGAAGCCTTATTGATGGTGAGTTTGAAAAAAGATGGTCTTTTGTGGAGATCTGAAACTGGCGCCACAGAATTAAAGACTACCAACTAAGTAAATTATATATAAAAGCCTGTGAAATTATCACAGGCTTTTTTTTTAAAAATTACTTAAAAGATTGAGTAGAATACTCGGATAGAGGAAGTTTCTTAATTGTTCCTACTTTCTTAACGTAGTCGACAAAAGACTGTGCGTAACCTAGATAGGTATCCACAACTCGTCCTTCTTTCGATATATCACCAAAAGTTAGGTATCCATCTTTTCCACTGGAAATATAATTATTCGTCGCCACTGTATACATTTGAGACATATTCAGTGATGACCAAGAGCTATCTGATCTACCCTTAAATTCTAAGTTAGAAATTCGATCCCCCTTTGCTTTTGAGGAGTCGACATCCCATCGTAGACCCGCAGCATATGGATATGCACCGGTAGAGCCATCAGGAGAAAGAGCGTAGTCCAGAGCATCTTCAAGAACATTTTTAACTTCTTGACCTGTCATTGATAATTCTACAATAGTGTTGTTAAAAGGTAAAAGTGTGTAAGCATCCCCTAGGGTATAATCACCCGCTGCAACGTCTACACGTGTACCACCTCCATTTTGTATAGCAATGTCACTTAAGTTTGACATTTCTCTAAATGCTTGGGCGACGATATTTGAGATATCCGATCCATTCTTTGCTGTTTTTGACGGATCACACATTTTAGATTTTCCTTGACCTGGAATTCTCTCTAAACAAAGATCCTCACTCACACTTCCAATGATCTTAGAGCTAAATTCATCGATTTTAGAGGAATAACCAGCTAGTAGAGCTTGGGCGTCCGCATCTGGCTCAACGATGGATAAGGATGGGTTCACTTTAATCACACTGTAAACAGCATCACGGTACCCCTCCTCAATTTCTACTCTTTCACCATCTGCGTTCTTTCTTTTAAACGAGTCAGCAAGCATCATATGTGGCGTTCCCATACAGGAAGTAATGTTACCCTGACCGTCAAATTCGGCGTGAAGTTCTCCTACGATTTGAGAGTACTCCCAAGCAGTTACCACACAAACATCGTTGCCAGAGGCGTCATTAACCATGGTCGGATAAGAACCATTAGGTTTTAATCCTAAGTCACTTAAGTCACCTAATAGACTATGAGAGTCACCCCCAACAATAATATCGATACCAGATGTCTTTTGGGCGAGTGCTAGGTCGTTCTCATATCCAAAGTGAGAGAGTAAAATAACTCGATCCACCCCTTGAGAATTGAGTTCATCAGTATATTTTTGGGCTGTTGATACTTCATCTAAAAACATTGTGTTGTCATCAGGATTAGAGGACATCTTAGTTTTTTTAGAGATAACAATACCAATAATTCCAATTTTCTCTCCGTTGCGCTCAACGATGGTGTAAGGCTGGATGTAATCATCCCTAGATGATTTGGCTAAAGGAGAAATACCGACTTCAGGTTGAACGTTAGCTCCGAGAACAGGTGTTTGACAATTTCCCTCATTGAGGTAGTCAAGAAACGTTACCAATCCTTGATCGCCATTATTAAATTCGTGATTACCCACCACGAAGGCATCAAAACATACTACATTCATTAAAGCTGCGTCTGCTTCACCTTCAAATAAAGTGAAATACAGCGTACCATTCGTTGCGTCTCCAGCATGAAGAGTGAGTGAGTTTGGGTTTTCCGATCTCAGTTCTTTTATCTTAGTTACAACAGCGGGGAACCCACCTGATTTTGTCCTAGTTGACTCACCATCTAAATCCAAACCCATTCTGCTGTTAGCTTCTAAGTGAGAATGATGGTCGTTGATATGTAAAATGGTTAATTTTTCTGCTAATACCAAATTTGGTATTAGTAAGAGTAAAAAGGGAATTCCTTTAAAAATATATTTAAACATAATTAGAATTTTCAGTTCCAATTATGAAAATTGTTTGAATTAATTATTTAAATTTTATGAACTTTTATTACATTCCCCAACGCATCGCAGCGGTGTGAACATTTGAATCCCAATGCTTTACAAGTTCTTCATCTAGTTTAGTAAGGGTAATTGAAGCTCCTTGCATTTCAAGAGAAGTACAATAATTTCCAACCAAAGACCTTGAAATCTTTATATTTTTTTTATCTAACATATTTTTAGCATTATCATAAATTAGGTATAACTCTGTTAGAGGAGTTCCACCCATACCATTTACAAATAATAATATTTTTTCGTTAGCCTCGGGTTTTAAATCCTCATTAATTGCTTCCAATAATTCATTTGTAATTTCTTGAGCAGATTTCATTTTATCTCTTCTTCTTCCAGGCTCACCATGAATTCCTACCCCAAATTCCATTTCATTATCACCAATATCAAAGTTTGGTTTTCCTGCTGCTGGGACTGTACAGCTTGAGAAGGCAACTCCCATAGATCCTGAATTTTTATTCACCTTATCTCCTAAAGCTTTACACTCATTTAAACTACCTCCATGCTCTGCTAAAGAACCAACTATTTTTTCAACAACAACAGTCGCAGCAACTCCTCTTCTACCAGTTGTGAATGAAGAGTCTTCAACAGCAACATCATCATTTGTTAATACAGACTCATTGGGGCCTTGCATCATTTCAGCAGCCATTTGAAAATTCATAACGTCACCTGAGTAATTTTTAACAATAAAAAGGACACCTGCTCCACTATCTACTTTTTCAGCAGCAGCTAACATTTGATCTGGTGTCGGTGATGAGAATACAAATCCTGGGCAAGCTGCATCGAGCATTCCGTGTCCAACTAATCCACCATGCATCGGCTCGTGACCACTACCTCCTCCACTTATCAAAGCTACTTTTCCCTCTTTTGTGGGAGTGGCTCTGGTGATGAAGTTGGGATCGTAATGACAACTAACAATGTCTTGGTGTGCAGCACCAAAACCTTGTAGGCTCTCCTTTAAAAAGTCATCTGCTGAATTCATAAATTTTTTCATAGTTTCCTCCTAACTATTTATAACTGACTCACAGACAGTTTTTATCATTAATTGTGAAGACCGGGCGCCAGGATCAATATGGCCCTTTGCTCGCTCCCCTAAAAAAGAAGCTCTACCTTTAGTAGCCAAGAGATCTTTTGTCGAAAACATCCCTTTTTCCGCTACTTCTACGGCCTCTTTTAGTATTTCTTTAAGATCTTTGTCATCTTCAACACCTTTTTTGAGGCAATTAGAGACAGGTATTAAAACGTCCATCATTGTTTTTTCTCCCACATCAGCTTTACCTCTTTGTTTGACAGCTTCCACACCCTCTGCAAAAATTTCTATAGCTTTTTTATAATCAACACCCTCATCAATAGCATTACCTTTAGCCATAGTCATAAATAACGTTCCAAATAATGCTCCTGATGAACCACCTATGCCAGAAAGGACCTTCATCGCAATTTGATTTAATGCCTTAGACATTATTAAATCTTTTATAATTGGTTCTAATTCTATAACGAGTTTAATTCCTCTTTGAACATTAAAAATATGATCGCCATCACCTATTTCTTGATCTAATTTTTCAATTTCAGAGGAATTATCATTAATGACAACTTGAATTTTTTTTGCAGTTTCAATAAGAAAATCTACACTCATTGAACACTCACTCCTTTGTCATTAAAAAATAAAACTTTACTATTATCGATGGCAAAATTTATTTCATCTCCACGTACTCCTTGAAATAATCCTTGATATAAAGATAAAATTTCTAAACCATTATATTCTAATTCCACTACTGTTTCAGCTCCTAAGGACTCAATTGTTTTAATAGAACCAATAAGCTCTCCTTGACCTAATTTAATATGTTCAGGTCTTAATCCTAATTGACTTGCCTGATTTGGTGATGAGGTATTAATTGAAGTTTTATCTAAAATATTAATCTTAGGGGATCCTAGTCTATTTGCTACATAAATAGAATTAGGATTATTATATATTTCTTCAGGTGTTCCTATCTGGGCTATCTTTCCATTTTCCAAAACACCAATTTGATCAGCCATAGTTGTGGCCTCAGCTTGATCGTGAGTTACATAAAGAATAGTTGAGCCTAAGTTTAACTGAATTTTTTTTAATTCTACTCTTAAGCTTTCACGAAGTTTTGCATCTAGAGAAGATAGTGGTTCGTCCATCAAATAAATGCTTGGATTTCTAACCAAAGCTCTACCAATTGCAACTCTTTGCATTTCGCCACCCGATAACTCTGTTGCTTTGTTATTTAATTTTCCAGAAATCTTCAACATTTCCGCTATTTTTGTGACTTTTTCATTTATTTCAGACTCGGGGACTTTTCTTAAAGGAGATCGAAGTGGGAAAGCTAAATTATCATATACTTTGTAGTGTGGATATAAGGAATACTGTTGAAAGACAAACGCTGTGTCCCTTGCGGCTGGCTGAGCCTCGGTAACATCCTCATCATCAAAAAAAATTTTTCCTTGATCTATTTTTTCAAGACCTGCAATTGATCTAAGCGTTGTTGTCTTCCCCGCACCTGTTGGTCCTAGTAAAATAAAAAACTCGCCATCTTTTACTGTAAAGCTTATGTCATCTAAAGCTTTGATTGTTTTATCGTATATTTTTGTAATATTTTTTAATTCTACTTTAGACATTAACTCATAAACTCACTTTGAAGTGCCATATCATTTGAACCATCAAAAATTATTTGATTATTATTCAATGTATCAAATTGAATTTGCTCATTAATTTTAACTTTCGTGTCACTATCTACTCTTATCTTTATATTTCCTAGTTGAGTTTCAACAGTAAGTATTTTTCTAGAACCTAAATACTCAACACCAAAGATATTTCCTTTTACTCCATTTTCGGATACTAACCTTAAATTTTCTGGTCTTACTCCTAAAAAATTCTCATTTGAATTTGTGCCTTCTCTTTGTTCAGGTATTTTTAAAGATGAGTCTAGTAATTTGATACTTGATTGATTTGGAGTAATTTTTTCTTTAATTGGGATAAAATTCATACCCGGTGATCCAATAAAATTGGCTACAAATTTAGTTTTTGGCTTATTATAAATAATTTTTGGGGAGTCAGCTTGTAAAACCTCTCCTTCATTCATTACTGCTATTCGATCTGCCATTGACATTGCTTCTTGTTGGTCATGTGTTACGTAAACTGTAGTGGCATCTATATCATCATGAAGTTTTCGTAGTTCTAAACACATTAATTCTCTAAATTCAGCATCAAGTGTGCCTAAAGGCTCATCCATTAAAAATGCTTTAGGTCTTCGAACAAGCGCTCTACCTAAAGCAACTCGTTGACGATCTCCTCCAGCTAATGAGGATACTTTTGATTTTAATAAATGATCAATTCTTAATAGCTTTGCTGCTTCCATAACCTTTGCATCAACCTCTGTTTTGGAAAACTTTTGCATTTTAAGAGGAAAAGCTAAATTATTTCTAACGTTCATATGTGGATATAATGCAAAAAGCTGAAAAACAAAGGCTATATCACGTTGAGAGGCTCTCAAATAACCCACATCCTCTTTATCAAGTAATATGTTTCCTGAGGTTGGTAGTTCTAATCCTGCTATCATCCTTAGAGTTGTCGTTTTCCCACAACCTGAGGGACCTAATAGCACAAAGAATTCTTTATTTTCAATTACAAGATTAGAGTTTTTTACTGCAACAAAGTCACCAAAAGATTTATGTAAATTTTTAATTTCTATCTCTGCCATGGCTAATCTGGAAAATGACTTGTGATAACAAATCCTATGGTCCCAATAAGAATTACAATAAAGGAATAGGTATACATCCACATTGCAAAAGGTTGCATTAACATAAAAACACCCACCAAAATCAAAACAGTAGATGCATTCTCCCAAATAGATCTTCTGAATATTCTTCTTAATAAACTTTTTTTCTCACTCATTATTTTCTTACTGCTCCAAATGTTATACCTCTGAGTAAATGTTTTCTTAGCACCACAGTAAATATCAT
The DNA here is from genome assembly GCA_902583235.1 of uncultured Alphaproteobacteria bacterium. GTDB lineage: Bacteria > Pseudomonadota > Alphaproteobacteria > HIMB59 > HIMB59 > HIMB59. The sequence continues at coordinate 52,215 of CACHVL010000002.1, read as the reverse complement.
TACAGGTATTAAAAACAAAGTTGTGCCTGCTCCAATAGCGGGCCAGTCTAAACCTCCCTCTCCTATTATAGTAGGAATGAATGGTGGAGCTGTTTGGGCATTAAATTGTGTAAGTAAAACGGCAAATGCATATTCATTCCAAGAAAAAATCATGCAAAAAATGGCAGTGGCGGCAATACCTGTGGTTGCCTGTGGAAGCACTACCTTGAAAAATGCCTGCATTCGAGAATATCCATCAATCATAGCTGCCTCTTCATACTCTCTTGGTATTTCATCCATGAACCCTTTTAATAACCATACAGATAAACTTAAGTTTACAACCGTATATAAAATTATCATTCCTACATGGGTATCTCCTAAACCAAGTTTCCTATACATAATGAAAATTGGAACAGCCACAGCTATGGGAGGAAACATTCTTGTCGACAAAATAAAAAATAATAAGTCATCTTTTAAAGGAACTTTAAATCTTGACAATGCATATGCTGCAAGGGAACCTAAAAATACAGAAAAGAATGTAGCTCCAAATCCGATAATTAAAGAATTAGAATATCTTGGTAAGAATTTAGAAGGTCCTGTTATTACCATCTCTCTACTTCTGACTAATTCCTCGTACCAGGTATCAGGCGGGGGAAGAGTGTCTAAATAATCCTTAGGTTGTCTTGAACGGTTTGTAAAAAGATTAACATAGCCTTCTAATGATGGCTCAAAAAAAACCTCAGGAGGATATGAGATAGCACTATCAACACTTTTAAAGCTTGTTGCTACCATCCAGGAGATTGGAATAAGTGTAACAACCATATACACAATAATAATTGTGGCTGCTAATTTTCGTGAAAATCCGCTAGCTTCTGAGGGTGATCTTGAAGTATCCATCATCTATCCTTAATTTTATTCATCACTTTCACATAGACGTTTCCAAAACCGAATATTGTTACAAACAATATAACCGCAAATGCTGAGCTATATCCCGTCTTCCATTTCTCAAATGCCTCTCGTTTTAAATTTATTGATGCCAACTCTGTTGCCGATCCAGGACCACCGGAAGTGAGTTCAGCAACTAAATCGAACATTTTGAAATTTTCAATACCTCTGAAAAGAAGGGCAAGTAATAAAAAAGGGAGAACAGAAGGTAAGGTGATATGAATAAATTGCTGCCATTTGCTAGCTCTGTCTACTTCTGCTGCTTCATAAAGGTAGTTAGGAATTGATCTTAAACCGGCAAGACATATAAGCATCGTAAAGGGTGTCCACATCCATGTATCAACAATGACAATAGACCATGGAGCCAATGTACTTGAGCCAATCATATCAAAAATACCAAAATCGTAAAAAAAGTTCACAACGTAATTAAATAATCCAACTTGTGGGTTATATAAGTACGTCCAAAATACTCCAACAACTGCAGGTGATAACATCATAGGTAAGACTATAAGTGTTGTTAATAGTTCATTACCTTTAAATTTTTTATTTAGAAGCAATGCTAATCCTAAACCAATCAAGGCTTGAATAACTAATGTCCAACAAACAAAATGGGCAGTTATTTGCATCTTTTCCCAAATCTCTTCTTTTCCTAAAATTTTTTTGTAATTTTTTAATCCAACAAATTTTACTTCTCTTCCAATCTTGTTTGCATAGAAGTTTGTAAAAGACATTCTTATGGCATATATGAGTGGATAAATGTTTATAGCTAGAAGTAAAATTAATGTCGGTGCTATAAAAATCCAAGCAATTGCCTTATCGGACAATCCCTTAAACTTTTTAACAGCGCTTTTCATATTTCTAATTTAGGTATGGGTGAAAGGGTGGGAATAAACCCACCCTAAAAAATATATTTACTGATTAAATTTTACCGTCGTCTTCGAAGACTTCAGTCCAATCGTCAATTATTTTGTCAAGTGCTTCTTTTGCAGAGCCTTTTCCATTCACAACATAGTCATGAATTCTCTCCTGCATAGGTAGCATCAACTCAACAAATGTTGGTTCTTGCCAAAAGTCTTTGACTATACCCATTGAGTCTAAGAAACCTTGAGCATATACAGCGGAGTCAACAAAATCAGGAGATCCTAGAACATCCATATGACATGAATATCCACCTAAATCCCACCATTTTTGCTGAATATCAGGTTTTGCAAACCACTTCATATATTCCAAAGCTAGATCTTGTTTATCAGAGTATTTTACAACAGAAATACCCTGTCCTCCAAGTGTAGCCGCGCATACATTTTGACATGGGTTTGCAAAGAAACCAGAAACTCTTCCGTCGCTGTCTTCTTTTGAAACACCAGGCCAGAAAGCATACCAGTTCATTTGGAATGCAACTTGTCCTGATTTATAAGCGTCAAGATTTGCAACCATGTAAGCATCTGAGTGTCCTGGAGGTGCACAATCTTCGTACATCTTTCTGTAGAATTCAACAGCTTCAACTGATGCATCGGAGTTGAAGTAGCCATCCATATCATAAGGTTTATCTGGATTTTCGTATTCCATTCCCCACGCATACATAGCTGCTGTAACACCCATAGTGATACCTTCAGAGCCACGCTCTGTGTTAATTGCAGCACCATATCTTACTTGGCCGTCAATTTCTCTTCCTTGGAAGAAAGTACACATATCATAAAGTTCATCCCAAGTCTTTGGAACACCTAGATCATAACCGTGTTTACCTTTGAACTCTGCTTGTAGTTCTGGTCTATCAAACCAATCTTTTCTGTAAGCCCAAGCTAAAGCATCACCCATTGCTGGTAAGGCATAATAGTTTGGTGTACCTTTAGGCCATGTGGAATATGCGTAAACAGTTGCAGGGTTAAAATCATCCATTGAAATGCCATTAGCATCAAAGAAATCATTTAACTTCACATAGTGACCATATTCAGCACCTTGTCCAATCCATTGAGAGTCTCCGATTAACAAATCAAATGTTTTACCTTGGTTGTTTAATTCATTTAACATTCTCTCTGCGAAATTTGGCCATGGCACAAATTCGAAGTTCATTTCGACACCCGTCTCTGCAGTAAACTCTTTACTTAATTCTTGAAGTGCATTAGCTGGATCCCAGGCGGCCCAACCAAGAGTCAAGGACTCTGATTTTGCATTTAAAGAAAAAAGTAAGGCAAAAACAGGAACTAGAAATACAGATAGTATTTTCTTCATGTTATTTCCTCCTAAGTTCAATAACTAATTTTTAAATTATACTAATTTTTTAGTTAATGATAAATGCTGATTTTACATTGCTTTTAAGCTATTTAAAAAAACAATATACTGTAATAATATGACTTGGGGGATTAGTGAATGACGGGAATTAAAGGTCCAGCTATATTTTTAGCTCAATTTGCAGGAGACGAAGCTCCTTTCAATAGTTTAGAGAATATTTCTAAGTGGGCTAGTGAATTGGGTTATATTGGAGTCCAGATACCTAGTTGGGATAATAGATTATTTGATTTAAAAAAAGCATCCGAAAGTAAAGATTACTGTGATGAGGTTAAGGGCACGTTATCAAAATTTAATTTGACATTGACTGAATTGTCAACACACCTTCAAGGCCAGCTTGTAGCTGTTCACCCAACTTACGATACTGCTTTTGATGGGTTTGCTGCTGCTGAAGTAAGAGGAAATCCACAAGAAAGACAAAGATGGGCAGTCGAGCAACTCATGATGGCAGCCAAAGCTTCAAAAAATTTGGGACTGACTGATCACGTTACATTTTCAGGTGCTTTAGCTTGGCCTTATGTCTATCCATGGCCTCAAAGACCTGCCGGATTAATTGAAACAGCTTTTGATGAGCTTGCAAGCAGATGGAAACCAATACTTGATCAGTTTGATGAGTGTGGAATTAACTTGTGTTATGAAATTCATCCTTGTGAGGATTTACATGATGGCATTACATTTGAAATGTTTTTAGAGCGTGTGGGAAATCATCATCGATGTAACATGTTGTATGATCCTAGTCATTATGTGCTGCAACATTTGGACTATTTACAAAATATAGATATTTATCATGAAAAAATAAAAATGTTTCACGTAAAAGATGCAGAACTAAATCCCACTGGAAGACAAGGTGTATATAGTGGTTTTCAACCGTGGAAAGATAGAGCTGGTCGTTTTAGATCTCTAGGGGATGGGCAGGTAGATTTTAAATCTATTTTTTCAAAATTGACTACTTATGGATTTGAGGGATGGGCTGTTTTAGAGTGGGAATGCGCTCTCAAACATCCAGAGGATGGCGCCAGAGAGGGATCTCAATTTATTAAAAATCATATGATTAGAGTAACCGAAAAAGCATTTGATGATTTTGCCGACTCAGGAACAGATGAAACAGCTAACAAAAAAATGTTAGGAATTGAATAAAAATGCCTCGTAAAATTAGACTAGGAATGGTGGGTGGTGGTCATGGAGCCTTCATTGGGGCTGTACACAGAATTGCCTCGAGAATTGATGATAGATATGAGCTTTTAGCTGGGGCATTTTCCTCAAATGCGGAAAAAGCTATCACTTCCGGTCAAGAAATTGGAATTGATGACGACAGAAATTATAAAAATTTCAATGAAATGATTGAGGCAGAGAGTTCTAGAGAGGATAAAATCGATGCCGTTGCCATCGTTACTCCTAACCATATGCATCATCCTATTGCTATGGCTTTCATGAACAAAGGATTTAACATTATTTGTGACAAGCCCCTAGCGATGAACCTAAGACAATGTGAGGAGCTTGTTCAAAGTAAACAAGATAATGATGTATTATTCGCTCTGACTCACAATTACACTGGTTACCCAATGATACGTAATGCCAGAGCATTATGTCATAATGGAGATCTTGGAAAAATTAGAGTTATTCAAGCTGAGTACGCTCAAGATTGGTTAACTGAAGATCTAGAAAATAAAATAAATGATGGGGGAAACAAACAAGCGTCTTGGAGAACTGACCCCAGTCAATCAGGGGCTGGAGGATGCATTGGTGATATAGGCACCCATGCTTATAACTTAATTAGATATGTCACTGGTCTTGATACACAAGAGATCTCAGCTGAATTAACATCTTTTGTTCCTGGAAGAAATTTAGATGATAACGCACAAATTTCTCTTCGTTTTAAAGAAGGTGCTAAGGGAACGATATGGTCCTCTCAAATAGCACCAGGAAATGAAAATCATTTGCAAATTAGAATTTATGGTGAAAAAGCAGGACTTGAATGGTGTCAAGAAGACCCTAACTATCTTTTTTTTACAAAATATGGAGAACCTAAACAAAAAATTACAAGAGGTGGAGCGGGTGCACTCGATGTATCTAATGAAGTAACTCGTATTCCTCCTGGACATCCTGAAGGATATTTAGAGGGATTTGCTAATATCTATACAGATGTTGCGAACGCGTTAATAGATAAGAAAAATGGTACATTTAACCCCGATAATCATCAATTCCCAAGCGTAGAGGATGGTCTTGAGGGTATTAAATTTATAGAGAGATCCATCGCATCCAGCTCGTCAAATTCAAGCTGGGTAAACTTTTAGTTAGTTCCAGTTTAATAATTTTCGAGTTGACCAGTAATCCTCTGTAGACAAAGCAAACGATTCTAAAGATGGAATTTCCACTTCTTTTTTTTTAATACACTTTAAGTTTGTATCAAGCTGAGTGATTGTAGAGGCACCAGTAAGACAGATTTTAATAAATGGTAATTGATAGACCCACAAGTAAGACAATTCTTCTAAGTTTAAATTAACACTCTTTGCTATAGTGACTAATTCAATTAATTCATTTTGATGAAATTTTTTATTAGCATTAGTAAGTCTTCCATTTGAAAAAATTTCTTTCGCTATGATATTAATTTTATTTTCTGAAGCATTTTTTAAGATTGCTGTGCAAGATTGATCAAAAATATTAATAGTTGTTTGAAGAAAAGTGAATAATTTAGTCTTTTCATTAATTTTCAAAAATTTTTCTATTGTTATTTCCTGATCTGGTCCACTAGTAGAAATTCCTATCTCAATTCCTTTTTTTTTCATCTCCTCAAGTTCTTTTAATACTGTAGGGTCGTCTAAAACAGGACTATCATTTGTAACAGAATGAATTTGATATAGATCTATGCTTTTTCCCAAATTTAATCTTGTTTCAATCCATTGTTCTTTTAAAAATTTTAAAGAATGGTCTTTTCTCTCATGGGTTTTAGCATCTACCTCCCAATTAGCTAGATATTCATAGCCCCATTTGGAACCAACAAATCCATCAAACTGCGATTGTTTTCTAATCCAGTTTGATAAAAATTGTTCGGACTCTCCGTACACTCTTGCTACGTCAAAATATTTTATTCCATTGCTATAGGCATAGTCTAATACATCATGACAGTGTGTTTGCATATTTTCTCTCGTTTTATTGGGTCCAAGATCACCATCGTGACCTATATTAATGTAACCAGGCCTACCTAAAGAGGCCAAGCCTAGCCCGATTTTATTGTCTAATTTAAACAAATAAATATTTACTGATTTCTGATTTTATTAAAGATGGATCTGTTAAATGAATTGTTTGAAAACCTAATTCTTTTGCAGCTTCGATATTTTCTTCACGATCATCTATAAAAAGAGTTTCAGAACTGACTAAATCAAACCTTGAAATAGCTAGTTCATATATTTTTGGGTCAGGCTTTACTAAGAATTCTCTTCCAGAAATAATTTTACCATCAAATTCTTTTAAAAAAGGGTATTGATCTTCCATACCTTCATAAGTTTCATCTGACCAATTAGACAATACATAACATGGGTGCCCCAGAGATTTAATCTTTTTAAAAATATCAATAGAATCTTGGTAGGAACCATTAACCATATTTCTATGATTTGGATAATAAAGTTTAATTTCTTTCTCATAGTCTGGAAACTTTTGAACAGCCTCGGAAACAGCAATATCTATTTTTACACCAGCATCGCACCTTGTATCAAGATGAGGAAATGCTATTTCATTTATGAAATAATTTAATTTATTATCATCAAGTATTATTTTTTTAAACACATGATGCGGGCTCCAGTCAAAAAAAACATTACCCAAGTCAAATAAAAATATATTTACTTTCATAGTTTTACTCAACAAATGAGTTGATTAGATTTTCAAGATATTCTTGTCTACCAGATTTAGGATCTGGATTAATATTTTCCTTAATGACTTTATTATGAATATCCTCTAATGATAATTTATTCATCAGTTCAGAATTTTCATTCCAAGACTCATATCTTTGTTTTAAAAAAGTTTCATAGCTTCCATCGTTTATCATTTTTTCAACAGCAATAAGCGTTCTAGCACATGTATCCATGGAGCCAATGTGAGCATAAAAAAGATCCTCTGGGTCAATGGATTGTCTTCTAATCTTAGCGTCCATGTTAAGCCCCCCTGATGAAAAACCCCCGTTCTTAAAAATGTAATAAAAAGGCAATACAAGTTCTTCAACATTGTTTGGGAATTGGTCAGTATCCCATCCGACTAAATAATCACCTCTATTAATGTCAATACTCCCAAGAATATTATTGGAAAGAGCGTAGGCTATCTCATGTTCAAAAGAGTGTTTAGCCAAAATAGCGTGATTTTGCTCAATATTTAGTTTGAATTCTTTCTCGAGACCGTATTTTTGAAGGAACGCAAAAACATTTGCAGAGTCAAAATCATACTGGTGTTTAGTTGGTTCATGAGGTTTAGGTTCAATCAAAAGTAAACCTTTGAAACCAATTTTATGCTTATGTTCAGCTACCATGTTCAAAAATCTACCTAGCTGATCATATTCTTGTTTCATATTCGTATTGAGAATTGTTTCATAACCCTCTCTACCTCCCCATAAAACATAGTTTTGGCCCCCAAGAAATTGAGTATTTTCTAAACACATCTTCACTTGAGCAGCAGCATATTGAAAAACTTCAGGATCAGGATTAGTGGCAGCTCCTGACATATACCTTCGATGACTAAAAAGATTAGCAGTTCCCCAAAGAAGTTTAACCTTACTAGTTTCTAATTTTTTTGAAATTTCATCAACTATGGTTTTTTGTAACTTCTCTGTTTCTGAAAAATTATCTCCTTCAGGAGCTACGTCGACATCGTGAAAACAAAAAAAAGGGATTCCTAATTTTTCAAAAAAAGTAAAAGCATTATTTAGTTTATCTTTTGCTTGCTCTAATTTATCCCCAGACTCCATCCATGGACGAAGAAAAGTCTGGCCTCCAAAAGGATCTCCACCCGGCCAGTTAAATGTATGCCAGTAACATACTGCCATACGTAGATGTTCTTCGAGTGTTTTTCCTAAAATTTTTCTATCTGATTGATAGTATTTAAACGCGAGAGGGTTTTTAGAGTCTTTACCTTCAAATTTAATCGATGGAATATCTTTAAAATAGTCAGACATTAATTAATCATAATAAAACATTGGAGCTTTTTTAAACTCTTGCCAAGCATGAGGATCATGACCTGTAACAATCAAGGCATCTTTTTCTTTTGCAACCTTTTTTAATTTTTTAACAGAATTTACAACATCTACAGCTGAACAAACTAGACCAGGAAGCGTTAAGTTATTCCAATGATCCATTGTGTATGCAGCATCAATAGTTAAAAGAACGTATCCGGAATTAGTTAAATTAACCAAGAAGGATTGATGTCCTGGTGCGTGTCCGGGAGTAAAAATTAGTATTATCGATCCATCTCCATATAAATCATAAAAATCATCATTTTTATCTTTTAGAAATTTCCAGTTTATTCCTGGCTTATCAAAATCTTTTCTAATATAGGCAGGTTTTGAAAACCAGTCAGGATTGAAAGCATAATCATATTCCTTTTGCTGAACTATGTGTGTTGCGTTTGGAAACCTTCCAACACCACCTGAATGATCGAGGTGAAGATGAGAATGCAGGACATACCTAATGCCTGCTGGGTTTACACCAATAGAGTTTAGTTGATCAATACAGTTTTCGCTTTTTCCCATGATTGGGTCATAAGCTGCAACTACTGAGCCCCAGTGAGCATGCTTATCCTCACTTACTTCTTTTGCATTTCCACCGTCAATAACAACATCACCTTTTGGGTGCCTAATTAAAAACCATGGTACTGGAATTTCGAAGTCCTCGTTTGATTGGTTCATTTTAATATATTTCATTTTTGTTTTTAAAACGCCAGTTTGAAACATATATAGCTTTGTATCAGAAGAGGCTTGAGAGTTAGTTAGATGTCGATGTTCTTGTTTGGATTTTTCTATAGCATCTTTAATAGAATATTCATCTTTTTTTAGGTCAGTTTTTTTGTTAGCAATGATTTTATCAAATTGATCTAAATCAGATTTCTTATAACTTTCACTCATTTTTTCTTATTTAAATTCTATCTCAATAAATTTGTAAATAAAATCATTGTTATTTAAAACGTTGTGGTTAACTCCTTTTTCTCGAAAGTAAGAGCCGCCTTTAGTTAGTTTTGATATTGTTTCTTGTCCATCATGGTTCACAATTTTAAGCTCCCCATCAAGTAAGGGTACTACGACATAGTCATATTCATGGACATGTTGACCAGTCTCATCACCAACTTCAAATGACCATTCTGTAACACGTGTTTTTTGATTATCAATCATGACATTGGCTTTAGCCATGTCTTTAAATATTTCTACAAGGTACGCCCTCAGCTTTTTCAGCCTTGAGAGCTTCAGCAGCTTCGGTTGCTTCTTTAACAGAGTTAAAAACTAGATCAGGAAAGAGCACAAATGGTTTAGCTCTATCAGCACTAAGTTGGCCCACACACCAAGTTTTATTGGGTTCGATACACATAACCATGTACGTTCCTGGAATTGGTCCATAATGTCGATTATTAAGAGCAAACAAACACTCTGCCATGTCGTTTAGTTTGTCTACATCTAAATTTTGAAGAGCTTTCTTTTCTAATTCGTTTAAGGGAGTATCTAGCGCACCAAGAGTTTCTTTACCCCATGGTATTTCCTGCATATTTTCTTTTTTCACTTTACGGTAACGGTCCATCTTTTAAAAAACCTTTAAGAGTATTTTCCATAATTTTAGAGACGTTATTGTTATAGTTATTATGTGAAAGACTTCCGCACCATGCAAGTGAGCCAGGTGCAAACATAGCTCCATTATTTGGTGTTTTGTAATAAATCATATCTGCACGCACCATTGGGTTTTCGTGTCCTCCGCCATAATAACCTCTTACGGCAAAATGTATCTCTTCATTAACTTGAAGCATCATATTTGAATGGTCCTGTGATCTAGCCAGATAATAGGCATTATGTGGGGTACCAAACTCTAAATCATAACGATCTAGTTCTAATCCTGCTGCACCACCTCCAACAAGACCAAAATCCCCAATAACTTCATCAGCTCCAATTCCTTCAAATATCCAAGAGCACTCAGGTTTGAAACTATCCTCTTCTCGTTTGTAATATGAGGAAACATCAAAACCATATGATGTAAAGGTTAGTCCACATACCTTAGATGGTATTCTTCCTCTTGCTCTCCACATACCCCCGTATTTACCGTCAAATGCATTATTGTATTCTCCAGGATTAGAGGTCCACGCCCTTGTCCCAGCCTCACCTTTTCTAACTTCTGTTATGTTTGAATTATCAGGATGGTATTCGCTGATCCAATAAAAACCATCGGAACCTAGGTAAAAACATCTTCCACCCTGCATTTGATAAGACTCAAGTGCATCCATATATTTTTCTGATGAGTACTCAGGATGGCTTCCGGTTAACACTACTTTATATCTGTTAAGTAAATTAATTCCTTCGTGTTCAAGATCTTCGTCTGTTAGTACGTCAAAATCAAAACCTTTTTCTTCAAGCCAGTCCGTCAAATGTAAATCAGCATTCAGCTGCCACAATGATGGTGATAGCCAATGTCTGTATTTTGGCCTCATATTTAATATAGGTCTCAATCTTGATGATATTGATACACCGTGGCCATCAGAGTGAAGAGAATAAGTTGATAGTCCATATTCTCTGTGCTCATTTAGATATAAGTCTGCTGGTTCTAAGACTGGCACTTTACCTGCTAATAACTGTGCCACCACCGAGTTAGTTCCAAGGTTGTCATTTGAGTAAGCCATATAACTATTTGTTGGGAGAAGGAACAATACTTTTGCTGTAGCTGTGCCTTTAGGTGGCTTAACACAAAAAGGAATGTAATCTTCAAATTCAGATTCTTCTCTTCCGTCAACTCTGAGTCTTGTAGCATAAACTCCGCTTTTTAAACCTTCTGGAATTTTTAGAGTAAAATCAACATCCCATCTGGCGTCATCGATATCATCATCATGAAAATGGATTGCTCCATATTCTTCAGGTTTGTGGTGAAATACCATCTCATCTGCTGTCCAATTATGTCCTGTCATACCTCTATTAGGCATATTAATAATGAAACCGTGGTGATTATTTGGCGAAGTATCAACAATTTTTGTAGATGAAATACTTTTCCCGATATTTGCGTGAAAATCCCAAGCACCTACAACAGTTGATCTTACTGTGGTGTTACACTCATCATAACTTGAGGCTAATGTCTCTATTTCTGCCTTGGTCAGCGCAATATTTGATAGTCTTGGACGGTCTATTTTTCCATTAAAGCAAAGTGTTTGTTCTGGTAATTCAATTGGATGTAAAACTTCTTTAAAGTGTCCTCCAGATATATGTCGATCAGATCGATTATGAAGTGTCGAAGCTGCTATTAAAAGTGGAGAGTCATTTGCAGCAGGAACAACAGAGCTAGTCGTTTCAATAATAGCTGAGGTTTCTTCAATAGGGTTAAGTATTGCCATTCCCAAACCACCATTGGTTGATGTCACTCTTGGTTCTTGATGAAGTGTAAGTCTTCTGGTTTTAGCGTCAAAAGTAGCAATCACTAAATACCAGACTTTTCTTAGAAGTTTTTTTTCAGATGATATTCTAGTTACTTGGGAACCATCTCCTATTTCAACTGATAAACATCCCTGGTCGTCAACAAATAAGCCAAATCCTTTTTTATCTTCTTCATTAAATTTTGTAAAAATTCCTTGTCTACCTTTGTCTGGCGTGGTGGGAAAGATATAAGCTTGCATAGTGAAGCTCTCAATATTTAAATTATCATGTTGGGGTATCACTATATATGACCCACCATGTATTCTTTGATTTTTACCTTGGTAATTACCGTTACAAGATGCATCAATTTCTGCCTCTTTGTAACCTGGACCTTCTGGATTAGTATCTCCGTGAATTAATCTTACAAGTTGAACTTCATAGCTATCATTATTTTCAGCATTGATATAAAATTTAACTTCCTCACCTGGGTGAGCAGAATATTTATCACTATATCCAGTAATTTTTAACATTATTCTTCTCCACTATACTCCTCTAGTAATCTATTAATTCTTTTTAAAAAAATTGCATGCTCACAAGCTTCTTCAGAAGAATATGAGTCTTCTAAAATTTCGACAGGTTCACCTCTAACACCTGTTGTAATTCCTATTCTATAATCTTCATGTCTTCTTAAACATACAGTAACAAAGCCATTTTCTTTACTACCTCTTCTTAATTTATCAAGTAAAGTCTGAAGATCTTGGCTGTGTTGAATAACACCATGATCTTTTGTAGCGGCTCTTCCAATTGGGGTCGCACGGTGTTCTTCAATTAATGATTTTAATTTTTGAGGATCACGTAGCATTTTAAGAATGTATTTTTTTGTTATGAAGTTATCAGTATGCTTGTGGCCTTTGTTGAGCTGAACATTGGACGGGTGTTTATAACTGTAATCAGACATCGAATTATTTTAAATCTTGTTTCCCCTTCAAGCAGTTTTTTGTTTCATTATCTGAAACAGAATACGTATAAATGCTAAATTTATTCATATATATGGGTTTTATCATCATAATGCGTAGACCGAAAGTATTACTGTTGCCACAGCTAAACCAATTAAAATCAATGGCCAACCATACCCTCCTCCCATTCTATCTATGTAATTGCCTTGTTCCTCAACATCATCAGGTGAAAGATATTCATCTCCATTCAAAATCGGCTTTTTAGGCAATGTCGATAAATCCATTTTATTTGCCAAGAACCAAATCATAAAGACACCTGCAGCCCACCAAATAATTTGATAAGCCCATAATGATGGCACGCCCATCACCCATTGATCATAACTTTGATCAGATGTTCCAAAAATTAAATTACCGAAAATAAGACCAGGTCCTATGGAGAAAAAAGCCCAAATTAGAAAAAAGACATATGCCAATGATTTAATTTTTTTTCTAGAGGGGTGAATGCCCATATGTTGGTTTAAGAAATCATGAAAGCTTTTTCTATGATCTTTATCAAGATCATTGCTTGAAAATATTGATGATAAAAAGCAAACGATTACATTGAAAAATAATCCCCATAGTCCAGAGTAAATTGTTAAGGGCCATCTTCCCCATGGGAGTGAATTACCTGTTAATTTTTGTCCAAAAGTTTCTGCAAGAGTTACAAACAATAATCCTGTAATTAAACCAAGTATTGCCCCTCCTTTAGTTATCCAAGGGAACCATAACATACCAAGAAGAACAGGAAATAATTGAAATCCAAATGCTATTGCTAAACCCCCTAAGAGAATTAGTGAAGTTTCAAAATATGTTGCAAGGTATAATGCAGCAATACTAATAAGTAGCATAGCAAGTCTAGCTACTAGTAATTCTCTTTTCCATGTTGGTTTAGAGTCTATGTAAGGTCGGTATAAATCTCTTGCAACCATACTTCCTGATGTCATTATGAAAGCTGAAAGTGTTGACTGAAGAGCAGCGATTATACAAATTGCTAAAAATCCAACAATGATTGGAGATATTGAACTAAAACTCTCTATAAAAACTAAAACTAAATTTGATATGTTTTGCAAACTTAGCTCAGGAAAGATTTGTTTTATTGCAAATCCATTAGCATTAATAATATTGTTAGCTCCAAGTAAGTGAGCACCAACTGCTAACAAAGGCACAAAAATAAACAAAAATATACCCACTACTGCCCCAGAGCCCCATACCTGATAAAAATAAAATGATCTTGGTGATTTTACAGAGTAGCTCCACATTGAAAATGTTGGTGAAAGAACAATACCCATATAAGAAAGAGTAAAAGACAAGATCATCACAGAAGTCCAAGGACCTCCAGAGGGGTTATTTTTACCTATTCCAGCTATCCATTGAATTACTCCTGGAACATTGAAATATCCAGACATATCACCCCCGCCATAGCCATTTGTTTTTCCCCAAGCTCCTAAAGAAATAAAACTGTTTGCAATAGATAAATCCTCAAAAAAGTCTAATCCACCAAGAAAGTTAAAAGCGCCGATACCAATTGTAAGAAAAAGCACAAAAAATAACCATGATTGCAAAACTCCGACACTCACCATTGGCTTAAAGCCACCCGATACAACATAAAAAAGAACAACAGCAGTTAAGGCCCACATTGCAGAGTCTCTAGTAATGTCACCTCCACTAATAAATTCAACAACGTTACCAGTGGAACCCATGATTATTCCTAAAAATGGAACAGCAAAAAATAATCCAATAATTAAAACAACAACTCTTAATGTATTACTTTGATAATATTTAAAATACATTTCACCTGGTGTAATGAAGTTATACTTCCTGCTTAACATCCATTGACGTTTAAAAAATAATATGCTTCCAAGTGGGATAGTTATTACAATAGCTGCAGTGGCAAGAAAGGAGTATCCATCAGCATGGACCAAAGAGGGAAAAGATATAATAGTTATACCTGCGAACGTTGCTACAGTTGCAGAAAAAAAGAATACCCAAGGTGACACACTCCTATCAGCTAAATAGTATGCCTCTGGTGTTTTATTTTTTCTTAGAGTTCTCGCACCCCAAAAAAGACAAAAGCTAATATAAAGTAAAAGAAAGAAAAAAAACCAATATAGATTAGCGACCATAATTCAATTTTGAATTAAGATTTGAAGTCAGTCTTTTCCTTAATTATTCTGAGTGCTTCTTGTAGGTATACTCTAAAAACTTCATGATTTTCACTCATTGGAAAATGACCAATATCTCTCATTTCAATATAAACGCCTCCTTTAATTTGTCTTGCCGTATCTTCGGTTGCTTCAGGTGGTGTTAAATAGTCATATGTTCCAGTTAACATTATTACAGGACATTTATGGCCATCAATATTTTGAAGTTCATCTCTTAGATCGTGATCGACAGAGTAAAAGTGAAGATCACCTTTGAATGCTTCCGATCCTTGTGTGTAGTAATGCCAAGTAAGCCATCTATCCATATCTGGGGATTGTGGGGCCATTAAATCCCAAACTCCGCTACCGCAAACTTGAGCTGCATTTGCATGTGGATGTCTCCACCAATCAATATAAAAGCCTGGTGAATAATGCGCTGCCTCGACGGGGATAACTGCTTTAAATTTATTTGGATATTTTAAAGCTAATTGAAGTGCAACATTTCCTCCAAAAGATGAACCCATAAATATTGGGTTATCAAGATCCAACGCCTTACATAGTTCAATAATAAAATTACAATAGTGATCGGCAGTTAATTTATACTCTTCTTTCCACCATTCTGTATTATGTGGTGGATCTGATTTACCGTGCCTAGGTAGGTCATAAGCAATTACTTGATAGTTTTGAGTAATTTCTTCGTCTTCTAATAAGCCTCTCCATTGATGATTATGGCAACCGGCAGTGTGCTGACAAATTAACGGTGTACCTTTTCCGTTTGAGAGATAAAAAACTTTATACTGTTGACCGTCTACTTCAATTGTAACATATCTACCTATGGGTTCGTGATGCTTTACTGCCATTGATTGATCCTTTCTAAATTAAATATCATACTGGCACTCCTGATTGTCTTAATAGCTCAAACTGTACAGTGAAGTTTCTTAAATTTTGCATTAAGACTAAATGGTTTCCTTCAATCTTTAAATCTTCTCTAAATGATGCTGCATAAATACCATGAAACATTGGTTTTGGAATTGGCTTTGCGAATTCTCTCCATGTTTGTTCGGAAGCTCTTAAAGCAAAGTCATAAGGATCAAGTCCACCAGGGTTGGTATTTATGTTTTTAACTTTACCATCATGCATTTCTATTATTACCTTTGCACTCCCCATATCAAATAGAAAAGAGCAAGTGTAGTACTTTGCCATTGCTTTGATCGTTTCATCTTTTTCTGTAAGCTCTTTATATTTTTTTGCCCACGATTTTATATCCATACTCATTTTTCTAACCTATTTCTTTTTTGGATTTTTTTTTGCATCTTCATCAAATCTCATATGTTTGTCTTTTTTAGGATCATCGTAGTCACCTAAAATATTTCTTATGTTACTCGCTTCACCTGGAGACATTCCTATTTCCTTCAACAAGCTATCCAAGAATGGCTGCTGTGCTCTGTATCTTAGGGCAGAGTTGACGACGTTGTCGGCTAATGAACCTTTCTTGGAGTAACCCCCAGTTGATGCTGATGCACCTTCACTACTGTCACCACCTTCAGCAGAACCACCGCCTTGGCTAAAACCAGGAAGGCCATTCACATCTACTACTTTTATGGAGTCAATATTTTGCATAGGTCTTACCCATTCTCTTATAATACCCTCAATCTTTTCGGCTAATTTTTGTCTTAAGGCGCTTCTTCGACTTGCATCGCTTCTTGCATTTTCAGCTTCATTAAGAGCTTTTTTACCTGCAGCTTCAATTTCATATCTAATTTTCGCCGCCATTGAGGCTAATTTCTCACGTTCTGCATTTTTACTCGCATCAATTACACCTAAAGCTTTTGCCTTTTCAGCCTGTTCTACGTCACGAATAGTGTTTACTTTTTCTTCTGCTTCAACTGCTTTAGCTCTTGCATTTTCTTCTTCCATCTTGGTCTTTAACACTGATTTAGATTTCTCAAGAACTTCTAATTGTTTTTGTTTCTCCTCAATTTCGATTCTTTTAGCTTTTTCTATGTCTAGGACTCTGGTCTCTTGTTCAGCTGAAATCTTAAATGCATCAACATTTTTTTGTTGAGCGGTTTTAGCATTCTTAATTTGTTCTTCAGCCATGATATATGCCTCTTCAGACTCGTATCTTTTTCTTGCCTCTTCTTTAGCAGTCTGAGCTTTTTCTTCAGCTAGTTTGATATCTACTGAACGTTGTTTTTCTAACCTGCTAAATTCAACATCTCTCTCTAATTCAAGTATTGTTTTTTCAGTTTCGATATCTTTTTGCTTAATTTCTATAGAAGTTTGTTGTCTAAACTCATTTTGTTCTTTTCTTCTTTTTTCAATTTCTTGAATAAGCATAGTCTCTTGAAGGCTCTTTTCCATTTCAACAAAATCTTTTTTACTGATTTTTGCAATCTCAATATCTTTCTCAGATGCAATTTCTGCCAACTCTGACTCTTTCTCTTTATCAGCTTTTGTTTTAATTGTTTCAGTATTTTCGATTGCTCTTTGTTGCTCAATCTCTCGTTTTTGTTGGTACTTAGAAAACTCCTCTTCCTTTTCAATCTCAAGTGTTTGTTTGATGGATTGAAGATTTTTATTTCTAATACTCACTTCGGTATCTTTTTCAATATCGTTTCTTTTCTTTTTTCTAGACTGAGTGAATTCTGTTATTTGAGTCAAACCCTCTGCATCAAAAG
The DNA here is from genome assembly GCA_902583235.1 of uncultured Alphaproteobacteria bacterium. Lineage (GTDB taxonomy): Bacteria > Pseudomonadota > Alphaproteobacteria > HIMB59 > HIMB59 > HIMB59. The sequence goes on along the minus strand of CACHVL010000002.1, from coordinate 34,613 downwards.
TATTCGAAGGATCAAAAACACTAACTGGAGCCTGATTCAAAGATGTAAGTGATACAGTCTCAAGCTCTAATCCTGTGTGTTTGATAGCTTCCTCTACGTGGGTTGCAACTTTTTTTATGTACTCAGAACGATTTTCTTGAATTTCATCTAAGCTCATTTTTGCAGCGACAACACCTAAACCATCTACAAATCTTCCTTGAACTAGGTCTTTTAGGTGATCAGGTTCTAAGGTCCTTTTTCCAAGTGTTTGAGCGGCTATTGATACTGCTTCATTAGTAGGTGCAACTCTGACATAAAATTCTGCGGTAACTTCTGCACGCATTCTGTTCTTTGTGATAAAAGATTTTCCACCATTTCTTTGGACTTCGATGCATAAAGTCTTCATGCCTACAGATGTGATATTGTGAATTATAGGTAGAACAAAGGCACCACCACTTATCACGACTCTCTCACCTCCCATACCTGTTCTAACAAACGCTATTTCTTTTGAGGAGCGCCTGTATAGCCAGTGAAGTAAGTAAACTATAATTGCTATTGCTAGAGCTATTAAAATTATAACTGCAATAATATCTGCACCACTAGTAATGTTCATACCTGTATATCACCTCCTAAATCGATGTTACTGTCCATTTACTCTCATGTCCTGTATTGCTGCTTTGTAAATAATAAGACCGAAAACGATCTTATTTAAAAAATCTGCTAAATTATAAATTATATTAACGCTGTTAGAGTCGATGCCACCACCTAAGTGTTCAATAAAATATCCCATTGGATAAATTGCCCATCCTATTGTAATTATTAATCTATTAGAGAAGAAAACCATTTGAATATTCTCATTTCCACATCTTGCATTTGCTCTTCCAGCTTCTCCAACATAAAGTTCACCTAAGATGTATAACCAACCAACTAACCAAACAATAAATCCGAGAGTTTTACTCATATACCCTGCTGCACCTAAAAATCCTGCTACTACAAAAACAAGTGTGCCTACTAACAATCTCCAAAACATTCCTTGTTTGACTTTTACAACTGACATTAGCATCGCGTAAAAAATTAAAACGAGCATTGGGAAGTTTAAAAACCAATCTATGTATCTTAAAAGGGTTGGAGCTGTTCCACTTACAACCCATAAATTTTTAATGAAAAAATAGTGAATAGATGACATCAAACAGACTACCGCAATCATAGTCATGGGTGTGTGAAACCTTGGACTTACTTTACTTCTCTCGAAAAAAAAGAAAAGCGTGGCCCCTATCATACCCACTGATATTAACCAAAAAGACCCCCCTACAATATCGTAGGGAAGTAGCATCTTATTCATTTAAATCTATTCCTCTTATTACTATATTAACCATGTAATTCGATTAATAATAATTTTTGTTTCATATATTGAAATAAATATTCATTTGTAAAATTAAAATAGTTGTTGATAGATATCATCAAATTTGCTCCCTGATATGAGGAGCTCTGGAATAAAGAGCAACTAGAGGTAGTATTAACAATCCAAAAATGAATTGTTGACCCTCAAAACTTAAACCTAATCCTGCCAAAAAGGTGCTAATTACCTGTAATGCAAGAACACCTATAACAGTAAAACCATAGCCTCCGTATCCTCCTAGTAAAGAAGTACCCCCAACAGCCACTGCTGCAACAGTTAAAAAGAGATACTGATCTCCAACGCCTATAAAGCCTCCTCCACTCCAACCAAGAAGCATCGCCCCTGTTGCAGCGGATGTAAATCCACTAATAACAAAAACTCCAACCCAATATGCTCTTTCAGATATAGACAATCTATCAGCTGATAGCCTTTTACCTCCAACCGCATATAAATTTCTTCCCCATTTAGTGTGTCTCAAACCAACAATTAATAAAATAGAGACAAGAATCCAAATTAAAATTACAGGAGGTATGGGTAAACCAAAAAACTTTCCGTTTAATGAAGCTAGATTTTTTAACCATTCTGGTACGACACCAAAAACTGTACCTCCGGTAACAGTTGGAAGTGAAACTAATATTTGAACTCCGCCCACTACCATAAAGCCAACACCAAGTGTGACTATTAAAGATTGTCCTTGCAGATTAAAACTAATAAGTCCATTAAACAGTCCGACTAAAGTTCCAAATGCCAGTATTACAATGAATGCAAGCCATGGTGGAACTCCCAGAGAAATTAGTGACATTAAACCTAGATTTGTAGCGCCTATTAAAAATGGAATTGATAAGTCAAGGCCGCCTAACATTACAACAAGTGTTTGGCCAATTGTTGCTAAGCCTAGAAATGAGGCGAAGACTAACATTGACTTTATATTCTGTAGAGAAAGAAAGCCATCTATGGAAACTGAGCCAATAATAAAAAGGCCAACTAAAACAGCAACGCCAATGATGACACTTTTGTTAATATTTAAAAACTTATACGCAATGAAAGCTAATATTAAAAATCCTAATAGAATAATTGCCGAGACAACAGTTCTTCCAGAAAAGAAACCTGGAACAAGAAAACATAGAAGAATAAACAATCCCAATAACAATAAAAATCCAGTAACTGCTATCCAGTTTCTAGCTATTAAGTCCCAAAATAAACTTCTTTTGTTTATTGTTTCTGTTTCGTCAATGCTCGAGACATTTGTGTCTTTTTCTTCAGAGGTATAAGACCATCTAACTAGAAAAAAGTGCCATCCCCAAAGGACTATAGCAACAACTGCTACTGAATAAAATGCAACTTGTATCCAATCAGTTCTGTCAACATACCCAAGGACAGCTGTGCCTATACCTGCTGCAACTGCAAAAAATATTCCAAGGCCTTTTAAAAAATTATGAGTTCTCTTTTCCATTTATCTAAACTTTTCTATCCTCTGATAACCCTCCCCATTTTTCAAGTCCTTCTTGAGATTTCAATTTTACTTTATAAACACTAAACGCTTGCCAAATTAATGGTGAAATTGCAATTCCAATCGCAGTTATTAAAATCATTTTCCAATAAGGGTAACCGATTGCAAAAAACATTGCAGACCATGTTAAAGCGCCAATACTTAAAATTGGAATATAGGGTTTAAAAGTACTAAAATTTATTCTTCCTCTCATAGTTAAATATGTAAAAAATTGAAAAATAAATATTGCGAATATAATAAGTGCTGCTTCTTTTAACCAACTAATATTTTCAGATATAAACACTCCGCGTGTAGGACTATTATAAGAAACTGAGGACGTATCTCCCACTATTAATTCTGTAATTATTGGTGAGTAATATCTACTACCATCATCAGAAATTATTGTTCCAGAAGGAGAGGCTAAAAAATAAACTGCAATTATTGCCAACAATCCAAGAAAAACAATAAAGACATTATTAAGATTTACTTGAGAGAATAATGTAGGTGCGGTGAGTAAAAAAAGAAGGAAACAAATAAGTATGACAGCGTATCCGTCTATGCCAAAGAAACTTTGTCTATTAGACTCTATTCCATAATAAGATATTGCAGCAAAGACAACTATAGAGATAGCAATTGCAAACAACACAAGTGTTTGTGTTTTGATTTCACTTCTAAATCTAGGCATTGCAATAATAACTATTGCAGATGTAAAAAAAACTATCCCACCTAAAGTTGCGATAGCATATGCCATTCCAACCAAAGCACTAGAAGATGAGGAGAAGTCTGGTAAACCAGCTCCTACTCGTAGATATTCTGATGTAAAATATTGTGGTGCATAATTGAGTATGTATTGTAAATTTGTTCCTAAGTCTGCATTGACTAAGTATACCTCTCTTGTACCACTCCAAACACATCCAAAGAAAATAACTATTGAAGCAATTATAAAAGATACTGTTGGACCATCTCTATGTTTAACCAGTAAATAGACTAAATAAATTAATGCAGCTATTCCTATAGCGATGAACATCCAAACAGTTGAGTTACCGCCCTCTGAACATGCTTTACCTGTAATTAAGCAGTCACTCCCTGACTCAAGAGCCTTTTCAAAAATTTCTGCATCCTTAGATTTACCACCAAAACCTCCAACTGTTCCTCTTGTGACCTGGTCGTATTTCATATGAATTAAAACTGCAGTGGCGCTCAGTGTGCCTATAATAAAAAATACAAATACAGATAAATTTTTAAAAGCTTTTTGGATGTAAGGGAGGGCTATAAGTATTAATAGTGAAGCTACTAAAACAGCTCCATAAGAGAGATCAGTAACAAAGCTCTGGAATCTTTCAAATCTGAATGTTGATAAAATGAAATTGATTAAATAAATATTTATAGATCCTAATATAGCTCCAAAAGCTCCTCCTCTTCCACCAATTAAACTGGAACCACCCAAAACTAAAGCGGTTACTGCCATAAGGGTATAAGTAGTGCCTTGTGTAGGATCTCCAGATCCAATGAGGCCGGTAAAGGCAATAGCAGCAAGAGCAGCATAGACCCCACCTATTATATGTGCCCCTATTCTAACTAGGTAAATTCTAACTCCACTTGTATAAGCTGATTTCTCATCTGAACCCATTAATTTTAAATGTTGCCAATATGCTGTATGTGTTAAGGCATACCAAATTAGAGTAGAAAAAATTAATAATATAAGGACTGGTTGAATAACTTCCGTACCAGCACTCCAAGAAAGCATCCATTCAGGTGCTCTTCCACCGGGTCTCGGAAGTATTACAAGATTTATACCTGAGAATGCCAAAAACATGCTTAATGCAACGATTATTGGTTGCACTCTGATAAAAATCACAATTAGTGCATATAAAAATTGATAAATCACACCTATGGCAAGTGCACAGATAAAGTAGGCAACAGGAGATTGGATATATCCCGCCGCATAAAGTTGAATTGTAGTGACATTAATAAACCCTATTAAAGGACCAATAGATAAGTCAACTGTGACTCTACCTGCTAAAGCTAGAGCTGTAAGTGCATATGTAGCTAAAATCAGTGGTGTTGAAACCATGATAGCTGTTCCTATACCCGAACTAGAAATTATTTGAGGGCCTCTTATGATCGCAAATACCATTAGGGCAAAAAATATAAATATAGGTACGATTAAGTATTTTGTGGACTGAGGATCAGAACCAGGAATTTGAGAGGGTTTTATTGATGTAATTAATTGATTAACCATTTTTGTTTAATCGAAATAAACGACTTTAATTCCTCCCGTTTCAGTCTCAGATCTATTATTCACAATTTTTAATTTATCTGTCTCAACAATTTTAATTCTTTTTTTGTCTATAGCAACTTCAGATAATGTATTTTTATCAGAATTTATCTCACTAGTTAGAGTATTTAAATTATTTTCGATATACTTAGTATTATGCGTGCCGTTTATAAAATTTTTATCTTTCAATAAACTTATTAAGAAGGGAATATTTGTTTTAATCCCTTTAAGGACAATTTTTTCTAAAAAATTTATTAATTTACTGACTGCGTCCTCTCGAACTAAGTCATGAGATATGATTTTGCCTATCATAGGATCATAATAAAAACTTACATCATCATTTTCATCATATCCCCAATCTAATCTAATGCCATTTGGTACTTTTGGAAAAGTTAATTTAGAAATTTTACCTGGAGATGGTAAAAAGTTTTTACTAGGATCTTCTGCGTAAACTCTACATTCAATAGAATGACCATATATAGAAATCTTTTCTTGTTTTAAAAATTTATTTTTTCTATTAAAAGCAAAATTTATTTGCATAGAAACTAAATCATTGTTTGTAACTAACTCTGTGACTGGATGTTCTACTTGTATCCTTGTGTTCATTTCAAGAAAATAATATTTTTTTTGTTCCACATCATAAATAAATTCTACTGTGCCTGCTCCTTGGTATTTAACATCAGATGAGAGCTTAACCGCAGCATTGGCCATGCTTTCAATTAGGGTTCTATCTATTTCAGGTGCTGGAGACTCCTCGATGATTTTTTGATATCTTCTTTGCATTGAGCAATCTCTCTCATAAAGATGCACTGCTCCTTTGTCTCCAAAACCAAATATCTGAATTTCTATGTGACGAGCATTCGTAATAAATTTTTCTATAAATACATCTCCGTTTCCAAAAGATTTTTCAGCCATATTGCTTGTTTTTTCGATTGATTTTGAAAGATCTTCAAAATTTTGAACCACACTCATACCTATGCCTCCACCACCTGCACTTGATTTAACAAGCAGAGGAAATCCAATGTTTTCACACTTATTTTTCAAATCATCACTGTTAAGTTTTGTAATATTAGAAATACCAGGGCATATTGGAATATTAGATTTAAGTGCCAGTTCACGGGCTATATCCTTATTACCCATTGATTTAATTAAATTTGGTTTTGGTCCAATCCAAACAATATTTTTATCAATTACTTGTTGGGCAAAATTTTCATTTTCTGATAAAAAACCAAATCCGGGATGAATTGCATCTACTTTTAATTTCATAGCTACATCCATAATTTTTTGAGCAGACAGATAACTTTCTTGAGCCTTACTTGGACCAAGATAATGAGCTTCGTCAGCTAATCTTACATGTTTAGAATTTTTATCTGCATCCGAATAAACTGCTACAGATTTGTGTCCTAAGATTTTACAACTTTTAATAATACGTATTGCTATTTCTCCGCGATTAGCGATTAGTATCTTTTTCATTTCTTATCAATTATATACGGCATTTTTGAATGGTTACCATTTTTTGACTTTTCACTAGAATTTTTTTTTGATGAAATGTTATCTCTCAAGGCTTTAAGTATCTCAATTGCATTAGGAGTATCAGAATGGACACAAATTGTTTCACATCCCACATCAACATCGTTTCCTTGAATAGTTTGAACTTTATTTTCTTTCATGGCTCGCATACATCTCTCTACAGCACGGTCTGTTGGATAATATTGGTTTCGGCCTTTTGCGATTACAAGATATCCTGTCTCGTCATATTCAAGATCTGAATAAAATTCTCCGTAAAATTTTACTCCTCTCTCTTTATAAACTTTTTCATGGAACGTGTTGACCATCCCAAAAATTCCAACATTAAAAATTTCTGCTGCATCAGCTATACCATTTGCAACATCCTCCTCTTTTGCAGATACTCCATATAGTGAACCGTGAGGTTTAATGTGATTCAACGGCATATCAAATTCATCTAAGAATGCTTTAATGGCACCTGTTTGATACATAACCAAATTTTTTATTTCCTCTCGCTTCATTTTCATTGGTCTTCGACCAAAACCCACTAAATCGGGGTAAGCAGGGTGAGAGCCAACTTTTACATTATATTTCTTTGCAAGTTCGACTGTTTTTCTCATAGTATTTGGGTCTGAGGCGTGAAAGCCACAAGCCACATTAGCGGCATCAATAAATGGCATTATTTCTTCATCATCAGCAAATGAGTAAATACCAAAGCCTTCTCCCATATCGCAGTTCAAATCGACCATATTAATTAAAATTCCTTCTCATGACTAATTTACAGAAAATAAGGCTTTTATGTGAAAATCTTTTCCACATGTTGGAACAATTTTGATAACTTTTTTGATAATTTAGATATTATAATATCACTTATATATAAGTAAGGAGGATAAAACTATGACATTGCTTAAAAAGTTCATAGCTATTTTAGCTGTTAGTTTTGTTGGTGTTGCAGGTAACTTAAATGCGGACATCCTAGACGAAATTCCAGCTGACATAAGAGACTTCGTTTATAATCCTGACTTTATGGATCCCAACCAGCCACTTGGCGAAAGTGTTTACAGAGATTGGAAAAGTGATAGACCACTTCCTTGGACTATTGGTTATGCAAGCTCTTACGCAGGTAATCTATGGAGAAAAGGTGTGATGGAGAGATTATATGGTGACTACTTACCTAAAATGAAGGAAGCAGGTATTCTTAACGATATCGTTGTTACCCAATCGAACCTGAAAGACGCAGTTCAAATTCAACAAATGAGACAGTTGACTGATCAAGGAGTTGATGGATTAATAGTCTGTTGCTCAAATCCTGTTGCTTTAAATCCTACAATTGAATATGCATATGGAAAAGGTGTTCCAACTGCATCAATGACAGGTTATTTAACTTCAGAGTATGCGATCAGCACATCAGTTAATTATAAATTAACGGGTTATTATATAGCTTCATGGTTAGCAGAGACCATTGGTGGAGAAGGTAACGTTGTGATCATGGAAGGAATTCCAGGAACATCAGCATCCGACTCACAGCACCAAGGTATGTTAGACGGTTTTGCGGAATACCCAGACATTACAGTTGTTGCAGAAATTGCACATATGTGGACTCCACAAATAGCACAAGCCGAACTACAAAAGTGGCTATCAGCTAACACAACACAAGTTGATGGTTTTGCGGTTCAGTCTTCAGGTGAGTCAGGAGCACTTAACGCTCTCGAGTCATCAGGTAGACCTATGGTGCCTATGGCTTTAGGTGGAGAAATTGGAGCATTCTGTTACTGGAGAAATAATCCAGACTTCATCGATAGAGCTGTCTATGCATGGCCTCCAGGAGATGATGCAGAATTTGCAATGAATGTTCTTTTAAGAACTATGAAAGGTCAGGGTCTAAAAATCCAATCTATCCTAGTTCCTCCATATGAAGAAGATGTAGAGACTATTCAGTCTTTTGTTCCTGAAGATTGTGACAGAAACTCAAGTGAGTTTAGAACTGTTGGAATTGAAAACTGGGCAAGTGATGAATATCTTAATAATTTCTTCGATAATGGTGAGGCATTACTATAATTTAGTTTATTAGTAATTAATGAATGAAGAAAAAAATCAAGACAGCGCCCCAGAAAAAAATGGGGCGCAGTCAAACTCCTCTAAAGTTGGGGGAGACATTTACGTTCAAGATGCCACTAAATCCTTTGGTGTAACAAAAGCCTTAAACGGGGTAAATTTCAAAGCTAATTTTGGTGAGATACACGCAATCGTTGGAGGTAACGGGTGTGGTAAAAGCACTTTAGCAAAAGTAATATCTGGAGTTTTACCTTTAGATAAAGGTAAGGTTTCAATTATGGGGCAATCCCCAAATTCACCAATAGAGGCTCAAAGAGCTGGAATAGCAACTGTTTTTCAAGAAGTAATGATTGCTGAAGAAGCAACTGTTTATGAAAACCTATTCATTGGATACGATAGTTTTTTTGGTAAAAAATTAGCCCACCGAGAAAGAGTTGAGAAAGCAGCTTCTATAATGTTAGAGCTAGCCGGAGAGTTTGTTGATCCCTACACTATTGCGAGCCAATTATCACTGGGTATGAAAGCATGGATTACAATTGGTCGAGCCTTTTTGAGAAACCCAAAAGTTTTAATTCTAGATGAGTCTTCAGCTGCTCTAGACTTTGACTCAACCGAAAGACTTTTTGCAAAGATGAGAGCCTTAAGAGATGAAGGTGCTGCAATTTTTATTGTGACTCATAGAATTGCAGAATTAGTAAGAATAAGTGATCGTGCAACAGTTATGAGAGACGGTATAGATGTTGGTGTACTTGCTGGTGATGAAATTACTGAAAAAAATTTATTAGGATTAATGACAGGAGATAAAAAAATATCTACTGCATCCGAAATTAAAGCAACCCCTCCAGATTCTGTATCTGATGAAATTGTTCTCTCATCAAAAGACCTTAAAGTTTGGGAGACCGGAAATGAAATTAATTTTAATTTACCCAAAGGAGAAATACTTGGGGTAACAGGACTTGATGGACAAGGACAAGATAATTTTGTTAAAGCCCTTGCTGGCATAGACCAACCAATTAGCGGTGATGTAATAGTTAAACAATCTGATGAAGAAAGAGAAAGAACGAAAAAAGATTATACAAGAGTTGAAAATTTATTAGATGCAAAAAAAAGTGGAATTGGGTATGTCTCTGGTGACAGAAAAAAAGAAGGAATTTTTCCAAACATGAGTATCTATGAAAATATGGTTATCCCTTTATACAAGGGCAAGCAAGCTAAGACCTCTGGAGGCTTTATTGGTTTTATAAAATGGATGGAATTAAACGGGATTTTTGATTGGGAGGTAGAGAGACTAAGCATCAAAACTGGCCCAAAGAATAATCTAATTACATCTTTGAGTGGGGGAAATCAACAAAAAGTAATGATTGCTCGCGCATTTACAACCACTCCTAAAATTTTAATTCTTAATGACCCTGCTAGAGGAATTGATGTTGGGGCAAAGAGAGATTTATACAAACACTTAAGGAATTTTGTAAGTGATGGAGGAACAGCTATTTTCTTATCTAGTGAACTAGAGGAATTTATTGGTTTATGCCATAGAGTATTAGTTTTTAGAGACGGTAGTATCTTTGAAACTTTTGAAAAAGACGATATTAATCCAAACACTATACTTGAAGGAATGTTTGGCCATACCAAAAAAAATACAAATGGAAGTTCAACCTCAGTTTCTAACGATACAAAAGTATCGAAAAGCAATAATCCCCAAAATAATCACAATGTTCAAAAGGTATCAAAACCCTCTAATGTTCAAGTCGTAGACTTCAGTAAAAAATCAGACCAAAAAGATAAAATTAAAATTAAATATTTTTAGGCTAAATGGTTCAAGAATATAAAAATTCAGATTTAGATCTATTCCAAAAAATTAATATCCAAGACCCAAAGGATAATTTTGTAAATAAAAAGAAAAGAATTAAATCTTCAAATGCTGATAAAAAATTAGGTTTCAATTATGCACTTCAAGATGTAAATAATTTTAAAAATATAGAAAACACATTAACTAATGATAAATCAAAAAAAAATGAGAGTGTTTTTTTTAATCAAATTGATGTGGATGACTACAGTGGTTTTAAAGATATGTATCCCCATAATATATCTTTAGAACAGACAACCAAAAAAAAATTATCTGTAAAAAAACACCTTAATGAAGATGGAACTTATCCTTCTTTTGATCAAGATATTATTACAGCCAATAAAACAAAAGTGTTTAATGGTATTTATGATGAACCAAAATTCTTACCCGGTGGAGATAAATACTTATTAATTGAGTTTGGTAATATTATGAATCTAGAGTTAAATTTTAAAGCTCAAGGTTTATCAAAATTAATTGAACAAGCGGAAATTAATGGAGTTTATGAAACGTTACCATGCTTTGCATCCATGATCGTTCACTACAATCCTGATGAAATTGGATATACAGACCTTATAAAAGAACTTAAATCTTTAGTAAAAGAATTCAAAGATAATGACGATACTATTGTAAATAGCAGACTTTTTCACTTCCCTACTGTCTATTCAGACAAATGGACAAAAGAAGCAATTGAGGATTATATTTCAAAAATAGCTTTAAAAAAGTCTGATCCTGAATTTATTGTCGAATTAAATAATTTAGATAATGTTGACCATTTTGTGAGAGTTCACTCTGGTACAGAATATTGGGTCGCCTCTCTTGGTTTTTGGCCAGGTCTTCCTTTCACTATGCCTTTAGATCCCCGATGTAAGTTAACAGCGCCTAAGTACAACCCTCCAAGAACTTGGACACCAAAAGGAACTGTTGGCATGGGCGGGTCATCAACTGCAATATATCCAGACCGTCTTCCAGGTGGATATCAAATATTTGGTCGAACCCCAGTTCCAATATGGGATCCAGAAAAAAACTTTGATGTGTTCAAAGATAGTATTTGTTTATTTAGACCTGGAGACAGAATTAAATTTATACCTTGTGATTACGATGAGTTCGAGATGATAGAAAAAAAAGTTAAAGAGAAAACATATAAATATGACCTCATTGATGAGCACAAATTTTCAATAAAAAAATATAAACAATGGCTAACACAATTAGACCATAATAAGAAATTTTAAATGTTTGAAGTGATAAAACCAGGTTTAGAAACATCTGTTCAAGATTACCCGGGAAGAATTGGATTTCTAAATCAAGGTTTCCCCCCTTCTGGACCTATGGACAGTTGGTCATTTAGGCTTGCAAATCTTCTTGTAGGGAACCATGAAAATACGGGTGCACTTGAATGCCAGTATACAGGCCCTACTCTTAAATTTGAAAAAGATCATGTTATTTCAATTTGTGGCGCAGATATGCAACCAAAAATTGATGGGAGGTCTATTCCAATGTGGGAAAGTATAATGGTGAAATCTAATCAAACTCTTGAACTTGGTTTTACTGTTACTGGTGCCCGATCCTATATTGCTTTTTCTGGAGGCATTGACTCAGAAAAATGGTTGGGTTCTCAATCGACATTTCATAAAGCTGGTGTTGGAGGAATTGATGGTTATGCTTTAAAAGAAAGTCAAAAAATTTCACTTGGTAACTCAGAAGGAAAAATTGGAAGAAAGATAAGAGCTGAATCTATCCCAGACATTACTAATTCAGGAGTATGGGAGATTGAGGTAGTCAGGGGACCAAATGATGATTGGCTAGATAATGCTGGTTATGAAACATTTTTAAAAGCTGATTGGAAACTTCAAGCCAGAAGTGACCGAACAGGGTTTAGACTTGATGGGCCCTTACTTAGTTTTAACGAAAAAGCGACAAATAAATCACCTGAGCATGGTTATGAACCCTCAAATATTATAGATCAAGGATACCCTATTGGTGGCATAAATCTCGCAGGTCAAACACCAATTATCCTTGTAAATGATGGTCCAAGCATGGGGGGATTTATAGTTCCATTTACAGTTCCCTCAGCCTCTTTTTGGAAACTCGGTCAAGCAAAACCAAATGAAAAATTTAAATTTAAAGAAATAAGTGTTCTAGAAGCTCAAGAAATGAGATCTGAGCAAACCTCTCTTTGTTCAATGGGAAGTATTATTTAACAATGACCACTGAAGTTTTGACCTCTGTGCCTGGGAACATATGGAAGGTCCTAGTAGAAGTTGGTGATGAAGTGAACGAGGGAGATGTTTTATTTATTATGGAAGTAATGAAATCAGAAGTAAATCATAGTGCTCCAGTAAGTGGAACTATTTCTCAGGTCAATATCAGTAATGATCAAGAGGGAGTTAATCCAGGTACTGTAGCTGTAGTGATCGAATAAATGAGCAATATTCCTTTATTATATAATGGTCCCACATCTCCATTTGGTAGAAAATGTAAAGTCGCTGCTTTAGTCTTAGAAATTGAACATGAAGAAGAAAAGATAAATATTTACAAATCCAGATTTCTTGATGAGTTTAATCCCTTGAGACAAGTCCCAACCCTAATAGTTGGGAATAAGACAATTACTGATAGTGATAATATTTGTTTATACTTTGATAGTATCTCAAAACGAAAGTCTATTTATCCAAATGAACGATACTGGGAATGCATGACGATGATTAGTATTTCTAATGGAATAATGGAAAATGCAGTAAATCGATATATAGAAACATCAGCGATACCAGAAGATGAACAAAGATCCAAATCAATTGAAAGATACGAAAAAAAAATTTTAAGATCTATTCAATGGATTGAAAATAAATTTGATGAATTTGTTAGCGATCATCTTACAATGGACCAGATATCGGTTGCTTGCGCGTTAGACTATACTTCGCTGAGACTTAATAGTAACTGGGGTGAGAACAATCCTAAACTAAAAACATGGCTTGAAAGATTGACTGAGAATAATTTTATGAAATCTACCTTACCGGGGGAAAGTTTTAAATATGAATAAAAGCTTTAGAAAATATTTTAACAAATGATACATTATTCAATGATGAGATTATTAGCTGTCCTAATTGTATTTGTTTTATTAGCGCCATTATCTGGTAAAGCTGAATATGAAATGCATATACCTAATTGTACGCAAAAAGGTGTTGAAAATTGCGGTGGTTTTTTGTTTGATAATGAAACTGGCGATGTCTTGTTTTGTGGATCTGAAAGTTGCATTGATTTAAAGCTGCCAAAATCTTGGAAATCTAAACAAAGTGATAAACAATCAAAACAAGATCAAATAATTGAAATGCTATCAAATATTCAAGTTGGAACAGTAACTTCAAGTGTTCAAAATATTGAACCCTCATCAAACCAAGTAGTTGAAGAAAAAGTAGTGAAAACAGAGGATATAAAAGAAGAGAAAAAAGAGTCAAAAAAAGAAGAGAAAAAAATTGAAAAGTGTGACAAAGAAAAGAAAAGTTTGTGTAAAGGTTCTGGTGGAATGCAGCTTGGTGGAACAGGTATGAAACTTAAGAAGCCATCTAAAAAATAATTTGAGAAAAAGTAAAAAAAGAAAAATCACTGCCCTTTTCTTAATAAGAGAAAAGCTTGCGCTAGATTTATCAAATGAAATTAGTATGCACAAAGAGGAGGCGTATGAGATCGTTGATTTTTCTTTTCAATTGAGTGACAAACTTCCCTCTACTTATGAAGAGTTGAAATCTGAAATTAAGGCTTACATTATTATAAATATGTTATCTTTGGTTACTAAATTCCACTAGTGTCAATTTCTTTTACTTGTGTAGTTTGACTTTTATCCTCTAATAACAAATCATATTTTTTGTTCTCATTTATCATGTAGGAATTATCACTCAGTATAATATCCATTCTTCTGTTATTGAAACTATAGTCGCAAGTAACAGAAAAAATTAACTTATTATCATCTGTGATACTATCGAGGTAAATTTCCCAAGTTGTTTTACTTTTAAGTTTATTTGGAAACTGTTTTACTTCAGTAGAATATTCATCAGAATTTTTATTTTGAAAAGATTTTATAAATTGACTTTGTATATCCAAGCATTCCACAGGATTTAATTGAAGTAATTTATTTGAGCCGTGTATTTCATAAATATTTCCAGTTTTGGTGGCTTTAATAACATAGTTTTTAAGATATTTATTTGAGATCAAAACTCTTTCTTCTTGAATTGATATGCTTTCAATTATTTCTTTTTTAAAATTTATGTCCCCATCATTTTCATACTTAAATATATTCTCATATAACTTATAACCAAAAAGATCTATAGCATGAGAATTAAGAGAAATGAGCAACAAAGAGAGGCTTAATGACAAAATCCTTAGCATACATCATTGTAACATTGATTTAGTTCTTTGTAATTTTATTGAGTGGATAAGGAACATCTTTTATTGAAAAATTTTGACAATATTCAATCCCCTCTAATAATTTATCCCATAAAACTTTTGTCTCATTTTCTAAAATAGGCATAAGAAATGATGCTAAACTGAGAAACCATAATTTAAAAGAGTCTTTAGAAATTCTATCTAAATCAGAATTGATTATTTGAGAAAATGTATCTTTCCATTGATTCAATAATAATGATGCCTCATCCTTTGATAAATCTTTAGGGGAAATAAAATATTTTTTTTGAACTGTTGATTTATCTTGCTCTAAAATTGAAAATTTAAATTGATAGGCACTATCAAGAATCATGGCTCGTTCTTGACTATCATTTATTTCTATCCAACTGATAAAGCCTTTTAATAAACTTGAACTAATATTTTCCAGCTGCTCATAGTCAATATTTTTGTTCATAGTAATAATTTAAAAATTATATATTGAGAAATGATTTAATTTCCTTAGCTAGGGCCAACATTTCCAAACAACCTTTTCCAGTTCTTTGTTTTTCTGCAACTGTGAGGCCAAGGCCCATAGAAGAAACAAAAATTTGTCTATTACCTAAAATAGTTTTTGCTTTTTTGACTTTCATGCGATCGACAAATTTTATTGCTTCATGAATTAATTTTGATTTAGCATTTGCTCTATTGATTAAAATTAAAATTTCCTTTTTTTCACGTTTTGCTAACTCAATAATTGACTCCGTTGCCCAAAAATCTACCTGTGAAGGAGAAATTGGAATAACTACTAAATCTGCTATTTCAATTGCAGGCCTGCCATCCGCGTCTATCTTGGGTGGAGTATCAATTATGACTATGTCTGATTTTTGCTTAAGAGATTTAGCTTCATATTGAGCGCCCCATAGACTTGCGGTTTTAAATTCTATTGTATTCTTGTCTTTGAGTTTATCTTTTCTCATAACAAACCACTTACCCAAACTACCTTGCGGGTCGGTATCTAAAATCACGGTGGAAAGATTGTGTTTAATTGAAAAAACAGTTGCTAAATTAGCAGCAATTGTTGTTTTTCCAGAACCACCTTTTTGTTGAGCGATGGTAATTACTTTAGACACAATTTAAGTATAAAAATATAAAACCTATAAGAAAGTCTTATTTAAAAAATCCTGTGGGTTTATTTTATTCAATAAAATAAGGATATTTTTTATAGGAAATAAACTTTACATAATTTATATTGCTCAAATGCAACCTTTTCAATTTAACACAACAGCAGGTATTCGATTTGGTGAGGGACATTCAGAAAAAACAGCTGAAGAAGTATCAAACAAACTTGGGAATAGAATCCTCTTTGTTACAGATCCTGGTCTAGTTAAATTAGGATTGATTGATAAAACCATATCCGCTCTTCAAAAAAATTCGGAAATATTAATTTTTGATAATGTAGAAGCAGATCCTTCTTTAAAAACTCTATTGAAATGCGTTCAAGAAGGAAAAGATTTCAAGGCAACGGGTGTGATAGGTTTTGGTGGCGGTTCTTCTATGGATGTGGCTAAGCTAACTGCTCTTTTGATAGGGTCAAATGAAGACATCCATCAAGCTTGGGGGGTAGCTAATGCAAAAGGACCTAGATTGCCTTTAGTTTTATATCCGACAACATCAGGTACTGGTTCAGAAGTGACACCCATATCTATAATTACACAAGATGATTTAGAAAAAAAAGGAGTTTCCTCTTCTATCATCCTTCCTGACTTAGCTATACTTGATCCTTTGTTAACTTTGGGACTGCCTCCACATATTACGGCGGCGACAGGTATTGATGCAATGGTCCACGCTATTGAGTCTTATGCATCTAAAAGTATAAACAATAATTTAATTTCAAGAACTTTGGCTAAAGAAGCTTTAAAACTTTTAGGAAGTTCCATTCAAAAAGCTGTCACAGACGGCAATAATGTTGATGCTAGATCAAATATGTTAATTGGATCTATGTTAGCTGGTGTCTCTTTTGGAAACTCTCCAGTGGCTGGGGTGCATGCACTTGCATACCCTATAGGTGGAACATTTCACATACCTCATGGACTATCAAATGCAATCGTATTACCATATGTTTTAAGATTTAATATTACAGAGCAAAGTGCCGCTAAGTTATATAGCGAGATTGCTCCTATTATTTTTCCAGATATTAATACTTCAACTAGCACTCAAGATATTGCATCAAATTTTATCGAAAAGTTATCTAATCTTTCAAGTGAACTTGGTTTAGAACAAAGGTTACGAGATGTGAATATTCCTGAAAGTGCTTGTGAAACTATGGCCAAAGATGCTATGAAACAAACACGTTTGCTAATTAACAACCCCAAGGAAATCTCAGAAAAAGACGCCTATGATATTTATAGATCTGCTTGGTAAAATGTTTATATTTGCCCAATAATTAAATATCTAAGTTCTTGAAATTATGAATTTATAGACTAAATAATTATCAAAAATGCTACAAGTTAATGACATATCTAAAAATTTTGGTGATTTTAAAGCCATAAATAACCTCTCATTTGAAGTAAAGGTTGGAGACGTTATGGGTTTTTTAGGCCCAAATGGAGCTGGTAAAACTACATCCATGAGAGTAATTACCGGTTACCTTAAATCTGATAAAGGAAGTGTGGTCATCAATAGTAAGAATATTGATGAAGATCCAATATTTACAAAATCAATGATTGGATACCTACCTGAGGGAGTCCCATTATATTTAGATTTATCTCCTTATCTATATTTAGATTATGTTTGCCAAGTTAGAGAAATAAAAAATCCTAAGACTGCTATTAAAAAAGCTATTAGTGATCTACAGCTCGAAGAAGTGAAGGATGTACCTATAGAAACTTTATCAAAAGGTTTTAAAAGAAGAGTGGGTATTGCTCAAGCCCTTATTCATAATCCAAAATTATTGATATTAGACGAACCAACAGATGGTTTAGACCCTCTTCAAAAATTTGAAGTAAGAAAATTAATTACAAAATTATCAAAGACAAAAGCAATAATAATTTCAACACATATACTCGATGAAGTTCCAGAGGTTTGCAACAAATGTCTTATAATTAACAATGGTGAAAAAGTATTTGAGGGTACACCTACACAATTAAAAAAGAAAGTAGGTAAAACTTTAGATGAAAAATTTAGGAAGTTAGTAAAATAATGTTAGCCTTAATCAAAAGAGAACTAAAACTATATTTTATAACTCCTGTTGCCTACATATTTACTGCAATTTTTATTTTAACTTCAATGTCGCTTACGTTTTACTTTGGATCTTTTTTTTCTTCAGGTGTAGCAGACTTAACAGTTTTTTTTAGCTTTATACCTTGGGTATTTATATTCTTTGTATCAGCTGTAACTATGAAAAGTTGGTCAGAGGAAAAAAGACTAGGCACGATAGAACTTTTATTAACTCTTCCTGTACCGCTTTGGAAAATAGTTTTGAGTAAATTTTTTGCTACTTGGGCATTTGTTGTATTTTCTATTATCCTTACTTTTCCAATATGGATTACAGTTAATTATTTAGGAAACCCAGATAATACTGTAATAGTTGGGCAATATCTGGGTGTGATTATAATGGCTGGTGCATACGTTTCACTGGGAATTTTCTTTTCTTCACTTACCAATAATCAAATAATTGCTTTTATTTTATCTATTATGGTTTCCTTTCTTTTTACGATTAGTGGCTTTCCTCTAATGATTAATTTTATCACAGGAATTTTACCAATTGAGATTGTTGAATTAATTTCAAGTTTTAGTTTTTTGACACATTTCTCAACTATTCAAACAGGTTTCTTCTCTATTAAAGGATTATTTTTCTTTTTATCTTTTATTGCTCTTTGGAACTATTTAACAATTATAAAATTTCAAAATCGAGACTAATGAATAAATTTTTACAAAAAAACTATCTTCTTATTTCAATTTTAAGTACTGTTATTTTATTTCTTTCTTTTAATTTTATTATCCAAAAAATTAATTTTAATTTAGGTATTGATTTTACCTCAACCAAAACTTTTACTCTTTCAAGTGGTACAAAAAGAGTTATAGATGAAATTGAAGAGCCTCTTAAAATTAATTTTGTTTATAGTAGAAATTTATCTAAAAATATTCCTATAATTCAGAATTATGCCAACCAAGTTCAGGGTTTACTAAACAGGTACTCAGATCTTGCCTCTGGTAAAATTGAATTAAATTTTATTGAGCCAGAACCTTACTCAGATGATGAGGATTATGTTAACAGGTATGGAATTCAAGGTTTTCCAATAGATCAAGAGGGATCTAAAGTATATTTTGGATTAATAGCTTCTAATACTACTGATGATATTGAAACTGTATCCTTCTTTGATCCTTCAAAAGCAGGGACATTAGAAAAGCAATTAACTGACATTATATACAAATTAAATAGATCAAAAAAACCAATGATCGGTTTTCTATCATGGGTAGACACAACACCTCCTATGATGCCAAATAATCAACTTGGACAAGGAGAATATACAATATTAGAGGAACTAAGTTATTTTTATGATTTCGAATTTTTAGATACCGACGTTGAAAATTTTGAGGGTATTGATTTATTAGTTGTATATCACCCCTCTGATATTACAGAAAAAACAGAGTATTCAATTGAACAATTCATCCTAAATGGAGGAAAATCTGTTATTTTTCTGGATCCTTTCTTTGAGAAAAATGACCATTCAAATAAATCTTCAAATTTAGAAAAAGTCTTAAAAACACTTAATATCAACTACAATAGCAATGTTATCTTGGATGGAGCTCAAGCTACAAGACTGCAAACACAACAAAATATAACTGAAAATACATCTCTTCAAACTTTATTGAAATTGAATTGGCCAGAAGTTAGAGGTCAATACATAAATCAATCAGAAGAAATCGGTGATGGTCTATCTTTGATAAGACTAGTATCACCTGGAGGTCTCTCACAATTAGATGATCAAAGTGAAATTTTATACATCCCTATTATGTCATCTAGTGAAGTGACAATGGATTTACCAATGAAAGAAGTCCACGATCCAATTAAACTTATTAATAATTTCAAACCAACAGGGGTTTCTTACGATTTTGGCGTAAAATTAAGCGGTGTTGCGAAGAGTAGTTTTAATGACTTCGAATTTAAGAATAATGATCATTTAGAGATATCATCAAAAAATCTAAATGTAGTTATCTTTAGTGATGCTGACTTTATTAGAAATGCCTTTTGGGCGAGAATACAAAAGTTTCTCGACACCAACGTGATCGAGGCAACATCAGACAATGGAAGTTTAGTGACTAATGTATTTGACTCGATGACTGGGTATGATGAATTTATTAATTTAAGAAACAAGGAAGCTCCATTTAGGCCATTTGTCGTTGTTCAAAAATTACAAGCTGAGGCGGAGCAGATGTATTTAGGACAAGAACAACAATTACAAGCACAACTTGATAATACCTTAAGCCAAATTCAAAATTTATCTGGCGGTAGAGATGTAGAGACAGTTAATTTATCTGATAAACAATTAATGGAACTAGCAAACTTTCAATTGCAGGTTGAGAATACGCGCCAAGAATTAAGAGAAGTTAGAAGAAATCTAAGTAAAGACATAGATCGACTTGCAAATCAAATTAATATTTTAAACACTTTTTTAATTCCTATTCTTTTAATTTTGTTAATGTTTCTTATTCCAAGACAACTTGGTATTAAAAAAAGAAAGAGCAATTAAATGTTTATTAAAAATTTAAAAATCTTAATTTTATTATCTTTGGGATTTTTGGTTGTTGCACTTGGAATGTATTTTGATGATAAATCTGACTCTACCAACTCAACGTCTGAGGTATTATTTCCAAGTTTTGGTGATGTTTTACCAAATATTGCTTATATAGAGTTTTCTAACCAAACTGGAAAATCGGTAATTGAGAATATTGATAATCAATGGCTAATTTCAAGTTCTGATAATTTCCCTGCAAATACTGAACTTTTAAGCAGATTTTTTATTCAACTTCGTGAAGCAAAAATTATAGATGCTAAAACTAATCGTGAAGATCTCCTTTTTAAATTGGGCCTTGATGAAGAAAATAAAATGCAATTACTATTAAAGTCTAAAAATGATGAAGTTTTATATTCTCTAGATATAGGTATATATAATTATAATATTCCAGGATCTTATGTAAAGGCAACTGACTCCAATCAATCTTATTTAGTTTCAACCAATTTATCAGCTGATGTATCTGATTTCTACTGGGTACCGACGGATTTAATTAATATTGGTAAATCTAAAATAAAATCAATTCAAATATATAATCAAAATATGATCAATCTAAATACAGTTGAAGGGAAATTTATACATACAAATTTGACTTCTCAATTCAATGAAATTGATGATGATAAAATTATTGATGCTCAAAATATATTAACAGATTTACAACATAATGGTTTTATTCTTAAGTCTGATTTACCTAACTCTCCAGATCTAAAGACTAGATTTACTCTTAATAATGGAACAATAATTTTTGTAAATCTTTACGATATAGATGGCAAAGGAGTTCATGCCACTTTTAATTGGAATTATATAGATGATAAAATTCAAATATCAAAATTTATTGATCCATTGTTAGACGGAAACCAAATGCAAGTTAGTTCTGTTGCATTGTTAAATAACTTTGCTTTCAGTGTGCCTCAAATATTCTTTGACTCACTTAATATAAAACTTAGAGAAAAACAAGAATAATTATTTAATCTCTTCAATCTCAAACTTTATATTATGCTTATAAGTTTGTGATGGATCTAATCGAGTTGATGGAAATTTTGAATTATTTGGTGCATTAGGAAATCCCTGTGTCTCAAAACACATTCCTTGATATTTTTTAATTGTCTTACGATCAGTAGAGTATTTTAAATGTTGACCTGTATAAAATTGTACACCTGGTTGGTTTGAAGAAATTCTCAATGAAATATTACTTTTAGAAGATTTGATTTTAGCTATAAATTTTGAATTCTTATTAATAATGAAGTTTTCATCAAAACTGTTTAATTTATTGGTAAATTTATCTTTAATCTTACTTGGTTTTTTAAAATCAAAGCTTGTACCATATACACTAATCACCTTACCTGTAGGTATATTTTCATCATCATTTTCTAAATAATGATTAGCATTTATTTGGACGTAATGATCAAAAACATTCTTTTTAATTTTATCTAGGTTCCAATATGCATGATTGACTAAATTTACATGTGTGGATTTTGTAGTTTTTGCTCTTAAATTAATACTAAGAACAGAGTTTTTGATTGAGTATCTGCATGAGGAGCATAGTTCTCCTGGAAAACCCTCCTCTTTATCCGGTGATATATAATTATAAGTAATATGAGATTTTGATGAGTTTTTAACACTCCATATTTTTGAGTCAAATCCTTTTTTACCTCCATGTAAAATATTTTTTCCCTCATTTCTTGTTAATTTGTAATTAATACCCTTAATTTTAAATTGGCTATTTCTAATTCTATTTGCATACCTACCACATGTTGCGCCTAGGTAGTTTTTATTATTTTTATAGGAAGAGATATTACCTAAGTTGAGTATTAAATTTATTTTTTTCTTTTTATAAAAAACTTCAAATAATGTAGCTCCAATATTAAGAGTCCTTACTCTTAAAAATTTATTTTCAATAGTATTAGATTTAATCATTAATGATTAAATTTTGGATATATTCTCTAAAACTTTTATTGTTACTTCTTTTAATCTTGGGATTGTGGAATTGATTAATTTAATACGGTCATAAGTATCTGGGTCTTTTATTACTTCCTCTCTTAATGTATCACCAAATGTTTTCCTTAGTTCAGTTCCAATGTTGAATTTACAAACATTCGTGGTATTAGCTATTGTTCTTTTAAGTGTGTCTTCAATCCCACTACTTCCATGAAGAACTAATGGCACATCTGTTAAAGTTTCTATTTTCTTTATGACTTGCATATCAATTGATGAAGATTTTTGGGTCTGTAAGTGTACGTTACCTGCGCTAATTGCCATTGCATCACATTCTGTTAAGGTAGCAAAAGTTTTTGCTTCCTCTGGGTCTGTGCTTTGTGATTTAGCACCCTCACTATACCCAACAAAACCAATTTCTCCCTCTACGGAAATATTTTGTTTATGTGCTAATTCAACAATTTCTCTTGTTTTTTCAACATTTTCATTGAGTGAAAGCTTAGACCCATCAAACATAATAGATGTAAATCCATTATCTATAGCCTCTAGACATTCTTCCTTAGCATAACCATGATCCAAATGACAAACGACAGGACTGGAGGATTGCTCAGCCAAGTATCTGAACATTTTACCTAAAACTGGTAATGGAGTATTTGCTCTACAACCTGGTCCCGCTTGAAGAATTACGGGTAACCCAAGTTCATCAGCTGTCTCTGCGTAGCATCTTGCATCTTCCCAGCCTAGTACAACTAATCCTGCGACTGCATAATTATCTTTTTTTGCCTTTTGTAAAACATCTGAGAGGCTTGCAATCGTCATTTATATTTAGCTATCATATCCTTAATTCCAGGAATTGTTTCTAATTGATAAGCATGAGTTTTTTGAAAATATTGAACAAGTGATCTTTGGGAAAGACCAACTAAAATTGTAAAATAGTACATTTCGTATCCTGGTGCAACAACACATGGGTGATAGCCCTTATCTATTGCTATTGTAGATCCATTAAATAGTTGATAACCAAAACCTTCTTTGTCGTCTTCATATTGCATGACCTGAACTCCAAAACCATGTCCTGGTCTAAAACGATAATTATAAACTTCATCATGACGTGTTTCATCAGGCAGTCTATTTGTATCATGCTTATGCGGAGGAAAACCTGACCAGCCACCAGCTCCAACTGTATAGAGTTCATTCACAAGTAATCTTCCAACTTGTTCATGATGCTTTGCTCCTAAGATATGTTTAATTTTTCGATGTGTTTTTGTATCATCGGATCCATATTGCACTGTATCAATTTCTTTTTTTTGAACTAAAAATGCTTCTAATTTTTTCTCATAAATACCTCCAGCAATAAAACACTCCGTACTGTCCGAAAGACATGTGATCGTACATTCTGCATTTGTAGGTATGTAGCTCCCCTCGGGTTCTCCATCCCAAACATCAGATTTTCTTGTTCCAATTTGACCAAGTTTATTACCATCTACTGTTAATTCTACTATCCCAGTAGCTGGGACTACGCTAGTCTCATGTTCCAATAGCTGATATGTAAAGCTGTCACCTTTTTTTAGATTAATAATATTAAAATATACTAGTGGAACAGTTTTATTTTTTTCATCAAAAAGAGGATTATTTTTATTATCTTTATAAAGTATGTGCATTAATTATCCCTATATTTTTATATTATAGTTTAACCCATTTTTTTTTTTTATTTGACTCTATAGCAGCCTCTACAAATTCAACTCCTGAAACACCCTCGTCAATTGATGGGTAATAAGATACTTTTTTTAAATCTTTTTTATTATTGTGAGAGTCTAAACCATTTGCAAAACTTATATATAGATTGGCCCATGCGTCAGTTAGAGCCTCAGGATGACCAGCTGGCATTCTAATAAAAGGATAAATACTCTTATCAATAAAATCACCGTATCCTCTTAATAGAATTTGTTTAGTTTTATTGTAAGTTGAAAAAATTAGCTTTTCAGGATTTTCTTGATGCCATTCTATATATCCTTTGTCTCCAGCTATACGAATACTTAATCCACAATGTTGACCTATCATTGACTGAGAAATCATAAGAGTTGCAGGAATTTGATTTTCTAGCTCTAAGTGCATAAATGCTGTGTCTTCCATTTTTTTTGGCTGGCCAGTTACGTAAAAATTAGATAGTAATGATTTTACTTTTTTCCCAGTCAAATAAGTTAATAATTGATAGGCATGTGTACCAATGTCTGCTGTAGTGAAAGAATATCCACTTATTTTTTTGTTAAGCCTCCAAGGAATATTTTTTTTATTTTTATCACTTATAAAGGTAGCCCATTCTTGAAAATATTCAACATGAGCTTGTCTAATTTTACCAATTTTTCCTTTTTGAATCATAGCTTTTGCTTGTTTAGCCATTGAATGAAATGAATAAGGATAAGTTATACCAAAAAAAACATTATGCTTTTTTTTTAATCTAACTAACTCTTTAGCCTCTTTTGAATTTATACATAGGGGTTTATCTGAAATTATGTTAATTCCTCTGGTTATAAATTCTTTTGCTATTGGATAATGAAGAATATTGGGGGTCACGATAACTACTGCGTCAATTCCATCATCTCTAGTTGACTCTTTTAAAGCCATATTTTTGAAATTTGTATAAATCCTATCCTCTGAAATCATCCATTTACGACCAGATGATATTGCTTTTTTAGGATTAGAAGATAAACATCCTGCAACAATATTCCATCGATTAGATAGTCTTGCTCCATTAGCATGGACCTCCCCAATTAGCCCCCCTTTTCCTCCACCAACAAAACCAAGACTTAATCTTTTATTCATAAAACTTTATTGAGAAGTATAGCCACCATCAACCACAAGATTAGCGCCAGTAATAAATTTTGCTTCATCAGATGCGAGAAAAAGAACACTGTTAGCCACATCAATTGGCTCCCCTAACCTTAGGGGATGGAGTCTTTTCATCATATCCAAATAGGACTCTTCCCCTTGATATGTATCAGCTGCTTTTACAACTAATTCTGTTTTGGTAGTACCCGGATGGATTGAATTTACCCTTATACCAAATTTAGCATAACAAATGGCATCTGTTTTAGTCATAGACAAAATTGCTCCTTTTGTAGCATGGTAAGGTGGTAAGTCATTATTTCCAATCAATGCATAAATTGATGAAAAATTAACAATTGATCCTGATTTTTTTTTCATCATGTAAGGTAAAACGTGCTTAGTACACAAAAAAGTACCTCTAACATTAATAGAAAAAATTTCATCCCAATCCTGAACTTCAATTTCGTGTGGAAGTTTGTTTACTCCAGGTATAGCAGCACAATTAATAAGAATGTCTATATTTTTTGTTTCTTTAGTAATTGATGTATAAGCATTTTTTATTTCATTTTCATTTTTTATGTCTACTTTAATAAAATTGACATAATAATTTTTTTTAGATAATTTTTTTGCAAGCTTTAATCCTTCATTTTCCAAAATGTCAAATATATGTACTTTAGCTCCCTCTTCAACAAATCGTCTTACAGTAGCCTCTCCAATACCTCTAGCACCACCGGTAATAACAGCAACTTTATTTTTTAACCTCATAATTAAAATATATATTAATTTTTTCTTAATTAAATAATCTAGTAGAATTTTATGTATTAAATGAATTTTTGCTCATAAAGTCATTTACTTCTTTTAAAGTTGGCATGGCAGAGGAACAGCCAACTCTTGTTACTACAATCGCCGCACATGCCGAAGCTCTTTTAATTGAGTCTTCTAAAGAAAATCTTTGAAGAATAGAGCTGATAAAACCACCGTTGAAAGCATCGCCTGCACCTGTTGGTTTTATAGCTTTAACCTTAAATATTCCAAAATTTAGTTCATTTTCTTTAGTAATAACTCTCGAGCCATTTTCACCCATCTTATAGATTATAATTGAAGGTTTCTCTTTAATAAAGCTTTTGGCTAATTGAAAACCTTCATTAGAATTATCTGCAATATTAAATTCTAGATCGTTTCCTATAATGATATCCATTTCACTCATAATTTTTTTATAGATATTTGACTTAATTTCATCTGACTCCCAATTATAAGGACGATAATCTAAATCTATAATTTGAGGAATCCCTATTTGTTTTGCTTTTTGAGATGCAAAAAATACTGCGTCCCTTGATGGGTTAGAGGATAAAGCAGTGCCAGAAATAAATACAGCCGTGTAATCTTGAAAATTGATATTGTCTATATCGTTTTGGTTGAGCTGTAAATCACAGGAGTTATTTCTGTATAAAATAGATTGGTTATCTTTAAGAATAGTCTCCACAACAGCTACTTGAGTTTGAAACTTATTATCTACCTTTCTACAAAGGTTACTTCCTACATTAAATTCCTTCAATTTCTCAAAAATATACTCACCAATGGCATCCTCTGATACACAAGTTAGAAGTTCTGTCCTAACACCTAACCGAGATAAAGCCACGCATGTATTTGCAGCGGATCCCCCCAGATGAGTAGAAAAATTTTTAACTTCAGATATTTTAGTACCCGGAGGTTCTGGATATATATCCATACCTGCTCTACCTATTACTAGTATTTTTTTTGATTTATCAAATTCCATTTGAGAGAATGTAGTCTAGAGGAAATATCTATATTACTTAAGAATTTTTTGTATTTCTTCCAGAGTGAAGTAATTAGCTTTTTGACATGAGGTTTTAATATCCTGTGGTGTCCTTGAGTCTGCTGCCATCATAGTAGATTTAATAATGTCTAAAACATGAAGTGACAGTTCACCATTACACCTATGATTTAAGCCGTTTTCTATGCAGTAGATCATTTCAGCAAGGCCTACTCCTCGATAATTTGCATTTGTAGGAGACTCGTTGGCTCTTCCACTTTGAGAGGTAATATTTATTCTCCCAAGTGGTGAATCATCTGTTTTGTGCTCTTCCCATATTTCAGAGTCATCATTACTAGTCATAACTGACCCTCCAAACATGTTGGGGTCTGGGACTATCATTGAGCCCCTATCTCCGTATAGTTCAATGTGATTGCGTTGATGGGAAACTACATCAAATGAAAGAGTTATTTGAATTAAAGCTTGGTTATGAAACTCTAAGTTAACTAAATAGCTTGTAGGACACTCAACAGAAAATTCTTGATCTTTTTTAGGGCCTATCCCAATTACTCTTTTTTCAAAAACTTTTGTGGATACTCCGTGAACACTTTTAGCTGGTCCTAAAAGATTTACTAATGCTGTAAGGTAGTATGGTCCCATATCCATTACTGGTCCACCTTCATTATTTGCGAACCAAGGCTCTGGATTAGGATGATATGATTGGACGCCTGGATAAGCAAAGATGGCACTTCCAAGTCGAACATTGCCTATTTTATTTTGATTTATTAAATCTATCGATTTTTGGATACCTCCACCCAAAAATGTATCGGGAGCATTTCCAATATAAAGACCTTTAGATTTTGAAAGTGCTAAAAGTTCCTCACCCTCTGAGAAATTGACAGCCATAGGTTTTTCACTATAAACATGTTTGCCATTTTCTAATGATTGTTTTGCAACTTCATAATGTGCTCTAGGTATTGTTAAATTTAAAATTACTTCAATCTCTGCATCTTTTAATAATTCTTCAACTGAACATGCTGTAATACCATAATTATCAGCACATCTTTCTGCATTTTCAGAATTAATATCTGCACATTTGATAATTTTAAAGTTATTAAAGTAATCGTGTCCTCGAAAATAAGTTTCGGATATATGACCACAACCTATTAATCCAACCTTGAAAACTTTGCTCATTAAATATTTTTATTTATCTAGGCCGCACATATTGACGTATTTTATTTCAATAAAATCATCAATTCCATATTTTGAGCCTTCTCTTCCAAGGCCTGACTCTTTAATTCCGCCAAATGGGGCCTCTGCTTTTGAGGTTAACCCGGTATTTACACCAACCATTCCGTACTCAAGAGCTTCAGCAACTCTCCAAATTCTTCCTATATCTCTTGAATAAAAATATGAAGCTAATCCATAAGGAGAGTTATTTGCTAAATCAATAACTTCTTTTTCGTCTTTAAATTTATATATAGGTGCAACAGGACCAAAGGTTTCCTCAGTTGTGATTTTAGCTTGTGGGGTTACATCAGTTAATATCGTGGGTTGATAGAAATTCAATCCCAGAGAGTGCCTTGCACCTCCTATTGCTACTTTTGCCCCATATGCAACAGCATCTTCTACATGCTCTTCAACTTTGCTCAGAGAATGTTCATCGATCATCGGACCAGAGGTATTTTCTTCATTGAGTCCATCTCCAACTTTCATTTTAGAGACCGCATCTACAAACTTTTTACAAAATTCTTCATGAACTTTTTCTTGAACATAAATACGATTTGCACAAACACAGGTTTGACCTGTATTTCTAAATTTACTCTGCATTGCGCCCGCAACTGCATCATCTATATTGGCATCATCAAAAACTATGAAAGGAGCGTGACCACCCAATTCCATTGAGACTTTTTTGACTGTACCTGAGCATTTTTGTAATAAAATTTTTCCAATTTCAGTGGATCCGGTAAAAGAGAGTTTTCTGACTATTGGGTTAGAAGCTAATTCATCTCCAATAGCCGATGCTTTTCCTGTAATAACATTCAAAGTGCCTTTAGGAAAGCCCGCTTCTTCTGCTAAAACAGCAAGTGCTAATGCTGAAAAAGGAGTTTGACTTGCAGGTTTAATAACAACAGGACAACCTACAGCTAAAGCTGGAGCACATTTTCTTGTAATCATAGCATTTGGAAAATTCCAAGGAGTAATCGATGCTACAACACCAACTGGCTGTTTGAGAACAACAATTCTTCGATCGGTCATGGGATCAGGAATTGTATCTCCATAAACTCTTTTAGCTTCCTCTGAGAACCACTCCACAAAGGAGGCTCCATAGCCTATTTCACCTCTAGATTCATTGATGGGTTTCCCTTGTTCAGTAGTCATCATTTGAGCCAATTCTTCTTTATTTTGAATCATAAGATCAAACCATTTTCGAAGAATATCTGAGCGCTGTCTTGCTGACTTTGCTCTCCACTCTGGCCAAGCTTCATTCGCAGCTTCTATGGCTCTTTTAGTCTCAGCTGTCTCACATTTAGGGACAGTTCCAATTTCTTCTAAAGTTGCAGGATTGTTAACTGAGATGGTTTCGCCGGAGTCAGATGTAATCCATTCTCCATTTATATAACATTTATCTCTATAAAATTTTGACTCTGTAATCTTCATTTTTTAAATATAGCATTTCATAAATTATTCTACAGTAGCAATTTTGCCGCCGACAGGTATTGTTTCTCCTTCAGGTGCCGTAATTTCAGTTAGTGTTCCATTTACTGTTGACGGAATTTCTGCAGCAGTCTTATCTGTTTCAACCTCACATAAAATATCTCCTTCTTTTATTTCATCTCCAACGTTTTTATGCCATTTTATGACTTTTCCTTCATCAACTGTCTCACCAAGTGAGGGCATTATTATTTCCATATCTATTCTCCTTTTACTTTTTTTATAACTTCATTAATTATCAAATCTACTGAAGGGATAGTATTATCCTCTAGTATATCAGCACTGGGAAGAGGTACGTGAGGTGTTGTGATCCGAGTAACTGGTCCCTTTAAATTAGAGAAGCAATGCTCGGTTATGAGAGATGAAATCTCTGCACCCCATCCACATAACCTTGGATTTTCCTCTACAGTAATTACTAATCCAGTTTCAATAATAGATCTTTTAATGGTCTGTAAATCTAAAGGAACCAAAGTTCTCAGATCTATAACTTTTGCATTAATATTATGTTTTTCTTTTAAAATTTGTGCGGCTTTTTTTGAACGTTGTGCCATCAATGCTAAACCTATTATGGTAATATCTGCTCCTTCGTGAAGTATATTAGCCTGCCCTAATGGAATTGATAAATTTGTATTTTCTAATTGTTCTTTAGAGGCATAAAGAGATTTGTGTTCATAAAATATCACCGGATCAGGATCTTTAACTGATGCATCCATTAAGCCTAGGACATCACTGGCACAACTTGGAGCTACTACTTTTAAGCCTGGTATCATCATCGACCAATTTTCTAAACTTTGAGAATGTTGAGCACCAAATTTTGATCCTCCTCCATTTGCTGTTCTTATGACTAAAGGGATATTAATTTGACCATCGGACATATATCTAGTCTTAGCTATTTGATTGGCAATAATATCCCAGCATACTGCTAAAAAATCAGAAAACATAATTTCAGCTATTGGTCGCAAACCTGTCATTGCTGCTCCCATAGCTGCACCGAGAATAGCTTGTTCAGAAATGGGTGCATCCATAACTCTTTCTTTTCCAAATTCATCTAAAAGACCAACAGTGGCTTTAAAAACACCTCCCGCTGCTCCAACATCTTCACCAATAAAAAAAACCTTAGGGTCTATTCTCATAGCTTGAGCGATAGCTAGTGAGACACTTTCTCTATAAGTTAATTGTGCCATTTATATCCACCGTCTGCCCAGACATCTGTATAAATTTCTTTAATATCTGGGATTGGAGAATTCATGGAAATATTTGTTGCTTCTTCTACCTGTTGTTGAATTTTACTCTCTATTCCAGTTATTGTTTTTTCATCAATATTAAAATCTATAAGTTTTTGTCTGTAGTTTTTAATTGGGTCTTTGTTTTCCATCCAATCTTTTACCTCTTCATCTGGTCTGTATTTTCCTGGATCTGCTCTTGAATGCCCACTATGTCTGTATGTTTTTGCCTCAATTAAACTAGGGCCATGACCGTCTCTAGCTTTTTTTATCGCAGTTTGCGCTGTGCGATACATTTCATCGGCGTCATTACCATCTACAATAATTTTATCTAGGCTGTAGGCTGGAGCCCTATCTGCTGCGGGATGCTCTACGGCTGTAACTTCACTAATAGCAGTATATTCCATATATAAGTTATTCTCACATACAAAAACTATTGGTAAGTCCCAGATTTTAGCCATATTTAAAGCTTCGTGAAATGCTCCTATATTAGTAGTGCCGTCGCCAAAAAAACAAACACTTACCTCTTTTGTCTTGTTGTACTTAGATGCTAAAGCAGTCCCATTTGCTATTGTGAGGTGAGCTCCGATAATAGCGTAAGAACCCATCACACCTTTTTCAACATCAGTAAGATGCATTGAACCGCCTTTACCCTTCATCAAACCACATTGTCGTCCCATTAATTCTCCTAGGACACCTTCTATTGAGGATCCCCTGGCTAAGGTATGGGCATGTCCTCTGTAAGTACAAAATGTATAGTCACCCTCTTGGAGCGCTACACCAAATGCACCAGCAATAGCCTCTTGTCCTAATGCTAAATGGCTTGTTCCTTTTATTAAATTTTGAAGAAATAAATCGTATGCTTTTTTTTCAACCAATCTTAATTTGAGCATCATTTCCCATAGTTGAAGTCTCTTTGCTTCGCCTATGTCATCATTTAATTTGTCTTTCATTAATATTTATTGGCGATAGGCAAATCTTCGGCTGGAAATAATGAGATTACCTGACAGCCTTTATCAGTAACTATTAATTCCTCTTCAATTCTAGCAGCAGAGTAACCATCTTTAGCTGGACAGTAAGTTTCAAGAGCAAAAACCATTCCTTCTTTGATCTCGTCTGGTGAGTCCATAGAAACTAAACGACTGATGATTGGTCTCTCATGGATAGCTAATCCTAGTCCATGACCAAATTGTAAAGCAAATGCAGACATTTCATCAGCAAAACCAAACTCTTCAGCTTTAGGCCATACTGCAGCTATTTTGTCAGTTGATACTCCAGGTTTAACGAGTTCTATAGCTTTGTCTAACCATTCTCTGCACTGTTTATAAGCATCGTTTTGCGATTCTGATGCTCTTCCAATATTAAAGGTTCTGTAGTAGCATGTGCGATAGCCCATGTAGGATTGGAGAATATCAAAAAATGCTTGATCTCCTGGTCTAAATATTCTGTCTGTAAAATTATGAGGATGAGGGTTGCACCTCTCACCTGAAATAGCATTAATAGCCTCAACATCGTCTGAACCAAGTTCGTATAAGAGCTTGTTTGCATTTGCTACTATTTGAGCTTCACTTACACCAGGCTTCATGGTTTCATAAATTTGATGGTATGTTGCATCAACCATAGATGCTGCTTGATTTAACAACATAAGTTCATCGTGAGATTTGATTTCTCTAGCTTCGAGTATAATTTGTTGGCCGTCAATAATTTCCAAACCCTCTTCTTGAAGAGCAAACATCATTGCTGGCTCAACTAGGTCAACACCAACTGGTTCATTAGCCAATCCTTTTTCATTTAACATTGATTTAATTTCTTTTGCAGCATTTTTCATCAAACCTGCATCTGGGTGGACGGTGCCTCTGAGTCCAACCATTCCTGCCTTCCAGTTTTCTTTAGGAAGCCAAGGTGAGAAAATCTGGTGATGCTTTGCAGCTGAACCAAAATCCCAAAGAATAGGGTCATGATCTTGCGCTAGTAAAGAATATCGACAGATTTTATCTCTAGACCATTCTCCAATAACTGTACTAGTGAGATAGCGTATGTTATTGTTATCAAAACAAAGCAAAGAACCAGCCTTCGATTTTTTTAAAGCCTGTCTTGCTCTACCGAGCCTATATTTATGAAGTCTTGGGAAATTAATTCTTTCCTCATAATCAACATTTGTTCTTCCATGAGAAGGAACTCTTCTATGCCAATTATAATTTGGATTAATATCCTCTGGTTTAATTATTGTGGGTTCAGTCATTTATTGAATAACCATCCCTCCATCAATCATAAGTATTTGACCAGTCATATAGTCTGACTCTGATGAAGCCAAAAAAGAGGCAGTTCCCACAACATCCTCAGGGTATGAATATCTTTTCATCAAAATCATATTCTCAGCAATTGAGTCCATGGACTCTCCAGGTTTCTCAAATTTACCAATTGCAACAAGATCTTTATCCAATTGCTCCCATAATTCTGTTCTAACAACTCCTGGGCCGTATCCATTGACTGTAATTCCATATTCAACTAAACCTTTTGCACCACCCTTTATAAGACCAGCTATCGCATGTTTACTCATTCCATAAATTATAACGTCGTCAAAAGTCTCTCTTGATAAAATAGAAGCAACATGAAGAATTTTATAAGGTTCTTTTTGTTTACCTTGTTTAATCATTTGTCTAGCTTGCTCTTGCATTCCAACCCATGCTCCCCGAACATTTATGTCAAATATAAAATCATAATTTTCTTCTGTAACATCCATAAAAAAATAGGGCTTATTTACACCAGCATTATTAATAGAAACATTGAGACTCCCAAAAGCATCAACAGTTGCTTTTACAGCAGCTACGTGCTCTTCTCGCTTTCTTACATCTAATTTGCAAGATATTGCCTCACCGCCAGCAGACCTTATTCTATCTTCAACTTCTTTGCATCCATCTATATTTACATCAGTTAGGCAAATTTTTGCACCTTGTGAAGCAAAGTGCTCTCCAACAGCAGCACCCATTCCTTGGGCAGCACCAGTTATTAAAACATTTTTTCCCTTTAGTCTCTCTTTATCCATAAATCCTCCAACTATACTTATAGTTTATTGAATATTTTTTTCTAAATAATCTCTATATTTAAAATATTCATTATGAATAATACCAATGAAATAAAGGTTTTTAACAAAATAAATTCAGTAAAAAGTCTCATTATGGACTGTTTTTTATATATAAAAATCTCAATATGGACTATTTTGTAGATGTGCAAAGAAATGAATTAAAATATTTAATTTCATTTATTGATAAATCAAACGATTTATTTGATTTTGATGAGGAAGCAATTGCAAAAAATTCTATATGGAAGATTTACTCGTATTTGCTTCAAAGTCATTTAGATAATAAATTAGTTACTATAAGCAGTTTAGCACATTCATGTGGATTACCTAGAGCTACTGCAAT
>CACHVL010000001.1:0-218199 GCA_902583235.1 uncultured Alphaproteobacteria bacterium | reverse complement strand
AAGTCATAATTTTCAAGGACATCACAGTTTTTAGCATCGTGAGCGCTAATATTGAGAGTAAAAAAAAAGCTAAGGCAAATATAAAGATAAGTTTTTAACATATTCTGATTCCTAGATATAAATCTATTATACATCCATTCATCTAATAGTTATTTCTTAAAATTTATCAAATCATTAAACTATTAAAAATTTTATCATTTGTTATAACTATCCAATGATTTTATCAAGTATAGGTAAGAGATTTGTTTATTTCTCTATTTTAATGATGCTAGCTTCAATGCTACTGCCTTGGGACTCATTAGAGGACTATACTTACTCTGAGTCGATGGGATTGCTCATGAATATTACTCCAGCAATAATCTTTGTATGTGCAGCCGCTATTGTTGTTTTAAAGCCCTTAGGTATGATACTAAGTAGAATTGGTACAAATGTTGTGTTTTTAATTCTTTGTCTCATGAATGGTATCGTTTTATACACTGGCATGCAGTATTATCCAGACTCCTATACTGTTGGTTATTTTCTATTTCCATCATCAATTATTGTTTTTATGCTTGGAGTTATCTTTAGCACTAGACGAATTGATGGTACCCAAAATAGCTAAATACCGGTTGTTTTTTTTCTAATATTCTTTATTAAATACAAATCGCTTTGGAAGGATGGCTGAGCGGTTGAAAGCACCGGTCTTGAAAACCGGCAAAGGGGCAACTCTTTCCTGGGTTCGAATCCCAGTCCTTCCGCCAATACCATTAATAAATATTATTAATTTTAATGCTTAGCAGTATCAAGAACTTGAGGATAAGGGTACCCAACTCCAAGTAAGTCTTTAAGTTTTTTATTAGATTTTTTTATAATTTCCATATCAACACTAGCTAATTGATCCTCCATAGGTTTGACAAATTTAGGCAAATATTGTCCTAATATTCCTACTCTAGGTATTTTAGTTTTATTCGCACCAGCTCCATGCCATAATAATCCAGTCATTAACATTACAGATCCGGCTCTACCAGTGGTCTGAATCATGTTGGGCCAAAACTCATCTTCTTTTGGAAAGTAACCTCTTAGTTGAGAACCAGGAGCGACCATCGTTGCTCCGTTCATTTCAGTATAATCATCTAACATTATATTTGATTGGCAGTTCATAATAAAACTACTATTAATATTATTTGGGAAACTTTTTAAATTATACATATCCCAATAAGGATAATCTAAATGAGGCAGTTGAGCTTTATCACCTGGTTGTTGAATCCTTGCAGCGAAAGAACCTAATTTCATTTCATTACCAAGAATTATTGAAAATACATCATAAACTAATTCATGCTGAACAAGTTTTCTAAAAATTTCATGTTTATCAATTAAGTTCCAGACATGATTTGTGGCCGAAAGAACTGATAAAGCATCTTTTTTTTTAATCGAAGGAGATTTAATTTTTGCTAATTCTATAATTGCTTCTCTCGCTTGTTTAATATCTTTTTTTGAAAAAACATTATGGGCGATATGAAATCCTTTTCTTTTAAGTAAATCATCGGCTATTAATTTAGCATTATATTTCATTTTTTAAATATATAAGATTTTTTAAAATATTCAAAAAAATTTAATTTTTTATTAATCTCAATTTGAGATATTTTAAAAATTTATTTTTTATAAAAATTATTAAAATATATACATGTTTTGCTAGAATTTTTATTTTTTAAAATATTTAGAAATCAACTACACAAAGAAAAATAAACAGCTGAAAGTAGTGGTCTTGAAAACCGGCAAAGGGGCAACTCTTTCCTGGGTTAGAATCTCAGTCCTTCCGCCATTTGATCTATTTTCAATTTTCAAAATGTATAATTATTATTATTTTTTATTTAAAAGGAGAAAAAATGACTGATCGTGTATGTATAAATCTTTCCTATGCTGTACCAAATGATAAAGCTGCTGAAGTTGAAAATATTTTTAGCACCCATGGAAAATGGATGACTGAATTTTATTCTGATGGAACAGATCATTTATTAAATGCTTACTTTACTAGAGCACCAGAGTTTAAAGACCCTACCGATCCTAGTAAGGGCGAAACTGGAAACACATTATTTACAATAAATGAACAATTTGCATCTATGGAGAGTGTTCAAAGACATGTCGAAAATGCCAGTAAAAATCATTATTTTCCAGATTTTGTAAAGTTACTAGATGACTACGGAAAAGTTTTAAGTATGGGTGGTAGTGTATATGTTTCTATAAGATAAAAAGGTATTTTTTATTTTAAAATTTATCTTTTAAAGTTCTCATTATGTCTAAATGCTCAGTTAATGCCTCAAAAGATACAGCTAGTTCATATACAAGAGTTACTAATGCGCTTAATACTAAACAAAGATGAAAACCAAAAAACATAGCAGAGATGAAGCTGTTATTTATTAACAAAAATAATAGGCTTGTGCACAGTGCTATCCCTCCAAAAAGAGATAAGTAAAGTGTGTATCTTAGTAATTTAAGTCTTTTTTCATAATGCAAGATATGAAAAGAATATTCACTTTTACTTTTAAATTTTAATTTATTTGTTTCAATATTAGACCTAGAGTCTCTTATTAATTTTGCAAGAGTCGCATACCTAGCTATAACCAATGTAATATAAATAGTACAAGCAAAGAACATTGTTCCTAACATATTACTAGTAATTAATAACTGGTGATTTATTAAGTCCATTAGTAAAAAATAAGAGATATTTACTTAAATTACTACCTCAAAACCTTCAAACTGTGGGTGATCTAAATATACTGTTTTATGTCCACCTGCATTTTTATGTGCCATCCTAAAAGCTTCAGATTTAGTCCAATTTATAAAATCTTGCTTTGAGCCCCACTCACTATGTGAAGCGTATAGTGTATATTTTTCATTAGACTCACTTTTAATTAAATTAAATTTCTTAAAACCAGGAACATCGTTTAAATGAGAATCTCTATTCTTCCAAATATCTTCAAAATTTTTTTCCTCACCTAATTTTACTTTAAATCTATTCATTGCAATAAACATTGATAATCCTCTACAAATTATTCAGATACAATAATTCTGGTATTTGCTCCAATGGCAATAGTTACTCGAGAACCAATAGGTATTTGCTCTTCACCTGACTGAACAATAGAAATGTCATCATCAGTATCATCTACATCCACAACATACTGAAAACCTGTATGATCCCCCAACTTGGATCCTGCAACATAACCAACTATAGCTCCACCAATAGTACCTACAACAGCAGCAGCATCTCTGCAATCGTCATCTAAAATACCCTCTCCACATCCAACAACAAAACCTATTAAACCACCAGTTAGAGCTCCTAAACCGGTGCTTTCCCCAGTTATTTTTACCGGTTCAGCAGCAACAAGCGTGCCATACTTAACTGTATTGATTTTTTGTGTGTCTGATTTATTGACTCCAGTATTAAATCCACCACAAGCTGATATAAATACAAAAAGAAATAAAAAGATAAATTTAGACAGGCCTGTCATATTCAACAAATTTTTTAAGTGAATTAGTGAGAAAATCTTCATAATTATCAATATTATAAATTAAATTTTCATTAATATCCAAATATTTTGGATCTAACATAAAGTCATAAGAAGGTTCAAAAA
This sequence comes from uncultured Alphaproteobacteria bacterium, assembly GCA_902583235.1. GTDB lineage: Bacteria > Pseudomonadota > Alphaproteobacteria > HIMB59 > HIMB59 > HIMB59. Next base: position 214,588 of record CACHVL010000001.1, on the reverse strand, counting down.
AGAAAGGTATTGAAATACGTTCTTCTTGATTAAAAAGCACTCTGTGGTTAGTTGCTTTCATTCTACCATTTGTTAAATATTCTAATGCCAACCCTGTATTGATTACAAAAGCATTAGGATCATGTGGAACATCATACCATTGAAGTGAGTGTCTATTTTGAACTTGCAAGCCACCTTTTTTATCTTGATATAAAATAGTCATTATTCCGCTGTCAACATGAGTCTCACAACCTAAAGCAACACCGTCTTGTGAGGAAACTTCAACAGGTTTGTCTTGTTTGGGATAGTAATTAAATCTTAAAGTAGAAAGTGTCTTTGGTCTTTGGAATGCTTGATCAGCAATAGATAAATTAGAGGAGAATGAAGATATAATAGTTTTAAATATAATCATTCCAAGGTTATGAAGATCATCAAAATAGTTATTTATAGTAACTTGCCAGGATGGATCTAAAAAAGTCATATCATGATTTACCTCAAATTTTTCTTTTTTTAATAAATCAGCCATATCTTGCTTTAAAAGAGGGTCTCCTATATCTAATCCCTCTTTACCATTAACTGAGCTAGGAAAATATCCTCTATAAACTGTATTTGTATTGGGATTCCATTTTTTTGGGGCAATTTTAAGTTTATCTTCTTCCGGTAAATAAAAAAATTTTTTACAAGTTTTTAAAAGATTATTAATTTTAGAAATTGGAATACCATGATTTGTTACCGTAAAAAAACCGATATCTTCAGATGCTTCTTTAATACTTTTTGCTATTTGTTTAGCAGCATCACTATTTAAGTCTTTGCTAATAATTTCAGATAGATCAATATTTGGAATATAATTATTCTGCATCACCAATTTTAAAATAAAGCTTTTTGATATACTTTTGTTTTCTTTTTATAGGAAGTTCATAAAATTCATCAATAGAAATAGGCTCTCCTATTTTTTTTTGATTATCACTAAGTTCAGCAATTATTGATTCATAATAATTGGCCCATTCAGCGTTAGTTTTTGGTAGTTGTTGCTGTTCTTCCATTTATTTTAATCCTAACTTTTTATAGAAAAGATTTACAGTATAAAATAAATCTTCATTTTCATTATTTTTAATTTGGATAGACCTAGAACTTTTCATTTTAATTATTTTTTCTTGTGTCATTTGAATAAGATTATCTAATATTTTTTGACTAGCTTTTTTAAAAGTAATATCAATAAAGTTTCTTTTGATATTTATTTTAGATATTCCTAATGTTAAAGATTTTATTTTAATTGTAAGTAAATTAAATAAATTAGTTACTTCAGCAGGATAATTGCCATAACGATCATATATTTCATCTAAAACACTTTTCAATTCTTGAATGTTTTTTGAATTAGTAAATTTTCTATAAATAATCAATCTAGAGATATCATCTGATATATAAGTCTTTGGTATGTAATACTCAAAAAATGCATCAAATTCAAATTCTTCATAATCATCCTCTATTTCTGAATTATTATTTTTTTGTCTTTCAACTTCTTCTTTTAACATGCTTTGATAAAGTTCAATACCGATGTCTTTTACGTGCCCACTTTGTTCATCACCAAGTAAGTTACCAGCGCCACGTATTTCTAAATCTTCATTTGCTAACTGAAAATTAGACCCTAAATTTTCATAGTTAGCTAAAACTTGAAGTTTCTTCAGAGCAGTTTTGTTTATTAATTTTTCACTATCATGAAATAAATAGGCGTAAGCTCTTTTATTTGATCGACCTACTCTACCTCTTAGTTGATATAATTGAGATAAGCCAAATAAGTTAGAGTTAAAGATTATAAGAGTATTAGCATTTTTAATATCTATTCCTGATTCAATGATATTAGTAGATATAAGGCACTGAATTTCCCCTTTAGTAAAAGATATAAAAACATCTTCAATGTCTTTTTCTTTCATTTTACTGTGACCAACACCATAGGAGAGTTCAATATTTAATTTTTTAATTTCACTTTCTACAAAAGGGATATGACTTATTCTAGGAACAACAATAAAGATTTGACCATCCCTCTCTAATTCATTCTTAATTGCAGACAAAAGAGCAACAGATTCATACTTTTGAACATAGGTTCTAATACTTATTCTATTTGATGGAGGTGTTCCTATTACACTTAAATCTTTTAATCCTAATAAAGACATTTGAAGTGTTCTTGGTATGGGTGTGGCTGATAATGAAAACAAATGAATATTTGGATATTTATTAATTAAATATTCTTTCTGATCTACACCAAATTTCTGTTCTTCATCTATTACTAGCGTACCTAAATTATTAAATTCAATATCTTTTTTAAAAAGACTGTGTGTTGCAATAAGTACTTGTATATCTCCTGATTTTAATGAAAGCAGAATTTCTTTTTTATCTTTGGCCGAAGTAAATCTAGATAGAGATGCAACTTTAATATTAAAAATTGAGAATCTTTCATTGAAAGTATTGGCATGCTGCATTGCAAGTAAAGTTGTTGGCACAACGATTACAAATTGAAAACCTGACAAATATGTTGCGCAGGCTATTCTTAATGCTACTTCTGTTTTACCAAAACCAACATCGCCACATATTAGGCGATTAGCTGGCTTCTCTAGTCTTAAGTCATTTAAGGATTGTTCTATAGAATTTAATTGATCTTCTGTTTCAACAAATGGAAATTGTTTATTAAACTTTTCAAGATCAGAATTATTATATTGAAATTCTTTAATATTTATAGTCGATCTCTTAGCTGCATTTTTTAATAACTTATTGGCAAGAAATTTAATTTTTTTCTTAACTGATGTTTTTCTTAACAACCAGTCATTTGTGCCTAATTTATCAAGAAGAAGGCTGCTGTCATCAAAACCGTACCTTGTAATAAAATTTAAATTTTCAATTGGTAATAAAAGCTTATCGTTACCTCGATAAATTAATCGAATAAATTCTCTTATACGGTTACTAACTTCAATATTATCAATGGAAACAAATCTTCCAATACCGTGCTTTTGGTGAACGACCGCATCTCCTAAGGAAAGGTCGTTAAAATTTATAATTGTATCTAGGTTTGTTTTTTTAGTTGAATAAGAATTTTTGTTTAAATGTATAATTCCATCAAATAAATAATCTTTAGATACTACAGTCTTATTAAAATAAAAGTTTCCACCATATTTAGTATTTATTTTAAGCTTTTGATGGAATTCTTTTTCAATTGGAGCAGGATTATTACCAGTATGAAAATAAATAGAATTACTCATCTTAGACAAATCATCTAAAGAGGTATTAGATGTAATTTTTAATGATTTCGGCGAACTAGATGAAATATTCGTTAATTTAAAATTTTTAATTTTATCTTCATCTAAATAGTAATTTGAAAAAGGTGTCTCAGGGTTGATTTGATTATAAATAGCTTTAAGAGAATTTAGTTTTTCTTTTAATATTATATCACTTCTATTAATCGTATATATTTCATATCCAGTTATAATATCTTCTAAGTAACTATTGTTTGTATTTGGTTCTAAAGCTTCAATATTAGGATTAATAATCACTACATTTTCTTTCTCTTCTTTATAAGTAAGTTGTGTTTGTGGATTGAATTCTTTTATAGACTCAATCATGTTATCAAAAAAAGAAATTCGATATGGATTATTATTGTTGTTGTAAATATCTAAGATATCTCCTCTAAGTGAAAATTCGAGTTTATTATAAGCATTTGCTTGATTTGAATGATTAAATTCGATTAATTTATTTAGTATTAAATTTGAGTCAATTATTTGATTCTTAGAAAGAAATAGAAAATGATCTACATCATTTTTAATTTGAAATTTTTTTAGTAAGTTATTACATGTTAAAATAATTATATCGTTATCAGTTAAGGCTCTTAGTTTATCTGATCTATCAAGTAAAATGTCTGATGCTGAGTTTTCAAAACTAAAAGGAAGAGAGTCATGAGCTGGAAAATAGCAAATTTTCTTTTGAGGATAGTGCAACTTAAGTATATTTTCATAATCAAGAGCTATTTTATCGTCCTCACACAATAAAATAGATTTCTTACTAAAATTGATATCCTGGTTTTCCAATACTATTTAGATAGATTTATAATTTTTAGGTATTTAACTTTATCCTCTTTAAAAGACTCATTAAAAAATACATCAAATATATATTGTGTTTCGTTCTTCAATAAATCATCTAAGAGATCAATTAGTTCAACATCGTTAGTATTTTCAAGTTTTATGTAAATTTTCTCAAAAATTACGTCTAATTCTTTTATACCTAATGTTTGACATCGATATTTTAATTTTTTTAATTTATCTTCGTTACTTATCATGAGTGACAATAGTTTCGATTTCTTATATCAAAATGTAGACAAACTTAAAGGAATAGGTCCAAAGAAAGCGTCATATTTTAGAAACTTAAATATAAATGCAGTAATTGATGTATTTTACAATTTACCAAGTAGATCAATTGATCGCACCCAAGATATTAATTTTAAAAATCTAGAAAAAGGACAAACTATTACAACTTTAGTAAAAGTCAAAAAGCATCATTATCCTTTTAACCCTAAGTTACCCTATGTGATTGAATGCGTGAAGGGGTCTTTGATTATAAATATAATTTATTTTTCAATAAAAGGTAATTTTCTCAGAACCAAGTACCCTGAAGATAAAGAGTTAATAATCAGTGGGAAAGTTTCTTTTTATAAAAGTAATCTAAGTATTGCGCACCCTGATTATATAGAAGAAATTGAAAATGAGGATAAATTAAGAACTTTTGAAAATATTTACCCTCTTACAAGAGGAATAACATTAAAAGATATAAGAATAATTTTAAAGGAAGCTAAAAATTATTTAGAAAACTTTGATGAATGGCTTAATAGTAATTTGATAAAAAAATATAATTTTTTATCCTTTAATGACTCACTCACAAAAATGCACTTTCCCTTAGTAAAAGAGGATATTGAAAATAGAGATTTATATAGAAAAAGACTAGCAGTTGATGAACTAGTTTCAAATTATTTTGCTATTAGATACTTAAAAGAAAAGACAAAAAAGAAAAATGAAAGCTTAAATCTAGACTTCATTTTACAACAAAGATTATTAGAAAAATTACCCTTTGAATTAACTGCAAATCAGCAAGACGTTATCAATAATATAAATGACTTAAATAATACTCAGTATAGAGAAACGGTCTTATTACAAGGCGATGTTGGTTCAGGTAAAACTATCGTATCTTTATTAACAGCAATTCCATTTCTTCAAAAAGGTTTGCAAGTTGCCTATATGGCTCCCACTGAAATATTAGCCAATCAAATATATAATAATGTAATTAAATTTTTGAATAATGATGATGTAAAACCTATTTTACTTACTGGTAGTACTAAAAATAAAGATGAGATTTATGATAAAATTAAAAAAAGCACTTATAATTTTATAATTGGTACACATGCTATATTTCAAGAAAATTTATATTTCTCCGCTTTAGCTTATGTAATAATTGATGAACAACACAGATTTGGTGTTCAGCAAAGACTCTATTTAGCAGAAAAAGGTATAAATACTAATATTCTTTTAATTTCTGCTACACCAATACCTAGGACATTAGCTTTAGCTCAGTACGGGGAAATAGAGCAAGTAATACTCAAAGAAAGGCCAGCTTTTCAAAAACCTATTATTACTAAAGTATCAAATGTTGATAAAATTAAAGATATTGAAATTTTATTAAAAAAAAATATTTCAAACATATCGCAAGTATACTGGATATGTCCTTTAGTTGAGGCTTCAGAGACTCAACAATATAAAGATGTAGAAACTCGTTTTAAATCATTAAAAAAGATATTTGGCCCTGAAGTAGAAATGTTACATGGAAAAATTAAGAGCGATCAAAAAGAAAACATAATTCAAAATTTTCAAAATGGAAAAATAAAATTATTAGTTGCTACAACAGTAGTTGAAGTAGGTATAGATAATAAAAATGCAGATTACATTGTTATCGAAAATGCTGAAAAATTTGGATTATCTCAATTACATCAGTTAAGAGGAAGAGTTGGTAGAGGTAATAATCAAGGTTATTGTTTTGCTCTATACGGAAAAGATATCCAAGACAATTCAATTGAGAGACTAAAAATATTTAAAGATAATTTAGATGGTTTTAAGTTATCTGAAAAAGATCTCGAACTAAGAGGGACTGGGGATATATTGGGATATCGTCAAAGTGGCGACTCTTTATTTAAATTTGTCAATGTTTATCAAGACCAAGAATTAATTATTGATTCACTTCAATATGTAAAAAAAATTATTGAAAATCAAGAATACGAAGATGAAAAATTTAAAAAAAATATATACAACCTATTATTATTTTTTAAACAACAAGAAGCTATAAAATTGTTATTTAGTTAATTTTTTAACTTTTTTCTTCTTAGGAAGAGCTTTTTTAATTTCTGGAGCCTTTGGAGTAACCAATCCAGCAGAAATAATGTACTTAATTGCTTGATCAACAGACATATCAAGTTTGATGCATTTAGATAAGGGAACAAACATTAAAAAACCAGTTGTAGGATTAGGTGTGGATGGCATAAAAACATTAATCATTTTTTTGTTTTTTCTTATAGCTATCTCCCCTTTTGTTTCACTGGTTAAAAATCCAAGCGCATACATATCTTTTTGAGGATATTCAATTAATACGACTTCTTTAAAAGCATTGGACTGTGTAGTAGCAAAAGTATCAATTATTTGTTTTACAGTATTATAAATTGAATTTAACCCAGGTATTTTGGATAAAACAGCATCAACAACTCTGTGATAAAGCTTACCAAAAAAACTTCCAGCAATAGCTCCCAAAATAGTAAAGAATAAAAAAGCAACTATTAAACCCACACCAGGTATTTCAGATGGAATGCCAAATTTATTTAAGGGGATGAAAGGTCTAAAGATTTTATCAGCAATACCAACGACAACCCAAGCGACATAAATAGATAATGCCAAAGGTGCAACAATTAAAATACCACTAATAAAATGATTTTGTATTTTTTTCATTTGAAACTATTTTTTTATATTATCTTCAAATTCAAAAACATGTTTATCATTGATTTCAAATGATACTTTTATTGAAAGGTCCTGAACATCAGGATTATTTTCAATAAATTGATTAAGTTCTTGTTGTGAACTAATTCCAAGTCTTTTTAAAAATTTTCTTACCTTGAGTTGTGTCTCATCATCCATATTTTTCATAATATGGTTTTTTTTTCATATTTGAAGAGTTTTAACAAATCAAATACTATAAATAATGGTCAGAATTGTTTTTAACTCTAAAATTGTTGTAGATATACCTATTACAACTATTAATCTTGCTAAGAACGATAGTAATTTATTCCCTTTATATTTTTGAGAACTTCTCCATACACCAATACAAGATGTAAAATAGTAAATAAGATTCAGAACTAGGTACATTGAAAATGAATATATAAATTTTTGAATATGTATCTTTGTAACTAATAAAAGCGGAGCTGATATTAAGAAATTTACTAAAACATAATAAATCCAATAGCTTTTATAAAGGGGTAAATTACCTTTAAATAGCTCTATTAAATTTTTTTCAACTCTAACTATATAACTCACAAACATTAACTATCATTATTCAATTACATTGTAATCTTTTAAATAAAGGTTTGCGTCAAATTTTCTAGATTTAATTTCAAATATTACAGGGATATTATTTAATTCATTGTTGTAATAAGTCATTCTTATTAGTTTGAGATTATTTTTTTTATTTTCTTTAAATAGACCTTTAAAAAATGGAAAAGTTAAATCTAATAAACTTACCTCACCACTATAAATACTGGGATTGTTCTTTTGTAAAATATCATTTTCCTTAGAACTTTTAAGTAACTCATAAATATTGAGACCATCTATGATTATTCTATCTGAGTCTTTATTATATAGTATATATTGAGTTAACTGAGAAATAGGATCAGTAAAATATTGATGTTCAGTAATTCTATTATTTTGAAGTTCAATTTGATCAGAACTTAATTCTTTTGATATATCAAGTTTTGTGATTAAACCATTTTTACTGAAGAAAATATTTTCATACCTATCTTGTTTCGTACTTTTAGTTTTACTAATGTATTTTTCAGGTCTTAGATGATTATTTTCAATATTACCAGTAATGTTAGTAACTGACTCATAATCATAAATTTTATCAGTAAGTCCAAAACTCTTAATAATAAAATTGATTTCATATTTACTTTCTTCAAGTTTAATAATCCAATTAAGATCTGCTAAATGTATAGATTGCCAGTCTATTTCATATTTAAGATTAATTACTTTAGAGTTAAGGTAATATGGATATATTAATAAAATTATTATGAAAAATATGCGCATTAATAAAACTGTATATAAAAATACCTCTCAACAAGAATATAACATAATTATTGATGTAAGAACTCCTTTAGAATTCAAAGAGGACCATATTCCAAATTCAATCAATTATCCTGTTTTAACTAACAAACAACGACATGAAATAGGTATTGAATATAAAGAAAATTCATTTTTAGCAAAAAAAGTGGGTGCTAGTATAATTAGCTTAAATATTTCTAAAATTATCAATAAAATTAAATTTGATAAGAAACAAAAAATATTAATTTATTGTTGGAGGGGTGGTTTAAGGTCTCTTAGTTTATATTTAGTTCTTAAACAAATTGGATATGACGTCACACTTCTTGATGGTGGTTATAAAAATTATAGAAGATTTGTTGTAAAGTTTTTTGAAATAAGTTGTGAAAAATATAAGTTTAATCAAATCATGGGTGTTACTGGAGTTGGTAAAACATTATTTATTAAAGAGTTATCAAAAAATTATCAGGTAATAGATTTTGAAGGTTTGGCAAATCACAAAGGATCAATATTAGGAAATATTCCTAATAAAAATCAACCCTCACAAAAATACTTCGAGACTTTGATATACGAGAAACTAAACTCATTTAACTCCAAAAAAAATATATGGGTAGAAGCTGAAAGTATAAAAGTGGGTAAATTAAGTATACCTAGTAAAATTTGGAAAAATATGCCATTAGGTAAGAATGTAAAAGTTATTAGTAGTTTAGAAGAACGTGTCAGATTTATACTCAAAGATTATAAATATTTCACAAATACTCCTTCACTAATGAAAGAAGCATTAAAGGTATTAAAAAAAATAATTCCAAAAGAAGAATTTTTAATGATAGAGGAGAATTTAAAAAAGAAAGAATACTTTCAGTTTGTAAAGTCTTTAATTAAGTATCACTATGACAAAGCTTACAAAAAGACAAGAGCTGAAAGTGTCAGTAATATTTTTAATGAAATATATTTAGATAAAATTAATCTTTTAAATATTAAAAAAGCTATAAAGCAGAATAATTATTTTTAAAATGATCAAATGTTTTAACTTTATTTAGATTAAAATTTTTAAGATGAACACCCTGCCCTTTTTCTATATGACCAATACAAGTTATTTTAATACCTCTCCTCTTAAAAGACTCTTTATTATTAAATTTTAATAGATCCATAGGAGAGCTAAAAACTGGGACAAATTCTTCACCACTAGATAATATTAATGAATTGTAATATTGATCATTTTTAGAATAACCATGTAATTTTTTATTAATATTTAAAAGGTTATTTAATACAATTTTTTTATTTGATTGAGATGAAATAGATCTCAATGTAGATAAAAGACTATCAGACACATCCATACAGCTATTTAATTTAATTTTTTTAAATAAATCATAATAGGTGTAAATTTTTGGACTTAAAAATTGCTTTTTTGAGAGGGCACTTATGTCTTTTGGTAATTTTAAATTTTTATAAATATTCATAAAACCAAGCTTTGAATATCCAATACCTGAAAAAGTATAAATTTTATCATTAATTTTAGCTTGAGATCTTTTTATTATTTTATTTTTATTTATAGCATCACTAATAATGGTCAAAGATAAAAAGATTTTATCAGAAGCAGTTGTGTCACCTCCTATTATTTCAATTCCATATTTTAAACAATATCTATGAAAATTTTTAATTATTTTGTTTACAAATCTAAAATTTTTATTTGGAAAACTTAAATTTAAAAGTACGTACTTAGGTTTTCCACCTGATGATTGGATATCACTATAATTAGCAGTAAATAATCTATGAGCTATATTCTTAGGTGTAAAATACTTCAAATCAAAGTGTATATTTTCAACAAGTGTATCTGATGAAATTAATTGTTTTGTTTGACTTAAATAGGCACAGTCATCACCTATCTTATTATAATTTTTTGTGAAATATTTTATAATCTTTTCCTCGTTTGACATTTTGTAGATATATTTGAGTATAATACTAAAAAAATATTTAATTTATTTTTTTACGAACTAATGGAAAAGAGTCCCTTTTTTTTGTTAATACAAGCTGAAAAATAACGTTTTCACCCTTAATAAATGATAATTCACTTAAATTTAAATATGCCTCCCACATTCTAATAAAACGCTCGTCGTATAATTTTAAAACTTCATCTTTAGAATTTTTAAAATTTTGAAACCAATGTGAGAGTGTTTTAGCATAGTGTAATCTTAAAACCTCAATGTCAGATATGATCAATCCTGATCTTTCTATTGCAGGCATAATTTCTGAAAGTGAAGGTATATATCCACCTGGAAATATATATTTTCTTATAAAAGCCGGTGTTAACTTTGGAGTCCTTATATTACCAATAGTGTGAACTACAGCTATCCCATCATCTGATAGCAATTCATGTATTTTATTAAAATAGGTTTTGTAAAAAGGTTTTCCAACATGCTCAAACATTCCAACAGATACTATTTTTGAGTAACTATTATTTTCATCTCTATAATCTTGAAGAGAATAATTTAATTTTTCCTTATTTTTGTTATTTTCTAGTTGTTCATTACAGTATTTAATTTGTTCTTCAGATAATGAAATTCCTTTGACATTACACTTATAATTATCGACAAAATTTTTACTCAAAGAGCCCCAACCACAACCAATATCCAAAACATTATCTGATGAATTAAGTAATAGTTTATCAGCTAATCTATTCATTTTATTATTTTGTGCATCGCTCAAAGTATCAGTTTCTTTTTCAAAATAGGCACATGAATATTGTCTAGTTTCATCTAAAAATAAGTCATAGAGTTTGTCAGATAAGTCGTAATGATTAGCTATATTATTTTTAGACCTTTTGACAAAATTAAGTTGGAAAAATGGATTAATGATAAGAAAAATTCTGAAGAAAATAGATTTAGATACTTTTTCAAGGTATTTATTGTAATTTTCAATCAATAGATCTGAAAATTCATAAAAAGAAGCATTTTCTAACTCATAGTCTTTATCCATGTATCCTTCTGTTAACACTAGAGAAGGTGCATAATAAATTTTTTTAAGAAATTTTTTGTTGTTAATTTTAAGAATTATAGCGTCATTACCATTATCAATTAAATATTCAGAATTATCTGACTTTATTAATATAGATTTGGATTTAATTAATTTTCTAAGGATAAATTTAAGTATTCTAAAAGACATAAGCTATATATGATTAATGAATATATATAAGTTAAATTTATAGAATTTTATCATATATTGATTGATAAAATGAATTAAAATATGAAAATATTTTGTAAACTAGTTAAGAAAACTATCGTAATTTTATGAAATGAACACAAATGATAAGATAAATTATATAAGTGATTGGATCAAAACCTATGCTGAAACCAACAATTTTAAGTCTTTAGTGATAGGTATTTCTGGCGGTATAGACTCAGCAGTAACGAGTACTCTAAGCGCTAAAACAGGATTGAAAACTATCGTAGCTAACATGCCAATTTTAGATCATAAAGCCACAAACGATAGAGGCTTATCACATATATCATGGTTAAAGAAAAATTTTGAAAATGTTGAAGATTTAAAAATTGATTTATCAGTCGTTTTTGAAAACTTCAAAAATGCACTAAACTCAAATAATTCGGAACACGGTTATGCAAATTCTCAAGCACGAATAAGAATGACAACTTTATATCAAATCGCTGCAAGCAATAATGGCATTGTAGTTGGTACAGGAAATAAAGTAGAGGATTTTGGTATAGGTTTTTATACTAAGTACGGCGACGGAGGTGTTGATATATCTCCTATTGCAGATTGTTTAAAGACTGAAATATGGGACATGGGTAAAGAATTAATGATCAACCAAGACATAATCGAGGCTGCACCAACAGATGGTTTATGGAAAGATGGAAGGTCAGATGAAGATCAGGTAGGATTAAATTATGCTGAAATTGAAGAAGCAATGATCAATGAAAACTCCTCTAATAGACATAAATATCTAGAGATAAGAAAAAATAATATTCATAAAATGAACCCAATCCCTGTCTGTATTTTACCAAAGTAAATTTATAAAATTTCATATTACGAAATTATTAAACTCTTTGTCCTGAGGTATTGTCAAAAATATGTAGCACTGATGGAGAAATGTTGAATTTAAAATTATCACCAGCTTTCAAATTAATTTTAGATGATAATTTGCAGCTAAACTCCTGTCCTCCAACACTTGAATAGATGATCATGTCAGAACCTAAGTACTCAACTAGATTAGCTGAACTAGAATATTCTCCTTGATCTGATATTAAAATATCATCTGGTCTAAAGCCAATACATGCATTTTGAACATTTAGTGAATTATTTAAATTAATTTGCATATCTGAAATTTTAGCTAATCCATTTTCTATTTTGCATTGAAATAAATTCATCTGAGGTGAACCTATAAATTCTGCAACAAATTTAGTGTTTGGTTTAGAGTAAATCTCTTTAGGAGTTCCAACTTGTTCAACTACTCCGTTATTAATAACTACAATTCTATCACCCAAGGTCATAGCTTCGGTTTGATCATGTGTTACAAAAATACTTGTTACACCCATCTGACGCTGTAGTTTTTTTATTTCTAATCTCATTTGATTTCTGAGTTTTGCATCTAGATTAGATAACGGCTCATCAAATAAAAATATTTTTGGATTTCTGACAATAGCTCTACCCATAGCAACTCTTTGTCTTTGCCCACCAGAAAGCATACTTGGTTTTCTCGTAAGTAATTGATCTATTTCTAAAAGTTTAGCAACATCATTAACTTTATTATTGATTTCATCTTTAGATATCCCTCTATTTTTCAGGCCATAAGACATATTATTGAATACAGACATATGTGGATAGAGAGCATAATTTTGAAAAACCATTGCCACGTCTCTTTCTGAAGGGTCAATATTATTAATTATATTGCCATCTAATGATATTTCACCACTGGTAATATCCTCTAAACCAGCAATCATTCTTAATAATGTTGATTTACCGCATCCACTAGGACCGACAAATACAACGAATTCACCGTTGTCAATATTCAAAGATGTTTCATTCACAGCCTTTGTTCCGTTAGGATAAATTTTTGTAATATTTTGTAATTCTAAAAAACTCATTTTATTTTTCTGTTTGAATTAACCCTTTGATAAACCATCTTTGAAGAATTACAACAACTAACACAGGAGGTAACATTGATAAGATTATATATGCAAATCTCTCCCCTGTTCTAGGTAAAGCGACACCTTCATAATTTTCTGTAAAAATAATTTTCATTCCCATCACAACAGTCCAATATTTTTCATCAGTGGTCATAATTAAAGGCCACAAATATTGACTATAACCATAGACAAACATAAATATAAACATCGCAGCTAACATTGTCTTTGAGAGAGGCAATAAGAAATCAATAAAAAATCTCCAACTATTAGCACCATCTAACTTAGCAGACTCTAATAACTCATCAGGTATTGTTTTATAAAACTGCCTAAAGAAAAAAGTAGCAGTAGCAGACGCAACTAGGGGCAATATGAGTCCCGTATAAGTATTTGTAAGACCAAGATCAGATACTATTTTATAACTGGGAAAAATTCTTACCTCTAACGGAACTAACAATGTAATAAAAATTAACCAAAAAATAGGAACGGCAAGCTTAAATCTGAAATAAACTAGTGCGTACGCTGACATTGCCGAAATTACAACTTTCAGTGTAGCAATACCAAGAGCCATGATGAAACTATTTATAAACATTCTAGCTGCTGTAACTTCTTCAGACCATCCTCCTTTTTCATTGAGAACTTCGTTATAATTCTGAGAAAAACTCTCACCTAAAAAGAATTTCATACCTTCAGTTATTATCGAAACATTATCGTGGGTTGAGGTTGCAAAAGAAAACCAAATTGGAAGTACCATTAATAAGACCCCTAAAATTAAAATAATATGTGAAAGTATTTCTATAGGTTTAATTTTCATTTATTTTGAAATATCCCTTGAATAAATAACTTTTGAAGAAAAACTATTATTACTACTGGAGGTATCATTGACATTATCACGAATGCAAAACGATCGGATATCGATCCGTACATGGTCTTAAGTCCCATAACAACAGTCCAGTATTGTTCACTCGTTGTCATGATTAGTGGCCATAGATATTGGTTGTAACCAAAAACAAACATAAAAATAAAAACAGCAGCTATCATTGTTTTAGATAAAGGAACTAAGAAATCGATAAAAAATCTCCAACTACTCGTTCCATCTAATTTAGCTGCTTCTAATAACTCATCTGGAATTGATTTATAAAATTGACGAAAAAAGAATGTTGCAATTGCTGAAGCTGAGATAGGAAGAATTAAACCTGCAAATGTATTTACAAGATTTAATTTTGACATAACAATGTATGAAGGCATAATTCTTAACTCCAAAGGAACTAATAGAGTAATAAAAATTAACCAAAATATTATAGTTGCATACTTAATTTTAAAATAAACTAAACCATAAGCAGCCATTAAAGATGTAATTACTGAGAGAGTTGCAATGCCTGTTGCCATAACAAAACTGTTAAAAAACATTTTAAAAGCTGTTATTTCATTAAAAAAACCTGATTGTTTGAATAAAACTCTTGAGTAATTTTCAATAAAATTATCTCCTAAAAAAAATTGTAAACCATTTGTGTTAATAAATAAGCTTGTATGTGTTGAACTTGCAAAAATAATCCATACTGGAACAATCATAATAATAAGACCCATTAAAAGAATACAATGGTTGATAGATGAGGAGATATACTTTGTCATTAATTGTAATGAATTTTTCCTTCTATATATCTAAATTGGAAAATAGTTATAATTAAAACGATAATCATCATCAATATTGATTGTGCACCTGCACTACCAAGGTCTAAACCTTTAAATCCATCAATGTAAGCTTTATAAACTAATGTTTTGGTTTCACTGCCTGGAGCACCTATTGTCGTAGTATCTATAATTCCAAATGTATCAAAAAAAGCATAGGTGATATTAATTATTATCAAGAAAAATGTTGTGGGCATTAGTAAAGGAAATGTAATTGTCCAAAATCGCCTAATATTACTTTTACAGTCTATAATAGACGCTTCGATAACTGTTTTTTGAATGGCTTGAAGACCTGCAAGAAAGAAAATAAAATTTGCACTTATCTGTTTCCAAGAACCTGCAATAATTACATATATATAAGCATCGAAGACATCCTCATACCAATTAAATCCCCACAGATTATTAAACAAATGATGTAACAGACCATATCTTTCACTAAAGAAATAATTTGCCATAACGCCGACAACTGCTGGTGCAATTGCATAAGGCCAAATTAAAAGTGTTTTATAAACATTTTTACCATGCAATACTTTGTTAGCTTGTACTGCAAGTAATAAACCAATTGAGCCAGTTATAAGGGTTATTACGAAACTATAAATAATCGTAAATTTGAAAGCTGTGTAGTATGATGGATCAGAAAAAACAAATAAAAAATTATCAAAACCAGCAAAATATGAACCAAAACCAAAAGCATCTTGAATTGTAAAGGCGTCACGAAAAGTTTGAATAATGGGCCAATAAAGAAATATTAACAGTATTAAAAGTTGAGGAGCTAAAAAAATATATTGAGAGTAACTAGACTTGAATTGAACTTTTTTCATTTATAAAAAAAGGAGGGTATATTAAATACCCTCCGAAATTTAAATTAACTTTAAAGTGTTTTTGCGAATTGTGCTAAAAGTTTTTCGGCACCCTTATCCATGTTACCAAGCGCTTCTTCAACACTTATTTCACCATTAAGCATTGGCTCAACATTTTCGTAAATTACTTCACGAATTTGAGGCCAGTTACCAGCTCTATATCCACCAGGGATAGTTGAGCCTTCAAGACCTAATTGATCACCAACTGCTTTGTGATACGGAGAAGTTCTATAGAAGTTAATTGTCTCAGCTAACTCAATACCGCCTTTAGTGACAGCAGCATAGCCAGTCATGTTGTGATAATATAAATCCATTTCTGGTGAACCCATGAATTCAATGAATTTAGCGAGTCCTTTGTACTCCTCTTCTGTATGACCATTTAAGATCCAGTTAGCAGCACCACCAATGAATGTTGGATATTCTTTACCACCAGTTACAGAGTCCCAATATGGAATTGGATTAGTTGTAAAATTTGGAAGTACATCCTTCATACCACCAAAAGAGGCAGCAGATCCAAACCAAAATGCAGCTTCACCATTAGTGAAAGGCGCTTGATTGTCTCCCCATGCTCTTCCTTTATAACCGTAGAAACCTTTTTCATACCATTCCTTAACTTTTGTCCAATGGTAAACGAACGCTTCTGTATCAGCAAAAAGAGTTTTTGTTGGAACAGCATCGTAACCATTGTTTCCGTCAGTCATTAATAGATTATGTCTTGAGAAGAAGTTTTCAGTCCAAATCCAAGGGCTGTGACTTTGAAGAAGAGGAATATAACCAGCATCAAGTATCTTTTGTGCCATACCTTCGAACTCTTCGTATGTTTTTGGAACTTCTTCAATACCGACTTCATTTAAAATATCCATATTTGCATACATTAAACAAGTAGAGCTATTAAATGGAACACCGACCATCTTACCATCAGCATCGGCATAAAAGTTTTTGATACCTGGGATGTAATTATCAGCATCTACATCGATACCATACTTCTCAGCCATTTCTTCAAAACCAATAACAACACCGTTTTTAACTTGTGCTACCATGATAGCTGCACCTGCGTCATAGACTTGTGAGTAGTGAGGTTGGTCCCCTGCTCTAAAAGCAGCAATTGTAGCTGCCATGTTGTCCTCATAGCTTCCTTTACCAGTAGGAATAACCATATATTCATCTTGTGAGTCGTTGAATCGATTAGCTATTTCTATGATTACATCACCCAAAAAACCACTGTTACCATACCACCAATGAATTTCGGTTTTACTGTAACTGTTTGATGTGAATGCAAAAGAAACTAAAAGTACAAAAATACTAATTAGTTTTTTCATTATATCCTCCTATGGGAACGTTCTTAAATAAATATTATAGTATAATATTTTAACTCAGGAACGAATTAATTGTATATAACTTAAGGAAAAAATATTAAATATTTATGAAAAATATTGAATTAGAGCTTTTTAGTTAAATATCTTAACGCATAAATAAATCCGTCTTTACCCATTCCAATAATTGAACAATCACATGCTGGAGCTATTAAAGACTTTCTTCTGAAGTCCTCTCTTGAGTATATATTAGATAGATGAACTTCGATTTTCATAATTGATTTAATTTCTAATGAGTCGTGCAATGAAACTGATGTATGAGTAAGACCGCCTGGATTTATGATAATTCCAACATATAACTCATCAAGACCGTTTATTTTATTTATTATTTCACCCTCAATATTGCTTTGGTAAAAATCAAGGCTACAGCCAAGTGACTCTGACTCTTTAAGTAACTCATTTTCTAAGTCTTTTAAGGTGAAATTTCCATAAACACTCTCTTTGCGCTTACCTAACATTTCAAGATTTGGTCCATTTATTATTGCAATTTTTTTATCCATAATTATCAATTTTATATCAAAGATTTTAACAATCCCAATACGTATTATTTATCAATATTTTTATATTTTTTTAGTTCAAATGAGCTTTTTTAATGATATTTAAGGTATTTAAAAACTAGGAGGTTACTTATGAGAAAATTTGTTATCGATATGACCATGTCATACGACTTTCAAGTCACTATTGAGGCTGAATCAGAAGAAGAAGCCAAAGCTAAATTTACAAGCACACCTTTAGAACAGCTTGGTAGTTATAAATTTGGTTCATTTTACAAGACGTTTAGAGGTATCAAATTAGATGAATTTGATCCAAGATTTTATAAGGACGAAGATAAAGTAAGATAAAATTAAATGAGTAGAACAATTTCAGAAAATATTTTTGGTACCCATTTCTTCTCCAAATACTATTTAACTATATTAGGAGTGATTTTACTTACTGTATCATCAAAGATTTCAATTCCTTTTTACCCTGTACCAATGACATTACAAACTCTCGTGGTTTATTTCATTGCAGCTTCAATGGGAATGGTTGGATTTTACTCAACTTTTATTTATGTAATTTTAGGTACACTTGGTTTACCTATTTTTGCCAATGGTGGAGGAATTGGTTATATATTCTCTCCTACTTTCGGGTTTTTATACGGCATGGTAGTTGCTGCCTTCTTCATTTCTTTCATTTTCAATAAGGAAGTAAGCACTAATTTAATTAAATTATCTCTGACAATTTTTATTGGTGCATTTATAATATTTTTATGTGGTTTAAGTCACCTATCGTTCTTTATAGGTTTTGAACAAGCAGTTACTGTTGGTTTAATGCCCTTTTTATATAGTGAGTTTCTTAAGATTCTATTAGCTATAGCAATAATTTTTGGGTTGATTCAAAGGGTTAATTCAAAAAATCATAAATAAACTTCAAATACAGTATTAAATATAGAGAAGTGCCTCGAGGCTAACTCTTTTCTGCTTTTACTGTAACCACCGCCAATAACCGTACATAGAGGTATTTTTTTGTCCTTAAAATAATTGCATACAATTTCATCTCTTTTTTTTAAACCATCATCAGTAAGGTTTAAGTTTCCAAGATCATCATTATAGTGAACATCAACTCCTGCATCATAAAATACAATATCAGGTTCAAACTTTGCATCTACTTGATCAAGAGTTTTTTTAAGGATATTTAAATATTCATCATCCCCTATACCGTCATCGATAGCTATATCTAAATCGCTTGTTTTTTTATAAAAAGGAAAATTGTTTTTACAATGTATAGAACATGTAAAAATATCGTCGATATTTTCACAAATTGAAGCTGTACCATCACCTTGATGGACATCTAAATCTAAGATTAATATTTTATTAACTTTTTTTTTATTTAGTAAGTTTATTGAAGCAAAGGCTAAATCATTAAATACACAAAAACCAGATCCACAATCTTTAAACGCGTGATGTGTTCCTCCTGCCAAATGACATGCTACTCCATCCTCTAAAGCTAAATAAGATGTTTGTAGTGTTCCTTGTATTGCTAAAAAGGATCTCATAGCTAATCTCTCACTCCAAGGTAGGTTTATTCTTCTCTCTTGATTTCTTAATAGATTACCTTTTTTAACATTCATTACATATTCACTGTCATGAACATTTTGAACATCTTTTATAGGTGCAGATACACTTTGATGAATAATCAAATCTTTAAAAAGATTAGAGTCTTTAATAAAATTATATAAATCAGAAAATTTTGTACCCACAAATCTGTGACCGCTTGGTAAGGGGATATCATAATTCTGATTGTAAACAACATTAAGTTTATTCATTTATCATATTTCTATTAATTTTGTTTTAACTAATCTTTTCTATTTCATCAGACTCGTATTTTACTTGATCTAAATTTTTTTTTACAATATTTGACATTGCTTTAGCTACAGTGTTAGCGTGAATTGGTCTCATTTTTTTAAGTGGACCAATAAAAATTGGTGTTAATAATTGAAAAATAGGTATTCCTATTTTCTCTGCAATTCTAAACTGTTTTCTTTCACCTAGTAAAAAAGATGGTCTTAAAATACCAAGATTATCAAAATCTAAACGTTTTAATTCTTCCTCAACTAACCCTTTAAATCTTAAGTATTCTCCTTTATTTTTAGGATCTGCAAAACCAGATGAGACGAAAACAAATGATTTTATATGGTTATTTTTACAAATTTGAGCAATTTTTTTAGGTAATTCGAGTTCAACTTTCTGATAGTCATCTCTATTAGGAGAATTTTTTTTTGTTGTACCAATACAAAAAAAGCAACTATCAGCTAGTATTAAATCTTTAACCTCTTCAAGATTATCAAAATTTGTATTAATAATTTCTAATTTTGAATTTGTAATATTGATTTCTGACCGAGTGAATGCTTTAACTTTAGTATAATATTCATCATTAATTAAAGTTTTAATTAAATAATTTCCAACAAGTCCAGTACCACCAAAAACTACTGCTGAAGACATATTAATTTTATATATTATAATTTAAAGTTTAAGAATATTTATCTTTTAAGATATTTTTTTGAACTTTTCCCATTACGTTTTTTGGAAGTTCATTTAATACTATATACTTCTTTGGAGTTTTATATTTAACTAGATTGTTTTCTACAAAAATAGAAAGATCTTTTATTTTCGTATTATTATTAATCATAACTACTGCTGCTATAGGAACTTCACCTAAATCATTATCTTTTATGCCAAATACAGAAGACTCTATTACAGATTTATGTTGATTGATTACATCTTCTATTTCTTTAGGGTATACATTAAAACCACCACTTATAATTAGATCTTTATTTCTACCTGATATAAATAAGTATCCGTCTTTATCAAAGTAACCAATATCACCTGTAATAAAATACCCGTCTTCAGTAAAGGCCTCTTGAGTTTTTTCAGGATTATTTAAATAGCCTTTAAAAACATTAGGACCTTTAATTTCAATCATACCAATTTTATTAAGCACTGTATCTTTGTCACCTTTAGTTTTATTAATTCTTATACTTATATCTTTTAAAGGCTTACCTACTGACCCAGCTTTTCTTTCTCCATCAAAAGGATTAGAAGTATTCATATTTGTTTCAGTCATGCCGTATCGTTCTAATATTTGATGGCCAGTAATATTATAAAAATCTTGATGTGTTTCAGTTAATAGAGGAGCGCTACCTGAAATAAATAATTTCATATTTTTTGTAACCGACCTATCTAACCTTTTATCTTTGATCAGTCTTGTATAAAAAGTAGGCACTCCCATCATAAGAGTGGAATACTTAAATGCCTCAATTACTAAATCTATATTAAAATTTTTAATAAATCTGATGGAAGCTCCACTCATCATAGAGGTGTTTATAGCCACAAATAGTCCATGAGTGTGATAAATGGGAAGAGCATGGATAAGAGTGTCACTCTTATCAATATTCCATAAATTTATTAGATGAAGAGCATTTGATACTAAATTTTGATGAGTTAGCATGGCACCTTTTGGTTTACCAGTAGTTCCTGATGTATATAGAAGTGCTGCTAAATCATCTTTAGCTCTATTATTAGGTTCAAAAAAACTATCTAGATCTTCTAGACCATTAGTAACTTCTCCTTCACCATTTGCATTTAAGGATAAAATTTTACATCCAATTTTATCACAAATTGGTTTAATACTTTTAACTTCTGAACTTTCGCAAATTAAGATAGTTGGTTTTGAGTCCTCAATAAAATAAATGGTTTCATTTAAAGTGTAACTAGAGTTGAGTGGAAAAAAAACAGCTCCAGTTAAAATTGATGACAAATAAAGAGATAATGTTTCTTTACACTTGGGCGACTTTACAAGGATACGATCACCTGATTTTAGTCCTAAATTAGCTAATTTATGGGAAATTTTTGAGGTAAGAGATATAAAATCTTCATAAGAAATCTTAATTCCGTCATCTAGTAATAAAAAAGTTTTCTTATTATTTATATTTTGTTGTATAAGGTGTTTGTAAAGATAATTGGTCAAAATAAATCAAAAAAATTGATTTTTTTTTAAATTAAAATTTATTAAATACAAAGTTTTTTAAGGAAAGTTAGTTTAGGCTCTGCCTTGTAAACAGAGCCTTTGAAGTTTTATGATCCTAAGATCCTGTTAGGCCTTCTACTGAAGTTGGTAACCATTTCTCCCAAGTAGATTTATTATTTGCTTTCCACTCAGCGACTACGTCATTAAGTTCTCCACCTTCACGAACCTGAACTAACATTGCAGCTTGATCTGCGTTAGATAATGCCATTTTACCAAAAAACTCAAGTGCCTTCTGGTTTTCAGGTTTTGCAAAAGTTTCAGGATTACCGTAGTTCATTGGATAATCAACAGCCCAACCTGTAGCTGGCCAATAATCAGCACCACAAGTTTCCCAGTTGTTAGCCTCTGTAAAAGTATCACAAACTTGATTTGGAGCTAATTTTACGCCAACCAAATCGTTCACACCAAAGAACCAATGAGGCTCCCAAAGATACATTAAGAAAGGTTCACCTCTGTCATACATACCTTGAGCTTCAGCAAGAGCAGCTGTTTCGGTACCTAGTTCATCAGCAACAAAGTCTAAACCAAGTAGGTCTAATCTTTTTTGATCATGACAGTTCCAACCAGCAACTGGACAACCAATTAATCTTCCTTTGTCTCCACTTTCCATAGTTGCAAAATCAGATTTATAATTATTTAAATCAGCGACACCAGAAAAGTCTGGGTTAGCGTCAGCCCAATATTTTGGAACATAGTAATCAGACATACCAGTAATACCAACTGTTCCTAAAAGTTTGACACTTCCATCACCAGAGTAAGTCATTTTAACTTCTCCACCATGAATTAAATCACCGTTTAACATAACATCGTCTGCTTCCGCATAACTAGGCCAAGACTCACATGCAAAATCAATATCACCAGCAGCAATAGCCTCCCAGAGGCCTGTTCCTGAAGCAAATACTATTCTGTCAATTTCGTATCCTAATTCATCTTCAAGTATACTTACAGCAACTTGGCATGAAATCTCTCCACCAGTCCAGTCAGCAATAGCAGCTAATAATTTTTCTGCATTAGCTTTACTGAAAGTTGCAGTAAAAAGAATAGAGGATAGAATAAAAGTAATAATTGTTTTAGATAATCTCATTGATTATTCCTCCCATTTAGATTTTATTTTATCAAAAAAATAACAAAGTACATATGCAATTTATTCATCAATAGACATAAATTTAAATAAAGATTTGATTTTTAATAATTAATTAAGTGTAATAGTATTGATTTTCATGAAAAATAAAGTCTTTCTTACTTGCGCAGTAAATGGTTCTGGTGATACTGCTTCAAAACACCCAGATCTTCCTAAAACACCAAATCAGATTGCCAAGTCTGCAATAGAGTCAGCTCAAGCTGGGGCCTCAATAGTTCATATTCATGTAAGAGAGGAAGATGGAACACCAAGTCGAAAATTTGAATATTATAAAGAGGTAGTTGAAATTATTAGATCCAGCGGTACTGATGTAATTATAAATCTAACAACTGGAATGGGTGGAGATTTAGATATCGGCGAAGGTGAAAATCCAATGGATTTTGGACCATATACTGATATGGCCAATATAATGGAAAGAATATCTCATGTGGAAGAATTACTTCCAGAAATTTGCACACTTGATGCTGGAACTTTAAATTTTGGTGATAGCTCGGTGTTAGCAGTTAACACACCTAATGATTTAAGAAAAGCAGCTAAGCGATTAAAAGAAATTGGTGTTAAACCTGAAGTTGAGGCTTTTGATTTAGGTAACATGTGGTTTGGAGCACAACTTTATGAAGAGGGTCTTCTTAGTGATCCACCATTATATCAAATGTGTTTGGGTATTCCATGGGGAGCACCAGCTAAAACATCAGCTATGCTTGCAATGTTAGATGTCATGCCTAAAAATGCAATTTGGTCTGGTTTTGCAATTTCAAGAAATGAAATGCCATTTGTTGCACAAACAGTTTTACTTGGTGGCAATCCAAGAGTTGGACTTGAAGACAATTTATATCTATCAAAAGGAAAACTTGCAACTAATCCACAGTTAGTTGAAAAGGCAATTAACATAGTTCATGGATTAGGTTCCACTATAATGAGCCCTGAAGAAACTCGTGAATATTTGAAACTTAATAAAAATTAATCCATTCTCTCAGTATTACCATCAACTGAGATCACTTGACCAGAAACTCTGAGTGAGTCATTAGAAATTAAAAAGGAGCACATTTTTGCAATGTCCTCCTCGTATACCCACTGTTTTAAAGAGCTCATTGATACAAAATCTTTTTCAATTGATTTAATAGATTGATTTAAAATTTTAGCTTTAGCTTTTATTACTCTATTCATTCTAGAGCCTTTAACAGATCCTGGGCATATAGCATTAACTCGAACATTAAATTTTCCTAATTCCATTGCTAAAGTATTAGTAATACCTATCAAAGCCCATTTACTAGCTGCATACGGAGATCTATTTGGAAAGCCGTCAATTCCCGCAGTAGAAGAAATATTAACTACTGATCCATATTTTGATTTTTTAATCAATGGTATTGCATATTTAGTAAAATAAAAATGACTATTAACATTTATATGTAAAGTCTTTTCCCAATCATCAGAATTAATTTTATCTAAGGGAGCTGTAGGTCCAGCAATACCTATATTATTTATCAAACCATCTATTTTGTTAGTTTTATTTGAAATATGTTTAAACAAATGTTTAACTTCAATTTCTTTAGAAGCGTCACATTCAAAGATAAATAATTTTTTATTAAACTTTGAGTGTCTTTTTAGTTTGTTAATGTGTTTTTTATCAATGTCACAAGTATAAACTGTAGCACCTTGAGATAATAATAATTTTACAGATGCTAGACCTATACCTGAAGCTCCTGCAGATATAATTATTTTTTTATTTTTAAGTAAATTATTTAGCATCAAAAGAAATATTATCAGGTTTGGAAGGAATTGATCTATCTATTCCTTTAACAATTTTTTTCTCTTTATCATAAAATGGTAAATCAACAATAATTCCCTTATGTGAAGATTTATCCGGCAGCAATATTTCTACTTCTTTATCTTTCCAATCACCAGGATTATAAAATTTTACGTAGCCAATACCCTGTTGAAGTGTCGGTGATGGGACACCTGCTGTTATGTAGCCTATATCTATTCCATTATATTTAATTTTACTTTTAGCTGATGGAACAGCTGATTTACACGTTATTCCAAACAGACATGTTCTTTTATCTTTATTGATTAGTGCATCTCTTCCAATAAAATCTTTATCCATATTTACAAAATAACCAAGACCAGCCTCAAAAGGAGTCGTGGTTGTATCAATGTCAGTTAAATTACCAAATATACCTCCTTCTATTCGCCTAATGGTCATAGCTCTGGAAGCAGAAAACTGCATTCCATAGGGTTTTCCACATTTACTAAGATGGTCCCATAAAGCTAAATGATCAGTTTCAAAACCACCTGAAAATATTTCAAAACCCAGTTCATTTGTAAAACCAGTTCTGGAAACATATAGTTGTTGGCCACCGAGATCAAAAAAATCAGAGCTGAAGTAAGGCATTTTTTCATCAATCTTACCATTTGATGCTGCTTTCATAATATCAATTGATGCAGGACCTTGAATTTGCAGAACTCTAGATTTAGGATCTTTTATTTTAATGTCGTAACCAGAGCTGTGAGCAATCAACCAATCTTCAAATGGACCATCAGCTTGAACATACCAAAACTTATTTTCATCAAATCTAAATAGAACACCGTCCATAAATATTCCACCTTGTGGTGTACAAGCAAGAGCGTAGTAGCCCCTACCCTTTTTCGTGTTTGAAATTTCTCTTGTTAATACTTTATTTAAAAAAGAAACTGAGTCTTTTCCAGATATTTCAATAGGTTTTTCTGGTACATCAAATATGAGTGCCTTTTGTCTTAACAACCAATATTTTTCTGAGGGATCTTCATCAATTTGCATTGGAAAGTATCGACCTGCATAAACACCTCTTACCATATTTGAAGTTTGAGTTCTCTCAATATATGGTGACTCCTCAAACCTACGTGCACTTATTTTAACAGTCTTTTTTAAATCAACTTCTTCTTGTAAGTTTCCCATTTATTTGTCTATAGATGTATTGAAATTATTTTTATTATCACGGATTATTGTTGGGGGATCATAAGCTGTCACAGGCGAGATATTATCTTTTACTAATTCTACCTCAATAAGACAAGAATGTGCAATAGGCCCTTGACCCAGCTTAGATGTTCCCTTGTCTTTTGTGAGCACATTTGGATTGCCATGTTTACAAATAGTATTTAAATGGTTTGGATTATCTGGATCGTACCAAGCACCTGTACTAATTTGGACAACACCTGAGCGTATTTTATTGTTTATATTTACTCCAGCTAAACAAGCACCTCTATCGTTAAAAAGTTTTACAATATCACCATCTTTTATACCTCGACTGCTAGCATCATCTGAATGCATTTCAATGGGCTCTCGATCTTTGATCTTAAACGATTGGCTGTAACTACCATGGTCCATTTGACTATGGAGTTTATTTTTGGGTTGATTGGAAATTAGGTGTAAGGGATATTTTTTATTTTTAAGTCCGAGCCACTCACATGGTTCTAACCAAGTAGGATGCCCAGGGCAGTCATCATAATTAAAACTATCAACTGTTTTTGAAAATATTTCAATTTTTCCACTAGGAGTAGACAAAGGATTATTAATAGGATCTTTTCTAAAATCTTTTAACATTAATGTATTTTCATCAGGTGGTGGCACTTTGAACCAACCTGTATCTCTAAACTCTTCATAGCTTGGAAAATTTATGTTTGATGATTTGGATTTAATAGACGTTTCTTGATAAATCCATTTCTGCCATTCTTCTTCATCTCTACCTTCTGTAAAAATTTTTTCAATACCCATCTTATTTGATATTCCTTTAAAAATATCAAAATCATTTTTTGCAAGACCAAAAGGTTCAACTAATTTTGACATTGAAACAACATAAGGATCGCGAGGAGTAAGCATTATATCTTGTCTTTCAAGTGGAGTGGTACATGGTAAAATAATGTCAGAGTATTTAGCTAATGAATTCCAACACCATTCATTTGAAATAATTGTTTCAGGTTTTTGCCAAGCTTGTAAAAGCCTATTGATATCTTGATGATGATGAAATGGGTTACCCCCAGCCCAATAAATTAATTTTATATCAGGATATTTATATTCTTTGCCATCAAAATCAAAACTTCCGCCAGGATTTAAAAGTAAATCACTTATCCTTGCTACAGGAATGAAGTCTTCAATTTTATTTTGAGTTTGTGGAAAGGCTGCTCCAGGTATTATTGAAAATTGACCTCCAATGTGATTTGTTGCGCTGTAACCAAATCCAAAACCTCCTCCAGGTAAACCAATTTGTCCTAACATGGATGCTAACATTATAGCTGCCCAAAACGGTTGTTCTCCATGATCTTGTCGTGTCAAAGACCAACTAACAGAGATCATTGTACGCTTTGATGACATCTCCTTTGCCAGTGATATGATTTTTTCTGATGGAATTTCACTGATTGATGAAGCCCAATTGGCATCTTTTACAATTCCATCAATATCGCCTAGAAGATATGGAAGAAACGTATCAAAACCCTCCGTATATTTTTCAATAAATTTATCGTCATACAATTTTTCTTTATAAAGGGTATGTGCCAAACCTAGCATGATGGCAACGTCAGTATTAGGTCTTAATGCAAGCCATTCCCCATTAACCTCATCTAATAGGTCGCTTTTTAGTGGACTGAAATTAATAAATTTTATTCCTGCATTTGCTGAACGAATAAGCTTTTCTTTCTGTTTATGGCTTCCAGTTCCGCCTTGAGCTATCTGGCCATTTTTCAATGGAACCCCACCAAAACATATAAATAGTTTAGTATTCTCCTCAATTGAGTCCCAACTAGTGCATGTGTCAAGAAAAGCTCTATAACTTCCCAGTATATGAGGAACCATCGCTTCTGCTGCAGCAAAACTATATGTAAATTTAGATCTTGTGTAACCTCCAATACAATTTAAAAAACGATGGAGCTGACTTTGAGCATGATGAAATCTACCAGCACTAGCCCATCCATAAGATCCTCCAAATATGGATGCATTACCAAAATCATTCTTAACTCTATTTAATTCATTGGATACTATTTTCTCTGCCTCATCCCAAGAAATTGATATAAAAGGATCTGTTCCTCTTAAACTATTATTTGAACCTGGACCTTTATCCATCCAACTTTTTCTTATCATAGGTGAGTCTATTCGTGTTTGATGATTATGAACATCTACAATTCCTTGTCCTATAGGAGAAGGATCTTTATCATTTTCCCATCCTATTAATTCTTTTACTTTACCATCCTTTACTTTGGCCCTATAAGTTCCCCAATGTGAACTAGTTAAAGGAAGATCCTTCTTGAAATTCATTAAGACTGATCTAGTCCAAGTGCTTGTCTTTGCTTTTTAGTCCATGCGTGTGTAATTCTATCTATGATAATAGCAAGAAGCACAATAGCTAAACCAGCTGACAGACCTCTACCTGTGTCAGACCTTTGAAGTGCATTAAATACTTGAAGGCCGAGACCTTTACCTCCAATTAAAGGAGTAACAATTTGCATAGCAAAAGCCATTATAACAGTTTGATTGAAGCCCATTACTAAACTAGGAACAGCTAATGGGAACTTTACCTTGTTTAATGTTTGGATACCCGTTCCACCAAAAGATTTTGAAACCTCAGAATAACCACCTGATACTTGTGATAAACCGAGTGCAGTTAGCCTTATGATTGGTGGGACAGAGTAAATTACAGTTGCTATAACAGCAGAAACTATATTCCCACCAAAAAACATTAAAACAGGTATTAGATAACAAAAATAAGGCAATGTTTGCATAGCATCTAAAACTACATTTTGAATATCTCTGTACCATTTATTATATGATGCTAACACGCCCAACGGTACTCCTATAACAAAGCATATTAAGACAGAGACCAATACAGAAGATAGAGTGATCATTGAATGCATCCACATTCCAGTAGCCCCTATGAAAGCTAATAATATTGCAGTAATTGTTGCAAATCTTAATCCTACAGTTACATAACCTATAATTATAAATACAACCATCGTATACCACCAAGGTATTTGCGTAAGGAATGCGTTTAAGGGTTTAAGTAAATATAAGTAAATGAAGTATTTCAAACCTTTTGCAAATGAAATAAACCCAGGATCAAGAGTCATAGCCTTTACAGCATTTTCTATCGGTTTTTGTATTTCGATAGTCCAAGTTTCTGGAAATGTTCCAATAGCAAAAAAGTATGCATCAAATATATAAATGAAAACAAATATTAATAATGAGGAAAATAGAAAATATCTTTGGTTCATAAAATTTTTAATTATGCCAGAATATGACTTATTGAAGATAGAAATTGAGCTATCAAAAAAACTTGCAAAGATATTGATAATGTTTGAAAAAATTAAATATGTAAGTTTGACTATAATTCTCAATGGTAATTCTATTAAATTAGCTAAAGGGTATCTTTGTAAACTTTGGGGTAATAAGTAAAATTTTTCAACATCATCTGGTAAAGTTTCTTTATCTTTACTAATTGCACTACTTAATCTATCAAACATAATTGCCATAAATAAAATACAAAGGCCACCTTCCATAGCCCATCCTACGTCTAATTTTCTTATAGCCTGCCATACTTGACCGCCTAGACCTTCAGCACCAATAAATGTTGCAAGAACAACTAATGCTAATGCCATCATTATTGTTTGATTAACGCCCATCATAATACTTGGTAATGCCATCGGGATCTTTATTTTAAATAAAAGTTGATACTTGTTTGAACCAAATGACTCAGCTGACTCAATTGTTTCTTTTGATACTTGTCTGATGCCTAAATTAGTTAATCTTATAATTGGTGGCATAGCGTAAATTAATGTAGCGAGTATTGCAGGAGCGCCTCCTATTCCAAAAAAGAACATAGCAGGGAATAAATAAACAAAAGCAGGCATAACCTGCATTGTATCTAAGATAGGTTTAAGAAAATTTTCAAATCTATCACTTTGTGAACTAAATATTCCCAGAATTACTCCTAAAATTACAGACAAAATTACTGATAATCCCATCAAGGCTAAAGTTTGCATTGAGACTTCCCACATATCAACAGCACCCCAAAAATAAACTGTGAACATGCAAAATAAAGCTAATCTTATACCCCCATAAGCTAATGCAGGGAGAGTCATCAAGGACATTATTAAAATCCATGGAGACTCAACGAAAAAATTTTCTAAAGCCATGTAACCAGCTTGTAAAAATGATGCAAATAATCTAGTTATCCATCTATAATTATCCTTTAAATAATCTTCACCGGCATTTATCCATGCAGTAAATTTAAATTCATCAGTAATAGATTTAGGAAAGACAGTAGGGTCTTCGTTCGTAATTGAAAGATAGTAAGCAATAGCCCCAATAATAAAAATACTTAAATATAAGATTATATTTTTATTAAGCTTTTTATTTACTTCTAAATTTCGATCTAAAGACATTACTTACTTATATATAATCCTCAATTATTAAATTTATTAAAATAATTTTATTTTAATAGTATTAATTCACAATATAATATCAACAAATCGCTTAGTATGGATAAAATTATTTGCTCAAATATATGGAAAATTTTTGGAAATGATGAAAAGAAAATATTAGATAATCTCGATCAAAATTTAACCAGAGATGAAGTTCAAGAAAAAACTGGTCATGTAGTTGCTGTAAAGGATGTTAGTTTCTCAATACAAAAAGGAGAGACTTTTGTTGTCATGGGCCTTTCAGGAAGTGGTAAATCAACTTTAGTGAGATGTTTGACAAGATTAATTGAACCTACATCAGGATCTGTAATTATTGATGACACTGATGTTACCAAGATTAGCAGAAATAGCTTATTAGATCTTAGAAGAAATAAAATGAGTATGGTTTTTCAACACTTTGGACTTTTCCCACATAGAACTGTGCTTGAGAATATTTCATACGGATTAGAAATTAGAGGAGAGAAAAAACAAGATAGGTTAGACAAGTCAATGGAGTCTTTAAATCTTGTTGGTTTAAAAGGATGGCACAACAATTACCCAAGAGAATTATCTGGTGGTATGCAACAAAGAGTTGGTTTAGCTCGTGCTATGGCGGTTGAACCTGAAATATTAATATTCGATGAACCTTTTTCTGCATTGGACCCTCTTATTAGAAGAGAAATGCAAGATGAACTTTTAGACATTCAAAAAAAACTACAAAGAACTATGGTTTTTATTACACATGATTTTTTAGAAGCAATAAAAATGGGAGATCATATTGCTATTATGAAAGATGGTGAAATATCCCAAGTAGGAACACCTGAGGAAATAGTAGCAAGTCCTGTCGATCAATATGTTAAAGATTTTTGTGAAGATGTTCCAAAATATAAAGTGCTAAGTGCAGGAAAAGTTATGCGTAAAGAATGTTCTGACGAGTCTAAAAACTTATTTTTAGATAAAACAAAGTGCATTGATGAAAATGCTAAAATTGAATCTTTAATCGATCAAATTTGTGAAGATGATACAGCCTACCCCATTATAAGTTCAAATTCAGGAGAGTTAGTTGGTGAGATTGATCGAACAATTGTTATGAAATCTATGAAGTCAAAATAATTTAAATTTCTAATTTGGCTTATTAATCTTTTTATTTTTATCTCTCCATATAATAATTAAACCTGCAAAAACTATTAATAATACTCCTGGAAAAAGTTGATCAAAAGGCGCTTCACCAAAAAATATCCAAGCTAGAATAAATGAAGATGGTATTGCTAAATATTCAAAGACAGCGATTTTGCTAGCTGCGATCAACCTATAAGAGTAAATAAAAAGGATAGCAGCAGTACCTCCAAAAATACCAATTAATGATAAAATAAAAAAGTCACTTTGGGTCTCAATATAAGTATGACCTGTTGTAAAAAAAATAAAAATTAAAGAACCAAGAAAAGATGAAAATAAAGAGTAAAATTGAATTTTACCTGTAGAAAAATTATCTGGAATAAATTTTAAAATTATTACCTGTACTGCCCATAAAAAAGCGACAAGTATTGGTAAAATTGAGTAATAAGAGAAAATACTACTATTTGGTCTCATAATCATAACAACACCAACAAAGCCAATTATAACAGCAGACCATCTATATATGCCAACCTTATCCCCTAAAAAAAAAATTGACAATATGACTATAAAAAAAGTTGATGAAAAAGTAAGTGTGGATGCTGTGGCAAATTCCATATTATTAATAGCAATGTAATACAGAATATTAATTGCTAAAAAACAAGAACCTCTAATAAAACAAAATAAAATAAATTTTTTACTTAAATTTTTAAAAAGATCTGTACTTTCTTTATTATAAATAAGTAAAAGAATTAAAGGAATAATAGCAAATGTATTTCTAAAAAGTGCTAATTGAATAGTTGAATACTCACCACCTAAATATTTTACAATCAATCCATGTATATCGATAAATATAACTCCAACTACCATTGCGGTGATTGCTAGAAAAGTATTTTTTTGATTATTTATAAAATTAATCATTTAATATCGCTATGAACTTGTTATAAACTTTATTATCTTAAATGAAAAACTTTAAACTAAGCGAAATAGACATACTCTCTAATCAAGATTGGACATTTCCAACAACAACATACTACGGTCCAGGAAGATTTAATGAGATTGGAAAATTTTGTGAAGAATTTGAGATTAAAAATCCATTAATTGTTACAGACAGTGGTAGTAAAGATCTTCCATTTATTTATAAATTAGAAACGTTACTGTCCAAAAATGATATCAAATCTGAAGTTTTTTATGATATATCACCAAATCCTCGTGATGATGAAATATCTAAAGGATGTGATCAATTTAGAAGTGGTAAACACGATGCCATTATTGCTATTGGAGGCGGTAGTGCGATGGATGGTGGAAAATCGATATGTTTAACAGTAAATAGTGATACGCCATTATGGGATTTTGAGTTTGAACAACCTGTTCCAGAAATTACAAAAGAAAATGCTTTTCCAAAAATAATAACAATTCCTACAACATCAGGAACTGGTGCTGAAACTGAAATAACAGCAATGGTAACACACCTAGAGAAAGGGATGAAATTTTGTATTTGGCACCCTGATGTAAGGCCTATCTTTACATTAGTTGACCCGGAATTAACATTAGAACTTCCTCCTAAATTAACTGCATGGACAGGTGTAGATGCTATGGTTCATAGTATTGAAGGGTATTGTGTGCCAGGTTTTAATCCTCTTTGTGATGGTGCCGCCTTAGAAAGTCTCAATCTAATATCAAAGTCTCTTGTCTTAGCTGTTGAAGAACCGAGTAATTTATTAGCCAGAGGTGGTATGATAATTGGCTCTTATCTGGGTGGGATTTCATTTTTAAAGGGCCTTGGGAACGTTCACTCTATCTCACATATGGTTGGTGCAGAGTTTAATACCCATCATGGTTTAACTAACGCAATAGTTTTACCACCTGTTCTAAACTTTAATTTGCCTGGTATGGATGAAAAAGTTAAAAGAATGTCAGAGGCAATGCAATTTGAAAATCATTCAGTGGAAGCATTTATCAAAAATATAGAACAGATACTGGATAGATTAAATATTCCGAAAGGATTAAATGAAATCAATGTTCCTGAAGACTGTGCTGAGAGAATTGCACAAAAAGCAATGCAAGATCAAGCCTATGCCACTAATCCCAAAAAAGCATCATTGTTAGAATTAAAAGAAATCGTTCTTCAAAGTATAAATCAAGCACGTTAAGCATTTATGCTTGAAGATCAATCAGTAGAAAAAATAATACAAAATATTAAAAGTAGTCAATTATCAATTAAAGAATTGATGGAATACTATTTAGATAGAATTAAGAAATATAATACAGATCTAAATGCAATAATTCTTCTTAAGGATAAAGATACTCTAATTTCAGAAGCCGTCAAAAAAGATAATTTAAAAGAAACTCATAAACCTTTAAACGGTATTCCCATAGCTATAAAAGATTTGAGCGATGTAGTTGGCCTTAGAACAACTTATGGTTTTCCTGGAACCAAAAATTATTTACCAAAAAAAAATTCTTTGTTTGTTGATCGCCTCATAAAAAGTGGTGCTATTATCATAGGTAAGACTAATACCGCAGAATTGGGTGTAGGTGGTCATACTATTAATAGATTGTTTGGCCCTACATCAAATTGTTATGATTTTTCAAAATCTGCTGCAGGTTCTAGCGGAGGAGCTAGTACCGCTGTTGCTGCAGGATTGCTGCCATTTGCAGATGGCACAGATCAGATGGGATCATGCAGAGGTCCAGCAGCGTATGCTAATATATATGGGTATAGACCTACACCAGGTTTAATTTCTGTAGATAGAGGCAAAGATAGAAAAATACCTGTCCTCACAACACCTGGATGTTTAGCACGAACTCCAAATGATATGGCATTTTTATTAGACGAGATAGTTGGAAGTGACGTTAAAGATGATTATTCATTTGATTTAAATCAGCCTTTTAAAAATCAAAAAATAGATGAAAAGGATTTTATAAATATCAAAATTGGATGGTTATCAAATATGAGTTCTAATTATAAGATTGAGAATAAAATTTTAGATATTTGTGAAAAACAACTTAAAAAATTAGAAGATTTAAATATTAAAATTGAAAAACTAAAACCAGATTTCGATCATGATGCCTTATGGAGCAGTTGGATTGTCTTTAGATCAAAAAGTATTTATGAAGATACCTTGGCAATGAATATAAAAGATATTAATACAATGACTTATCAAGCCATATGGGAATACAATAATGGTAAAAATATAAGTGATAAAGATTTACAAATTGCAAAAGATCAAAAAAATAAATGTTATGAACAGATAGAAAATATATTTAAAAATTTTGATTTTCTTGCCCTTCCATCTGCACAAATTTTTCCATTTGATAAAAATCTTCAATTTCCAAAAAAAATAAATTCTCTTGAACTAGATACTTATCATCGTTGGTTGGAAGTTTTCATATTATCAAGTCTTCTTGAATTACCCACAATTACTGTTCCTGTGGGGTTTGATGAGAAAGGTATGCCTATGGGTATGCAAATAATTGGAAAAAACAAAAGTGATTTGAAATTATTTGCTTTTGCAAAAAAGTATGAAGAGATATTTAACTTTAGTAACTTTAAACCTCTGCTAGATTAATTAATCATGAGACATCCTCATCATTACAAAATTGCATTTGCATTGGCTATATCAGCTGGATCATGGGGAATATACTGGTTACCTCAAAGAATTTTAGAAGATGGTGGGCTGACAGGAGGTTGGGGAACTATTGCACAAATGATTATTGGAGTTCTAATATTATCACCTATTGCAGTATGGCGAAAAGTTAAAGGAAGGACTTTTGGTTTAGAGTTACCCTTAACAGGCTTACTTTGTGGAGGTGGGTTTATTTGTTATGCATTGAGTTTTCTTCTAACAGACGTAGTTCGTGCATTAATTCTTTTTTATATGACTCCCATTTGGACAACTATTTTTGAGATTTTATTTTTGAAGAAAAAACCAGGTGTTGAAAGAGCATTAACACTTGGTTTAGCTCTTGGAGGGTTATGGATTGTATTTAGTAAACAAACAATCATTCCATTGCCAGAGAATGCAGGTGATTGGTTGGCTCTTGCTGGTGGAGCATTGTTTGCAGCTGGAATGATACGTTTGGAAATAGTTAAGACTGATGGTGTATTTCCTACAATTTTTTCTTTCTTTTTTTATGGTACTTTGTTCAACATAGTTGCTGGCTTTTTTTTAACAGATTATCTAGGACCAATGCCTACAATAGACTCATTTGTTGCTATGTCCTCATTTCTTTTCTTCATATCTGTTTTTTATTTTATACCTACAGGCGTGGTTATATTTTGGTCACCTAGTAAATTAGGAGCTGGTTTATGTTCAATACTCTTTTTATCCGAAATATTAGTTGGAGTCACAAGCTCAAGTATTCTGACGGATGAACCATTTGGTTTACGAGAAATAATTGGAAGCTCGATGATTGTGATTGGAGGAATTTTAGCAGTTGTTCTAGCACCAAATCCAAAAAATACATGATATTTAAAGAAAAATTAAAAAATAAATCAAAAATTTTTTTAGATGGTGGAAATGGTTCAGAGATAGCAAAACTAGGTGGAGATATGAGTCCAGCATTTGCTGCACTAGCTACGATTACCTCACCTGATATAGTAGTCAAAGTTCATGAAAATTTTATAAATGTAGGTTGTGATATTATTACCGCAAATACATTTGCAACAAGTAGACACGTACTAGATAGCTTGAATCGCAAAAATGAAACAGAAAAGTTTTTAATTAAATCTGTTGAATTAGCAAGAAAAGCAGTCACAAATACTAATAAAACTGAAAAAGTTGCTATAGCTGGAAGTCTGTCAAATTTTTTTGCATTAAAAGAAAATGAATTTGTACCTAATCCAAAGTTTATTCCTTCATATAAACAAGAAGAAAGAAATTATATTGAAGCTGCTAACATATTAAAAGACTCTGGAGTAGATCTATTAATTTTAGAAATGTTACTTGATATAAACCATTCTGAAATATTACTAAATGCAGCTTTACAAACTGGTCTTCCTGTATGGGTTGGTCTAAGTTGTTGTGAAAGTAAATTTGACAACAGTATAGTTGGAAGAAATTTTAGAGCAGAAAAAGAAAAATCATTAATTTATGATGAAGAAAAGTACAAGGAACAACCAAAATTTTTACCCGAAGATGATATTATTCTATTTGAAGACATAATAAGAACACTTACAAACATTGGTGGAGATGTTTATGGTATTATGCACACATGGTTTCAAGATAGTTCTGGTGGATTGAAAATAATAAAAGATCATTGGAAGGGTCCAATGATGTATTATCCAGAAATACATAAATTTGATACAAGTACTCATGAAGCTATTGCTATGAGCACAGAAGATGAATTTGCAAATTCCTGTTTAGAATTTATTGACGATCAAATACAAATAATTGGTGGATGTTGTGGTGTAAGCGACGCACACTTAAAGAAATTAATTGAAAAATTTTAAATAAATAAATGAGTTTTATAACTAAAGTAGAAACCTGGATTACCAAATCAAAACTAAGTGATGATGGATGGTCTCAAATTAAACCTTTTATATTTCTTAAGCTATCTACCAATGAAGGATATTATGGATGGGGTGAAGCATTTACATTGCCCACAAGAGAAAAAGGTATTGTGGAAACTATTCATAATCTTGTTAATTCACTATCACATATAGAAAACTTAACTCCAACCATATTTCATAAAGAAGTTGAAGAGATAGCAGATGGACATCGTGGAATTGACTTTTCTGCTGCAACAAGTGCTATTGAAATG
This sequence comes from uncultured Alphaproteobacteria bacterium, assembly GCA_902583235.1. Taxonomy (GTDB): domain Bacteria; phylum Pseudomonadota; class Alphaproteobacteria; order HIMB59; family HIMB59; genus HIMB59. Next base: position 177,154 of record CACHVL010000001.1, on the reverse strand, counting down.
AGTCTTTGGGATATTGAGGGTAAAAAGAAAAATAAACCTCTCTATAAAATTTTATCGAGTGAATATAGAGATAAAGTTCCCGTTTACGCTACTATTTGGAGTGAAGATTTTAAAAATGATGAGATATTATCATCTAGATGTGAAGAAATATTGAATCAGGGTTATGGAGGTATAAAAATATATCCTCTTCAAAAGAGAACAATTGATGAAGCTGCTATCTGTGTTTCAAAAATAAGGAAGACAATGGGATTTAATATACCTCTTATGTTAGATCTAGCATGTCCTAAAGATACTAATATTTCTTTAAAATTAGCTCCTCTTGTAAAGGAATTTAAACCTTATTGGTTTGAAGAGCCAGTTGATGGTGAGGCTACTCGTGCACTGAAATATATTAAAAATCAAACAGGTTTGAGAATTGTTACAGGAGAAAAACAATGTGGAATAAATCATTTTGTTGAAACTCTAGCTGTGGATGCTGTTGATATATTTAATCCAGATATTTCGAGTGTTGGGGGAATTATTGATATGATAAAAATCATAGAACTATCAAATAAAAATTATGTTAGAGTTTCTCCTCATTGTTGGAATTCTATGTCAATAGCTGCATCAGCAATGATACATTTATGTATGAGTTTTCCTAATACAGAGATGGCTGAATTTTTCCCTGAGTATGTTCCGTATACTTTAAAGTTTTGTAATAAAAACTTCGAAATAAATAATGGATTTATTGAATTAGATAATAAAGAGGGATTAGGAGTAATAATAGATACAAATTTACTAATGGAAAATACATCTTCTTATAAATTTTCAATCTTAGATAAGAATTAATTTTTTAAATTTGATAGTGCTTTGATATGGTTAGGACTAATTCCACAACAGCCCCCTACTATCTGGGCACCATTATCAACCCACTTTTGTGCTTCTTCTAAATAATCTTTTGGAGAAATACTTTCTATAACATTCCAATTAGGTTTTTTAAAAAAACCATTATTAGGGTATATACCAACAATTCCACTATAGTTTTTTTTAGCAATCATAACTGCTTGATTAGCAACCTTAATATCAGAGTGAGCTATTAAAACAGGTCCATTATGCATATCTTTAAATTTAATTATCGTGCTTTCAAAATCATCATAAAAAAAAGCTTCAGAGTTATTTAAACTTTCTTGATAGCCAAGCATAAGCTTATTACTTTCTCTATCTAAAGCACATGATATTGAAAGCCATACTGGTAGATCAAATTGATCAGAGCTATCTAGTAATGACTCAATAGTTCTAGTAGATGAAGTCATTGCTTCAAGAATAATTAAATCTACACCAGCATTAGATAAAATGTTTATCTGTTGGATAAAACCTGGCTTTAAATATTTAGGTTCAATTTTATCCCAACTACCATAGGTTGATACTGAACCAGCAACAGCTATTTCACGATCAGAATCATTTGCTACTGATTTAGCTATATTTACACTGGCATTATTCCATTCTTCAATGTGATGTTCATAACCATACTCTTTCATAGAAATAGGAGTGCTAGCATATGTGTTTGTAGTTATGATATCAGCACCTGAATTTATAAAGTTTTGATGTGCTTTGTATACAATATCAGGTTCATCAATAGAGCATCTCCCCGACCAAAGATCTTTATCCATAGAAGCTCCAAGGTTTTCTAATTCTGCTCCCATTCCACCATCTAATAGTACAATGTCACCAGAATTTAATTTATTTTCAATATTAGTATAAGACATTGAAATTAATTATATTTCTACTTAGTGAAATACGTGTAACCACAAATCTTGTTACCGTCTAAATCTCTAAGGTATGAATAATACTCACCCTCATATCTTTCACCCGGTGCGCCTTCATCTTTAGCACCTAAGCTTATTGCAGTTGAATGAAACAAGTCAACAGTCTCTTTTTTGTCAATGTAAAAAGAAATTTGAGTTCCATTGCCCACTGTGGCATTTTCTTTATTGTGAGGAACAGTAACGTAGAATTCTATTGCATCGGAATTTGATTTTGGGGCATAAGACCCGTATGTATCTGTTTTTTCTACTCTTTTTAAATCGATTATTTCAAGAATAGTGTCATAGAAATCAATAGCTCTGTCTAAATCGTTTGTTCCAACCATGACAAATCCTATCATCTACTTCCACCCACTTATCGCTTTAACTTCCAAGTATTCATGTAGGCCCCATGTTCCGCCCTCTCGACCATTTCCAGATTGATTGTATCCACCAAAAGGTGTTCCTGAGTCTGGAGCATTTCCATTAATTTGAACTACACCAGCTCTAAGTTGTTTCGATACTCTTCTAGCTCTTTCTTTATCTTCTGTTTGTAAAAAATTACCAAGACCATAAGGGGTATCATTAGTGATTGAGATTGCTTCTTCTTCAGAGTCAAATGGAATAATAGACAGAACTGGACCAAAAATTTCTTCTTTAGCTATTCTCATTTCATTTTTAACATTCGTAAATACTGTTGGTTTAACATAGTAGCCTTTTTCAAAATTAGATGGTCTACCAGCTCCGCCAGCTACGAGAGTTGCACCCTCATCAATACCACTTTGAATTAATGACTGTATTTTATCAAATTGTGATTTATTAATCACAGGGCCAATGTGGTCACCTGGTTTAGAGGGCAAATCTACACCTATCTTATTAGCTTCGTCTGCAGCCTCTTGAACAGCTTTTTCATAAATAGATTTTTCAACTAACATACGAGTTGGGGCATCACACGATTGACCAGCATTGCTCATAATATTTCTTACACCATCTCTAACAGCATTTGGGTATGCATCTGCAAAAATTATATTACCGCCCTTTCCACCAAGTTCTAAACAAACTCTTTTAATTGTATCAGCAGCATTCTTAGAAATTAGTTTCCCAGCACGAGTTGAACCAGTAAAAGAAACCATATCTATATCTGGATGACCAGAAATTTGTGATCCAACACCAGCACCGTCTCCATTTACTAAATTGAAAACACCAGCAGGAAAACCGGCTTCATGTATCATTTCAGCAAATAATAAACCTGATAAAGGTGCCATCTCAGATGGTTTTAAGATCATCGTACACCCAGTAGCAAAGGCAGGTATAACTTTTAAAGCAATTTGATTAATTGGCCAATTCCAAGGAGTTATTAAACCGCAAACTCCTATTGGTTCATAGACTATATAATTGTCAGAGTTCTCATCAAAATTTGACTCAAATTCAAATTCTTTTAATCTTTTAATAAAGTCCTCTATATGAGACTCACCAGAACCCATCTGTGCGGACGATGCCCAGTCTAAAGGTGCCCCAAGTTCTTTTGATATTGCATTTGTCATTTCTTCAGAGCGATTTCTATAAATTTTTAAAAGTTTTTCTAAAAGTTCAATACGCTCCTCTTTCGAGGTATTTTTCCATGTTAAAAAAGAGTTTTTAGCAGCTTCAACAGCTTTATTGGTATCATCTGCACTTCCTAGTGAAATAGTGACATATGGTTCTTCTGTAGATGGATCAATTACATTACAATCATTTTTATTTACAGGATCTACCCAATTACCATTTATATAAAATTTTGTTTTATCAATCATAGGAAGATTATTAACATAATATATTCAATGTTAAAAATATTAATAAAATCTAAGCTTAACTATTGTAAAATTTCTCTTTTATCATTAAGGACGGTTATTCTGTTCATAATTCTACGATGTGGTAGGTAATCGCCAATAGCATAATGCATGGTACATCTATTATCCCATAAAGCTAAAGTATTTGGGGTCCACTTGAACCTAACTTGATACTGTGGCTTTGTCATAAAGTTAAATAGGTAAGAGAGTAAATTATTAGAGTCTGTCATGTCTAGACCAATTATATGACGTGTAAAGCTCGGATTAATATATAAAAACTTTTTTTTAGATATTGGATGAACCTTAATGATTGGATGAACAGCATTTCCAAATTTTTCAAAACCTACATTTAATTTTTTTGAGTATTCTTCATTATCATCGCTGCTAAAGTTATTTCTAAATGCGCCCATATCATGTACTGCTCTTTTAGTCTCTAAGTCAGATTTAATATTTTCTGGAAGATCGTCATAAATCGCTGTTAATGAACACCATAATGTATCTCCACCCGATGGAGGTATTTCTTTACTATAAAGTATGGAAGTGAAAGGTGGTTTTGTTTTGAAAGTTACATCAGTATGCCATTCATCTGTATCAGGAGGGTTAGAAGGATCGTTTTCTAGTAAGGTAATCTCAGGAAAATTTTCAACATGTGGATAGATAGGATGTGGAGGTTCAATATCACCGAAGCTCTTAGCAAATGCAATGTGGTCCTCTGGTTTTAAGTTCTGATTGCGAAAAAAAATTACTTTGTGATCAATTAAATTTTTATAGATATTATCTAGATTTTGAGAATTGAGATCTTTGGATAAATCTATACCTGAAATTTCTGCACCAATCGTTGGAGTTAAATTATTAATCTGATAATCACCCATTTAATTAGAAGATATAACAAATATTAAAAAAAAATTAAATAAATATTAACCTTTTACGGCACCTGCAGTTAAACCGCTGATCAGTTGGCGTTGAAAAAACCATATAATCATGAATAGTGGTGCTGTCGCTGAAACAACACTTGAGACAGCCCACATATAATTTCCACCATATTCAACTGTTCCTAAATAAGCATTAATTTTTGGAACCATTGTGTAGTTCTCTTGATTTAACAATAAGGCAGTAACAGTAAAATCATTATAGGCCAACATCATGCTAAATAAACCCGCAGTAACAACACCTGGCCACATCACAGGCATAATTATATAACGAAATGCTTGGAAGTAAGAACAACCATCTATTAATGCACTTTCATCTAATTCTTTTGGTACAGTTTTAAAAAATGAATAAAGAAGCCATAATGTAAATGGCTGATTAATAGCAACAAGAACAATAATTGTTGTAGGTAAAATTCCCCAAATATTTAATTGAAAAAATGGAAATAGATAACCTGAGACTAAAGTTATATGAGGCATTGCTCTAAAAATAAGAGCAGCAATTAAAATATAAAAAGTATACTTATAAGTTGATCTTGATAGAGCATAAGCACCCAAAGTTCCAAGAAACAATGAAATGGATACAACAGATACTGTTACGATCATTGTGTTCATAGAGGCTCTCCAAAATTCACCTTCTGTCCATGACTCAATATAAGCTTTAACTGTAGTAGTGGCTCCTGTTTCAATTAAAGTATTGAAGCCATTAAGTGCATAAGTCCATTCAGCTCTAGAAAAGAAATCTGCTTTTACCTTGAATGAACCCCATAAAGTCCAAATAAATGGAAAAATTGAAATTGTCAGCCAAAATAAAATAAAAATACTGTTTATTATTATCAGCTGTTTTGAATATTTATTAATTCTAGTATCCATTTATCTCTCAGTTCTAAATTCTTTCCATGTTCTTATAAGCACAGGGGTTAGTAAAATTGCTATGCCAATTATAGTTAACATAGAAGTGGCACCTGCAGATCCAAAAAGCATTTTGTTTTCATTTCTTAAATCTTGATAAATCATCCATGAAAGAGACTGCGCTACTCCTTCTGCAGAGAACCCAATTATGGGTTCAAAAACTCTGAAATTATCCATCAAACAAATTAACATTATAAATGTTGCAACAGGGTATAAATGTGGAATGACAATGTAACGTACTCTTTGAAATCTCGAAGCACCATCTATATAAGCTGCCTCAATTGGATCTTGAGGTACAGTTTGTAGGGCTGCATAAAATACAACAAATGCAAAAGGAGTATTATGCCATATTCCATAAATAATAAGTGTAATCCAAGTTAGATTACTTGAGGCTTTTAAAGAAAGATTGGGGTCATCAAAAAGAATTTGAATACTAGCGCCAATTATACCTTGTGAGTCAATCATCCAAAACAAAACAAGAGAACCAATTAGAGGTGTAACAATCATTGGTAAAATTGTTCCAAAGACTATGAGACCTTTAATGATTTTTGATAAAGTATTTATGCTTAAAGCTACTATGAAACCTAAAAAGATTACTGGTGGTGTGACAGCAAAACAAAACGTTAAAGTAAATAATAAAGCTTTATAAAATGGAAGATTTAATACTATATCTTTAAATTCACCCATTGATGAAGAGCTATTCCAAGCCTCTCCTATTTCTTCAAAAGCTAAATGATTTCTATCTAAATAAGTACCAAATCCATTAAATCTTCCTAAAGGGTTTTCTTCTCTTAATTTATCAGTTGCCTCTACATCAACACGAACATTAGTTTGACATCCAAAGGGATCACAATTCTCAACTTCAATTAAAACTTGCTGAGTCTCAATATGAAGAGATTGAAAAAAACTCGATACTATAGGAAGTCCTATAAAGAGTATCATTGCTAATCCCGTAGGAAAAATAAACCAAAAGAAAGTTTTATGAGGCATTAAGTTTATTTAGAAAAAAAGAGTGGATCATCAAGATCCACTCTATCAAATTTTATTTGGGTTAGTTTATAAAAAACCTTGCTCAGTAGCTTTAGCTACATAAGCAGCTTCAACGTCTGCTAAAGCTTTTTCTGCAGACTCATTACCCTGAAGAAATTCCACAAGTTCAGAACTTAATGCACCGTGCATTAAACTCATGTGAGGAAAACTTGGATAAGGAGTTGCACCTCTGTTAGCTGCATCAACAACCGGTCCAGCTGTATCACCTGGTGTGTAGCCTTTAATTAACCAAACTGTAGCATTTGGATTGTCATTAGCTAGTTCAGATGATGAAGCAGCTCCAACTAGAGCCCTAAAAGATGCTTCAGCATTTTCATCAGAGGTATTAGTTGAAATACCTATACCGTCCCACCAAAGAGTTGTAGCTGGCTTACTACCACCACCCACACTTGGAGAAGGAGCTAATCTTGTATCTGCTTTAATAACTTGATCACCTTCATCATCAAGTAATGAAGCGGCTCCTGAATTCCAAACATGCATCAATGCTACATTGCCTGATTCCCATTCCTCTTTAACAGCGTTTGTATCTTGTGTTAAAAAGTCAGGATTGCTTAGTTCTGTTAATTTTTTGATTACGTTAAGAGCTGCCACTCCTTTTTCATTATTAACATTTGGTTGGGCAGAACCTGATTTAAAGAATTCTCCACCATGACCTAGGTACATGTTTACGAATTCTTGTCCAAGATTCCATCCAGATTTAAATGCACCTGCGTATGGGTTAGGCATTACTCCAGCAGCTTTAATTTTTTCTGCAGCAGCAATTACTTCTTCATAGGTAGATGGGACATCAATACCTAAATCGTTAAGAATACTCTCTCTGTACCAAAGATGTTGAGCATTTGCCATAAAAGCAACTGCATAAATCTTTCCATCTATAGTAATTTTTTGGTTTTCATTCAAGTTGGCACCATATTTTGCGACTAGATCATCTAATGGACGAATTAAACCATCATTCATTAAAGGTGTTATTGATCCGTTAGTAACTAGTTTTGCGGAAAATTCTGCAGGGTTAGCTGATAATGCTGCTACCTGTAATTTGTTATGATCAACAGAGTGCGTAACATTAAAGTCTGCATCTGGTCCAGCACAACTTTTTACTTCATCCATAAAAATTCTGTATGTAGTAAATTCGTTAGCTAGAATATTTATTGAACCGTTTGTAACACCACATGGTGAGTGACTACCAGCAAAAGCACTAGCAGATACAAACGAGAACAATAAAGCTATTAGTAGTTTTTTCATTTATTTCCTCTTCTATTTTATTATTTTTATTTACTATAAGCTATTTATACAAAATAAAATAAAATAAGAATGTTAGAGAAATCGTCGCGGAAAATTAAATGGAGTTCTTTTTTATTTTTTTTAATTACTTAAAATTTAGACCCATCTGTTCAAAAACACCATGGTTATCAACCATCACATAATTATCCATAAATTTACCATTTTTTATTGTCCAAAAATCTGAAAACTGCATTTTAATGGACTTACCAGTTGGCTCTACTCCAAGATATATTCCGCTATGAGTTCCAGTTAAAAATCCTGTTGCACTTATCCAGTCGCCCTCTGCGACAACGATATCATTCTTTACATGGTAGTCTGGAAATGCCTCATAAAAAGGCTTAAGAACTTTATACTTAAAATTTTCTATACCGTGTATGTCACCAAAACCAGGAGGTCCATGCCAAATCATATCATCATTCCAATATTTATGTTGTGCTTCTAAATCCTGAGCATTCAAAGCGTCATACATTTTTTCCAATAAAATTTTACTGTCATTTAAATTCATTTTTCTTCTCCTAAAATTTGTATTAAAATTGCTAATTCGTTAAAACCAGTCCATTCTTTTATGATTTTATTATTTTTTATCTCCCATTGTGTAATACCCCACAAATAACATTCTTTGTTTGATGGATTTCCATATATACCATTTCCTTTGTGAGTTCCTACTGCTCCCCAACGTATAGAAACTAAATAACCTTCTTTATCATTTCCCATCCAATAAAGATCTTCGATACTAAGTGCGAGGTCAGGAAAAGAAGCTATTAATGAAATTATATAATTTTTAAGTTTAGGTAATCCTTTAAATTTACGACTTGTTGATCCTTCAAATTCTATATTATTTGAATAGACTTTATTAATTGCAGAAAAGTTTCTTCTATTCCAAATCGTATCGAAAACAGCATGTACAAATTTTCTTATATTTGTAATTTTATCTGAAATTTCATAACTAATTGGCTTTAATTTTTTTATATTCCTTCTTGGTTTTGAATTTTTAAAATTAGGAGCGAAAGGACCAATATTTCCCTCTTTTGCAATTTGTTTTGCAATTTCATTTAGATCTAAGCCTAATTGTTTAATTAAACCTGCGGTATCATAAACAACGTTTTCATAATATATTTCATTATTCTTTGCAACACAGTTAGCTATACAGAACAATCGTACTGGTTTACCAGTTGGTTTTGAAAACTTACTATAACCTGTGTTAGTTCCAGTAATAATAGTTCTGTGTGAAGTATGAAAACTAGTTTTATCATCTCCAGCCCATATAACCTCGTCTGCAAATAACCTAATATCAGGAAAGGCATTGTTAGTATGAATTGTGTCAGATACAATTTTTTCAGATCCAAATTGAAGACCAAGTTCGTCCCAAACACGGCATTCTGAATTGTAGGTATCATAAATATAACCAATGTTTTTTTCTTCCCAAATTGTGTAAGTAATTCTTACAATATAATCGATAATATTTTTATATTGTCTTTCAAAACCTTTCATTGATTGTGGAGATAGAGTTTTGGGCTTTGGGTTTAAAGATTTTGTATTACCTCCTCCACCATAAGCTTTTAAAGATACATTAAAATTTTTAGGCATATGATGATCTTTTAAAGGAGTAGGTTTTATATCTTTTATGTGCTTATTCCTCATTTTATTAAATTTTTTATATTCAAGAAATACTACTAAATAAAATTCAAAGCAATATTATTTTTATGAAATGAATATTGTTATTTTGTTTTTTATATTATAAATAAATTTATGCCAGATTTTCAAAAAGAAAAATTATTAGTATTAGAATTTTTAAAAGCAATTGACAATGCAAATGAAAATAATTTAGTTGAAACTATATCTAAATATACATCTGAAAATTTTCAAATGAAATGTACACATCCATTTAATGAACTTGATGGTGCTGATAAAATTGCAAAATACCTTTGGTCTCCTATTAAAAAATCTTTTAAACCAATACAAAGAAGAATGGATATTTTTTATGCTGGAACAAACTTAGTTGATAACCATTCATCAAAATGGGTTGTAAATATGGGACATCTAGTTGGTAGTTTTAATAATCCATTTTTTGGAATCGAACCAACAAAAAAAACAGTAATGCTATGGTATTGTGAGTTCTACAAAGTAGAAAATATCAAAATTACTGAAGGTGCATTTTTTTTAGATATTTTGAAATTTATGCAACACTTAAAATTATCAGTGGTGCCAGACTCTACTGGAATGATTGGTTTTAATCCCGGACCAAAAACTCATGATGGTTTATACTTTCAAAAGCAAAGTGATGAAGAAGGAAATAAAACCCTCGATCTTATGATGAGAATGGCAAACAGATTAATTGGTGAGGGAATGAGAACAACAGTTTCTGATTTAGAAAAAGATTGGCATGAGGATATGATATGGTGGGGACCCGGAGGTATTGGCGCATCATATACTTATGATGGATATTTAAAGGGACATACTGGACCATTTGAAGAAAATTTGGAATTTGTTGAATTTTCTGGTCATGTACTTGAAAATTCTGAGGGAAACTTTGGCGGATGGTTTGGTTGGCCAAATTTAAGAATGAGGCCTAAGGGAAATTACATGGGATTAACTCAAAACACAGATTTAATTGGGGAAATGAGAGTTGTTGATCTTTATAGAAGAGATAAGGATAAAATTGCAGAAAATTGGATATTAATTGATCATTTGCATTTTTTAAAATGTATTGGTATTGATTTACTTGAGAGAAATAAAAAAATAAATAATTAGATAACTTTTGATGCTAATTTTGTACCCTCTACAAGAGCATGTAGTTTTTCGTAACAAATATTTTCATCAATTTTTCCAAAACCTGCAAAAGTACTAAAACCACAATCAGTACCAGCCATTAATTGATCTTTTGGAACAACAGTTGAATATTTTATTAATCTTTCTGCTACTACTTCGGGATGTTCAATGAAGTTTGAAGTAGAGTCTATTACACCAGGAACTAAAACTTTATCTTTTGGAAGTTTTATTTTTTCAAAAACTTTCCACTCATGTGCATGACGAGGATTTGAAGACTCAATCAAAAAATATTTTATTTTAGATTTTAAAATTATCGGCAAGATTTTTTCAAGAGCTATATCATGGGTATGAGGTCCTTCATAATTTCCCCAACAAATATGCATTCTAGTCTTTTCACTATCAACATTTGCTAAAGCATTATTTAAACATTCAATTTGCATTTCAGCTCGTTTTAAAAATTCTTCGTCAGACAAATTCTTAAAATTCATATGTCTTGCTAGTGCTAAATCTGGACAGTCTAATTGAACATGAATATTAGAATTTGTAATTTGTTCATATTCTTTTGACATTATGCTAGATAATTTATTGAGGTATTCGTCATCATTTTTATAATATTTATTTGGCATAAATACATTTATTACACCAGGAGAAGCAGCATTCATAAATGCTTTTGTGTGGTTCGATTTCTTTAATGATTTATTAAAATTATTAATATCGTTCAATAATGAATTTTCATCTTTAATTTTAAGTTCTTTTGTGCAACAAGGTCTGGAATAAGTTGGGGTACCTCCACTATTAGCTATTTTTTCTTTGTACTCTGGAAAATCATCTAAATCTGCAGGAGCTCTTCTTTCGCTCTCACCTGAAAAACCATCAATTCTATCTTTGATATAAGTGGCATAACTTATTTTACTCATCTCACCATCACTTATAAAATCTATTCCAACATCTAATTGTCTTTTTACTATTTGATCAACATTTGAAATTAAAATATTTTCAAACTTTTCATTATCAATTTTTTCACCTTTATCTTTTGCAAATAAATACTCTGATAATTGTTTAGATCTGGGTAAGCTTCCAACGTGTGTAGTAAGAATTTTAGATACCATACTATTTTGAATCTAAAAATTCTTTATATTTATTAACAAATTGTTTTTTTGAAAAATTTTTATTCTTTTTTAAAAAATTAAAAATAATTTTTTCTTTGTTAATCATTCTTTTAATTAAATTTGGTAATTCTTTCAAATATTCTCTTTTTATTATGACAGCACCATGAAAATCTGCATGTATAAGATCATTAGGCTTTACTTTCATATTAAAAATATTTACTTCACAATTTATTTTATGAATTTGATTGTATCCATGACCTACCCTTATTTCACCACTAAGTATTTGGAATTTTTTGTCTATCTCTTGTAGGTCTCTCATAGCTCCATTAGTAATTGCTCCTTTGAAACCAAAATTTAAATGGATCGAAGCATTCAATTCTCCCCACCATGCTCCAATTGTATTATTCTTGTCCTTATCTTCTATAACACAAATTTTTGGAAACTTTCCATCAAACATATATTCATAATATTTATCTCTATTTTTTATAATGTTTGTATTCTTCTTTTTTGTCGATGTGATAATAGCAGTCTTGGCAAAACCGATAATTGGTTTTAATTTTGGATTTAAACAATGCATAGTTTTTTGAGTATGTCCTTTAGATCTAAGTGAAGAGTCTAATAGCTCTAAAGAATTAGAAATAGTTGGAGTGTCATAATTTCTTATGTATTCAATAATTTTATTTTCAGTTTTGGTTAAGGGTTTCAATAGTTATCCTGTTTGAAGTAATATTTGTTTCCAAATTATAGTTTCATCAAATAATACCCACTCATTTTTTATACCTTTTGGTCCAAATTCAGCTTGAGATATTCCCATTATGTGAACGTTTGCATTACTGGGATTAGAGAATAAACCAAGACCTGAGTGTTTTCCCTCTAGTGACCATCTAACAGATGCTTTTTTATACTCATTTTTTTCTTCCAAATAACTTATATGTTCTATTTTAAAAACAGAGTCAGGAAAAGTAGATCTTAGTGAGATCCAAAAGTTTTTTACCTCATCTATACCTAAGGCTCTAAATCCTCCTGGCTGCTCTTGATTTACAGATCTATCATAAGAATTGTCTATAACATTGAAATTGCTATAAAAAATTTCCTTTAATATATTCGCATAGTTAGTTCCAGTATTATTTGAGGATATAGGTATTTGTAAATATTTAATTTCATGTGAAGTACTGCTGTTAAAAGGTATTGAGCATTTATCTTTGCCACCCTGAAATTCAATTAAGTTTGCAGCTTGTTTTTTAGGGTCAATATTTAACTGACGTACAATAGCGCCCTGATCTCTTACAAGCCATTCATCATAAACCTGATTATTTTTACAAGCGCAGTCTGCGATAACTCTATACTTTAAAGTTTTTCCAGTTGCCTTTCCGTAGATACCATCATTTAAATGTGTAGCTTTTGATAAAATTCGGTGGGAGGATAAATATCCATGTTCTTCATCGCCGATCCAGATGACATCTTCTCCTAATAGCTGTCTATCTGGAAATTCATTTAAGGTAGCATAAGTGGCTTTTACAACTACATCAGGTCCATATATTACACCATCAGGAGATCTAACGGGAATTCCCTCGGCATAATAATCTCTAATTGACTCAACATCTTTCTTCTCCCAAATTTGGTAAGTGATTTTTATAATATAATCTGGAAGATCTAAAAAATTTTTATCAAACCCCTTCATATTTAGAGATTTTTTTGTCGAATAATAAAAATGCTTCCTTCTTGATTACTAATATTTTTTAAACTTCTATTTGACCCTCGTGGAGATGAAAAGGAGTCGTTTGGACCAATTACAGTTTTCTGATCATTACAAGTTACCTCCCACTCACCGTCTAAACATAAATAAACTTCAGACTCTTTTAAAGTGTATGGGTGAATGTGAGCATTGACTCCTTTTAACATTGTAAGGCCAAAACCAGTATTGTGATCTATATTTGGATCAAAATCTTTATTGTGGATATTAAAATGATCAAGATAGTTTAAGATTGAATTAGAGTCGTAATGCTCATCATCTTTTAGATATTTAGCTCTATTCTCATAACGTATAACATAATTTTCAATTTCTTCAGATGTGTAATGATCATAAGTTTCTAAATCTTTTTCTTTAATAGGTTCTAAAGCTTCTTTACCTTTGGGGATTTTAGTTTTATCGAGATCTATTAAAGTATTATCATCAAGTAAAACCATTCCTGACTCCTTAGCTTTTTCTAAAACTTTTGGAGTCCAAGTAATAACACCTGGATCATTCTCTCCTAAAACAACAAATATTAAAGCATTTTCATCACTAACGTTTTGAAATCCTCGAAACATATTTGTAGGAAAGGAAGCAACATCACCTTTGTTTAAAATAACTTCACCTTCTTTTCCCTCTGCTCCCCAATAAAATCGCCAAGAGCCAGAGAATATTAGAAATACTTCTGCTGTCGTGTGGCTGTGAAGTCCTGATCCGTTCATTGGTGCAGCACTTACAGCACCAATATTAAATCCGTGCTCCTCAGCTATCTTAACATTTTGTTTTGTATCTTCACTAACACCAGGACCAACGATAGAATAATTTAATCTATCTTGGTGTCCTTTTAGTTTACCTTCAACAAAAGGTATTTTACTTGGAACTAGCTCACTAAACTTAACTAAACGATTATTAATATCGTGCGTCATTAATTAGAATTTAAATATTTTCATATTCCTGAATATTATTCGAATTGTAAAGTTAATCAAAGTAATATTTATTAATGTTAATAGGTGAGGCAATATAACTTGAGTGAAATTAAAAATTTTAATACTGGGATTCCGATAAAAAGTGGAATTAAAATTATAAATTTAGATCCTAAAGAAAATATTTTAAATAAAAAAAAAATAAGAAATATACTAAAAAAAATTTCTGAGTCTAATCTTGATGATTTAAGCCATAATATTAAGAATGCATATCATGATAATGCTGAGATCTATGCTTTTCATCCAGTAAACGAATTGAAAGGTGTTGATGAAATAATCGACAATCTTTGGAAACCTTTAATTTATTCTTTTCCCGACTTAGAGAGAAGAGATAATTTAATCATTGGAGGAAGTTTTCAAAATAGAGTTTATGTATCTACAGTTGGTCATTTAACGGGTACTTTTGCTCATCCTTGGTTAGGAGTTCCATCGAATGGAAAAACTATACATTTACGAATATGTGAAGTTCATCAAATAGAAAATGAAAAAATTATAAACTCTCATATCTTAATCGATATTATGGACTTTATAAGACAAGCAGGTTTTTGGCCTGTAAATCCATCTTTAGGAATTGAAGAAATGTGGCCAGGACCTATCACAGGAGATGGAACAACCTTTGAAAACCTAGATTCAAATTTATCAGCCACCACCTTAGATCAAGGTCTTACTATGCAAAGAAGTCTTAATATAAAACCGGAAACTGAGGTGGGAGCTACTAAAGATACAGTCAGAGAAAAATTAATAAACCATCCTCAAAAAGATTATTGGCATCCAAAAATGATGTGGTATGGACCTTGTGGTATTGGCACAGCAAGGGGTCTAAAGGGATTTGTAGAACACCATCAATTACCATTTAGATTAACGTTTAAAGAGAGAGACTATTGGAAAATTGGTCATTACATAGAAATTGGCGATGGCAATTATTCGATGACAGGTGGTTGGCACAGTATTCAGGCAACACATGGTTCAAGTGATTGGCTTGGTTATGAGGCTACACAAAAAATAATAACAATGAGAGTAATGGATTTTTATTTACACAATGAAGGACTGATTAGAGAAAATTGGGTACCTATTGATATAGCTCATATTTTGTTTCAGTTGAATGTTGATGTTTTAAAACTGATACATAAAAAATAATTATGGCAATAGAATACATTAAAAAAAGTACTAATGAGAAACAAAGACTTGATGACAATGAAAAAGTCAAAGAGATTGTTGAAAATACATTAAAAGAAATTGAGTTAAGAGGAGATGAGTATATCAGAGAACTCTCAGAAAAATTTGATAATTACTCCCCTACTCACTTTAAACTATCAGAAGAAGAAATTAATGAATTAATTAATGAAGTATCTAAAGAAGATATTGATGATATTAAATTTGCTCAAGAACAAGTTAGATCATTTGCTGTAGCGCAATTAAAAACATTAAATGAGATGGAAATAGAAACTCAACCAGGTGTAATTCTTGGTCACAAAAATATTCCTGTTCAAGCTGTAGGATGTTACGTACCAGCTGGAAAATTTCCAATGGTAGCATCTGCGCATATGTCAGTTGTTACAGCATCAGTTGCTGGTGTACCAAGAATTATAGCCACAACACCCCCTTTTCAAGGAAAACCAAATCCTGCGGTAGTAACAGCTATGAAAATTGGAGGTGCACATGAGATATATGTTTTAGGTGGCATGCAAGGAGTTGGTGCTATGGCTATTGGAACAGAAACAATTAAGGCTGTAGATATGCTTGTTGGACCAGGGAATGCGTATGTTGCTGAAGCTAAGAGACAATTGTTTGGTAGAGTCGGTATTGATCTATTTGCAGGACCCACAGAAACTATGGTTATTTGTGATGATACAGTAGATGCAGAGATATGCGCTACAGATTTGCTCGGTCAAGCAGAACACGGCTACAATTCCCCTGCTATAATGATAACAAACTCAAAAAAATTGGCACAAGAAACTCTCAAAGAAATAGATAGACTCCTAGAAATTCTACCTACGAAAGATACAGCTAGTGTAAGCTGGAGCGAATATGGTGAGGTAATTTATTGTGAAACTTATGAAGAGATGTTGTTAAAAGCTAATGAAATTGCTTCTGAACACGTTCAGGTAATGACTAATAGAGATGATTGGTTTTTAGAAAATATGACCTCATATGGAGCTTTATTTTTAGGTGCAAGAACTAATGTTGCTAACGGCGATAAAGTAATAGGAACAAATCATACTTTGCCAACTAAAAAAGCAGGAAGATACACAGGAGGGTTATGGGTTGGAAAATTTATTAAGACACATACTTATCAAAAGATAACGACTGATGAAGCAGCAACAAAAATAGCTGAATATGGCTCAAGATTATCACACTTAGAGGGCTTTATAGGCCATGCAGAACAATGTAATGTTCGAGCAAGAAGGTATGGTGGCATTAATGTTGGATACGGAAAACCTGTATCTAAAATTAGAAATAACTAGAAATATTAAGAATGTATTTAAAGAGTTTAGATTTAAAAAATAAAATAGCTTTAGTCACTGGTGCAGGAAAAGGCATTGGAAGAGCTTCAGCAATAGCCCTTGCTGAAGCTGGCGCAGATTTAATTATTTTAAGTAGGACTGAATCAGATCTTGTAAAAGTAGAAAAAGAAATAATAAAATTAAAAAGAAAATGTAAATATTTTGTATGTGATATATTAAATAATAACCAAGTGATTGATATTTTTAGTAAAATTAAAAAACTTGATATTCTAGTAAATAATGCTGGTACTAATATTCCCTCACATTTTACAAAAATTAAAAAGAAAGATATGGATTATATGGTTGATTTAAATATTAAATCAGCTTTTCACATAGCTCAATTAGCATCTAATAAAATGTTACAATCCAAAAATAGAAAATCTATTGGGGGGAGTATTATTAATATGTCTTCTCAATTAGGCAAAGTTGGAGCCCCTAATAGAAGCACTTATAACATGACAAAATTTGGTATTGAGGGATTAACTAAAGGTATGTCGATAGACTTAGCTTCTAATAACATTAGAGTGAATTCTATATGTCCTACTTTTGTTGAAACCCCTATGGTAAAAAAATTCTTCCTAGATAAAAGTTTTAAAAAGAAAACTTTGAATAATATTCCTCTTGGAAGATTTGCGACTGAAAGTGATATAGCCACCGCTGTTGTTTATTTGGCCTCTCATGCATCATCAATGATGACAGGATCATCATTAGTTATAGATGGTGGATGGACAGCAAAATAAATTTATAAAGAGCCTTCTAATACATATTTTAAGATACGAACAACTTGCTTTGTATCACTTGCTACTGCTGAAGCAGCAGCATCTATTTCTTTTAAAGCATGTTGTTGATCTTCGTGATGTATGACAATTATTGACTTGTTGAGAGCTGCTGCATAACCTGCATCAAAGGCAGCATTCCATTGCTTATATTTTTCTCCAAACTTAACAATTACTAAGTCACAATCTTGGATACACTTTTTAGTTCTAATTGAATTTATATTAGCTCCTTTTTGGTCTTTCCAAAATTTCTTTTCTTCACCACCTAATATTTCTACACCAACATTATCGGAGTTTTCGTGATTTGTTACAGGTGAGGTAAACTTAATATCTAATTTATCTACTTTGCAAAGATTTATAATTTCTTCACGCCAATTACTATGAATTTCGCCTGCTAAATATACTGTGATCATTTTATCTTCTCAAAACTTCTTGTAAAAGAAGTGGTGAGCCCAGCAGGATTCGAACCTGCGACACCCTGATTAAAAGTCAGGTGCTCTACCGGCTGAGCTATGGGCCCAAGTAGAAAATGTGAACATTTCAAATTTTTGATAAGAAATCAAGAACTGGTTTAGGAACACTTTTAGAAATATCCCCACCTAATTTATGAATTTCTTTTATAAATCTTGATGAAATAAAATGATATTTTTCTGAAGACATTAAGAATATTGTTTCTATCTCTTTGTCTATAGTTCTATTCATTCCTGTCATTAAAAATTCATACTCAAAATCTGATACAGCTCTTAGACCTCTTATGATTAAAGAAGCTTTTTTTGATTTGACATAATGAACAAGTAAATTATCAAATTTTTCAACTTTAATTTTATCTAAATCCTCTTTTGGCAATGATTGAATAGATTGATTTATCAATTCTAATCTATCATCAACTGATATTAAATGATCTTTAGATTTATTGTTTGATACTCCAATTATCAATTCATCAACAACATTTAGGCTCCTTTGAATTATATCAAGATGACCATAAGTAATTGGATCAAAAGATCCGGGGTAAATACCTATTTTTGACATTTATAATTTAATCTTCTAATCGAGCTACAGATACTATTTTTTCTTTTGCATCTATCTTAAAGACAGACACACCCTGTGATACACGGCCTACAACTCGAATATTATCTCCAACATTACACCTTAATAATTTACCAGAGTCTGATATTAAAGCTATATTATCATATAAATTTACTTTAAGAGATTGTATTACTCTTCCATTTTTTGGTGTTATTGTAATATTAGTCACTCCGGATCCTCCTCTATTTGTAATTCTATATTCATAAGCAGAGCTTAATTTTCCATATCCATTTTCAGTAATAGATAGAAGATACTCCTCGGTTTCGGCAAGTTCTTGAAATTTTTTATTTATTTTAGATAAGTCTTTTTTAGCTTCGTTCTTTGCTTTCAAATAAGACTCTCTTACGTCGATGGATATTTTATTATGAACAAGACTACAAACTGAGACTACTTTATCATCCTTGGCAAGTTTAATACCTCTAACACCCGCTGAACCTAAACCAGAAAATTCTCTTAAATCTTTTGTAGCAAATCTAATAGATTTTCCATTAGTGGTAGCTAATTGAACATCATCATTTTCAATTACTGAAATAACACCTATTAGTCTATCACCTGTTTTTAGTTTTATAGCCGTTTTACCAGAACGAGAAAGTTTTCTAGTTCCACTCATAGCCACATCTTTCAATTTATTTTTTCTTATATTTCCGAGGTTTGTTGCAAATACCAAATTATAATTATCAAAGTCGTTAATTTCTTTTGGAAGAGAGAGAATAGATGAAATTTTTTCATTTTTTGAAATTGGTATTAAGTTGACTATAGCTTTACCTCGTGAAGTTGGAGTACCTGCAGGAAGTTCATAAGCCTTCATAGAATAAACCTTACCAACCGAGGTAAAGAATAAAATAGTATCTCTTGTTGTTGCAGCAAAAACTTGCTCTAAAAAATCTTCATCTCTAGTAGTCATTGCGTTCTTACCTTTACCACCTCTTTTTTGAACCTTGTATGAAGATTTTAATACTCTTTTAATATAACCTTGATGTGAAACTGTAACGACAACATCCTCTTCAATAATTAAATCTTCAGTGTCTATATCTTCTATATCATGTTTTTGAATCTCAGTTTTCCTAGGTGTAGCAAAGCCATCTTTAATTTCAGTCAACTCACCTTTTAGTACCTTCAATAATTGCTTATCTGAATTTAATATTTTTAGGTATGTATTTATATCTTCAACTAATGATTTAAGATTGTTGAGTATATCGTCTCTTTCTAAAGCAGTTAATTTTTGTAATCTAAGTTCTAATATTGCTTTAGCTTGTTCTTCGTCTAAAGTAACTTTAGACGATGAGGTCTTATTAGAAGAATTTATGAGTTTAATATATTGAGCTATATTAGATTTTATAGTCCATTTGGTTGATAATAATTTTTCTTTAGCTTCAGCGGGTGTCTTAGATTTTTTAATTAAATTTATAACAGCATCGATATTGTTAACAGCTATTGATAATCCAATTAAAATATTGGCTTTTTCACGCGCTTTATTAAGTTTATAAACAGTTCTTTTTGTAATAACGTCTTTTCTAAAATTAACAAAATATGAAAGACCATCTCGTAGATTTAACGTTAGAGGTTTTGTCTCTTTTAAAGCTAACATATTACTGCTAAATGAAGTTTTTAAAGGGGTGTATTGAAATAACTGGTTTTTTATAATTTCAGGAACTGCAGAAGATTTTAACTCTACGACAATTCTAACACCTTCTTTATTAGACTCATCTCGAATATCATTTATACCTTCTATAGTTTTGTTATTTACCACATCAGCAATACGCTCTAATAATTTTGATTTATTTTGTAAATAAGGTATTTCAGAAATTACAATTGCATTTCTATTTTTTATTTTTTCTTCATGTAATTTCGAAAGTACCGTAACACTGCCTCTCCCAGTCTCATACATTGAGCTTAGACCAGCTGTTCCAGATATAATTCCTCCTGTTGGAAAATCTGGACCTTTTACAATCTTGTGAAGTTGTTTAGATGTTGTATCTGGTTCATCAATAAGTAGTAAAGTAGCGTCTATAATTTCTCCTAAATTGTGAGGGGGAATATTAGTTGCCATACCCACTGCAATACCACTGGCACCATTTACAAATATATTTGGAAATCTAGATGGTAAAACTTTAGGCTCAGTTAATGTTTCATCGTAATTAGCTCTCAGTTGAACTGTTTCGTACTCTAACTCTTCTAACATAAAAGATGATATTTTATCTAATCTTGCCTCGGTATAACGCATAGCTGCTGCAGGATCTCCATCCATTGAACCATAATTTCCTTGACCATCAATTAAAGGTAAACGCATTGTAAAATCTTGTGCCATTCTTACCATAGACTCATAAATAGCTGAATCACCATGAGGATGATACTTACCCATAACATCTCCAACTATTCTTGCTGATTTTTTATAAGGTTTGTTATGATGATAAGAGGACTCATACATAGAATATAATATTCGTCTGTGCACAGGTTTAAGTCCATCACGAACATCGGGTAAAGCTCTAGAGACTATGACACTCATGGCATAGTCTAAGTAACTTTTTTCTAATTCATCAGTTATATCAATGTTGGGATAAATCTTAGTATCCAATACATCTAGTTGTTTTGCTTTAGTTTTTTTCTTTTTTGCCAATGATTTATCTAAAAAGGAATATCATCATCGAGTTGCTCAGCTGTTGAAGTCTCTGAACCACCCATTGCTTCATCTGCAGCTGAGTCTAATTGATTATTATTGCTTTCTTCACTAACAGAAGATTGGGAGCGAGTATCTAACATTGTTAATACTCCAGAATAGTTTGGGATTACTACTTCAGTTGTGTATTTATCTACACCATTGTTATCTGTCCATTTTCTAGTTTGAAGCTGACCTTCAATATATATCTTTGAACCTTTTCTGAGATATTTTTCGCATATATCTGCAAGCTTATCATTAAATACAACGACTCGATGCCATTCAGTCTTATCCTCTAGTTGCTGAGTGTCTTTGTTACGATATTTGGTTGAAGTGGCGATAGAAAAGCTAGCCAATCTAGAGCCAGCTTGAGTTGCTCTAATGTCAGGGTCTTTACCTAAATTACCAAGAAGAATTACTTTATTTACTGATCCAGCCATGAATATTTTTATTAAAAGATAATATTAATATATATTAAATCATCTTTAATTGATATCTAATTTAATGGATAAACACTCACCACTTACTCACATTATAGTTCATAATGCTCATGAGCATAATTTAAAAAATATTAACTTAAAATTACCAAAGAATAAACTTGTTGTCATAACGGGTGTAAGTGGTTCAGGTAAATCAACATTAGCATTTGATACTATTTATGCAGAGGGGCAAAGAAAATATATCGAATCACTTAGTGCCTATGCTCGTCAATTTTTAGACATGATGGACAAACCTAAGGTCGATAAAATAGAAGGGTTGTCACCAGCAATTTCAATAGACCAGAAAACAACATCTAAGAATCCAAGATCAACAGTAGGAACGGTAACTGAAATTTATGATTATCTGAGAGTATTATTTTCAAGAGTTGGTATCCCCTACTCACCAGCTACAGGAAAACCAATCAAAGGTTTAACAAGTTCTGAAATGATAGATGAAGTTAATTCAAAGTTTAATTCAAAAAAAATAATGATCATGTCTCCATTAATAAAAGGTAGAAAAGGAGAATATAAAAAACTATTTGAGGAGTATTTTAAGAAAGGTTATGAAAGATTTCTAATAAATAATAAGCTTTATCAAAAGGAAGAGATCCCTGAATTAAGTAAAAACTATAAACATACTATAAGTGTTGTCATTGATAGAATTGTGCCCTCTAAAGATAACAGAGACAGATTAGCAAATAGTATTGAAATTAGTTTAAAAGAGAGTGAAGGAAGTGTTGAGATTTACAATATTGATAAAGATGAAATCATTACATTGTCAGATAAATTTATGTGTCCAGTTAGTGGATTTAGTATAGACGAAATTGAACCACGCTTATTTAGTTTTAATAATCCATACGGAGCATGTAAAACATGCGATGGTCTTGGTGAGATAGATGCGTTCGATGAAGATATAATAATACCTGATAAAAATTTATCTTTTAATGAAGGTGCAATTAATTTTTGGTCAGAAAAGTCAAAGGCACGATTATATCCAAAGCTTAAAAAGATATTCCAATCAAAAAAACTAGAAAATGTAATTTGGTCAAAAATTCCTAAAAGTTTTCAAAATGAAGTCCTTTTCGGAGGAAGACTTTTTGAAGGTCTAATAAATATTATGGATAATATTTACGATGGATCTTCAAGTTGGTGGAGACAATGGGAACTTGAAAAGTTTAGAAATTCAAAAATCTGTCACGAATGTAATGGCCAAAGACTTAATGAAAAAGCACTGTGTGTTAAGATAAATAATTTAACTATTTCGGATTTTACTTCTTTGAGTATAGCTAACTCATTAGATTGGATTAATAAATTTGAAAAAGAATTGAGAGAGCAAGAAAAATTAATAGCCGCACCATTGAAAAAAGAAATTTTTTCTAGATTAAATTTTTTAAATGAAGTTGGACTTAGTTATTTAAGTTTATCAAGAAAAAGTTCTACTTTATCTGGTGGAGAGTCACAAAGAATTAGATTAGCTAGTCAAATTGGTTCTGGATTAACTGGCGTCACATACGTTTTAGATGAACCTTCCATAGGACTTCATCAAAGAGATAATCAAAAGCTAATTAATACCCTAAAAAACCTAAGAGATTTAGGTAACACTATTATAGTTGTTGAGCATGATGAAGATATAATACGTGAAGCAGATTATGTTGTAGATATTGGTAAATATGCTGGTATCAAAGGTGGTGCCATTGTTGCTATTGGAGAGTTTAATAAAATACTAAATAGTAAAGAAAGTTTAACAAGTAGCTACATCAGAGGTGTAATTGGAAGGTACCCACCTAGTGTTAAGAAAATTACTTCAAAACATTTTATTGAAATTAAAAAAGCAAATGGAAATAATTTAAAAAATGTAAACGTAAAATTTCCTTTAAGTAAATTTATTACTATTACAGGAGTCTCAGGTAGCGGAAAATCAACATTGATTAACGAAACTTTGTACGGTGCAACAAATAATAGAATTTATGAAAAAATTATTAAAACACTTCCTTATGAAGATATTAAAGGAATTGAAAATATTGATAAAGTTATAAATATCGATCAATCACCCATTGGAAGAACGCCTAGATCAAACCCAGCGACATATGTAGGATTGTTTACACCCATAAGAGAATGGTTTGCTAATTTACCTGAAGCTAAAGTAAAAGGATTTAAACCTGGTAGATTTTCTTTTAATGTCAAAGGAGGTAGATGTGAAAGCTGTGAAGGAGATGGTTTAAAAAAAATTGAAATGCACTTTTTAGCTCCAGTATATGTTAAATGTGAAGTATGTGATGGTAAAAGATATAATAAAGAGACACTTAGTATTCAATATAATAAAAAAAATATAAATGATATTTTATCAATGACTGTTGATGACGCTGAAGAGTTTTTTATTAATAACCCTCAAGTATATTCTAAATTAAAAACACTCAAAGATGTTGGCTTGGGATATATATCTATTGGTCAGTCGGCTACAACTTTATCAGGTGGTGAAGCCCAAAGAATTAAATTATCGAAAGAATTATCCAAGAGACAGACAGGAAAAACTTTGTACATCTTAGATGAGCCAACAACTGGTCTTCACTTTGACGATATAAAGAAACTTTTAGAAATACTTCATAAATTAGTGTCCTACGGTAATACTGTAATAGTCATAGAGCACAACTTAGATGTTATAAATACAAGTGATTGGATTATAGACTTGGGACCTGAGGGTGGAGAAAAAGGTGGTAATATTTTATTTGAAGGTAAACCAAGCGAATTAATTAAAAACAAAAATAATCAAACAGGTTTATATTTAAAAAAATATCAGGAGTCTCTTGCTTTAAGCACTGCTTCATAATTTAAATCACCTACAATTCCTAATACCAGAAATAATGAAGAAAAAGTTCCAATTAGAACTCCAAAAATGAATACTATAGGCATTTCAGTTAAATTGACTGGAGCTAAAAATACTAAACACAACAATGCTAGTATTGTTGTAAAACTTGTAAGTATAGTTCGACGAAGATTTAATTTAATGGATTTATTAACATTGGTTTCAAAATTATCTTTATTATCCTCATTTGAAGTTAAATTTCTTAGCCTATCAAACAAAACTATAGTGTCGTTAATACTGTAACCAGCAATTAAAAGTAAAGCTGCGATCATAGTTAAATTAAATTCAATATTAAATAAAGACATAAAACCTATTGCTACAAAAACATCATGTAATAATGCAAATATACCTGAAGCTGCAAACTGCCAATCAAATCTTATCCAAACGTAAATAGCAATTACTAATAGAGAGGATGCTAAAGAATAAATAGAATTTTTAATTAGTTCTTCACTAAATGTTGGTTCTATGTATTCAGACAATAGAATTTGTATATCAGGATTTTGTGCAATTATATTTTTAATTTCTTCAATAAAAACAGGGTTGTTTTCTCCTGACTCTATTCTGATACTATAAACATCACTACCTACTTCTCTTTTTATCAAAACTTCCCTCTCAGTGTCAACAAAGTCTAAATATTGATTAAGTTGACCAGTTGTTAAATTTGTCTTTACTTCAAAATTTAAACCTCCTTTAAAATCTATACCTAAATTTAAACCCTTAAAAAAAATTACAATTATTGTTAAAATTATTAGGATTAAAGAAACTAAGTAAGATTTGTTTTTGAATGAATAAAAATTAATCATTTTTTAAGTCCTAAATATTTTATAGATGTAATATTAAGAAATAATTTAAGTATTATATAAGTGACTATTAAAGATGAAATAATACCAATAATTAAAGATATTGAAAAACCTCTTATCGGACCAAAGCCAAAAGCAAATAAAAATACAGCAGCAAATAATGTAGTTAAATTAGAGTCTAAAATTGTAACATAAGCTGAGTTGAAACCGTGGTTTTTAGGATTTTCAATATTCTGTTTAAAATTTTCTCGAATTCTCTCAAATATTAAGACATTTGCATCTACACACATACCTATAGTTAAAACTATCCCAATGACACCTGGAAGTGTAAGAGTGGTATTTAATAAAGACATCATTGCAAAAAGCAAAGATAAACAACTAATAATTGTTATGACTGTAAATAAACCTGAGATTTTATAATAAAGGATCATAAAAAGAGTAATTGCAATAAGAGCAATGATAGAAGCAATAACCCCTTTCTCTACACCTTCCTGCCCAAGAGTTGGACCTATTTGTTTTTCTTGAATAATTTTAATTTTAGTCGGTAAAGATCCTGATTTTAGAATAATAGCAAGATTATTTGCTGTTTCATTTGTAAATCCACCAGAAATTTGACCACTACCTCCAGTAATTGACTCTCTTATGACAGGTGCGGTAATTAACGAACCATCAAGAACTATAGCAAATCTTGAACCGACATTTTCTGAAGTCATTTTTGCAAATAAATCTGAACCTTCTTTATTAAAAGAAAAAGCAACGACTGGTTCATTTTGATTGTACTGAAGGGAAGCATCTTGAATAAA
Source organism: uncultured Alphaproteobacteria bacterium (assembly GCA_902583235.1). Classification (GTDB taxonomy): domain Bacteria; phylum Pseudomonadota; class Alphaproteobacteria; order HIMB59; family HIMB59; genus HIMB59. Next base: position 150,815 of record CACHVL010000001.1, on the reverse strand, counting down.
GTCACCTGTAATATTAGGAATTTCTTGAACTCTTACTTGTTCACCTGTTTCTTCATTAGTAAAAGTCTTAGAACCAACAATATTACTTTTTTCTAAGTGCAACGTTAATTTGGCTGTTTTGGATATAACCTCTTTTACATTGTTATCTAAATCACCTGGGATTTCTAATAAAATTTTATTTAACCCAACTTTTTGAATAGATAATTCTTTGTTTCCTAAAAAATCAACTCTAGATCTTACTATTTCAACAGCATTTAAAGTCATATCTGATAATGACTTATTAAAACTTTGTTTAGAGAAAATATAACTATTTTCTTTATCTGATTTTTCTTGTACTTCTAAACCCAAATTTTGAATGACTATATTGCTTAAAGCATCTAAATTTTGGTTTTTAGAAATTACTATTTGTCCATTGTTAATATTAGAGAATATAGAATAAGTATTTTCAATATATTGAGATGTTTTTACTAAAAGGTTATTAAGATATTCTTCCTCATTTAATTCTAAAAGATAAGAATAACCTCCCTGAATATCTAATCCAAAATTGATTTTATTATCAAAGGTTTGACTTTCAAAGTTAGGCTTAATAAATAAATAACTCCCAATTAACAGTAATAAAGATATCCATAATCTCCACTGTTTAAGAATTAACATTATTAATTTTTATTTATTAAGACTATTTAGCCGCTATATCAGCTATCATACCTTTAGCTACTTTAACTTGGACATTATCAGCAATTTCAACTGAAAGGGTACCATCGTCATTTACATAATGTATGTTACCAATAATGCCTCCTTGTGTTACAACTCGGTCACCTTTTTTTAAATTTGAGATCATGTTTTTGTGATCTTTTAGTTTTTTTTGTTGTGGTCTTATAAGTAGGAAGTAAAAAACAACGAAAATAAGTATTAATGGTAAAATTCCTGCAAGTTGGTCCATGATATAAATCCTTTAAATAAATAAAATAAGCACTAAAATCTCACAATCATCAATGAAGTCAACATAAAATTGAAAAATAAACATTTACTCTGCTGGAATGGTTCAAAGAATTCACTGGATAAAATACCCTACAATAAGGTCCTAGATTTAAAGCTTTTGTATGGGGTTGATGAACAAATAGCTAAGATTGAAGAGAATACAAAAAACTTCTTAGAGGGATTAGCATTTAACCATGGTCTTTTATGGGGTGTGCGAGGTAGTGGTAAAAGCAGTATTATTAGAGGAATATTAAAAAATTATTCCTTGAAATATGAAAATTTTGTGACGATAGAAATAAATAGTGAAGATCTCTCTGATTTACCTAACATATTTTTAAATCATAGGTTTAATAAAAAAATAATTATCTTTATAGATGATCTTTCGTTTGAACAATATGATAGAAGATATATTCAATTTAAATCTTTTCTTGAAGGCTCATTCTATAATTCAAATTATGAATTTTTAATTTATGTTACTAGCAATAGGAGACATTTAATGAAAAGGGATATGTTAGATAATGAGAGGTCTTCTGCAATTTCTCAAGATGAAGGCATTGAAGAAAAATTATCTTTATCTGATCGATTTGGATTGTGGATTAGCTTTCATAATATGAGTAAAAAAGACTTTATCTTAATAATAAAAAATTATTGTAATTTTTATAATTTAAAATTTGATAAACAAATAGAAGATCAGGCTTTAAAATGGATATTTTCAAGAGGCAACAGGACTGGTCGATCAGCCTTTCAATTTTTTAAATATTATTGTTCAAGTAAGAATATTACTATTTAGAAATTTTATTTAAATTTCCCATATAATGTTTAAGTACTTCTGGAATAACAATGCTGCCATCTTCATTTTGATAGTTTTCTAACACAGCAATTAATGTTCTTCCTACTGCGAGACCTGATCCATTTAGTGTATGAACAAATTTATTTTGATCTTTAGATTTATAACGTGCATTCATTCTTCTTGCTTGAAAAGATTTACAATTACTACAAGAAGATATCTCTCTATATTTTCCCTCACCTGGAAGCCATACTTCAATGTCATATGTTTTTTCAGCTGAAAAACCCATATCTCCTGATGATAATAAAATAATTTGATATGGAATTTTTAAATCATCAAGAATAGAAGTTGCACAATTCACCATTCTTTCTAGTTCATTTTCGGATTCATCTTCTTTAGTTATGCTGACCAATTCTACTTTAGAAAATTGATGCTGCCTTATCATTCCTCTTGTATCCCTTCCAGCAGCACCAGCTTCAGATCTATAACAGGGTGTCCAAGCTGTATATCTAAGAGGTAATTGTTTTTCAGGTATTATAGCATCTAGTACTAAATTAGTTAAAGGAACTTCAGCAGTAGGTATCAACCAATGATCTGTATTTGTTTTAAAAAGGTCTTCAGAAAATTTTGGTAATTGCCCCGTTCCAAAAGCTGCAGCATCTCTTACTAAATTGGGTGGATTAACCTCAGTATAACCAAATTCACTAGTGTGTTTATCTAACATAAAATTAGCTAAAGCTCTTTCTAATTTAGCTATATTTTTTTTTAAATAGACAAACCTAGTTCCTGATACCTTACCAGCTTGCTCAAAATCAATCATTTCTAAATCTTCTCCAAGTTCATAATGGGATTTAGGAGTAAAATTAAAAGAAGGTAAATTGCCTACTTGTTTAATTAATATATTTGATGACTCATCTTCACCTACTGGTACATCTTTATGTGGGAGATTTGGTAGGCTAGATAGAATATTTTTGAGTTGCTCATCTATCTTGAAAATTTTATTTTCAATCTCATCTATTTCATTTTTTATTAATTGAACTTTTTTTTGAAGATCGCTTTTTTCACTTTCATTCAATTTTGAAAATGAAGAGGATAAACTTTTTCTTTCAGCTCGTAACTCTTGGGATTTTGTTAAAATACTTCTTTTCTCTGCATCTAAAGAAATAATCTCACTAGATTTTGAATTTATATATCTCTTCTTTAATAATTCATCAAATAAATCAGAATTTTCTCTAATAAAATTAATATCGTGCATAAAAGTTTTTAATTAGTGTTTTCATCCTTTTTATTTTGTCGCTTAGCCATAAATCTAGATACGAGAATAGATATTTCATACAAAATTATTATAGGTAACGCTAGAGAAATTTGTGAGAATGGATCAGGAGGTGTCACTATTGCCGCAAAGACAAATGATAAGACAATCGCGTATTTTCTAAAAGAAACTAATTGTTCTATAGTAAGTACACCAAATTTTACGAGTAAAAGTAAAATCACAGGTAATTGAAATGCTAGTCCAAAAGCAAATATAAATGTCATCATTAGTGAGAGATACTCATTCATTTTAGCTTGAAGAGTAATATTGATTCCATCTGCTTGGGAACTTTGAAAGCTTAAAAAAAACTTCCACGCTACAGGTGATATTACATAATAAACAACTGCAGCACCTAAAACGAATAAAAACGGTATAGCTATCAAAGTTGGTAATGAAATTTGTTTTTCTTTTTTAAGTAATCCTGGGGATACAAAAGACCAAATCTGAATTGACAAAAAAGGAAATGAAATAAAAGCAGCTGTGAAAAATGCAACTTTAACATTTGTTAAAAATGCCTCTTGTAAGGCAGTATAAATTAATCCATTACCCTCTCCTAAAATAGAAGTTAAAGGTTTAGCTAGAAATTCAAATATTGATTGTGAGAAATAAAAAGAAACAATGAATGTTATAAGAAAGAAAATTATGACATATAATAATTTTTGTCTTAACTCCTTTATATGATCAAAGAAATTCATTGAATTTTCAACTTCAGTCATTTTTTTCATCTTTCATTATTTCATCATTACTTTTTTCAATAAATTCATCTAACTCTTTTCCTTCTTTAACTACTGACTCTTTTGTGTCTAAAATTTCTTTTTTTATATCTTTTACTTCTTCTAGATGAGAAATTTCATTAACAGTCGATTTAAACTCCCTGGAGAGTTTTCCTAAACTTGAAGTTATTCCTTTTATGAATTTTATAACGGTTGGTATTTCTTTAGGACCTACAACTATTACTGTTATAATTAGGACGATGGATATCTCCATCCAACCTAAAGAAAACATTACTGGTCCTTATTTTGATTATCTGAATTATCTTGATCTGGGTTGGCAGGCTTCTCATCTTCGGCCATATTACTTTTAAAAGACTTAATACCTTTTGCCATATCTGCCATTAAAGAAGGTATTTTGCCTTTTCCAAATAATAGAAGTACTATAATTAATACAATTATCCAATGCCAAATGCTAAATGTACCCATTGGTTTATACTACTATATATTTAATATCTTATCTAGGAAAAATAAATACGTGGTTTAAGTCTAACGAAAAAGAAACTGAACTAGCAGGAGGAGGTAAAAACTCTCCAATTAATTTACTGTGTATATGATGTTTGTTGTTACCACTATCTATAACAGTCATATGAACAATAGCATTATTGCCTAAAAATTTAGAGTCAACAACAACACCTGAGTTAGGAGTTGCAACTGGAGACTTTTCTAAATTTAATTTTATGGCCTCTGGTCTAACAACTACCTTGACTTTTTGATTATCTTTAAAATTATTCGTTTCTAGTAAACCTAATGGGGTATCACATTTTTTATTTTTGACCTTTGAATCAAAAATATTAACTTCTCCAAAAAGAGAGGCTACATAAACATTAGATGGTTTAAAGTAGATATCGTGAGGTTTTCCAATTTGAACTATTCTTCCTTTTTCCATGACAACAATGAAATCACTTAAGAACATGGCTTCTTCTGCATTATGAGTAACTACAATTGCAGAGGACTCTAAGCTATTAATTAAGTGAAGAGTGTCATCTATAATTTCACGTTTTAAGTTTGTATCTAAATCTGAGAAAGGTTCATCCAAAAGTAATAGTTTTGGTTGAACTGCTATTGATCTTGCTAATGCCACTCTTTGCTGTTCTCCACCACTAAGAGTATGTGGATATTTATCTAGAAAACTCTCAACTTTTGATAGGTGTATAACTTGGTCTATCAATTGTTTTTTATTTATTTTAGAACTTGCAGCAAAACTGATATTTTCCCTAACAGTCATGTGAGGAAATAATGCAAAGTCTTGGAATACATAGGATATTGATCGCTCTTCGGGTGGTGTATTAAATTTTACATTTGCAACCATCTTATCTTCGAAGAATATTTCTCCTTTTTGAACTTCTTCCAAACCGGCTATTAAACGAATTAAAGTAGTTTTTCCACAACCAGAAGGACCTAAAATAGAAACTATTGAATTTTGTTTTATAGAAAAACTTAATTTATTAATAGCATTTACTTCACCAAAAGAATGATGAAGGTCTTTGATATCAAGTATCATTATTTTGATTTAATTGACTTTTTGAAAATTCATCTAGAGTCTCAGTTTCTTCAACATCATCTATAAAAGCATCATCTTTGTTCAAATCATCAGTTACTTCTTGAATATTCATAGAAGCAAAATTTTCATCTAAAATTCCAGAATTTTTCATTTCCTCAATGCCAGGTAAGTTATCTAGTGTGCCTAAACCAAAATGTAGAAGAAAATCATCAGTAGTTCCCCACAAAATTGGTCTACCAGGTACTTCTTTACGGCCTCCTGGAGCGATCCATCCAAATTCCATTAGTTGATCGAATATTCCCTGACCAATCACAACCCCTCTTATGCTTTCAATTTCTGATTTAGTTATAGGTTGGTGGTAAACGACAATAGCCAGAGTTTCTATAGCTTGTTTTGAAAGTCTTTTTTGGATTTCTTTTTTTTCATGAAATATTTCACTTACTTCTGTATTTGTTAAAAAAATCCATTTATTTGAAATTTTTTTTAAGTTAATTCCTCTGTGTTGATAGGCTGTCTCTAAGTTTGACATAACTTCAGTAATATCCTCATGGATATCTAACCTTTTTTTAATTTCATTTTCTGAGACAGGTTTGCTTGAAGCGAATATTAAAGCTTCTATTTTTTGAGACGTTTCACTCATCTTTTTTCAAGTATATATCAGAAAAAGGCAAGGATTGTTTGATAACTATTTTTTTTTCTTCATTTTTATCTTCTTTTGCCATGTGGAGACTTGCATTAAAAGTACTAGAAAAAAATGATTTATTTAAAATATCAGATCTTAGATTATCAGGTATTAAGCTTCTTAACGTAAACCAATCTTGATTGGATAGGATTTCTTTTGAAATAACATTTTGTCCATCTTTGATTGTAAATAATTTTGAGGAACTAAATTTAAGAGTATATTGTTGGTTTCTTTTATGAATATTTGCATATGCTTTTAGAAGATCAATAAGCTTATCTCTAATGATAAAGTTTTTTTCTATTTTTAATTTATGCTTTTGGGTATTAGGGAAGAACTCCTGTTTAAACTTCGGTAAGTCAAACAATTTTTTACTATTTTGATTAACCATTTCAAGAATGGTTAGTCGATTTGTTAAGAACCTTGTAACTTTCTTTACATCCTCTTCTTTATCTTTGTTTACAAGGTATTTAGATTTTAAAAAAACCATAATAGCTGCCATAAGTAAGTATTCTGATGCAATTTCTATGCTGACTTTTTTTAAATCTACAATAAAAGCAATATATTGATTACAGAGACTAAGTATTGGGAGGTTTTTTAAATCAAATTTATTTTTGTGCACTAGCTCAAGAAGAATATCTAAAGGACCATTAAAATCTTTGATATTAATATTTAAGTTAGATTCCATGAGTTCTTACTAATTGATTATACAAATGATGGTACTGATTAATATTAATAGATTCTAAATTTATTATAGGATTATATTTTTTCAACATTTTGAGTTTATAAAATCTTGTATAGTTTTTAGACACATTAAAAGTATCAATTATTTTTGAATATTTACTCCAATTAGAACTACAATCTAACATAATGTCTATGCTTGAGTTATTTGATAGGTTAATAGACTCTTCGATATCATAAGTATTTGCATTCATTACTAGATCATCAGTCATAATTAAACCTTTAAATCCAATTTTATTTCTAATGATTTCATTAATTATAATTTTAGAAAAAGTTGCAATATAATTTTGATCCCATGACAAATATTTAATGTGTGCTGTCATAGCTAAGGGTAATGTATTAAAGTGCTTAAAAATATTTATATGATTGTTAAGAGATCTATTACTTAAATTTGATATTGGCATTGTTAAATGTGAATCTTTATTTGTAACACCATGCCCAGGTATATGTTTCATTAAGGGAATTAATCCAAAGTTAAATAAATTTTCTAAGTAAATATCTTGAAGAGTGATATTGATGTTGATATTAGGGCCAAAGGTTCTTTTTTTTATCATTTGAATTGTATTTTTACTTGGAATATCTAGAACTGGGACTGTGTTTACATCAAAATATAGTCTCTTTAGGTAAAAAGAGGTTATAAAAGATTTTAAAAAGACTAACTGTTTTGCAAGTGAGGGATATTTTAAATAAATTTTATAAAGATCAAAATTGTCTGGAAAGTTAAATTCTTTAAAGTTTTTAAATCTATTAACTATACCGCCCTCCTGATCTATAAATATTAAAGTATTTTTACTTAATAATTTAATAGACTGATTTAGCTTTGATATTTGTGAAAAGTTTAAAATATTTCTAGAAAATATTATCACACCAAATGGCTTGAACTTAGATATATTTTTTTTTTCTTGTTTTGACAGGGAAATACTTTCAACAGAAATAATGATAGGAAAATTCATCTAATAAAATCTAATTCATCAGCAGTAATAGTTATAAAATTATTGAAAAAAATATATTTTAGATAATTATCAAATACTAAATATGTCAAAAGTAATACCAATAAAAGAACTGAGATTATAATTACTATTTTTAGATTTTTCACATTTGTAATTTAGGTTTGATGCCTAATATTTTTAAACCATCTTTTAAAACATTTTGGTAATTACATAGTAACTTATGTAAATCAGAGGAAATATTGTTATCTTTATCTAGAAATTTAGCCTTTGGATTATTTTTTGAGGAAGACCATAGTGTGTGAAAGTAAGATGATAAACTCTCTAAATAATGGGCAATTAAATGAACCTCTTTTTTTTGATATGCAGATTTAATGACGTTTTCCCACTCTAGTAATTTTTTATATAAATTTTTTAATTCCGATGTAACCAATAATTGAGTTTCAATAATTTTATTTGTTTTGTCTAAGATAGACTGTGTTCTGGCATAAGAGTACTGAATGTAGTATATAGGATTTTCTTTATTTTCTTTTTTAATTAAATCTATGTCTAAATCCATATGGGTATCATTTTTTCTGTACGACATAAAATATCTAAAGTTATCAACTCCAATTTCGTTTATTAAATTTTTTAATTCAAAAATATTACCTTCTCTTTTTGATAGTTTTTGTATTTTATTATCACGTTTTAAATTTACAATTTGACAAAAAACAACTGAAAAATCTATGTCAGGATGTAGGGAAGTTATCGCAGATGATAATCTTTTAAGGTAACCTAAATGATCTGCGCCCCATATATTTATTAATTTATTATAACCTCTTTGGTATTTATCTTCATGATAAGCTATATCATTTGCAAAATATGTTGGGGATCCATCATTTTTTGTTAATGCCCTATCTTCATCGTCATTAAAGAGTGTTGATTTGAATATTGTTAAATCATTATCTTTTTGAGTGCCAGTATAATCTTTTGGTGCATTTAATTGTCCTTTATAAATGAGTTCACTTTGATTAAGTTTTTCTAAAATTAATGGTAGATATTCTTTTTCCATAATGTTTGTCTCATATGAAATTTCATCGAAATTAATACCTGCACTGCCAAGCGTTTGAATAGTTTGATTGACAAGATTTTCAATGGCAAAGTTAACAATATTTATTCTGTCACTAGGACTTAGCTCTTTATTAAATAAGGATTTAAAATTTTCATAACAGTAGTTAGCAATATCGTTTATGTAATCACCTTTATAAAATTGATCTTCATCAAGATTTAAATTATTTTTATATGATATTGAATAAAGAATTGATGATAAAAATTCATTTATCTGATTACCTGTATTATTAACATAATATTCACGGGTAACTTTATGTCCAAAATATTCAAATAAATTTGATAAAATATCACCGACAACAGCACCTCTACCGTGTGCTAAGTGTAATGGTCCTGTGGGGTTTGCAGAGACAAATTCAATATTTACTTTATCAGTATTTTTAAATTCTATTTTATTATTAATTAATTGAGAATTAAAAGTTTCATCTTTAAGAGTGAAATTAATAAAACCCGGACCTGCTATTTCTACTTTTTCAAAATCATTTATATTAAGATTTTCTATAATTAGATTTGCTAATTGTTTTGGATTTGAGTTGTATATTTTTGAAAATTTAAGAGCGGTATTAGTTGTAAAATCACCTCTTTTATCAAATAGAGTTTCAACTTCAATATCATCAATGTTGATCATAATATTTTTGTCAATTTTAACTAGAATTTCAAAGAGATTTTCTTTTAAATTATGAAGCATAAGTATTATAGAAATTTATAGCATACTGATCTGTCATGCCACATACATAATCAACTATTGTTTGATTTTTATCTTTATCATTTTGTATTTTATCTCTCCATTTAGATGGAAGAATATTTATATCGTTATTTAGTAATTTGATAATTGATACTAAGATTTTTTCTGCTTGTGTTCTATTTTTAAAAACAAAATCAGATGTATAAAAATATTCAAATAAATAATTTTTGAGAAATTTTACTTTTTCTAATACCACTGGGCTAAATTTTACTAAAAAATTAGGGTTATTAATGACATCCACACATGATTTTATTTGCGGGGAATTCATAAGAGTAGTTTCTGTCTCGTTTAAAAGATCTAAAATTAGAAAGTTCATAATTGATCTTGAGAAATAATTTCTTGCTACACTTTTATCTAAATTTGCAATATATGAAAAATCTATAAAATTGAATTGATCTTGATTTTTAGCTAATCCTGAGATTGAAAAAATACCTGATCTTAAAGCATCATCAAAATCATGAGCTATATATGCTATATCATCTGACAAAGAAGCTATTTGAGCTTCTAGAGAAGGATTCTTATATAAATCAAATGTGAAATTTTTTGAGAGATCATAAGTCTTAATAGTTTCTTGAATTATTCCATTGTGTTTAATTAATCCATCAATAGTTTCCCAGGTTAAATTCAATCCATCGAAATTAACATATCTTTTTTCTAAAAGGGTTATTTGTCGAAACGATTGATAATTGTGATTAAAATTTGCATCTAGTTCTTGTGAAATTATTTCTTCACCGACATGACCAAATGGACTATGTCCTAAGTCGTGAGACAAAGCGATGCATTCAGTGAGATCTTCATTTAAAGATAACTTTCTACTTATAGATCTTGCTATTTGAGAAACTTCAAGAGTATGGGTTAGCCTATTTCTATAATAATCCCCTTTTTCAAACATAAAAACTTGTGTTTTATCTTTCAGTTTTCTAAAAGCAGTTGAGTGATAAATTCTATCTCTATCTCTTTCATAAAGAGATCGATGGTCATTTATCTCATCATAAAGTCTTCCTTTTGAATTTTCTGGTAAAACTGCTAAATTACTGAACATATGGGAAATATTAATATAACAGATAAAGCCATAAGTAAAATTCAAGAAGTTTTAAAAGAGCAAAATATGAAATATTTTAGAATAAGAGTAAAAGGTGGTGGCTGTTCTGGTTTTCAATATGTATTTAAAAGCGAAGATTCAATTAATGAAAACAAAGATATTATTTTCAACTTTAAAAATCTTCAGATTTTAATTGATAAAAATTCTATGGATTTCATAAATGAATCTGAATTAGATTATAAAGATGAATTAATAGGTTCAAGTTTCTCTATTACAAATCCTAATGCTAAAAACTCCTGTGGTTGTGGTACATCATTTAGCGTTTAATTGTGAGAGTAATAAGTTGGAATGTAAACTCATTAAGAGCTAGAGAGCCCCTTTTAGAGAAGTTAGTATTAACAGAAAAACCCGACATCTTATGTCTGCAAGAGCTTAAAATCTTAGATAAAGATTATGTTGAAAGTTTTTTTAATAAGTTTTCATTAAAAACATTATCTGAAACACAAAAAAGCTATAATGGAGTCAGCATTTCATATAAAGAAGATATAAATTTAAAAGAAATACCCTTAAAAAATTTAAATTTAATACAAGCAAGAAATAATACGATTATTCTTGAGGATTTGAAATTGGTAATAATAAATTGTTATTTTCCTAACGGTAATCCTATAGATACTGAAAAATTTATTAATAAAATTGAATGGATGAAAACACTCTTTAAGGAAATTAAAAGTTTAAAAGAAGATTATGAAATTTTATTAACTGGAGATTTTAATGTAATACCTGATGATGAAGACGCTTATGATATCAAAAAATACAAAAATGATGCTCTCGCTCAACCTCAATCAAGAAAAGAATTCAACAAATTAATAAATTTAGATTTAATAGATGTATTCAAGACTATTCCAAAAAAGCAAAGCTACACATTCTATGATTATAAAACATATAAGTTTGGCAAAGATGAGGGCATAAGAATTGATTTTTTTCTTTTATCACCATTTATAAAAAGCAAAATGTTAAAATTAAAAGTTTTAAAAGAATATAGAGATTTGGATAGACCCTCTGATCACTGTCCAATAATGATAGATTTAAATATCTGAGTAAGTCTTCTTTTCTATTTTTGCACCAGGATGAGTAACTGCACCTAAGTGCGCAGGTCCAACACAATTCATATATTTCCATAAAGTACCTGAAGTAAATTCCGGCTCTTTATTGACCCATTTAGTTTTTCTTTCAGCTAAAGTTTTTTCATCAACGTTTAAATTTAATAAATTTTTATCTGCATCTATTTCTATTTCATCGCCATCTTCAACTAATGCTATGGGTCCGCAATCATAAGCCTCTGGACCTACGTGACCAATACAAAAGCCTCTGGTCCCTCCTGAAAATCTACCATCTGTTATTAGTGCCACGTCTTCTCCGAGGTCTTGTCCGTATAAAGCACTAGTGGTGGATAACATCTCTCTCATACCAGGTCCACCTTTTGGACCCTCATATCTGATAATTACAACATGACCAGGTTTTATTTTACCACTTAACACAGCATCTAAGGCGAGTTCTTCTCGTTCAAAACAAATTGCCTTACCTTTGAATTGTAATTTTTTAAGACCTGCTATTTTTACAATCGCCCCATCTGGAGCAAGTGAACCTTTTAAACCAACTACTCCACCCGTTTTAGTTATCGGATTGTTTACAGGAAAAATAACATCTTGGTTTTTTGGTAATTCAACATCTTTTACATTTTCTGCTAGTGTTTTTCCAGTAACAGTCATGCATGAGCCATCAATTAATCCTCCATCAATAAGAGTCTTTATCAAAACAGGAACTCCTCCTACTTCATATAGATCTTTGGCAACATATTTTCCACCAGGAGCCAAATTACCAATGTAAGGAGTTGATTGGAAAATTTTACATACATCCTCTAATGTAAATTCAATACCAGCCTCATGAGCCATAGCTGGTAAATGTAAACCTGCATTAGTTGATCCTCCAGAAGCTGATACAACTACAGCTGCATTAATTAAAGATTGTTTAGTTACTATGTCTCTTGGTCTTAAATTTTTTTCAATTAAATCCATAACAACTTTTCCACTTTCGTAAGCATATTTATCTCTGCTCTCATATGGTGCAGGTGTCATTGCAGATCCAGGAAGAGCTAAACCAATTGTCTCTGACACACATGCCATAGTATTAGCAGTAAACTGACCACCGCAAGATCCAGCAGAGGGACAGGCAACACACTCTATATCATGAAGTTCTTGATCTGATATTTTTCCAGTAGAGTGTTTTCCAACAGCTTCAAAAACATCGACAATCGTTACATCTCTATCTTTGTACACGCCCGGTAATATAGAACCACCATACATGAATACAGAAGGCACATTAAGCCGAAGCATTGCCATCATCAATCCAGGTAAAGATTTATCACATCCAGCTAAACCAACTAAGGCATCATAACAATGACCTCTTACAGAAAGTTCAGTAGAGTCAGCTATAATCTCTCTACTTGTTAAAGATGATTTCATTCCCTCATGCCCCATGGCAATACCATCTGTTACAGTAATGGTAGTAAATTCTCTTGGTGTGCCTTTAGCATCCCAAACACCTTTTTTAGCTGATTGGGCTTGACGAGAAAGTGAAATATTACAAGGTGCAGACTCATTCCAAGTAGTTACAACACCTACAAAAGGTTGATTTATTTGTTCCTCTGTAATTCCCATAGCATAATAAAAAGCTCTATGAGGAGCACTTTTAGGGCCTATAGATACATGCCTGCTTGGTAATTTACTTTTATCGACCATTATTGAATGTTTTTTAATATACTATCAATTTTAGACAATTCCATATTTATTGATCCCTGTCTTTCTGCATTTTGGTCGATTAATTGCTTAGGGGCTCTAGATACAAAATTTTCATTTGATAAGTTTTTATCAATAGTGTTTTTTTCTTTTTCTAAAGCATTTTTATTATCATTAAGTTTTACTTTAATTTTAGATTTATCTATTTGATTTGTAGAAATTTCAAAATCAAACTCCTTAAAAGGTAATGTAACACTATTTTCATTTTGTGAAGTGGAAAGTTTTTTTCTTGTTAAAAATTCAAAAGTTTCTTTGTTATCAAATAAAATAAATTGAATTGATTGATTATTAGAAAAAATTCTTACATCATCTTCTTTTTTGATTTCAAAAAGTTTTTCAATTGATCTATACTCTTCTATAAAGTCGATAAATAATTTTGTTTTAGATACATTTTCACTATCAATCTTTAAATCAACATAGTCCCATTGATGATTCATTAAAATGTCTAAATTATTTTTACCCCATAACTTTTCAGTTATAAATGGAATAACCGGGTGTAAAAGTTGCAGTAAAGAATTAAATATCAGATGAAAAGTAAATTTAGTTTCATTGGCGTATTGATTGTCATCTAATAAATTTTTAGATAATTCAATATACCAGTCGCAAAAAGTATGCCACGTAAATTGGTATAATTGGTTAGCCACTTCATGAAAATAATATTTTTTATAATTTTCTTGTACTTTTTTATATAAATCTTGAAATTCATTGATGATCCAAAGATTAAATATATGTTTAGGATTAATATTGTCCTTTAAGTTTAGAGGATAGATTTCTTTAAATTCTGCAAATTTATATGCATTAGTGATTTTAGTGACAAAATTTCTATAACCTGCAATACGTTGCTCACTTAATCTTACGTCTCTTCCTGGGGTATTTAATGATGTTAAGGTAAAACGAAGTGTATCAGCTCCATACTTATCAATTATTTCTAATGGATCAATGACATTACCTTTTGATTTAGACATTTTTTGACCTTTTTCATCCCGGACAAGGGCATGGACATAAACAGTTTTAAAAGGCGTTTCTGACATAAATTTGTTTCCCATCATCATCATGCGGGCAACCCAGAAAAAGATAATATCAAAACCTGTAACCAAGACAGAGTTTGGATAAAACGTATCTAAGGTTTGTTCTTTATCGGGCCATCCCAATGTAGAAAAAGGCCAGAGAGCTGAAGAAAACCATGTATCTAAGACATCTTGATCTCTTTTTAGAATAATTTTATCAGCCTTGTAGAAATCTATAGCTTGATTTTTAGCCTCTTCCTCTGTCTCTGCACAAAATTCTTTACCATCTGGACCATACCATACAGGTATTTGATGACCCCACCATATTTGCCGAGAAATGCACCATGGTCTTATATTTTCCATCCATTGGAAATAAGTCTTCTCCCAATTTGATGGAAAAAATTTTGTATCACCATCTTTTACAACTTTCATTGCCTGCTTTGCTAATTCCTCAGCATTACAAAACCACTGATGGGTTAAATAAGGTTCTACAATTGTATTTGAGCGATCTCCATAAGGTATTGTAGTTTTATAATCTTCAATTTTTTCTATGAAACCTTTTTCTTTTAATAGACGAACAATTTTTTTTCTAGCTTCAAATCGATCTACTCCTTGAAATTCTTTTGGGCAATTTTCATTTAATGACCCATCGTCATTTAGGATATTTAATAACTCTAAATTGTGCCTTTTACCAATTTCAAAGTCATTAAAATCATGAGCAGGAGTAATTTTTACTGCACCACTTCCCATATCAGGATCAGAATACTCATCAAGTATGAGTGGGATTGATCTTGATGTTAAAGGAATTGTAAAAGTTTCATTTTTTAATGAGAGGTACCTACTATCTTCAGGATTCACTACTATTGCAACATCGCCAAATATAGTTTCAGGTCTTACTGTAGCTACAG
Organism: uncultured Alphaproteobacteria bacterium; assembly: GCA_902583235.1. Classification (GTDB taxonomy): domain Bacteria; phylum Pseudomonadota; class Alphaproteobacteria; order HIMB59; family HIMB59; genus HIMB59. The sequence continues at coordinate 135,433 of CACHVL010000001.1, read as the reverse complement.
TTATGGTTTTCGAGTTAGAACAGGGATATTTAATATAATAAAGTTGAGTACTAACATCGGTAGGCACCACCTCTAGATCTGATATAGCAGTTTTAAATTTAGTATCCCAATTTACAAGAGCTTGATCTTTGTAAATTAAACCTTCGTTATATAAAGATACAAAGACTTTTCTAACTGCAGAGGATAAACCTTCGTCCATAGTAAATCTTTCTCTTGACCAATCACATGAACTTCCTAATCTTTTTAATTGGTTGATAATAGTAGAGCCTGAATATTCTTTCCATTCCCATATTTTTTTAATGAATTCAACTCGTGATAAATCTTTTCGATAAATATTTTTCTCAGCTAAGTTTCTTTCAACGACCATTTGGGTAGCTATACCTGCGTGATCTGTGCCCGGTTGCCATAGAGTATTAAAACCATTCATACGGTGATATCTAGTTAATATATCTTGAATTGTATTATTTAAAGCATGTCCCATGTGCAAAGAACCAGTGACATTTGGTGGTGGTATACAAATAGAAAAATTTTTATCAAAATTGTATTTAGGTTTAAAACATTCTTTTTCTAACCACAGTTGGTAAATTTCATTTTCATATTCTTTTTTATTTTGAAAATCATCCATTTGCTAAAAAACAAATGGTTCAGATTGAACATATTTATAAATATAAGAAGATGATGCTTCATCTATAATAAATCTATTAGAATTACCTTCTACTTTTAGATACTTCACTATTTTGTGTTTAAAATTTTTATTGTCAATTATACAGACTATTTCAGCATTATCTGATGCATTTTTAATAATATTCAAAGGTTCTTCATCTAATGAACCATTAATAATAATCTTTTGGTACTTCTGAATTTTTATTTTTTTATTATTAAAAAATTCATCAATAGATAAATCTAATAAAGATGCATTGAACAAACCCTCTTTCATGCTCTCTTTAAACACCTGTGTCATTTGTTTGGAGGTCTCTACACAGTCAATATTAGATGAAAATTCACTTATAATTGATGTAGATGTTCCAAACCCAGATCCTATTTCTAAAATGAGATCATTATTAATCTCTCCTAAAGCCTGAACTAAGTGAAATGATGTTAAAGGAGGCAGAACAAAACGACCATCATCTAAAAATAAAATTTTATCTGAGTATGCCATGTGTTTCAATTCCTTTGGATATAAACTCTCTCTTGGAAATAATTCAATTTTTTCAATTAGAGATGAATTTCTGATACGATTAGCTCTTAGTTGATTAAGAACCATGTTTGATCTTGCTTGTTCAAAATTCATGATAAAATTGATTTATAACAAAATTAACTGTTTTTCATAGATCATAATCGCCTCAGATTTGTTGAATTCAAATTATTTAGTAAAATCTATTTTACTTTACTTCTAATATATTTTTGAAAATCTCTTATCATGTATTCCTCAGGCATCAAAACACCCTGACTATTTTGAAGATTATATAAACCACGCTGGTTAACCTCAGATATTGTTGCATCTTGTTCCATTACCAAAATAGCAAAGTCTACTACGTTGGTTTTATCATATTTTGGATCTTTCAATGTATTTTCGTCAAATAGCCACTCAACTGTTAACTCCATTTGCTCAGGTCCTTTAGATATTAACCTTACAACACGAATATGATCACCATATATACCAAGAAACATTGATGGCCAAGTTGAAATAAAAATTTGGCCTCTCGTTTCAAGGTCTGATTTTAATTCTTTCATCATATGTCCCTGAGCACTACCATTGTAAGACCATGTTTCTGAACCTTTTTTGAGACCGCCATGGTACATCTCAGATTGATTTTTTTCTTTTAAGACGTTCCATTCTGGATGATCTTTAATATCCACTAACCTTCTTTTGTATAAAGGTACAAGTTCTGATAATTCAGGGTGAATATTAGGACAGTGCAAGCACTCACTATAATTTTCCCAATATATTTTCCAATTACATTGGACAGTTTTTTTCCATATATGCCCACTGACAAAGTTCTCTAGGTTAACTTTTTCAATTGCAGAGTCATAATATTGAAAAACAGATTTTAATTTAAATTTTTTGTTATTTTTAAAATTAATAAATATTAATCCCTTCCAGACATAGTAATTAACCTGTTTAAGATTGTATTTTTTATTGTCAAAAGAATTATATTTAATTGAAGTGGTATTTATTAATTCACCATTATTACTTTTATACGACCATTGATGATATGGACAAACTATAACAGGCGAATTAAGTTTCCCCTGCTCTTCCATAAATATTTGTGAGCCTCTGTGCATACATGTATTAAAGAAAACTGATATTTCATTATTCTTATTTTTTATTATGACTATATTTTTATTATCTACTTGAAGAGTTCTATAATGTTTGCTTTGAATTGTATTAACATGGCAAACATACAACCACTCTTCATTGAAAATTGTCTCTATCTCTCTATTATAAATTTTAGAATTATAATACCAATCAAAGGGTAATGATTTGGATGGTTTTTTTAAAGAATTACTCGTCATAAATTAATATAATTATATTAAGTAAATATTAATTATTTAAGATATCATTTTTATATGTTTTTATTTGTATGTAAATTTCTTCATTTAATATCTCTTTTTGTAGCAGGTGGCGGGGGCATAGGTAGTGCTGTTATTCAATCCATATATAAGAAAGAAGGAAAGGTTCCTGAACCTCATTTATCAAAAGGTTTTAAAATTTTAGCTTTTTTATCACTTTTGGCTATTCTTACAATGTGGGTTACAGGTGTAATTTTAGTCATTTACATATATGGCTCTTTTGCTCTTGGATGGACATTTCATATGAAACTTTTTGGTGCAACGCTTGTGTTGATATCTATGACTTTTATTAACTTTCATTTATACAATTCATCACAAAAAAAATCATCGCCAAATCAATCATATCTGAAATATTCTGCAACTATTTCAAGATTTGGTTTGGTACTAGCTATAGCTGGGGCAATTGGCTCATTTGCCTAGATATTTATTTTTTTTTTCTATTATGATAACTTCTCAATATGAAAGTTGATTTGGATAAATGGTATCACTGTGAAGTAAATAAAGAAGATTTTGTAAAACTTCTAAAAAAATCAGACTATGAAGGTTTTAAACATATGACCATATTCTTTGGGTCATTATTTTTTTTTGGTTTATTAGCATATATAACTTGGGGTACATGGTGGTCTTTATTATTTTTTTTAATCTATGGTAATATTTGGAATTGTGCTGATCCAATTTGGCATGAGACTGGTCATAAAACTGCATTTAAAACTAACTACTGGAATAACTTTTTTTATCAGATAGGAAGTTACATGAATGGTTTTGAACCTGTAAGATGGAGATGGTCTCACTTCCGCCATCATGGTTACACTTATTTTGATGATCCCTTAGATTTTGAAATAGCTATAAGAAAACCAGCTGATATTTTTTATTTTTTTAGTTTGTTTGTTCCTTTTCTTGATTTGTTAAATTTTAAAAAAACAACTCAATATGAAACTATATTACATGCTTTGGGAGTAAAAACTGAGGTGATGCAACAAGTGATACCTGAAAGAGAACAGCAAAAGTGTATTAATTCATCCAGACTTCATGTCGGCATATGGGTATCCATAATAATTATTTCTATTATTTTTCAGTCTTGGTTGCCTGCTCTTTATTTATTATTACCGAACTTTTATGGAATAACACTTAAAAGATTGTTTGGTTTAACACAGCATACTGGTTTAAAAGATAATATTAAAGATCACAGATACAGTACACGCACCATGCATTTAAACCCAGTTTTTAGCTTTTTGTATTGGCAAATGGAGTATCATATAGAGCATCATATGTTCCCAACTGTACCATCTCACAATTTACCAAAACTCCATAATTTAATTAAAGAACAAATGCCTCCAGCTAAAAAAGGATTATGGGGAGCTTATTCTGAGATTATTCCTACTATTATGAAACAAGCAAAAGATCCTAATTATGTTCTAGAAGTTCCAGTCCCATCAAATTCAAATGGTTAAAAGAACTACCGTTTTTGATTTATGGAGTCAAAAAGGAAAAAAAAAGTGGCCACAAACACACATAGATAACGCTAAAGAAGCAGAAGCAGCTTATGAGGCAGGTATAGAAATCATCTCTTGTGAACCAGACAATCATTTTAAAGAAGTAAGAAAAGTAGCACCTACAGCTTTTTTGTCCGTAGGTCTTAGACATGGTTCCGTAAGTTCACCTCAAGAGGCAATAAAATATGGTTTTGAAATATTAGAAATGGGAGCTGATGCGGTCTATTGTTCTCATTCAATATATTTTATAGAAGCTATGGCAAAAGAAGGAATACCCATTACTTCTCATGTTGGTTTGGTGCCCAATCTATCCACTTGGACCAACTATAGAGCAGTTGGGAAAACAGCAGAAGAAGCATTACGAGTATGTCAAAAGGTTAAAGATCTTGAGAGTGCTGGTGCTGCTTGTGTAGAAGTCGAGGTAGTTCCTATTGAAGTGGCAGACTATATTACAAAAAATACGAAAATGATTACGATGGGAATGGGATGTGGGGATGTTTGTGATACACAATATCTTTTTTGTAATGACATACTTGGCACTAATACAGGTCATTATCCAAGACATGCAAAGAAATATGTCAATATGCTGTCTAAAGAAAATGAATTACAAAAATTAAGAATTAATGGATTTAAAATGTTTATCGATGAAGTTAATAATGGGAAATACCCAGAAGACAAACATCAAATAAGAATGGAAGAAAAAGAGCTTAATAATTTTCTAAATAAAATTAAATAAGATGAAAAAAGACTTTTTCAGAAAAGTTGCTTTTGGTTTAGGTCCCGAAGAAAAAATAAATGAAGATCCTTTAGTTTGGTCAAAGAGTCAATTTAATAACGTACCTGACTTTATATGGAGCTATAAACTTCCTAGTTTAATTGATCAAAGAAAAAAATATGGAGAATGGGTCTATGGTGATAGAGAAGTACTTAGGAAAAAATTTAAAAATGATCGCCTTATGTATGAAAAAGAAAAAGATTTACTCAGAGCAAAAACAGGTGAAAAATTCTTCGAGTCATTAGAATTATCTATAAGACATAATACTGCTTTAAGGACAACAAATCCTGTTTTTGAGAGAATGTGGCATTTTTGGTCAAATTTTTTTGCTATTAGTGAAAAAGATTTTCTTGCTAGTTTTTCAACTGGTGTCTATCAAAGAGATGTTATTAGACCTAACATGTGTGGTTCATTCGAAGATTTAGTATATCAAGTTACAACTTCTTGGTGCATGCTACATCACCTTGATAATGCTGAAAATATTGGGCCAAATTCAAAAGAAGGTTTGAGAATAAACAATAAAAATAAAAAAGTGGGACTAAATGAAAATCATGCCAGAGAATTGTTAGAATTACACACTGTCTCTCCTGATGCAAATTATAGTCAAGAAGACGTGATAAATATGGCTAAAGTAATGACAGGTTGGGCTCATTTGTGGAACAAAAAAGACTTAGAGGCAGGACCTATAAAATTCCAATCTTCATTTCATGAGAGTGGACCGTATAAAATTTTAGGAAAATTATACGATATTAGAGATTTTAATACTGTAAATCAGGGTAAAGAACTAAAAATAGTAATCAAAGATTTAGCAAACCACCCTTCAACTATAAAACATATATCAAGAAAGCTTTGTCAACATTTCATATGCGATGAACCAACTAATGACATGATTGAACCTATTGTTCAAACTTGGAATAAAAATGATGGTAATCTTATAGAAATTCATAAAACTTTATTAGATATTGTTTTCGATTTTAGTGAAATTCATCAGAAATTCTCAATGCCTGAACTATGGGTATTACAAAATGCTAAAATGCTAGACTTGAGATATATAGATAATTATCCAGATGGATTTGAATTTAACGGTGGTAACCCTAATCGATCTCAAAAAAGATTAAAGAATATGCTTTATGATTTAGGGCATAGTATATACAGGGCAAAACAACCAAATGGGTACATAGACTTGGAGAGTGAATGGTTATCACCAGAATTAATTATACGTAGATTAGCAGTTGCAAAAAGATTTACTGGCATAGCTAATACAAATATTACCTACGATAGTGAGTTTTTTGAGAGAGTTGTCTTAAATAATTTTGATAAACCAGATAAATTATTAAAGCTATTAAGCAATTCGTTAAGCTATTCTGATCAGTTTGTATTATTTGCTAATAGTCCAGAGGTAATGAGATCATGAACTGCACCAGAAGGAGTTTTTTAAAAGGTAGTCTGGCTACAATATTTTTTTCTAATTTTAATATTCCACTATATGGGTCAATTCAAAACCCTAAAAAAAACATTGTTGTTATAAGTCTTAGGGGAGGAATGGACGGTTTAACAGCTGTTCCTGTTTCTGATCAAATGATATCAAAATACAGATCTGATTTAGTCCTTAATAAAAAATTAAATTTGAATAGTGATTTTTCACTTCATCCTAAATTAAAAACGTTTTACGATTTGTGGAGCAAGGATTTAGCTTCAGTAGTTCATGCTACAAATATCCCATATACCAAAAGATCACATTTTGATGGCCAAAATATGATGGAAACAGGCGCACTTAAACCATATATCGAAAAAACAGGATGGCTTGGTAGAGGGATGAAATCAGCAGGTTTATATGAAACAAGTTTAGCATTAAGCTTACCAATGCCACTTTTGTTAAGAGGTGCTATTGATAACAATAATTATTTTCCAACACATCTCCAATTACCAAATAGAGATTTGATTAAAATAGTTACAGAGGCATATGGTGATGTCAAAAAAGATGATTTAGGTAATGTATATGATGTCATTTTAAATAGACCATTAACTATGCAAGGAGGAAATGACTCTCTAGATAGCTTATCAAAAAGAGCTGCAAAAATTTTGAATGATCCACTTGGTCCAAGAGTTGCTGTGTTTGATTTAGAGGGATTTGATACACATACAGCTCAGGGAAACGAAAATGGAGAGCATGCGGATAACTTACAAGATATCGATTTAATTGTAAAAAATCTTTATCAGGACATGGGAAAGTCTTTTAACAACACCCTTATAATAACTTTAACAGAATTTGGTAGGACTATTGAACAAAATGGTGGGAATGGAACAGAACATGGTTACGGGGGTGCTATTCTGATGGCGGGAGGATTATTGAAAAGATCTCAAGTATTTACTGATTGGCCAGGTTTGAAAAAAAGTAGTTTATTTGAAGGAAGAGATCTTAATAGTACTATTGATGCAAGATCTATCTATGCGTCTGCTATGTCGAGTGTCTTTGATACTGACTTTGAAAAAATTAAAAGGGACGTGTTTTGGGATCAAGATATTAAAAATTATTCTGAAAAATTATTTAAAATTTAAATTAAATAGAGTCCAAATATAAATCTATATCTAGTTCTGAAACCGTACTAGCTACTTTATTGTACTCCATTTCTTTTATGGCTATGAAAGCTTTATGCAGTTCTGGTCCTAAGGTTTCTTTTAGAAATAAAGATTTTTTTGATAAATTAATCGAAGAATTCCAATCTGTTGGTATTTTATTTTTGCTTGAAGTTTTTTTTAAATAAGAATTACCAGTTGTTTGCCTTTCTGCATCAATTTTATTTTTAAATCCTTTTTCAATAGCTGAAACAACTGTCAACGCTACTAAATAAGGATTTGCATCTACGCCTGAAACTCTATGTTCGATTCTTGTGTTTTGAACATCACTGCTTGGTATTCGAAAAGCTACAGACCTATTATCAATTCCCCAGTTTGGACTAATGGGAGCATATGAGCCTTTTATAAACCTTCTCCAACTGTTTGCATTAGGTGCAAAGATTAACATACTCTCTCCCATAGTTTTTGATAATCCACCTAAGGCATAGGATAAATGTTTACTTATTTTTTTTTTATTTTTTTCAGCAAAAAGGTTTTTATTTTTTTTATTATAAAGAGAAATATGAAAGTGCATGCCAGAACCTGAAACATCCTCCATAGGTTTGGCCATAAAGCAGGCAGTAACACCATGTAATCTGGCCTGAGCTCTTATTATTCTTTTTAATCTCAAAATATCATCAGCAGCTTTAAGGATAGAATTTTGATGTTTTAGTGTTAGCTCATATTGACCAGGAGCGTATTCTGATATGATTGTTTCAGCTTCAATATTTGCTAATACTGTAGCCTCATAAATATCATCAAACAAAGGTAACATTCCATGAAGGATATCAACTGAATAAACATCTGTTTTACGTTTAGATGATTTTTTTCCTATTACTGATTTTGCTGGCTTCAATTTTCCATATTCATCTAATTCATTTGAAACTAAAAAAAATTCAAGTTCAAAAGCTGCACGAAAAGAAATTCCTTTTTTTTTAAACTCTTCAATTTTTTTTTCTAATTGATTGCGAGGATCTGTAGATAGTTTATTACCTTCGATATCATGCATGTTCATAAATAATTCTCCCCTTGCGGGTTTGGATTTATGTATAGGTTTAAGTGATGAGGGAATAGGCCAGGCTTTGATGTCACCATCTCCTTGATTAAAAATTAATCCTGTTTCTGGAACGTCCTCTCCTGTTATATCCATGCCCATTAAAGAAAGAGGAAATTGTCTTCCAGATTTATAAATATTAATTAATTCGTTTCGACGTATTATTTTTCCTCTACCAATAGCATTACAATCATGCATAACAATATCAAATGATTTTATATCTGGGTTATTTTTGAGAAAGGTTTGTGCCTCCAATATGTAGGAATTTTTTTTCATAATGTGGTAAAAAAATATTTTAAAGGTCTGTATATATTTTGCATTTTTTAAAGAAGTAATATATTACAATTTAATAATATATGCGAAAACTTCAGTTAATTTACTTCAACTTAAGAGCTCTGTGTGAAGCACCCAGAATGATGTTACACAATGCAGAAATTGAATATTCTTACGAAATGGCATGGAATTATTTTAAAAAACCTTGGTCTGAAATAAAGAAAGATGTTATTTTTCATCGTTTACCACTACTTGTAATAGATGAAAAAATAGAAATATGGCAAAGCAACACCATATCAAGATACATTGCTAAAATAACAAATAATTTACCAGAAAATGATGAAATGGCAGCTTATGCAGACTCTATCTTTGAGTCAGCTCATGATTTATTTTTTCCTCTTAATCCAACCATAAATGTATGGGTTGGAGATATGCATTTAAAGAATAAAAAAGATTTAATTGAAAAGATTTTACCTAAAGCTTTCAATAATTTTGAAAAGTTACTTAATAAATATGAGGGAAAATTTTTCTTAGGTGATAGAGTTTTTTATTGTGACTATAATGTTTATCATCACATTTCTTTAGCTTTAATACTCGATGAGAAGATATTAGATAATTATACAAATTTAAAAAAGTTTATGCGTGATTTTGAAGAAATCAAAGGTATTTCAGAATATCTTAACTCAAGACCTAAACTAATTGATATTGGGACTTGGCCAAAAGTAATAATCGATGGTATAGAATACACATCCGGTACTAATCCCAATTACAAATATCAATAAAAGTGTTATGTTTAAGCTTTAAGGCCCGCTGGCAGATTGGTTATGCAGAGGACTGCAAATCCTTGTAGCTCGGTTCGATTCCGGGGTGGGCCTCCACTATTTCATTTCATCAATTATTTTTTTTAGTGTCCTTGATGTAAGATCTAGGATTTTCTTTCCTTTATCCGCAGAGGAGTTTGTAGGATTGCCTACTATGCCTGTTTTTGACAAATCTTTAGTATTCCAAGCTCTTTTTATTGTTTTTTCATAAGAAATAATTTTTTTTGAATTAACATCAGATGATAGATTACTTTTTTTTATTTTATTAATTTTTATCAATTCTGGGTGAAGATGAAGCATAATTGAGGTTTCAAATTCACCTCCATGATAGCCATAAAGAAGTTCTTTTTTAGCAATAATTTTTTCAAAACCTTTAAACAAAAAATAGTGAGCCTTAACTATATCTACATTTTTATATACACTTTTAATTTCCTTAGCTGCTATATCTAAATGGCTGATCTGGCCTCCATGGCTATTTAAGAAAATAAATTTTTTATATTTACGAATACATAACTCCTCTACTACACTAATAATGTATTCAATATAATTTGTAGAGCTTGCTGAGATATTACCATCAAAGCTATTATGCTCACTTGCTGATCCTATTGAGATATTTGGTAAAACTAAAAAGTTATTTAATTTTGGATTATTATTAATAAAAGTATTTAATATTCCATCTAAAATCAATTTATCTGTACCTGATGGTAGATGGTCACCATGTTGCTCAACAGATGAAAATGGCATAATAAGCACTTTATTTTTGCCTAATTTTTTTATGTCATCTGATGTTAAATCAATCCAAAACTTTGATAGCATAACTGATATTTAACATTTATATAATTATTATGGAAACTTATTCTCTATGGCTTGAAAATAAAAATAAACCAATTATCAAGAAAAAATCTTTAAATTTTAAAGTAAATTCTAAAACTGTTCTTATCAAGACGCACTTTTCAGGTATCAGTAAAGGAACAGAGAAATTAGTTGCCTCAGGTAAAATTAGTAAAGATCAATTTGAAATTATGAAGTCTCCTTTTCAAGAAGGAACATTTTCGTATCCGATTAAATACGGATATATAAATGTAGGTGAAATCATTAGTGGTCCAAAAAAATATTTAAATAAAAAAACTTTTTGTCTCTTTCCTCATCAGTCCTTGTTTGAGATGGATATAAATGATGTGCATATCTTGAAAAGTAGTAATAATTTAAAAAAGTATTTGCTTACAGCAAATATGGAAACAGCAATTAATATCTTTTGGGATGCGCAAGCACATAAGAATAACAAAATAGTAATTTTAGGAATGGGCAGTGTGGGTATTTTGACCGCTTACTATTATAAATTACAAAAATTTAAAAATGTATATATCACTGACAATAACATCAAAAAGAAAAAGTTTTCAAAAATATTAGGATTAAAATTCTCTAATTTTAAAAAAATTAAGGAAGCTGATGTAATAATTAACACTACATCTAATTATGAAGTATTAAATCAATCTCTTGATAAATTAACATTAGAAGGAAAATTTATTGAAGCAAGTTGGTATGGTAATAAAAAAGGACAGATCAAATTAGGAGGGAATTTTCACTCCAAAAGACTTAAAATAATTGGCTCTCAGGTCTCGAATATACCAAGATATATGTCAAAAAAATTTAATTATAAAAGTAGATTGAAATTGGCAATCAATGCATTGTCTAATGATAAACTTCTCAAACTTGTCAACACAGAGAGTGACTTTAACAAATTAGATAAAAATTATATTTCAATAATAAATAATCCAGACAGCGTAATGCATGCTATAAAGTATTGATATGTATTCAATAACAGTACGAAACAATATTTTGATAGCACATTCCCTACCTGGAGAAGTCTTTGGTCCCGCTCAAAATATGCATGGTGCAACCTACATAGTTGATGCAGAGTTTTATGCAAAGGAAGTCAATGAATATAATATTATTATGGATTTAGGAGTTGTTACAGAGATACTATCTAATGTACTTAAATTCTATAGTTATAAAAATTTAGATGAAATTGAAGAATTTAAAAACACGATAACATCTACCGAATTCCTTGCTAAAGATATATTTGACAAAATAAATTCAAAATTACAAAAAGAATACTCAGAAGATTATAACAAGTTACATAAAATTAAAATTATTTTAACCGAGTCAAATGTAGCTTGGGCTTCTTATGAACAAAAAATCAACGAAATTAAATAGATCCTACTATTTTTTCTATCCTGGAAACATTAATACTAAAACAGGAGGATACATATATGAAAAAAATATTTTACAAAGAGCTAAAACACTAAATTTTAATTTTAAAGCAATTCGACTAAGTGAAAATTATCCTTTTCAAAAAAAAAATGATATCAGTACTCTAAAAAATATTTTAAATAAATTATCAGATAACTCAGTTTTAGTTTTTGATGGTCTAGTCTTTGAGACTGTTGATAAAATCATAGACAAACTTAAAAGGTTCAAAATAATAGCATTAATACATCACCCTCTTTATTTAGAATTTAAAAGTAAAAGAAGTAAATATTTTGTTAAGCAAGCAATGCAATTATATCCAAAAGCTAACAAAATTATCGTTACTTCAAATGAAACAAAAAATTTAATTGCTCGAAAATTTAAAATAAATAAACAAAAAATTCAAATAGTGGAGCCTGGGATTGAAAAATTAAAAAAATTTAAAATCAAAAAAGATAAAAATATTAATTTGCTATCAGTTGGCAGTATTATTGAAAGGAAAAATTACCAATATCTCATTAAGGAATTAAGATTTATTGATAACGTAAAATTAAAAATTATTGGAGATACAACTAGAGAGAGTAAATATTATAACAAATTACAAAACATAATAAGTAATTATGGGCTAGAAGAAAAAATAAGTTTTTATAGCAATATCTCAACTAAACTTTTATCACAGTTATATTCACAGTGCGATTTTTATATTTCTGTTAGTAAATATGAGGGATTTGGGATGTCCCTTGCAAATGCCCTACAACAAAAAAAAATGATAATCACATTTAAAACTTTAACTTTAATGAACACACTTAAAAAAGATGGAATCATATACCTAAATGATTTTAAAGAAAAAAGTTTGTCAAAATTAATATTAAGAAATTTTAATAATGTTAAAATTCAAAAGAAAATTAGAAAAAATCAAAGAAAGTTTCTAACACCTATACAGTCAGCAGACTTATTCATAAAGGAAATTAAAAATGCATAAATTTAATAATGATTGGCTATTTTATAGAGAGAAGATAGATGCAATTTCAAGAAATAAAAAAATAATCAAAAAAATAAACAGATATTTTAAAAATTATAAAATATTATCTATAGCAGATTTAGGATGTGGTACAGGATCTAACTATAGATATATGTATCCTAAGATAAAAGTTAAACAAAAATGGGATATGATTGACATATCTTTTGAGTCAATCAAAGAATTCAAAAAAATAACAGCTAATAAAAAGAAAATTATTAATATTAATTATAAAAAATTTGATTTAATTAAAGATATTAAAAAATTTAAATTTGAAAATTATGATCTTATCACTGGATCAGCATATTTAGATATAATGCCCAAAGAGTGGTTTTATGAATTTAAGAGACAAAACTTAAATACAAAAGTAATATATTTTTCAATCAATTATGATGGATATTTTAAATTTTATCCAAAACACAAAGATGATGAATATGTTCTAAAACTATTTAATAAAGATCAGGAGTCTGATAAAGGAATTGGAAAAAAAGCTATTGGCAAAAATTGTAGTCAAATAATAAATAAAGTTTTCACGAAAACTCATAAAACTTTTGTACTTAATTCAAATTGGAATGTGTCCAAAAATAAGATTTTTCAAGACATGTTTATAAACTTTTGCGAAAACGTTATTAAAAAAAATAAAATTTCTCTAGAACCATGGATAAAATTTAGAAGGGAAAATATTAGACTTAATAAATCTAAATTATTATTAAGGAATAAAGATTTTTTAGCTTTAAAACTCTAAACTCACAATAATCTCTTTTCCAAACTTATAAATATTGTTTTTGGTCCTTATAACATTTTTTAAATTAGTTATAGGCTCAATATTTATAGAATTGATTCCTGAACCAATAATAGTTGGTGCAATAATAAATTGCATAATATTTAATAATTTATTTTCTAAAAACTTAGATATAGTTTTAGAACCACCTTCAACTAATACTAATTTATATCCTAATCTATTAATATTTTGGTAAATAAGATTGGTAAAATTTCTTTCAGGTAATTTGTATATTTGAGTGTTATTAAATTTTTTATTTAATTTAGAATGAGTAAATATAATATTAGGCATACCATCTTTAAACACTTGATATTTATTTGTTAATTTTAAAGAGGGATCAATAATTATCCGTTGAGGATTTGGCCCCTTAATAGCTCTTGTAGTTAATAAAGGATCATCTTTTCTAATAGTGTTAACCCCTACCACCACAGCATCACATATCGAACGAAGACTATGAAGATAAGAAATACTATTTTTATCGTTTATATAATGAGAATTACCATTTAAAAGAGCAATCTTTCCATCTAAGCTTTGGCCTATTTGTCCAATATAAAATTTTTTTTTTAACATCAAGATAGGCAATAATATTTGGCCTATTTCTTTAATCTTTTTTTCAATTTTACAATTAAAAACAACTTTATATTTGTCTATTGAAATATCAGCTATTTTAGAATGTTGACTAAGGACAAACGATTTGTTAATTAAATCAACTCTTAAATTATTTGATTTTTTTTGATTTTTTACAAACTCAAATAAAGAGGAAATATTATGCTTTGTTATCATCAATCATCTGTATCAATAGTCAATGAGTATATATATAGTCTATGAGTTTAAAATCAAATTTTGGTACTTTTATTGATAGATCTATTAATGAGTTAAGAACGGGAAGACCAATAGTCATAAAAGAGAATACAAACTATTGGATGTTCTTTAATATTGAACACTCTGAGAATAAAATTCTTAATCAATTTAATAAATACTTACTAAAGGAAAAATATCTTTTAATAACAAAACAAAAAGCACAATCTGTTTTCAATAATAAAATAACATCAAATATATTCTTAAAAATTGATAATAAAATATCTAATAAATCAATTTTAAATTTATTTATTAACCCCTTATCTAATCAAAATAAATTATTATTTAAAGATGTGGTTCGTAATAAAAGTAGAGACTTTCATAATGTCTGTTTAGATATAGCTAAAAATGCTAAAGTCATTCCCTCACTTGTTTTTAAAAAAATTAATTCTAAATATTATAAGAATATTGATAATCTAATTTTACAACTTGGTTTGTTAAAATTTAATCACAAAGAACTTAAAAATCAGAATAAATTTATCACAAATAGTATAAAATTGGTTTCTAGTGCTAATGTTCCACTCCCTAATGTGGCTTCTACATCTTTTAATATTTTTAAATCTTATATTGGTGCTAGAAGACATATTGCAATTATAATTAAACCAGAAAATATAAAACAGCCCACAAATCTTAGAATACACTCTGCATGTTTTACGGGGGACATTTTTCATTCTAGAAAATGTGATTGTGGAGAGCAATTAAATAATTCCATCAACTATATGATTAAAAATAAAGGTGGTATTATATTATATCTAGATCAAGAAGGCAGAGGAATTGGTTTGGCTAATAAAATGCGTGCTTATTCTCTTCAATCGAAAGGTTTGGATACAATTGATGCTGATCACAATATAGGTTTTTTAGATGATGAAAGAGATTTTAATATTGCAGCTAAAATGTTGAAGTTACTAAAAGTAAATAAAGTCAATATAATCACTAATAACTTTACTAAAGTATCATCATTAAAAAAAGCTGGTATTAAAATAGTTAAACAAATAAATACAAAACCTACTATAAATAAATTTAATAAGAATTATTTTAAAACAAGAGTAAAAAAAACTGGTTACGGTTTTAAGAATTTAGATTAAAAATTAATCAAAATCTCCACGCTCTAGCCTATCCTCATATTCATTAGAAGACTCAGACACGGTATTAAGTTGTTTTTTTGTCATTACTTTAATAGTTTTTTTTATTGCAAGCTGGTAAGTATGTAGTTTTTCAACTATGTTTCTCTCACTGGTATTTCTCATCATTTGGCTTAAAGCTCTATTTAATTCTGTAAGTCTTCCTAACAACGTGTTGTCGTCATTATTATCATCATCGTAATACATAAATTTATACTACAATAAATTTGATGTTCATAAATAAAATAATTAAATAATATTCCGTAAGAAGTTTATTTTTTTTTCCTATAGAATAATAATCCAATAATAATTATTCCCACACCAATTATCATTAGCAGTTCCCCAGCATTCCAAAACCAAGTTAAAAATTCCATTTATTTATTTTTCTATATCTTCATTGAAAATTTCATCTACTGGTACCTGTATACTATTTACCAATTGATTTGTTTTTGCTGCCAACGCTATGACACTTAAAAATTCAGAGTGCTCCTCTGAAGTCATACCTAGTTTTTTGGCTGCAGCTGTGTGTGAGTGCGTGCAGTAACTACAATTATTAGTAATAGAAACAGCCATATAAATCATTTCTTTTGTCTTATTGGGTATTATAGACTCCTTAATCATTATATTTTTTATATCAGTCCAAACATTTTTGAGTAAATTAGGATCGAAAGCTAAATATTTCCAAAAATTACCTATATAGCTTGTATTCCTTGTTTGTTTAATGTCTTTATAGATATCCTCTATAATTGGATGACTTTCATCATTTGTCTTTTTAATTGTGCTCACTAGCCAGTCCTTTCACTTATAATAATTGATATATAGTTATTTAATCATAATATCCCTCTTGTTTTGATTAATTTTATATATAAAAATTCAAATTTATTAATATTTGGCTTTTTAATAGCATTCGCATCAGGATTTGGACAAACATTTTTTATTTCTCTTTTTAGTGAAGATTTCAGAGAAACATTTAACCTAAGTAATACACAGTTTGGCAGTCTATATTCAATAGCTACAATTTTAAGTGCGTTAACAATTATATGGGCTGGCAAACTTATAGATACAGTTTCTCTCAAAAAATATACATTAACAATTGTTTTAGGTCTTTCGATAACGTGTTTTTTTGCAAGTGTTGTATTTAATGTAATTATTCTTTTTTTTGTAATTTATTTTTTAAGACTTTTCGGACAAGGGCTTATGGGGCACACTTCAAGAACAACTATGGCAAGATATTTTAAAGCTAATCGAGGAAAAGCATTAGCTATATCTGGATTTGGATTCTCTTTTGGTGAGATGATTTATCCATTTGTAGTAGTAATTTTAATATTAACTTTTGGCTGGAGAATTACCTGGTTTAGTTCATCTATATTTATAATAATATTTTTCGGAGTATTTTTATACTACCTATTAAATAAAAATAATTTTCAAAGTGAAACTGGGTTTGAGAATGAAGATATACAAAATTCATTTTCTTGGAGAAGAAGAGATGTTTTAAAAGATCTTAAATTTTATCTTTATTTACCTCTTACATTATTTATGTCATTTACAGTAACTGGTTTTTTATTTCATCAAGTTTTTATTGGGCAATTAAATAATTGGACAATGTTAGATATTGCACAAAGTTTTATTTTTTATGCAATCTGTGGAATTGGTGGTTCATTAGTTTCTGGTTTGTTAGTCGATAAATTTTCTGGTAGGAGAGTAATCACATTTCACTTAATTCCCATGGCTTTAATATTTATTGTGATGTTATTTTCAGATCATATATTTGTGTTATATCTTTACATGGCAGGTCTCGGATTATCAAATGGCTTTACTGAAAATATGTCTAATTCTTTGTGGGCAGAAATGTATGGAGTCAAAAACTTAGGTGCAATAAGGGCCCTTTTAACATTTTTTGGTGTTTTGGCCTCAGCAGCTTCCCCTTTCTTATACGGTTTGATATTGGATGAGACAAATTCGATAAATACCTTGATCTATATGAGCCTTGCATTAATAATTATTTTTTCTTCTATGAGCTTTATAGGGAATAAAATTAAATAAAATAACCTTTTTTAAAAGCCTCAATAACTATCAAAGCACATCCTTTAGCATCTGATAATGCATCGTGATGATTTAAAGGAATTCTTAAATTTTTACATACTGTATTTAGTTTATTGTTTTCAAAATCCCAATATTTTCTTGCGATTGCAACAGTATCTTTAAATTCCTGTTTAGGTAGGTCAATATTATAAAAATAACAACAGGAATGCAGGACAGATCGATCAAAAGGAGCATTGTGTGCAAAAAAGTAATCAACAGCTGATAATTCACTCTTAATTTGGCGCCACACTTTATCAAATGTTTTAGCTTTCTTTAACATATCCCATGTTAAACCATGAATATCTGTAAAATGAACTTCAGGTTTAGGTGGTCTTATTAAATGGGAGACTTTTTTTATAATTTTATTTTTATTAAATATCACATATCCAATAGCGCATGCTGATGTTCTCTCACTAGTGGCAGTTTCAAAATCTATAGCTGCAAATAATTGCATTAAAATAATTGATCAATTTGATTTTGATATTTTTTTTGTACTTCATGTCTCCTGACTTTCATTGTCGGAGTCATTAGGTTATTTTCAATGCTAAAAGGCTCATCAATAAAGATAAACTTTTTTATTTTTTCTGGTTGAGTTAAGTCTTTATTTACTTCATCAATGTATCTTTGAATATCTTCATCACTAGATTTACTCTCAGAGCTTAATACTAATAATGCTGCAATATAATTCTTTTGTTCACCAAAGACACAGGCTTGTTCTATCTCAGGAGATAAAGTTAATAGATTTTCAATCTTAGATGGTGCTATATTATCACCTCCTAGAGAAACAATTATATCTTTTTTTCGGTCTGTTATTTTAAGATAATTGTCCTCATCAAATTCACCAATATCCCCTGTATGGAGCCAACCATCTTTTACTGTTTGCTCAGTAGCTTCTTTATTATTCCAGTAACCCAGCATAAGGTTTTCACCTTTAACTAGTATTTCACCATCCTCTGCTAATTTAACTTCAACTCCAGGAAATATAGGACCGACTGTATCAACTTTTACCTTATTTAATAAATTACAGCTTACGACTGGTGAGGTTTCTGTTAAGCCATAACCTTGTAATGTCTTTAAACCAAGGGCATTAAGCGCTTCCCCTACTTGTCTATCAAGAGGTCCTCCACCTGATATAAAAGCCTCTAATCTGCCACCAAAATTGTTTTTTACTTTTTTTCTGACTAATTTATCTAATATTTGGTTAAGTATATTT
This sequence comes from uncultured Alphaproteobacteria bacterium, assembly GCA_902583235.1. Lineage (GTDB taxonomy): Bacteria > Pseudomonadota > Alphaproteobacteria > HIMB59 > HIMB59 > HIMB59. The sequence goes on along the minus strand of CACHVL010000001.1, from coordinate 116,504 downwards.
TCACTAAAACTTATTTTAATATTTTTAAATTTTTTTGTTCCTAACTGGATAGTCTTATTAAACAGATTTTGTTTAAGATTAGACTGATTTTTCAGATTGATCATCATTTTTGCATGGAGATTATTATAAAATCTTGGAACAGCAGTCATTATATGAGGTTGTGCAATTTTTATTGTAGGTAGAAGTGTTTCAATACTTTTATTATAAAATACTTTTGCTTCTAAAATAATCTGAACAAATTGAACTGCATGTTCATATGAATGAGATAAAGGTAACCAAGTAAGAAAGGTTAAATCTGGACTCTTTATAGTTTTAAGAAGTTCATATGCTCCTTCACAATTACTTAATATGCCCCCATGACTTAAAATAACACCTTTCGGTAATCCTTGTGTACCTGAGGTGTAAATAATGCAAGCTGGATCTGTGCGCTTAATTTCTTCAATTTTTTCTCTGTTATTATCATTATTGTCGTCTGTTAAGTCATTTAAAAATACTAAATTTGAAATTGAATTATTTTCAAAATAATCAAAACATAAGATAAATTTGAAATTATATTTAACTTTTTTGCTGGCAGTTAAAATTGTCTGAAGTAAATTTTTATTTGAAACTATTAAACCAACAGGCTGAGAGTCATTTAAAATATGCTCAAAATCTCTTGATGTATAAGTTGTATAGTTGGGAACACAAATAAGTTTATTAGACATTATAGCGATATCAGAGGCCATCCATTCAGGTCTATTTTCTGAAACCAATAAAACTCTCTCTAATTCGTCTAAATATTTGTTTGCTAAAAAATTATGTATTTTCTTTGTAAGATTTTTTGTCTCTAACCAACTCATTGAGATAACTTGATTGTTTGAGTCGAGTTTTAGTAAGTGTTGATTATTTTCGTTCTTATCTGCTTGAAAATAAAATAGTTCTGGAAGATTATTAAATTTATTCATAATTAATTATAGTTTCATAAAATTCATCCATCCTATTCATTAAATTTTCATCATATGTTACTAAATGTTCATTCTCATCAACGAAATAACTACTTTTAGGCAAATTTGCTAATTCGTACATTTTTTCACCCATTCTAAATGGAACAATTTCATCCCCTGTGGCGTGCATAATAAATATAGGGGAAATAACGTTTTTAATCTTTTTATCACTCAGATATTTATCTTTAAGCATGATTGAAACTGGAAGGTATGGATAATGAAATTTAGCTGCATCAATCATTGAAGTAAATGGCGCTTCCAAGATTAAACCCTTAAAATTATTATTCTGAGCTATTTCTATACTTACAGCAGTTCCTAAAGACTCTCCATAAATAATAATGTCCTTTTTAGAAATATTTTTTTCTTCAAGCCATTTTATAGCACTTCTAGCGTCATCATATAAACCCGTCTCAGTAGGAATACCATCATTACCGCTATATGATCTCCAAGAAATAAGTAATATATTCTGATCATATTTTGATAGCTTATTAATTTTATAAAATCTATTTTCGATAGGACCAGCATTACCGTGAAACATTAGTAAAGTAGTTTTAGTATTAGATGGATGTTTATAAAAAATTGATCTTAATTTAATATTTGAACTATTTTCTATGAAAACCTGCTCTGCGGAAATAATTAGTTGTTCATCATCATAGTTGTCAATTTGAGGGACATAAAGAAGGGATCTTTGTTTCGTATAAACATAAAAAATAATTAAAAGGTAAATAAATAATAAAATTAAGATAATCTTAATTGTTAATGAGTAATTCATTTGATCCTGTAAATGTATTTATCAAAATATCCTTGAGCAGATTGAGGAAATTTTTTTAATTTAGAAAAACTTATTTTTGATTTTTTATATTTATAAAAAATATGACCAATAGGAGGTATATTTTTATTTAAGGTGCCAGTTGATATTGAGATATAATCATTAGAGGATCTTTTCTGAAAAAATAATGAACTACCACAAATTGAACAAAAACCTCTTTTATAATGTTTACTAGAAACAAACCATTTAAGATTTTTTTTACTTTTAAAATTTAGATTTTCTTTTTTTACTTTTGTATAAGAACTAAATTCAGCATTTGAAGCCTGGCACATTTGACAATGACAAAAGACTGAGTATCTACATTCATTTTTAATTTCAAAGCTAATTTTTTTGCAAAGACACGAGCCTTTAATTTTTTTCATTTATTCATCATTTTATGCTTTGCTAATGATATGCCATTTTTTAATTTAAAATCATATGACTCTTCAAATGATGATAATTGCCAGCCAGAGAGTCTATTTTTTAACTGAGATATATTATTTATTTTCCATTCATTAGTTGTATTTTCATCTTTCCATAGAGCTTTTTCTTCAGAAGTTCTAGCACAACCGTAGCAATACCCTGTAGATGGATCAGTTTTGCATATTGAAATACAAGGTGAGACAATCTTTTCCATAGATACATTATATCCAAATAAACCTTAATATCATTGAAAATTATTTTTTTTAATTGAATAAAAAAATGCTAATTGAAAAATTAAAAAATTATTGTAGTTTGATGCAACGTTCCGCAGTAGCTCAGCGGTAGAGCATTCGGCTGTTAACCGACAGGTCGTAGGTTCGAATCCTACCTGCGGAGCCAGTTTCTTATGAACTCCAAACAACTCTTATCTACTTTATGTCTCATTGTAGCATCAATAATTTGGGGTACTGCATTTGTGGCTCAAACTACAGGAATGGAATTTATTGGTCCACTAACGTTTACAAATATGCGTTTTTTAATTGGTGGAATAATAGTTTTACCTTTTGCTTTTTATGAAATTAATAAAATTAAAAATCTTAAAAATAAAAAAAAATTTATAATTGTAGTTCTATTAACTGGTTTAAGTTTATTATTAGGAACTTACCTTCAACAATACGCTTTACAGTATACTAAAGTAGGAAATGCAGCTTTCTTAACTATATTATATGTTCCATTTGTTCCTATAATATCGAGATTATTTTTAAAAAAGAGAATACACTGGAGTATATGGCTATCTGTATCGATATGTCTAGCAGGGTCTTATTACTTAACTCTTGAAAATAATTTTGAAGCACAATTTGCTGATATACTTGTAATTGTATGTGCTTTATTTTTTGCAATACATTGCATTTTAATTGATGAATACTTTGAAATTATAAACGCACCATTTACTTTGGCATCTTCCCAATTTCTATTATGTTTTTTTTATAGTTTGCCATTTATATTCATTTTTGAAAATCCTACTATTGATGGGATATCAAAAGAAATCTTTGAGCTTTTATATGTAGGTGTCATGTCAAGTGGAATTGCTTATACCCTTCAAGTTTTTGGGCAAAGGTACGTAAAACCATCCACAGCAGCAATTACATTTTCTCTTGAGGGTGTTTTCGGATCTTTAGCAGCTTGGGTTATTCTTTCTCAATTTTTGACAAATGTTCAAATTTTTGGCTGTTTTTTAATACTTATTGGTGTGCTAGTAGCACAACTTTTACCATTAATAAATAAAGAAGCGGCCTTAAATAGGTTTTATAGTGAATAAATAATCCTACTTTTTATCTAACAAATACAATAAAATAAGGCATTATGAGTGAGGATAGTAAATTTTTTCTAAAAGACAGTGATGTGCCGAAACAATGGTACAATCTGGTGGCGGATTTAAAAGAGCCAATGAGCCCACCCTTAAATCCTGGAACAAAACAACCTTTAGGTCCTGATGATTTAGCACCTCTATTTCCGATGGATTTAATTATGCAAGAGGTTTCACAAGAGAGATATATCGATATCCCTGGTCCTGTTTTAGAGGCCTATAGTCGATGGAGATGCACTCCTTTAGTTAGAGCTAGAGCCTTAGAGAAAGCTTTAGATACGCCTGCTAGGATTTATTATAAATATGAAGGTGCCAGTCCTTCAGGTAGTCACAAACCAAATACTGCATTAGCACAAGCATTTTATAACAAAGAGGCTGGTGTAAAGAAAATAGCAACTGAGACCGGTGCAGGTCAATGGGGTACGGCTCTAAGTTATGCAGGAGCTGTATTTGGAATTGAAATTAAAGTATTTATGGTAAGAGTAAGTTATGATCAAAAACCATATAGAAGAGCAATAATAGAGAGTTACGGGGGAAGTGTAGTTGCAAGCCCATCGAATGAAACAAACTCTGGTAGGGCTATATTAGAAAAAGATCCTAATAGTGCAGGCTCTCTTGGTATTGCTATATCTGAAGCAGCAGAAGTAGCCGCTACCAATGAAGATACTAAATATGCACTTGGAAGTGTGTTAAATCATGTATTAATGCATCAATCTATTATTGGGCAGGAAGCGCTTCTTCAAATGGAAATGGCTGACGACTATCCAGATATAGTCATAGGTTGCACTGGTGGCGGAAGTAATTTTTCAGGCTTGTGTAATCCTTTCTTAGGTAAAAAATTTAGAGGAGAACAAGACGTGCACGCTATTGCAGTTGAACCATCCTCTTGTCCTTCATTGACCAAAGGTAAATACTCTTATGACTTTGGAGATACTCTAAAGTCTGCTCCTTTGTTAAAGATGCATACATTGGGATCTGACTTTATGCCATCACCTACTCATGTTGGTGGTTTAAGATATCATGGGATGGCTCCAATGTTATCTCACCTGGTTCATAATGGGCATATGGAACCTAGAGCTTATGGTCAAAAGGAATGTTTAGAGGCTGGTATCCAGTTTGCTAGAACTGAGGGTATTATGCCAGCTCCTGAGGCTACACATGCTATTAAGGGTGCTGTAGATGAGGCTCTTAAATGTAAAGCTGAAGGTAAATCAAAATCTATTTTGTTTAATCTTTGCGGTCATGGTCATTTTGATATGCAAGCTTATATGGATTATTTTTCTGGTAATCTTGCTGAAGATAAATTTGACTCAAAGGCTTTTGAAGAGTCTATGAGCTCAATACCTGCTGTGAACTAATTTACATTAGGTAGTTCATCAAAATTTGATGTATATGCGGGGCTCAGGTTTTGCCGTCTGGTTATATAGAACTTTTCATAGTTCTCTTTAGCAACGCAAATGGTCCCGCTACCATATCTGTTATTTAGATTGTCAAATACCTTGTTTACTCTAACTTTTTTCAAAAGACTCTCTTCTGACTGGTGGATAAATAAATCCCTATTGTACTCTCCTTCTATTGTTAAGTCTGAGAGTAAAACACCTGCTTTTTTATATTTGATTTCTGACCGATAAATAGATTTTAGTGCTTTTACGGCTAATCTTATGGTTTCAAATAAATCATTTGAAGGAGATATAAAATCATAAGTCCTAGCTGCATGATATTGTTTATTATTATTGTTAAATTTATTTGAACGAATAAATGTAGTTATCTTTTTTGCCTGTAAGCCATCAGATCTAATCTTTTCTGAAGCCCTAGTTGCATAAGATATTACTCTTTTCTCTAATTCTTCAAAACTAGTTACATAATTTTCAAAGGATCTTGATACTCGACATTGTTTTTTTGGTTCAGATCTTTCAACTATAGGTATACATATTTCGCCGTGTAGTTCTCTATAGGTTCTCTCTCCCACCACTCCTAGGTGCTGTCTAATCCATCTTGGATCTGCTCTATATAAATCATAAGCAGTGTAAATATTATTTTTTTGAAGGAATTTTTCTATCCTAGCACCTATACCCCAAATATCACCTACTCCTAGTACCTTCAAAGATATTTCTATTTGTTTTTGGTTTATAATTTCTACTATTTGGGATCCTAATTCATCTTTTTTAGCTAAATGGTTCGCTACCTTAGATAAAGTTTTATTTCTAGCTATACCTATGCTAACAGGTATACCTATCCATTTCTTTATCATTTTTTTAATTACCTCTGCTCTTAAAAAAAAACTTCTCTCAGAGTATTTATTTAGTATTAAAAATGCTTCATCTATGGAATATACTTCTAGTCTATCACAGTACTCTTTTAATACTCCCATTACCCTAGATGAGATATTTCCATATAAACTATAATTTGATGAGAACACGTGTACTGGATATTTTTTTATTATTTGTTTTATCTCAAAATAAGGTACTCCCATTTTAATTCCTAATTTTTTAGCTTCTGAACTTCTAGCTATGACACATCCATCATTATTTGATAAGACAACTATAGGTTTTTTATTCAAATGAGGTTTAAAAATAGCCTCACACGAGGCATAAAAAGAATTACAATCTACTAGAGCTACAATATTCATCGTTACTTAATAAATTGATGGATGGCACTAGTGACGACTCCCCATATCTCTAGTTCTGTGTACTCTGATATTAGTATATTTTTGTATAATGGGTTCTCAGATTTTAGGATGGCAGAACCATCTGCTTTGATGATTAGTCTTTTTACAGTTAAGTTTCCCTCAAATATAGCTATCACTATATCTCTACTTCTGGCTTCCAAACTCCTATCTACTACTAATACATCACCATCATTAATTCCTGCTTCTATCATAGACTCGCCGCTAGCCTTCATTAAAAAGGTTGATAATTGATTTTTAATTAATAGTTCAGATATGCTTAAATTATTTTCTATATAATCATCGGCTGGAGATGGAAATCCAGCTGAAATTCTAGATAAAATATAAGGTAGTGTCTCAAGACTATTGTCTTTATGTTTTTTTACTAAAGTATTTTTGTTCATATTTTGTTCTTTTATAAACTATCATAAGCACAAAAGAAATAACAAAATTTGTAAAGTAAAATTAATTATTCTTCGCCGTGTGAGTTAATTTTTTGATTGACGACAGCAAGCTGCTCACAAAGTGACTTAGTGTGAGAAATAAAAACATATAAAATTAAATAAAGAGATATAAAGATCAAAATGAAGTCTAAATTAATTAAATTAGCAGCTTTCAAAAAAATCTTGTTAATAAGCACAGAGCTAATAAAGCTAGTTATAAAGGGTGCCAACCTTGAAAAAATAAGGAAATTACGAATTAATATATTCCTTTGACTGTATAAATTTGTGTTATCTTCCATAAATATAAACTAAAGTAAATATATTCAAATATGCCCAAAATTAAAGCAATCAATATTACAAATATAAGTGGAGATAGCACTATTTATGTAAATCAAGCAATCTTAAAAAGAAATAAAGGTATTATTAATGATAGATATTATGAAAATTTTAAAAAAAAGTATGAACAAGTAACACTTATAGAGTCTGAGAAGATTAGTTATTTTAATAATAATATCAAAAGTAAGTTTAGTTATAAGGATTTTAGAAGAAATATTATAACTAAAGGCATTGATCTAAATAAAATGATAAATAAAAAAATACAGATTAATAATGTAGTTTTAAAAATTCATCAATTATGTCAACCATGTAGATACCTTCAAAATAAATTAAATGTTAAGAATTTGGTTAAATTACTGACAAATAAAGCTGGTGTACGTGCAGAAATAGTCCATTCTGGTGTAATTTCAACTTTTGACGAAATAAAAATAATTAAATAGTTATTCCCAAATATCGAAAAAATTTCTTGTTTTACCTGGTGTTAATATAGATAAGGGATTGAATGTGAAATCGGTTTTATTGCCATTCTTTTTAACTTTAAAATCAGCAGCAAGAAGACTTTCCTCAACATTTTTACCAAATAATTCACTCAAGAAAGGAATATTTTTAAAATTCTTTTCAAATAAATATAAAGGGCCATAAGTACCATTCACAGAGGCTATTTTTTCAGAGGGATTTGCTTCTCCTTTGAAAGAGAAAGCAACAGTACCGCCTAACATTAAAGCATGATCAAAATTAAAAACTTTACCTTTTCTTTGAACAGGGACTTCTAGGTAATTAAATTCATCTTGGCTATTTTGCAAGACTGAAAAGATATCTAACATTCTTGAGGTAAAGAGTAAATTGTAGAATTTTGAATTTTTATCAATACTAAAATCTTTAACTTTAATATTTAGGTCATAGTCATTAAATTTTCTAAATGAACCTTTACCAATTAAAGCACCACCTTTCATATGTTTTGATATCTTTTGAGCGTAAAAAAATTGACCAGCATTTTTTGAAAACAAATAGATTTGTTTATTTCCATTTAATTGAGGAAGTATCGATAATTCAAATTCTTTTTTAGAGTCGTAAAACATCATAGACTCAAACCCATCATTATAAATAAAATTTAGTTTATTAGAAAAAAGAGAATATTTTTCTGAAATTATCATTTCAGATATTTCCCAATTAAAATTAATTTTTTTATTTAATTTTTTATTTTCTTGAGGTTTGGGAAAAACTTTTTTGAAATTATCAAAAGAAATTAAATCTGTATTTAAAAGTATATAAATTTCGTTATTATGATAATTAATTATTCCGAAGTTTCTTTGACCATTAATTTTGATATCAAATTTAATTTCTTTAATATGGTTATTATCAAAATCAAGTTTTAATAAAATATCCTCTTTTTGGTAACTAAAATCGTATGCTATTACTTGAAATGGTATAAAAAGTAAAATCAGTATTTTTAAAAGGATTTTATTATACATCTATCAGTGTTGACTCCAAAAAATCAAATATTTCCCCATCTAATACACCGTCAGCGTTTGATGTATGATAATTGGTTCTGAGGTCTTTAACCATTTTATATGGATGCAGAACGTATGATCTTATTTGGTTTCCCCATCCTATCTGTTTTTTATTACTCTCTTCTCTTTTTTTCTCTTCATTTTTTTTATCAATCTCAATCTCATATATTCTGGATTTTAACATCTTCATTGCAGTATCCCTATTGCGATGTTGTGATCTTTCACTTTGGCTTTGAACTACAATGTTATAAGTTAAATGCGTTATTCTTACGGCACTATCCGTCGTATTAATATGTTGCCCCCCTGCTCCTGAAGCCCTAAATGTATCGATTCTAAGATCTTTATTATTAATTTCAATTTCAATATCTTTATCTATCTCAGGGTAAACCCATACACTTGAAAAACTTGTGTGCCTTCTCTTGTTGGAGTCAAAAGGCGAAATTCTAACTAATCTATGAATTCCTGATTCATTCTTTAAATAACCAAAGCTTTTAAAACCAGATATCATCATTGTTACACTCTTAACACCTGCCTCATCTCCTCTTTGATAGTCTATTATCTTACTTTTATAGTCATTTTGTTCAGCAAATCGTAGGTACATCCTAGACAACATTTCAGCCCAATCTTGACTCTCTGTGCCTCCAGCACCAGCATGAATTTCTAAAAAAGCATTACAATCATCTGTTTCTTTGTTTAATAGAGATTTTATTTTTAATTTTTCACATTTTCTTTTCAATTCATTAATTTTATGAACTAACTCGTTAATTTCTTTTTCATTTAAAGACTCATATATTTGAATAAATTCTTTAAAGTCTCTGAATTGATTAGAGACAAAATCAAAGTCGTTAATTACGTCTTTAGATTGTTTAAGTTTTTCTTGAGATTTATTTATTAAATTTATATCGTTCCAATTATCAGGATTAGTAATTATTTTGTTTAATTCATCAATATCTTTGCTGGTATTATCATAGTCAAAGACTCCTCCTAGTCAGATTTATAAGGGTTTCAATTTCCTTAATAAGATTTAATAGTTCAAATTTATCCATTAATTTATACCGCCAATACTCTCAATTTTATTAATGTTATCCATAATTTCCAACTGATCTTTTGTAAAATAGTCAATAATTGTATTTTGTCCATTAGAAATTTTACCACTATTAACATCAACTTTTTTGACAATAAGGTCACTAGGTACTAAAAACTTATCATTATTATTTTCATTGAGTAAAAGATAATTCTCGATAATTGATTTAAATATAGGTAAAGCAACAGAAGATCCGGTTTCTCTATATCCAATTGACCTAGGCGTATCATAACCAACATAAACCCCTATTACATATCTAGGAGTAAGTCCAAAAAACCACAGATCTTTACTTTCATTTGTGGTTCCTGTTTTTCCTGCTATAGGATAATTAATTTTATTCAAATTCTTACCAGTTCCTCTTTTCACAGCACCTTCAAGTATGTTTAAGATTTGAAAAGAGGTCTGTGGAGATATTACTTTTCCCTTTTGAGACTCTATAATTGGTTTTCTGTATGACCTGTCCTCATTAGAAAATGAACAATAGTTACATTTAAAATAGTCATTATTAATAATTAATTCTCCTTCATTTGAAACAACTTTTTTAATTATTGATGGTTCAACTATATAACCTCCATTTAAAAAAATTGAATATGATTTTGTTAGATTTAAAAGATTATTTTCTACTGCTCCAAGAAGTGTCGAGTAAACATCAGTATTTATTTTGTTTTCATAAAAATTAATTTCATCTAAAAATTTATTTACATTATTTAGTCCTACATCTAGACCAATTTTCAGTGTTATTAAATTATTTGAAGTCTCTAATGCCCTTCTAAATGTTAATTCGCCATATGATTTATTAGAATAATTTTTAGGTACCCATACAGGGAGATTATTTCCTTGGTCTAAAAGAATATTAGAGTCTAATATAAGGGTATTAGGTAAATATTTTCCTGTTTCTAAAGCTTCTGCATAAATAAATGGTTTTATTGATGACCCTGGTTGTCTATAAGCTTGTGAGACTCTATTAAAATTACTTACATCGTAATTTACACCTCCAACCATAGAAACTATATCGCCATTAAAAGGGTCCATAATAATCACAGATCCATTAATTTTATGTAACTGAACTGTATGAAAAGAGTTATCAATTTTGGTAACAAAAAGGTATTCATTTAAATTTAGATAATTATTTGGGGAAACTTTTTTGGGACCATATAAATTATTACCTTTGTTTAGAGTTATAGTTTCTCCTGTGTCGATAATTGATATCTTTATTAAATTAGATTTTTTATCAACTACTTTTGCTATCTTCCAATGTTCATTATTGATCTTTAAAATATCTTCTAAATTTTTATAACTTCCCTCCCAATCTCTATATTTTCTCTCAAATAATGCTAAATTATCTAACAAAGATTTTTCTGATATTTTTTGAAGACTTTGATCAATCGTAGATTGAATATAAAATGCATTTTCATTAAATGAATTTGAATTCAGATAATTCAATATAAAGTCAGTCTTATAATCAGACTTATATTTTTTATTATTTCTCTGAGATAGCTCTATCTTTAAATTTGAATAATAATTAAATTCATCTTTAGTTATAAATTCATTTATTTCCATTTGTTTTAAAACATAATTTCTTCTATCAAGGGCTCTTTTATAATTTTTATTAGGATCATAATTGTTTGGACCTTTAGGCAATGCTGCTAGATATGCATATTCATGTATTTCTAGGTCAAAAATTGATTTATTGAAATAATTGAATGATGCTGAAGCTACACCATATGAGCGTCTTCCAAAATAAATTTCATTTAAATATAATTCTATTATAAATTCTTTTGAATATTCCTGCTCTATTCTAAGAGATAATATTAACTCTTTTATTTTTCTTGAAATAGTTTGATCTCTACTAAGTAAGATATTTTTAACTAACTGTTGTGTTATAGTGGAAGCCCCAACATAATTATTATTATTTTTTGAGTAAATATTTTTTAAATTTATAATAAAAGCATTTAATATTCCTTTGATATCAAATCCTTGGTGTTGAAAATATGTTTTATCTTCTGCAGAAATAATAGCGTTAATCATACTTTTAGGTATATCTTTGTAGTCTAAGTAAAATCTATCTCTGTTACCTACATGGTACATAAGCTCATATTTTTCATCATAAATTTTTGTTATTTCATTTGGGAAATATTTAGATATATTGTGATCAGGTAGATCTTGTTGAATATTCCACAAATAAAGTATCACTATAGATATACCTAATACAGAGAGTATGAAAATGTATTGTAAATATTTAAAAAGTTTCATTTTATTAAATAACCAAATTATTAATAACTTATTATATCAAAAGGATTTAAAAACATGTCTAAAAGAATTTTTATTGATGGCAGCATCAATAGTGAATTATGTATCATTGCGGCCGACGGTCAAGAAATCAACTACTTTGACTATTCAGATGATTTAACATCTACTAAGAAAAATAATATTTATCTAGGAACTGTATCTAGAGTAGAGCCCTCACTGCAGGCAGCATTTATTGAATTTGGGTCAGAAAAAAAGGCTTTTTTACCATTTGATGAAATACATCCAAGTTATTTCAAAATACCTCACAATGAAAAGATATCTGAAAATAGCAATAAAAAAAATAATGAGATAGTTGACGATAAAGAAAATAAAAAGCACTTCCTGTCTTTTTATCGTAAATATAAAATACAGGACGTTATTAAAAAAGATCAAGTTCTCTTGATTCAAATAGTTAAAGAGGAAAGAGGTACAAAAGGTGCGGCCGTAACAACTTTTATATCCTTACCTGGTAGATATAGCGTTTTATTACCAAATAACTCTTCATCCGGTGGGGTATCAAAGAAGATTTCAAATCCTTTAGATAGAAAAAGATTGAAGAGATTACATGACAATTTTAATTTACCAGATGGAATGTCATTAATAATTAGAACTAATGCAATATCTGCAGAAGACGAGGATATAATTGCAGACTTTAGCTATTTAAGAAAATTGTGGACTAAGGTAAGAGAGGATACATTGAAATCAAAGGCACCTGTATTAATTGCTGAACTGGATACGCCTATTATAAAGGTTGCGCGAGATTTTAATCAAAGAACAATAGAAGAAATTATTTTTTCAGATTTAAAAACAATGAAACTATACAAAAAACTTGAAAAAGATTTTAGTGTAAAATCAGATAAAAAAATAACACATTACAAAGAGAAGCTTCCACTTTTCGAGAGTTATGGTATTAAAAATCCAATTAATAGTCTCACAGAAGAAAATATTTACTTAAAATCTGGAGGATATTTAGTAATAAATCCAACTGAAGCTCTCACAAGTATTGATATAAACTCTGGTCGAGCTACTTCAGAAAAAAATATTGAAATTACAGCTTTAAATACAAATTTAGAAGCGAGTGATGAAATATTCAAACAAATTCAATTAAGAAATATTGCAGGATTAATTGTGATTGACTTTATTGATATGAATATAAATGCAAATAATTTAAAAGTTGAGAGGAAGATAAAGGAATTATTTTATAAAGATAGATCTAGAGTTCAATTTACAAAGATTTCTCAATTTGGATTAATGGAAATATCGAGACAAAGAATTGGGCAAAGTATTTATGAAACATTCTATAATAAATGTGATTGTTGTGGTGGGGGAGGTTTTAAAAAAACTAACTCAATAATAATACATAATATTATGTCTAATATTAAGGGTATTAATGCCATTGGGAATAAAGAAGAGGTAGAAATTCAAATTGATGAAAAATTTTTTAATGAAAATAATAACGAAATTAAAAGAAAAATTAATATAATAAAACCTGCATTTAAAATTAAATTTATAAATAAATCTTTACCTAAAAACATATATGAATTAAATCAAGATTTAATTAATAAAGTTAAAAATAATACTAAAGAAATCATACAACAAAATAAGACTGAAGATTTAAGTAATGAAAAATCCTATAGAAGAAAAATTAAAAAAAAAATAGTTGATAAAAAAGTATAAATTTATTTGCCTTATATTTTTCTTATTTATTTTTAAGATTTCATATAGCTATGAAATTATAAGAGATCCTATATTTGAAAATTATTTTTCAGATTTAAGTGAAGAATTAAAATTAAAAAAAATAAATGTTTTTTTAACCAAAAATACTACATCTAATGCTTTCGTAATTGAGGAAAATATTTATATTACAACTGGATTGTTGAGGAAAATAAAAGAGGAAGATACACTTAAAGCTATTTATTTACATGAATATGGACATATTATTAAAAACCATTACCAAAGTAAAAAAATTAAAATTCAACAAGCTAACAATAAAGTTAATTTTTATAGTCTATTTTCTGTTGGTCTAGCTGTACTTACAAATAATGTAAACATTGGGGTCGGTAGTTCTATTTCTTTAAATAGTAGTCTTATTAACGATATTTCTAAACACTCAATAAATTTTGAAATTGAAGCGGATAATTTTATGATAAATCAAATAATAAAAAATAAAATAAATACTTCAGAATTAAAATCTTTTTTAGGTGAATTTGATGATTCTAACAATAATTACTTTAGAACGCACCCAAGAAGTGAAGATAGGATAAATAATTTAAAAGATTTTAATTACAAAAAAACTAAGAATTCTGACAAATTCGAATGGATAAAATCTAAGTATTCTAGTAATTCAAATAATAAATTTTTTAATATTTTTTTTAAAAATTTAGAAAAAGGTATTTTTGACCAAGAAATAAAATTAAATCAAATTAACAAAGAACTAATTAAATATGAAGCTTTTAAAAAGGGTTTTTTTGTAAATGACTGGAATAATGAATTTAAAAATTTACTAATTATCAATGATAATTCATTTTTGAAAATAGAGTATATAAACTATTTATTGGACAATAATTTGGATGATGAATATTACATCATCGAAGATTTAAAGTTTGATAGAAAATTAATGAATGAATATTTTTACTACTTTATTTACGGCAAATACTATAACAAAATAAACTCTATAAATCTTGCTAACTTCTATTTTTGTCAATTTTATAAAGCCTTAAATTTTAAAAATAAAGCTGATTTTTTTTGTAAAAAATATGATATTAAAGATATTCCTACACTAGACAAATCATATGCCCTATTTAAATAGAGAACAAATATTAGCTCTTATTAAGAAAAAACATATTCACTCTAATAAATCTTCAATTAGAAATCAAATACAACCAGCCTCATTAGATTTAACACTATCTAACAAATGTTATAGAATTAAAGCATCTTTTATTCCAAATAACATTAACATATCAAAAGTTATAAAAGAATTATCTCTATCAAAGATTGATTTAAGTCAAAATACACTTTTAGAAAAAAATTGTATTTATTTGTGTGAATTAAATGAAAAATTAGATTTACCAGATAACATTATGGGAAAATCAAATCCTAAAAGTACAACAGGACGATTAGATATATTTACACGTATAGTAACAGAAAATGGAAAAGAATATGATTTTATAAATTATCAATATAAAGGAAAATTATACTTAGAAATTATTCCTCAATCTTTTAGTATTATAATTAAAAAAAATATTTCCTTAAATCAGATAAGATTTTTTCAAGGTTCATATATAGAAAATAAATTTAAACAAATTAATATTTCAGTATCAATTAAAAAAAAACAAGTTACTGCATATAAGGCTAAAAAAATTACATCAGCGATTGATTTAAATAAAATTAATTTTTATAAGGTAAGTAAATATTGGGAAGAAATTATACCTGAAGATAATTATTTTATAATTGAAAGAGATGAGTTTTATATACTTCGATCTAAGGAGTCGATTACTGTTAAAAATAATCAAGCTGCTGAACTTGAACCTTTTAAAGATAGCTTCGGTAATTTCAGGGTACACTATGCTGGTTTTTTTGACCCTGGATTTGGTAATAGCAAATCAGGTACCCCTGCTGTTCTTGAGTTACGTGCGTACGATACGCCATTTATAATAAGAGACGGTCAACTAGTAGGCCAATTAAATTATTATGAAATTGATGAAATTAAAAAAGAGAGCTATGGACTTTCAATTAAATCTAATTACTTTAATCAAAATTTAAAGTTAGCAAAACAATTTAAGTAGTAAGCTATATTGGAGTTTTATTTTGATATCTATGAGGTATATTAAATAATATGATAGATAAAAAAATTAACCAGACAATTGATGCTTTGATAAAAAAAATTAAAGACAATGATTTAGGTTCTATCAAATTATCAAATAAAACAAACACAATTGAAATTTCTAATAAATCAATAACACTTGACTCTAATCAAAACACACAAAATACTTTACCTATAAATGATCATAGTTCAAATAAAGATACAATTGATAGCTTTATAAGTATTGATAGTCCTATGGTAGGAATTATATACTTAACCCCCAAACCTAGTTCTCCCCCCCTTTGCAAAAAAAGGTCAGAAAATTAAAAAAGGTGATACGATTTGTTTAATTGAGGCTATGAAAACCTTCAATGAAATTAAATCTGATAGAGATTGCACAATTAAAACAGTTATGGTTAAAAATGGTGAAGCAGTTGAATTTGGCCAACCTCTATTTGAAATATCGTAATTGTTTAAAAAAATATTAGTCGCAAATAGAGGAGAAATCGCAGTTCGCATTATACGAGCATGTAAAGAACTTAACATCAAAACAGTTGCCATACACTCTAATGTAGATACAGAAGCAATGCATGTGAAACTAGCTGACGAAAGTATCTGCGTTGGTAGTGCCCTGCCTAATGAAAGTTATCTAAATATTCCTAGTATTATAAGCGCAATTGATATAACAGGAGCTGATGCTGTTCATCCTGGATATGGATTTTTAAGTGAAAACGACAAATTTGCAAAAATATTAACATCACACAAAGTAAAGTTTATAGGTCCTACTTCAAAATCTATCTTAGAGTTAGGTAATAAAAGCAATGCTTTAAGACTAGCAAGCGATTTTAAATTACCTATTTTAGGAAATAAAAATTCTAAAAATATAGACAATACAAGTGATGCTCAAAAAATATCAAAAGAAATTGGTATGCCTGTTGTTATCAAAGCAGCCTATGGGGGTGGTGGTAAAGGGATGAGAGTATTTAAAAATAGTAGCGAAATAGATAAATTTTTTTCTCAATTGAAAGCAGAAGCTAAAAATTATTTTGGTGATGACACTATGTATGCTGAAAAGTTTTTGACAAATGCAAAACATATAGAATTTCAAGTAATATCAGATCCAAAGAATAACTATGCAGAAATAATTGGGCAAAGGGATTGTTCGATTCAACGTAAAAATCAAAAAATTATTGAAGAAATACCATCTGAGTTCGTAGATATAAATAATTTAAAAGTAATAGAGAAAAGTATCAAAGATCTATTGCTTAAAAACAAATATGAAGGCTTAGGAACCTTAGAATTTTTATATCAAGATAATGAAATATTTTTTATTGAAATGAATACAAGATTACAGGTTGAACACCCTGTTACAGAAGAGGCATTTGATATTGACTTAGTAAAATATCAAATAATGGTTGCTGCTGGGTATAAAATTGATCTAAGCAATGTAATAAGAAAAAATCACACTATTGAATGTAGAATAAATGCAGAAAAAGCTAAAGATTTTTCACCTAGCCCAGGAACAGTAAAATTTATAAATCTTCCAGGAGGAAGAGGAGTTCGAATAGATACCGCCCTATATACAAATTATAAAGTTAATCCTCATTATGATAGTCTTATTTTAAAAATAGTGTCTAAAGGAAAAGATAGAAATGAGTCTATATCAATAATGAAAAGAGCATTAGATGAGATAATCATAGATGGAATAGATACGAATATTGAATTACACAAATGGATTTTAAATCAGAATGATTTTATTAATGGTATTTATAATACAAATTGGCTAGAAAAAAATATTTCTGAATTTAATTAACAATCAGTCAATGAAATTTCATATATCTTATTAGAATACAAATTTAATTCGTCTGTATATTTAAAAAACCAACCAATAAATATATTGTCATTTTGAGTAATTTTTAATAAAGCAGCAGTATCTAGATATTTATCAAATTCAATATTTTTGCAAGAAACTAATTCAAATGATAAATTTCTAAATTGATATGAATTTGAAAACTCAAGCTCATATTTCGATGATGAAGATTTATCTAGAATAAGTAGCTTTATATTGTTAATTTCTATAGCTTGTAATTGACCAAAAAAAATACTACTTAAAAATAAAATTATTAATAATTTCTTCCAAAGACACTGCATCAATATTATCAGTCGTGTAATCATTATTTTGAAGTAGTACCTCACTTTCTCCTAATTGTATTTCTATATATGGGGACCCTATAAATCCGTTATTAGATATTTTAAATGTTGAGTTATCAGGTATTTTTACACTTTCATCGATAGATGATGTAATAATTGCCATGTAATTCTCTTGATCTAATGAAATGCCTGAAACTTCCCCAACTTTTACACCTTTAATTTTAACATCGTTACCTATATTCACATTACCTATGTCAAAAAAACTAGAATTAATTTGAAAAGTTTCGATTTTGTTAAATAGATTTATTTTAGAAGAATAATAAAAGATACAAATTATAGATATTATTAATATCAACAATCCAAGAATAAATTCTATATTTATTTTCTTATTCATTTAGATCATTTAAATATCTAAGAAACATATCAACTGAATATGAGTCTTGAGTTTGATTAAAAACATATTGTTGATTTGATTTATTTAAGTATTCACCAAATCCAGGTTCTATAGATAGTGCTTTCCTTCCAAAAATACCTTCACTTTTAATTTTTATAATTGAATCCTCTGGAATATTATATTTTCTCTCAATATAACCATTAATGATAATCCCATCTGGAGAAATCTTTATTTTATTTACATCGCCTATCTTTATACCAGCTAATTGTACTTCAGAATTAATATTGATGCCCTCAACATAATTAAAGGTGGCAATAAAAGGGATGGAGTCATTATTAGATATATTTTTAAGGAGAAAAAAAAGAAATACTAAAATAAAACTAAATAAAATACCTATTTTAAAATGGTATAGTGAGTCATTAGAGTCAATTTCTTGTGTTATTTTGGATTCCAACTTTTATAACCCTTATCAATAGTTTCTTTGTGTTTTACTGAATGTTTTTGTATTCTTCTCTTCACCAAACTCTCTTGATTATTTGTATCTAAATTAAGGTTTGATATTTCATCAGAGGTATTATGTAACCAATTATGAAATTGTGTTGGAAGTGACTCTGGTCCAAAACCCTGAGCATAGACTACCCATCGTTTTGAAGAGTTTTTTTTATCATGATAATATTTATTACCTAGCGAATCTTGATGAACAAGATTACCATTAAAATAGGAATATAATCTAAAACCTAAAGACATGTATAATTATAACAAATTAATAACTTTATGAGAATAATACTTATTACATTTATTCTAATAGTCAATTTATCACATCCATTATTTGCAAAAATAGCCAGTGTAATAGGTAATCCCATATCACAAGAAATATATTTTGAAGTTAACAAGGACACAAAAAATTATCCAGCATCGCTTACTAAAATTATGACACTTTATATAATATTTGATGAATTAGAGCGGAAAAAACTTAATTTAAATGATCGTGTGTACTTCTCAAAACATGCAACTTATCAACAACCCTCTAAATTAGGTGTAGCAGAGAAGGATTTTATCACTGTAGATGAATTGATTGACTCATTAATAGTCAAATCAGCAAATGATGCAGCTGTAGCGATTGCTGAAAAAATATCAGGTAGTGAAAAAAAATTTGTTATAAAAATGAACAATTATGCAAAAAAGTTAAATTTAGAAAATACAACATTTGCAAATCCGCACGGTCTTCCAAATAGAGCTAACTTATCTTCTGCCTATGATATTTTCAAACTTAGCTCTAAAATTATTAAAGATTTCCCTCAGCAATTACACCGATTTAAAAAAACTAAAGTTAAAATTAAAGGTAAAAATTATACAACTCATAATACATTATTAAAAAAATATGATCATTATATTGGTTTAAAAACTGGCTATATTAGAAAATCTGGGTTTCAGATATCTTTATTATCGATAAACGGCGATAATTATTTATTGGGTATATATTTTGGAGGAAATTCTGCTAAAGAAAGGAACAATAAAATTAACTTTCTTATGAATAAATATAGAAATAAAGATGCATCCAAAAATGAAGAAACTAAAAAATTAACTGTCAAGAATGAAAAAAGAAGCACCAGTAATTATTCTGTTCAAACATCCTCTTTTAAAAAGATTAGTAAATCAAAGATGCATATTACATTACTAAAAAATAAAATAAAAATACTAAGAAGTTTTGAGCATCAAATAAAAAAAAATGGTAGATATTTTATAAGTTATATTAATGTTGTTGATCAAATAACAGCAAAAAACTTATGTAATGAAATTAAATTAAATAAACTAGACTGTTTGATTAAAACTAGTTAATTCTTTTATATCTAATGAATATGTCTCAAGTATCGATATTAGTTTAATTAATTCTTCTTTAAATTTATCTCTAACAAAGTGTTCGAGTCTGAATACTATGCAATTTTGAGTATTTGAAGCCCTAAGAAGGAACCAAAAGTTTTCAGACTCCAGTCTTACACCATCAATTGTAATTAAATCGACTCCACTATTATAATGCTTAGGTATATCTTCTACTATTTTATCTAAAAGACTAAATTTAATTTTTTCATCACAATATAGTTTTATCTCAGGTGTTGATGATGATTTCATATAAACACTTGTTAATTCATTTAATGTTTTATTTGTATTATTGAGTATGTTAATTAATTTCAAAGAGGCATATATGGCATCGTCATATCCATAATATTTATAATTATAAAAAATGTGACCACTCATTTCACCAGCTATATCTGCATTTTTTGAAGATATCATCTCTTTGATTAAAGAATGTCCAGTTTTTGACATATGAATGTCGACACCATTATTTTTAAGAGTATCAAAAAGTACTTTACTACACTTTACATCAGCTATAGCGACTAGGTCTTTTTTTTCTTTTAAAAGATCTAGAGATAAAAGTATAAAAATAATATCCGAGTAAATTAATTCTCCTTTATTATCCAATATTCCAATTCGATCACCATCTCCATCAAATGCAATACCCAAATCAAATTTTTTTTCTTTAATATATTTTGATATCTGAGTAATATTTTTTTTAATTGTTGGATCAGGGTGATGATTTGGAAAATTACCATCTATGCTTCTATTCAAAATAATATTAGTTCCTTTAATCGAATTAATAATTTTATGAATTATTGGTGCAATGGCTCCATTTCCTGTATCCCAAACTATTTTAAGCTTATCTAAATTATTAAATTGTGAAATAATTTCATTTGTGTAAGGAGTAATTACATCTTTAAATGATAATTGACCCAATGCTGAGGATAAAGAAGCATCATCTAAATCGTTTAATGATTTTATCTTTTTTCCAAAAAAAGGTTTATTGTTAATAATTATTTTTAATCCATTATATTCTTTTGGATTATGAGAGCCTGTAATCATTATTAAATTAGGAATATCTAGTTTTTTTGTAGCATAATAACTCACTGGAGTTGGTATTAGAGAAATATCTACTACATCAACACCATGTCTTCTGAAAGTATCAATCAGTTTATTTTTAATTTCTAAGGAAGATAATCTTCCATCATGACCTATTATGATTTTAGGAGTATTAATCTTAGAAATTATATTTGAGATTTTTTTTGCAATATTTTCTACATCTTCTAATTTTAATGATTTTTGGTAAATCCCCCTAATATCGTATTCTCTAAGTATTTCTGTATTGATCATCGAAATAAACTATAAATTTAATATATAAGTTGCAATTGATAAAAATGATAAAAATCCAAATACATCTGTGAAAGTAGTAAGAACAATTCCAGATGCCAATGCTGGATCTATTTTCATTTTATTAATAGTAATTGGGATAATTATGCCAACCAAACAAGCAAATCCTAAATTTATTAAAATGGCAAAAGATATCGCAAATGCTAATACAAGGCTATCAAACCAATAATAAGCTATTAATCCCATTATCAAAGAAAGTGCAAATCCATTAATACTTCCAATTAAAAATTCTTTAACAACTAATTTAATATAGTTTGAATTATTGATATCCTTTGTGGCTATAGCTCTTACATATATCGTCATAGCTTGTGTGCCTGCATTACCTCCCATTGAAGCTACTATGGGCATTAAAACTGCTATTGCTATCATTTGCTGTAACTGTTCTGAATATATATCTATAACAAGAGATGCTAATATAGCAGTCAATAAGTTTAACCCTAACCAGATAAATCTTGAAGTAGCAGATGTAAAAGCACCTTTATAAAAGTCATTAACAAACAAACCTCCCAATTTTCTCATATCATCTTCTGACTCTTCATGATCAATTTCAACAACATCATCAACTGTCATGATACCTATCATTTTATTATCCAAATTTACAACAGGTGCTGAAACTAAGCCATACTGCCTAAAAGTGTAGGCGATATCTTCAATTTTCTCATCAGATTTAATAGTATGTATGTCCTTATAAATAATTTCTTTTAATTTCTTGGATCTTTTTGATCTTAAAACTCTTCCTGAAGGAACATATCCAATGGGGATATTTTGGTCGTCTACAATAAAAATATTATAAAAATCCTTAGGGCCTCTTCGAGTATTTCTTAGTTGATCGATCAATTCACCAACAGTTAAGTTAGACTTAATAGAAAGATAGTCTCTGTTCATGAGTCTACCAGCAGAATTTTCATCATACTTTAAGCTTTCTTCAATTCTTTCTCTTTGCTGAGATCCAAGCTTAGAAAGTATCTCAACTAATTCTTTAGTTTCAAAATCACCAAGAATTTCAACTGCATCATCTAAATCAAGATATTTAATTAAATTAACCAACTGTTTGTTGGGTATCATATGTAAAATGTCATCCCGCGTTTCATCGCGTAAATAAGCAATAAAGTCTGGATGAAAGTATTTAGTATGAGTTTTTAGTATTGATGACTGTAATTCAAATGAAAGACTTTCAATACTGTCTGCTTGATCAGCAGAATGAAGGGATTTTATTGACTTAATATATTCTTTTTTATTAAATTTTTGCATTTATATTGTATACATGGTGCGGACGAGAAGACTCGAACTTCCACAGGATTTAATCCCACAGCGACCTCAACGCTGCGCGTCTACCAGTTCCGCCACGTCCGCAATTAATAGATTTAATTAATAAAGAATGATTGAAATAAAACAACTAAAAGGGCAAAAAAAATATCAGGAAGTGACCAAATTAATGAATAAACATATTCAAAAAATGTCTGAAAACATAAAAGAAGAGGAAATATGGTTCTTAGAGCATGAAAATGTCTTTACTGCAGGAAGCTCTACTCCCAAAGAGTTTAAAAAAAATGAAATAAATAAGATCCCTGTCATTAAAGTTAATAGAGGTGGCAAAATTACGTTTCATGGGCCCGGCCAATTAGTTATTTATCCATTAATTAATTTAAAAAAAAGAAAAAAGAATATTATAGATTATATAAATTCATTAGAGGATATATGTATAAAAGCATTCGAGAGAAGTAATATCAAACTTTTTAGAAAAAAAGAAAAAAATAGAGGTTTGTGGGTTAAAAAGAATGATGAATCAAAAAAAATAATATTTGTTGGTTTAAGATACTCAAAAGGTATCATTCATCATGGGCTATCTATAAATTTTAATCTTGATTTAGATAATTTTCAAAAAATTGATCCATGTGGTCTCAATTCCAAAGATATAAGCAGCTTAAAGGCTCTAAAAATAAATTATAATAAGAGAAAAATATATCAAGATCTTAAAGAGGAATTTATGAAAGTATTTTATTAGGATTAATTTTAAATTTATAAAATTTACCGTCTAATTCAAAAATAATTTTATAAGAGCAAAGAAGTAGTTTATTAAATTTATTACCAGAAAACTTTTTATCACCAATAATAGGATTTTTATTAAGATAAAATTGAAGTCTAATTTGATGTTTTTTTCCGGTAAATAATTTAATCAAATAACAATTATCGTAATTATCTAGATGTACTTTTTTATACGCAAGTTTTAATTCTTTTTTATCAGAATTATAATTAATCAACGTGTCAGTATTTTTATTAAATTTAGTATTTGTTACAGCAATGTAATATTTTTTAATTTTATTATTTGAAAATAATGATGAGATTTTACTGGCGGTGACTCTATTTTTTGCAAAAAGCATGAGCCCTGATGTATCTTTATCTAATCTATGAACTATATATAATTTATGCTCGATAACATTTTCATATATGTCTTTTAGTGAAATTAATACTTTAGATCCTCTTTGAACAGAATATCCATCAATCTTATTAATAGCTATAAAATCATTGTTTTGAAATATAATTTGATCTTCAAAAATCTTTTTTTTATCTTTACTGATTTTAATAGTATTTGATAAGTCATTACTGATTTCAAATTTATAATATATATATACTACATCCCCTTTTATTAATGATGAATTAGCTTTAGATTTTTTGTTATTGATTTTTATTTTGTATTTTCTAATTAATCTCTGTAATAAAGATAATGGCAGAGACTCAAAATATTGAAATAAAAACTTATCTAATCTTTTATAGCTTTGATCTATCTTAATTTGCAAATCTAATACTAATCATATGAAATAAATAAAAGAAAAGAAAAGATATAAAAATGTTTAGGGAAAAATATATTAATGCTTTGATAAAAGATTTATCTGATACTAATGAAAATAGTTCCATATTGAAGGAAGATAGAGTAGTAAAACTCCCAAAAAAACCGATATAAACAAAAATATATAGAGCACCATTAAATTTATTTAAAAAATAACCTGCCATAGCAGATCCAATAATATTCACTAATATAGTTGCTGCGGGTAGCCCTAAAATAGTGAAATTTAAGAGAGTGAAGAAGTAACGAAAGCTAGATCCTAATATAGCACCTATCACGAGCGCTAAATAAGATGACATTGATTATTATTTTACGAACTGAATGATACTTGTATGGGCAAAATCGCCAAACCTATTGCCTTTTTTGATAATACGAGTATACCCACCATTTCTACTTTTCTGTTCTTTAGAAATTTCAGAAAAAAGTTTTTGACAAGCTTCCTTATTATTAAAAAGCTTTGCCAGTATATATTTTCTATTACTTAAATTATCATTTTTTGCTTTAGTTACTAATTTCTCAATAAAAGGTCTGAGTTCTTTTGCTTTTTCAGTAGTTGTTGTAATAGTCTCATGCTTAATAAGGCTGATAGATAAGTTCTTTAGTAAGGCTAATCTATGAGATGAAGTTCTATTTAACTTTCTTTGTTTGAGTCCGTGTTTCATTATACCTTAAATGGATCTTCGTATTTCTTTGATAATTCTTCTATATTCTCTGGTGGCCAGCCTGGTAGGTCCATTCCCATAGAAAGGCTCATTGAGGATAGAACCTCCTTAATTTCATCAAGGGACTTTCTACCAAAATTTGGTGTTCTAAGCATTTCACCTTCTGTTTTCTGAACTAAATCACCAATATAAAAAATATTATCATTTTTTAGACAGTTCGCTGATCTAACAGATAGCTCAAGTTCATCAACTTTCTTAAGTAGATTTTTATTAAATTGCGGTTCGTTTGAAGATTGTAGTTTTTTTCTTTCATCTTCAGTTGGTTCTTCAAAGTTAATGAAAGGTTTGAGTTGATCTTGAAGAATTCTTGCAGCTAATGCAGCGGCATCATCTGGGGATACTGTTCCGTTTGTTTCAATATCTAAGATAAGTTTATCAAACTCAGTGTCTTGACCAATACGAGAATTTTCAACATTAAATGAAACTCTTTTTACAGGACTGTAGGTAGCATCCAGCATAATTTGACCTACACTTTTATTTTCATTATCTTTATTTTTTTCAGCTGATATGTAACCTTTGTTTATATCAAGGAATATTTCTAAATTTACCTCTCTGTTAGAGTCAACATTCATTATCACAGCATCTTTATCTACTATTTCAACTTCAGGATTTTCTTCGAAGTCTGAAGAAAGAACTTCTTTAGGTCCTTTCACATTTAAACTTAACTTTTGGGAGTGATTACTTTTAGAATTGAAAGTAACATTTTTAAGGTTCATGATAATATCAGTTACGTCCTCTCTAACACCCTCTATTGTAGAAAATTCATGAAGCACACCATTAATTTTAATTGAGGATATAGCAGTGCCCTGTAATGATGACAAAAGTACTCTCCTTAAAGCATTTCCTAAAGTAGTACCGAAGCCTTTTTCCAAAGGTTCAATAACTACAGTTCCAAATTTTTTATTATCGCTGATTTTATAATCAACTTTGTTTGGTTTAACCAAGGTAATCCAATTATTCTCTATCAATTTTAACTCCTATAAATTTAGTTTATACTCTTCTTTTCTTTTTAGGTCTGCATCCATTATGTGGAAGCGGTGTAACGTCTTTAATGTTATTTATAATAAATCCAATATTTTGTAATGCTCTAAGAGCTGACTCTCTTCCAGATCCAGGGCCTTTCATAAGAACATCAAGTTTTCTTAGTCCACTGTCATAAGCTTTTTTTCCAGCTGCATCTGTTGCAATTTGTGCAGCATAGGGAGTAGATTTTTTTGAACCCCTAAAACCCATGGATCCACTAGAGGACCATGATACTGCATTACCACTTACATCAGAAATAGTGACAATTGTATTGTTAAAGGAACTTTTGATATGAACAACACCATTTTGTCCAAAATTTTTTTTTGATTTTTTTTTATCAGAAGATTTTTTTTCAGTTTTTGCCATTTTATTTAGTTACTTTTTTCTTTCCTGCAATAGCAACAGCCTTACCTTTTCTTGATCTTGCATTTGTGTGTGTTCTTTGTCCCCTTGTAGGGAGTTGCTTTCGATGTCTTAAACCTCGATAGCAACCTAAGTCTTTTAATCTTTTAATATTTTGAGATACTACTCTTCTAAGATCACCTTCAACTGTATAGTTTTCATCTATAGATTTTCTAATTTTAGAAATTTCATCCTCAGAAAAATCTTTTATCCTCTTAGTGGGATCTAAACTGTTTGCTTTTAAAATATCCAACGCATATTTAGCACCAATTCCATGGATATATGTAAGAGAAACTAATGCTCTTTTATTTACTGGTAAATTTACACCTGCTATTCTTGCCAATTGAGATCTCCTGAAGGGGTGAAAATATTGAAAAAGTATTTAAAAGTCAATATAAATTACCTCAATTTAATCCAAGTTTATCAACGATTTTAGCAGTAACAGCGTTGATTTCATCATTAGCCTGAATATCAGTAACTTGATAGTTTTTTTTGAGTGAATTTGTTATTTCTAGATGAGATTTTTTATAGATTTGTAATCTTTTCTCAAAAAAACTATCATCTGCTCTAGACTCTTCCATTGATCTTTTTTTTATTCTTTGAAGAAGTTGACTATCATCAACTTCAAAGTTGATAATATTTAGTTCTTTATTATCGAATATTTCAAGAAGTGAGTCAGCTTGAATAGAACTTCTAGGAAACCCATCAATCAATATCTGTTCATTGGATAGAGAGTTTACTTTTTCTTTTAATACTGAGATTACAACAGTATCCTCGATTAAGTCACCATTATCCATTTTATGTTTAATTTCTTTACCTAAAATACTTTCATCTTGAGATTTCTCTTTTAGAAGCGAGCTAACAGTTAGAATATTTAAATCTGGTAAAATACTGTCTTTTAAAATATTAGCTTGTGTCCCCTTACCACAACCGGGAGGGCCAATAAAAACTATAACCATTTACTTTTATAAACTTTGTTTTTGCTTAATAGTTTTTCATATTGAGATGAAAATAATTGTGTTTGAATTTGTGAAAAGAAATCCATAGCCACAATCACAACAATCAAAAGACTTGTTCCTCCTAAATAAAAAGGAACTGATAATCTAGCAATTAAGAATTCAGGAATTAAAGCAATTAATCCTAAGTATACTGCACCTACGAATGTTAATCGATAAATAACATGTTCTAAATAAGTGGCTGTTTGTTCTCCTGGTCTATAACCTAAAACAAAACCACCGTTATTTCTTAAATTTTCTGCCTGTTCTTGAGGGTTGAAAACAATACTAGTATAGAAAAATGCAAAGAAAACAATTAAACCAAAAAAAAATGCCATATAAAGTGGCTTACCATGAGATAAGTAAAATCCTAAACTAGATAAGAAACCCGTACTTTCAGGTGAAAAATTAGAAATAGTATTTGGAAACAATAATAATGATGAAGCAAAAATGGCAGGGATAACACCTGCTATATTTATTTTAATAGGAAGATAAGAGGATTGGCCACCAAATACCTTATTCCCCACTTGGCGTTTAGGATATTGAACTAATAACCTTCTTTGAGCTCTCTCTATGAAAACGATGACAACTATGAGTATAAGAAGTAAGAAAATAATTGATATAATTGCAATAGCTGAGAGTGCACCAGTTCTTCCTAGTTCAAAGGTGTTAAAAATAGCGAATGGAAGATTAGCAACAATACCTGAAAAAATTATTATTGAAATTCCACTTCCAAAACCATTTTCAGTTATTTGCTCACCTAACCACATTAAAAATATAGTTCCTGATGTCATGGTTATGACAGCAGATATTTGAAAAAAAGCAACACTTCCCAAAGTTGGGTCAACTGTATCAGACAAATTTAGTATACCGTTGGAGATACCGTAGCTCTGAAAAAGACCCAAAACTATTGTTAAATATCTCGTATACTGCTGAATTTTTTTTCTACCTTGTGTGCCCTGCTCTTTTAGAGCCTTCAAGCTATCGAAAGAGGATTGCATCAATGTCATTATAATAGATGCAGAAATATATGGCATAACCCCTAGTGTGAAAATTGACATACGCATTAAAGCACCACCGGAGAACATATCAAAAATTCCTAAAATTCCTCCTTGATGTTGTTCGAAAATTTGCTCTAAAACGGCTGAGTTAATACCTGGAACTGGAATATAAGTTCCTAGTCGGTAAACAGCTACTGCAAATAAAACAAAACCTAATTTTTTAAATAAGCCTGAGCTTTTAATTGCTTCGCTATAATCAATACTAGGTACTTTGATATTCATAATCTAAAAATTATGATGTCGATCCACCAAGATCTTCAATTCTTTTCTTAGCTCCAGGAGTTACCTTAAAATCCTTAAATTGTAGCTTTTTTTTAAATTGGATTGAGTCAATTAATTTTATAGATTTTTTATGGTCTTTCTTTTTAAGAAAACCTGCCTCAATTAAAAACTTAGTATCAATTAAAGAATTTTCATCGAATTTGTTAAAACTTACTAAAGATATAGATAGAGATTTCGGGTTAATTTTTTTTAGTGAATTAAAACCTCTTTTTGGTGTTTTTCTATAAATAGGCATTTGTCCACCCTCAAAGTTTCGAACTGCAACACCTGATCTAGATTTTTGTCCTTTATGACCTCTACCTGCTGTTTTTCCTAAACCTGTGCCTATACCTTTGCCTTTTCTTTTTCTTGAAGTTTGGCGTTGTTTGGAAATTTGATTGATCATTCTTAATTTTCTCTTTTACTTATAACAGAATTTATTTCTATACTTCTTCTAGCAGATACTGATTTTGGTGTATTTATACTCTTAAGAGCTTTAATTGTTGAACGAACAATATTATGTGGGTTTTTTGTACCGATTGCTTTAGATACAACATCAGATATACCCAAAGCTTCAAAAATAGCTCTTGAAGGACCACCAGATATTATTCCAGTTCCTTTTGGTGCAGATCTTAGAATTACAGTGCTCGAAGAAAACTTTGCCTTAACATCATGATGGATGGTTCTACCCTCTCTTAATGGAATTCTTACCATAGTTTTTTTAGCTTCTTCTGAAGCTTTTCTAATAGCCTCAGGTACCTCTTTTGCCTTACCTGATCCAAATCCGACTCTTCCTTGACCGTCACCACTTACAACGAGTGCTGCAAAACCAAATCTTCTTCCACCTTTAACAACTTTGGATACTCTTCTTACAGAAATTAGTTTTTCTATAAATTCTTTGTTTGCATTATTATCTAACATTAAAATGATAATCCTTTTTCTCTCGCTGCATCAGCTAATACTTTAAGTCTTCCATGATACTTGTAAGACCCCTTGTCAAATTTCACTTCTTTGATACCTTTTTCTATAGCTAGTTCAGCAATCTTTGAACCAACTATTTTAGCTATATCAACTTTTTTTTGTCCTTCATCTTTTTTTAGTTTAACAGAAGAGAATGAACATAATGTTTTGTCATTACTTTCTGATAAAACTGAAGCATAAATATGTTTAGAAGATCGAAATACTAAAAGCTTATGCTTTTTAATTTCATTTAGCTTTTTTCTCACTCTTAATTTTCTTCGAGTAGCTCTAATTTTATCTTTGTTCATTATTTTTTCTTACCTTCTTTTCTATAAATTCTTTCACCCTCATATCGAACACCTTTACCTTTATAAGGTTCTGGTTTTCTGAATGACTTAATTTCAGCTGCTACTTGACCTACTAATTGCTTACTTGTTCCCGTTACGATAACAATATTTTTTTCAACTTTTATAGAAATGCCCTCAGGTATATCAAAATTAATGTCATGACTATAACCCAGAGAAAGGACTAACTTTTTTCCAGAAACATTGGCTTTGTATCCAGTTCCTATAAGCTCTAATCTTTTTTCAAATCCTTTGGAATTACCAATTATTTCATTTTTAACATTTGCATAAATAGTGCCAAGAAGTGCTTTATTTTCTCCAGAGAAGTGTAAAAGATTATCTTTGTGATCAACTTTAATTCCAATTGGTAGCACAGTTGATGATTTTCCTAACTTACCCTCAAAATTAATTTCATTATCTGTCATAGAAATTTTAATATCTTCGGGAATATTTATAGGGTTTCTTGCTAATCTTGACATAACTTAGAAAACGCTTATTAGCACTTCCCCTCCAACTTTTTGATTTCTTGCATCAGCGTCTGACATTACACCTTTTGAGGTAGATAATATCGTAGTTCCTAAACCACCAATAGTTTTAGGAATTTCATCTACAGAGCTATAAACACGACAACCTTGTTTAGTAATTTTTTCAATCTTATTAATCAGAGGAGAGCCCTTATAATATTTAAGAGTAATTGAGATATCTTTTTTTGTATCTCCTAATATTTCGAAACTATCAATGTATCCTTCTTTTTTTAAAACATCACATACATTAGCGTTTAATTTTGAAAAGATTGCTTTTACAGAGACTTTATTTGCTTTTTGTCCATTTCTAATTCTTGTAATCATATCTGCTAGTGTATCGCTCATACTACCAACTCGCTTTCGTTAAACCAGGTATCTGTCCCTTACCGGCCATATCTCTTATAGCTATTCTAGATAAATTAAATTTACTATAAACTCCTCGTGGTCTACCTGATAAAAAACATCTATTTCGGTATCTAATTCTTGATGAATTTCTTGGTAAGGACTCAAGTTTCATTTGTATTTTTACTCTTTCTTCAAACGGAAGGTCTTTACTGGATAAAAGACTCTTTAGTTTTTTTCTTTTCTCACTAAGTCTATCTATTAGTACTTTTCTATTATTATTTTTTTGTATTGCGCTTTGTTTTGCCATGGTTAATTTAGAAATGGAAAGTTCATTAATTTTAACAATTCATATCCCTCTTTGTCATTGTTTGCTGAAGTGGCAATAGTGATATCAAAACCAAAGATATTTTCAACATTTTCAACACTTATTTCAGGAAAAATAATGTGATCTTTAATACCAATTGTTATATTACCTTGGCCATCGAATGATTTTTTGTTATACCCTCTAAAATCTTTAATTCGAGGCATAGCAATATTT
Organism: uncultured Alphaproteobacteria bacterium; assembly: GCA_902583235.1. Lineage (GTDB taxonomy): Bacteria > Pseudomonadota > Alphaproteobacteria > HIMB59 > HIMB59 > HIMB59. The sequence goes on along the minus strand of CACHVL010000001.1, from coordinate 84,965 downwards.
ACTAGTCTATCGTAAAACTCCATCATCATATTTTTTCTAAGAGTAACTGAAAGACCCACTGGCATTCCTTTTCTAATTTTAAAGGAAGCAATAGCTTTTTTAGACATTCTAACCACTGGTGATTGACCAGATATAAGAGAGAGGTCTTTTTTCATTTTTTCAATAGCTTTGTTATCTTCTTTAATAGTACCAATACCCGCATTGATCACTATTTTTGAAATTTTTGGAACAGCTAACTTATGATGTATCTCTAAGTTTTTAGCCAACTGATCAGAAACATTAAATAATTCTTGAATTGAATTTGACATTAATATTTGTCTCCTGATGATTTTAAAACTCTAATTTTTTTTCCACTTTCTATTTTAAAACCTACTTTTGAGGATTTCTTAGACTTAGAGTCGTAAGCTAAAATATTGGAAATATGTATAGGCATTTCCTTGTCCACGATACCGCCTTTAGACTCTTGGGATGGTTTTTGGTGTTTTTTACTTACATTAACGCCAGATATAACTACTTTGTCAGAGGAATTTATAATCTTAGATATTTTTCCAATTTTTCCTTTATCTTTTCCAACTTTAACAATCACTTCATCACCTTTTTTATACTTTTTAATCATTATAATACCTCAGGAGCCAAACTTACGATTTTCATCATATTTCTTTTTCTAAGCTCTCTTGTAACAGGTCCAAAAATTCTTGTTCCAATTGGTTCATTTTGTTTATCTAGTAGAACAGCTGCATTTGAGTCAAATTTAATTGATGTTCCATCTTCTCTGATTAACGGTTTTTTTGTTCTTACTATTATTGCTCTTTGTACTTCACCTTTTTTTACTTTAGATCTTGGAATAGCATCTTTGACAGAAACAACAATAATATCACCAATTCTTGCATATCTTCGTTTAGACCCACCAATAACTTTAATACAGCTGATTAGTCTAGCTCCAGAATTATCTGCCACTTGTAAATTAGACTCGGCTTGTATCATTATTTAATAACTTCCCATGATTTATATTTTGAAATTGGTTTAGTTTCTTGAATCCTCACAGAGTCCCCAACAATAATTTTATTTTCACTGTCATGAGCAAGATATTTTTTAGAAACTCTAATTAATTTTTTGTAGATTGGGTGTGTAGTTTGTCTTGTTACTAAAACAGAAATTGTTTTATCTCCTGATTTTTTTACTACTTTTCCACTTAAAATACGTTTAGGCACTCTTATTTGTCCTTTCTTTAGTTAAAAGCGATGCAATTTGCTTTTTAACTTTTTTAAATTGTGATGTATCTGTGAGCTGCCCACTTTTTTTCATTATTTTTAAATTAAATAATTCCTTTTTTAAACTGTTTACATCTTTATCAGCCATTAAAATTGATCCAATGATACAAATGTTGTTTTTACTGGTAGTTTAGCGGATGCAAGTTCAAAAGCTTTTTTAGCTAGGTGCTTGTCAACACCGTCCACTTCAAACATTATAGTCCCAGGTTTAACTCTACATACCCACCTGTCAATAGCGCCTTTACCTTTACCCATTCTAACTTCTGCAGGTTTAGCTGTGACTGGCACGTCAGGAAATACTCTAATCCAAAGTCTCCCCGCTCTTTTTAAAAATCTTGTAATAGCTCTTCTAGATGCCTCTATTTGTCTAGCAGTCACTCTCTCAGCATCTAATGATTTTAGTCCATAATAACCAAATGTTAGTTCGTAATTCCCTTTAGCACTTCCATGAATTCTTCCTTTGTGCTGTTTTCTATATTTAGTATTCTTAGGTAGTAACATTAATTTGTTTTCTCTTTTTTATCTTCAGTTTTATTTGTTGTATTTTTACTCTCACCCTTAAATAACCAAACTTTGATTCCAATAATTCCATAAGTTGTTAGGGCTCGAGCAGTTGCGTAATCTATATCAGCTCTTAAGGTATGTAAAGGCACACTTCCCTCTGAAAACTTTTCTGTTCTTGCTATTTCAGCACCACCTAGTCTACCGCCACAGACAATTTTTATACCTTTAGCACCTAATTTAATTGCTGATAAACCTGATTTTTTCATCGCTTTTCTAAAAGCGACTCTTTTTTCTAATTGCCTTGCAATAGAGTCGGCTAGTAATGATGCGTCTGTTTCAGGTTTTTTTATTTCTTTGATATCTAATGAGATACTCTTGTCTGAGAGCTTTGATAGTCTGTTTCTTAGCTTTTCAATATCCGCACCTTTTTTTCCAATAAGAACTCCTGGTTTAGATGTGTGAATAATAATTTTAAGGTTTGCTGCAGCTCTTTCAATTATGACAGAGCTTATGCCAGCGATTGAGTAATTCTTTTCAATATAATTTCTAATTTTATAGTCTTCTTTTAAAAAAGTTGAATAATCTTTTTTTTCAAACCAGGTTGATTGCCAATATTTATTAATTCCTACTCTTAATGAAGTTGGGTTAACTTTTTGTCCCATTATACTCTCTCCTCTAACACTAATGTTAACCTAGAAAAAGGCTTAATAATTTGAAACGCTCTTCCCTTACTCATTGGTCTAAATCTTTTCATTCTAAGACTTTTACCTACATAAGCCTCTTTAACAAAAAGCTTATCAATATCTAAATTATTGTTGTTCTCTGCATTTGCGACTGCTGAATTTAATGTTTTTAAAACTTCTTTACTCACTCTTTTATTTGAAAACTTCAAAATATTTAAAGCTGCATTGATATCTTTTTTTCTAATATCTTTAACAATTAAGTTTAGTTTTTGCGAACTAGTTCTTATCATTTTATTAATAGCTTTTACTTCTTTAGACATTTTTATTTTTTACCTTGTACTGCTTTTTTATCTCCTGAGTGGCCTTTAAAAACTCTAGTTGGAGAAAACTCACCAAGCTTATGTCCAACCATATCTTCAGTCACATATACTGGTATGAAGGATTTTCCATTATAGACTGAAATCGTAACTCCAACAAAATCCGGAATAATTGTAGATCTTCTTGACCATGTTTTAATTGGAGATTTTGAACTTTCTTCTTTTGACTTTTTAACTTTTTTGAAAAGAGTTACATCAAAGTAAGGTCCTTTCCATACAGATCTTGCCATTACTTTTTAGCCCTTCTTGAAATAATCATTTTAGATGTAAATTTAATTTTTCTAGTCTTCTTACCTTTTGTCTTCATACCCCATGGTGTGGATGGGTGTCTACCACCAGATGTTCTTCCTTCTCCGCCACCGTGTGGGTGGTCGACAGGGTTCATAACAACACCTCTTACAGTAGGTCTAATGCCCAAATGTCTTTTAATTCCAGCTTTACCAATTTTTTTATTTTTATTATCTTGATTAGAAACAACTCCTATAGTCGCCATACATTCACCATGAACTAATCTAGTTTCTCGTGATGAAAGCTTAACCATTACATATTTTTCTTGTTCTCCGAGTACTTGAGCAAACGATCCAGCAGACCTACATATTTTACCACCAGCTCCTGGCTTTAGTTCAATATTATGAATAGAGGTACCAGTAGGAATATTTTTAATCTTCATTGCATTTCCAGATGATATTTCAGTTTTAGCTGAGGAAATAACCTTATCACCGATTTTTAAATCAGACGGTGCTATAATGTATTCTTTTAAATCTTGATAGTTGATAAGTGCAATGAAAGCACTTCTATTAGGATCGTATTCAATTCTTTCAACTGTGCCTATTTTATCAAATGTATTCCTTTTAAAATTCACAAGTCTATATTTTTTCTTATGGCCACCTGATCTATGTCTAATTGTAATTTTACCTGTATTATTTCTACCTGAATTTGGTTGTAAGTCTTGGAGCAATGATTTTTCAGGACGCCCTTTAAAAAGCTGAGATTTATCAATTTTTACAGTTTTTCTAAAAGAAGGTGTCGTTGGTTTGTAAGTGATTAAGCCCATTTTATACCTTACCACTCATATCTATAGTATTACCCTCTTTAAGAGTGACTATTATTCTTTTAAATTCTGACCTTGAACCTCTTTGTCCTTTGAATACCTTTGGCTTACTCTTTACATTTAAACTATTAAGTTTTTGAACTTTAACTTTATAAATTTCTTCAATTGTTTTTTTAATATTTATTTTATTTGCATCATTTCGAACTTCAAAAATGTATTTATTGAATTGGGCATTAGCTGTTGATTTTTCTGTAATAACAGGTTTTTTAATTAAGTTGAGTTCCATTTTTAGTTACTACCTATGTATGAATTGTAAATAGAAGATTTTTTTGAAAATAAGATCATATCTGATTTTAATGCTGTATGAACTGAATAACTTTTGTCAGAGATAAAATATAATTTTTTGTAGTTTTGAAATTTGATTACTAATTTATTATCTAATAAATTAGTAAGAACAAAAATAATCATCTTATTTTGATTTTTTTTTAATAAATCTAAAATATTCTTTTCATCTAGTTTTTCTTCATCAAAAACAAAGAGAGCTTTATTGTTGCTTTTACTAACTATAGAAGAGATTAAAGCTGTTTTTTTAACTTTTTTGTTAACTTTAAAAGAAACATCATGGAATTTTGGTCCAAAAGCTTTTCCACCACCTCTTCTTTGAGTTGTCTTTTTATTACCAGCTCTTGCATTTCCTGTTCCCTTTTGTTTAAATAATTTTTTTCCAGATCCTGCTACTTCAGATCTATCAAGGCTGTGGTTATTACCTTGTTTATGAGTATAAATTTTTTGTAAAGATAAATGTAATGCTTTTTCAGAAATATTTTTATCTTTTAATGAAACTTGTTCAAACATTTATTTAAAAACCTTTACTATAGATTTATTCTTACCTGGTACAGATCCTTTGATAAATATTAATTTTTTATCTTGATCTATTAAAAGAACTTCTAAATTTTTAGTAGTTGTTAATTGATCACCTAAATGACCAGCCATTTTCTTTCCCTTAAATACTTTACCTGGGTTCTGATTTTGACCTGTTGAACCGTGAGCTCTATGTGAGATAGAGACACCATGTGTAGCTCTCATTCCACTAAAGTTATGTCTTTTCATAGCTCCAGCAAAACCTTTACCTGTAGATTTAGACTGAACTGAAACTTTGTCCCCTACTTTAAATTTAGGGTCTATTAATGAACCAACTTCTAATAAATCCTCATCAGTGGTTATTCTTTGCTCTTTTATAATTTTTTTTGGTTCTAAATTTAGTTTATTAAATTCTTTTAATTGAGGCTTATTAAGTTTTTTTGGTTTGAGAAAGCCTATAATGTTTGCAAGATAACCATCTCTGTCAATAGTTCTATTACCAACTACAGAGCAGCTATTGTAATCAAGAACTGTAGCAGAGACCCTTGTACCATTTTCGTTGACAAATGAAGTTTGGCCAATTTTGGTACTAATGATCATGACAATTATTTTTTAATTTTAATATCCACATTGACACCAGATGCTAAATCAAGCTTCATCAGTGCATCAACAGTTTGAGGTGTAGGCTCAATAATGTCCATCATCCTAATATGCGTTCGTAGTTCAAACTGTTCTCTACTTTTTTTATCTACGTGGGGAGATTTATTTACTGTAACTCTCTCAATTTTAGATGGCATAGGAATAGGCCCAATCACTTTTGCACCAGTTCTTTTAGCTGTTTGAAGGATATCAATTGAGCTTCTATCTAGAATGTTATGATCAAAGGATTTAAGTCTAATTCTAATATTTTGATTTATCATGATTATGCCAGTTTTGATTTAATTTCTTCTTCGACATTTGATGGTACAACATCATAATGTGAGAATAACATTGTGTAACTTGCTCTTCCTTGGCTCATAGAGCGTAGATTATTAACATAACCAAACATATTAGCAAGAGGAACTACTGACGATACAACTTTAGCGTTGCCTCGGTCCTCCATTTTTTCAATTTGGCCTCTTCTTGAATTTAAATCACCAATAATATCACCCATATAGTCCTCAGGAGTTACAACTTCGACTTTCATCATTGGCTCAAGTAGTTTAGGACCAGCTTTTCCAACAGCTTCTCTAAATGCGGCTCTTGAGGCTATTTCAAATGCTAATACAGATGAGTCTACGTCATGATAGGCTCCGTCATGAACTTCTGCTTCGAAATCAATAACATTGTATCCAGCAATGACACCATTTTGTGCAGCAAAGTTAATACCTTTTTCTACACCTGGGATGTATTCTTTTGGAATGTTTCCTCCAACAACAGTATTTAAAAATTTAACTCCGGTATTTCTTTCTAGTGGTTTAAATTTCATTTTTACTCTGGCAAATTGACCTGCACCACCAGATTGTTTTTTATGTGTATAGTCAACTTCCACAGCTTTTGTAATTGTTTCTCTGTAAGCTACTTGGGGTGCTCCCACATCAGCCTCTACCTTGAATTCTCTTTTCATTCTATCAACTAAAATTTCTAAATGGAGTTCTCCCATTCCTTTAATAATAGTTTGCCCAGACTCCTCATCTGAAGTAACTCTGAAGCTTGGATCTTCTTGAGCCAGTCTTCCTAAAGCTTGTCCCATTTTTTCGTAGTCAGCTTTAGTCTTAGGTTCAACAGCAACTTCAATAACAGGGTCTGGAAATTCCATTTTTTCTAAAATAACATTATTTGAAGGATCACATAGTGTGTCACCTGTTGTAACATTCTTTAATCCGACTAGAGCTACGATGTCACCAGCTTTGGCTTCTTTGATTTCTTCACGAGTATTTGAGTGCATTAAAAGCATTCTACCAATTCGTTCTTTTTGGTTTTTTGATGAGTTTAATATTGTAGATCCGGAACTAAGATTTCCACAGTAAAGTCTACAAAATGTTATTTGACCAACAAAAGGGTCTGCAGCAACTTTAAAAGCTAATGCTGCAAAAGGTTCTTCTGGTGTGTTTGGAATTTGTAACTTCTCATCAGATCCCTCTTTAATACCTTCAACAAAACCAATATCTTTAGGAGATGGAAGATAATCAACAACAGCATCCAGTAAAGGTTGAACACCTTTATTTTTAAAAGCAGTTCCACATAAGACAGGAACAAATTTAAAATCTATAGTACCTTTTCTTATACAAGCTTTTAATGTATCAACGGTTATTTCTTTTCCCTCTAAATAATCTTCTAACGCCTTATCGTCTGCTTCGACAGCATTTTCAATAAGCTCTTCTCTTTTTTTCTTAGCTTCTTCTAATAAATCTTCACTAATCTCTGTTACATCATATTCAGCACCAAGACTGTCATCTTTCCAAATAATTGATTTAAAGTTAACAAGGTCAACAACACCTTTGAACTCTGCCTCTTTGCCAATAGCCATTTGTAAAACAAGTGGATTGGCTCCTAATCTGTCTTTAATAGATTGAACATTCATTTCAAAATCGGCTCCAAGTCGATCCATTTTATTACAAAAACAAATTCTTGGTACTTTGTATCTATCAGCTTGCCTCCAAACTGTCTCCGATTGTGGCTCAACTCCAGCAACACCGTCAAAGCAAGCAACTGCTCCGTCTAAGACTCTTAAAGATCTCTCAACTTCAATTGTAAAATCTACGTGCCCAGGTGTATCAATGATATTAATTCTATGATCATTCCAAAAACAAGTAGTAGCGGCTGAGGTAATTGTTATTCCTCTTTCTTGCTCTTGTTCCATCCAATCCATAGTTGCTGCACCATCATGCACTTCTCCTATTTTATGGGACTTACCGGTGTAATATAAAATTCTTTCAGTGGTAGTTGTTTTGCCTGCATCGATGTGGGCCATAATTCCAATATTTCTATATTTACCTAGATCCATTTTTTACCACCTATAATGAGCGAATGCCCTGTTGGCTTCTGCCATTTTATGAACTTCGTCTTTTTTCTTTACAGAATTACCTTTATTTTCAAAAGCATCAATTAATTCGTTAGCAAGTCTTTCTCTTTGAGTTTTTTCATTTCGCTTTTTGGAATTCGTTAATATCCATTTAAATGCTAGTGCTTGAGCTCTTGTACTTCTTACTTCCATTGGTACTTGATATGTAGCTCCACCAACTCTTCTTGATTTTACTTCAACTGATGGTTTAACGTTGTTAATGGATTTTTGAAAATACTCAAGCGGATCATCGCTTTGATTATTAGTTTTAATAATATCGAGAGCACCGTATACAATTTTTTGTGCAACTGTTTTTTTTCCACCCACCATAACTTCATTGATAAATTTATTTAGCACAACACTATTATAAATAGGATCGGGCAATACTTGTCTTTTCTCTGCTGCTCTTCTTCTTGACATTTTTTAAATTTTAATTCTTTGGCCTTTTAGCACCGTATTTTGATCTACGTTGTCTTCTTTTTTCAAGCCCTTGGGTATCCAAAGTACCTCTTATTATATGATATCTTACACCAGGTAAATCTTTCACTCTTCCACCACGAATTAACACTACAGAGTGTTCCTGTAAATTGTGACCTTCACCAGGTATGTAAGCTGTTACCTCTTGACCATTAGTTAGCTTAACTCTCGCTACTTTCCTTAAGGCAGAATTGGGCTTTTTTGGAGTAGTTGTATAAACTCTAAGACACACGCCTCTTTTTTGAGGGCAAGATTTAAGTGCAGGAACCTTGTTTCTCTTTGAGACTTTCTCTCTAGATTTTCTAACTAATTGATTTATGGTCGGCATAGTTCGCAGAATATATTTATAGTATTAAGTATAGTCAACATCTATTTAGGGGTCTCTAGCTGTTTTAATAAAGAATTATCGCGGATTTTAGCCTCTTTTCGAAGCGCTCTGATAACATTACCCGTTCCAGCTGGAATTAATTTACCAACAATGACATTTTCTTTTAGACCAGTTAACTTATCAACTTTGCCATTAATTGCTGCCTCTGTAAGAACTCTTGTGGTTTCTTGGAAAGAAGCGGCTGAAATAAATGAATTGGTTTGAAGACTTGCTTTGGTGATACCAAGGATCATCATTTTAAAATCAACCTCTTTTTTGCCTTCTTTCTTTAGTTGATTATTTTTTTCTACTACAGCTATTTTATCTTTTACATCACCTACTAAATAATCACTATCTCCAGCATCAATAACTTCAACTTTTTGCAACATTTGGCGAGTGATACATTCAATATGTTTATCATCAATCAAAACACCTTGAAGACGATAAACTTTTTGAACTTCTCTAACCATATATTCTGCTAAAGCCTCAATGCCAAGAATATTTAAAATGTCTGTTGGAGCGGGAGTTCCATCAACAATCATGTCACCTTTGTTTACTTTATCTCCCTCATTGAAGTAAATATAAGTTCCTTTAGGGATTAAAAATTCAATTGGCTCTCCATCTTCAGGATTAATGATAATTCTTCTTTTGCTTTTAATGTCTTTTCCAAATTCAATCGTTCCAGATATTTCAGCTAATACAGCTGGATTTTTTGGTTTTCTTGATTCAAAAATATCTGCAACTCTTGGAAGTCCTCCTGTTATATCTTTTGTTTTAGAAGAAGCTCTCGGAATTCTCGCAATAACATCACCGGCACTAACATCTTTACCTTTTTCAATATTTAAAACAATACCAACACTTAAATCATATGTAGATGAATTTTTAGATTTAATTGGGTTACCATCTTTGTCGGTAATTAACAACTGAGGCTTAAGATCTTGTTTTCCTTGGAAACTCTTCCAATCAATTATAACTTTAGAGGAAATACCAGTAGTCTCATCAAACTTTTCAATAAAAGATACACCCTCAACTAAATCACTGAAATCTAGTTTTCCTGTTTCTTCAGCAACAATAGGAACTGTATAAGGATCCCACTCAAGTAATAAACTGTTAAGCTTAATATCAGCACCGTTTTTAACTAGTAATGTTGATCCATATGGTGCTCTGAATGATGAAACTAGAGTTTTGTTGTTATCAAATATTTCAAGTTCAGTAGTTCTATTAATAATGATTTCACTGCCTGATCCGTTTATAACTGATCTAAGGTTTTTAATTTTTACTTTACCATCACTTGGAGACTCAAAATTAGATTTCTCAGCTGAAGAACTCGCAACACCTCCTACGTGGAAGGTTCTCATTGTTAACTGGGTACCTGGTTCACCAATAGACTGGGCAGCTATAATTCCAACAGCCTCACCAGTATTCACTGGTACTCCTTTAGCTAAGTCTCTGCCATAAGATTTAGCACAGATACCATGTGTTGTTCCACATGTTATAGGTGATTTTATTCTTACTGATGTAATGTTTTCTTTTTCTAATAGCTCAATTTCCTCGTGTGAAATGTAATCATCATTTTTAAGGATGACCTCACCTTTTTTATTTTTTACATCATCAGCTAGGTATCTACCAAAAACTCTTTCTGTTAGTGATATAGAAACCTCTCCTGATTCATAAATGGTGTCTACTGTTAAACCATTTTTACATGTACAGTCCTTACATGTAATTGTTAAATCTTGTGCTACATCAACTAATCTTCTAGTTAAGTAACCTGAACTTGCTGTTTTAAGAGCAGTATCAGCTAAACCTTTTCTTGCTCCATGAGTAGAATTAAAATACTCAAGAACCGTTAAACCATCTTTAAAGTTAGATGTTATAGGGTTTTCAATAATTTCACCAGATGGTCTTGCCATTAAACCTCTCATACCAGCTAGCTGTTTTAGCTGAGCTTCGGAACCACGAGCACCAGAGTCAGCCATAATATAAACAGAATTAATTTGACTATCTTTACTAGATGAAACAGTTTTCATCATTGCTTTTGCAACTTTATCTGTACAAGTAGACCAAAGACCAACAACTTTATTATATTTTTCTCTTTCAGTTATAAGTCCTTCTTGATATTGGTTTTCAAGACTATTCACTAATTTTTGAGTATCTTGGATTAAAATATTCTTTTCTTCAGGTATTACTAAATCATCTTTACCAAAAGAGATACCTGCCTTTGCAGCATACTTAAATCCAACTGTCATAATTTGATCAACAAATATGCAAGTCGCCTTTTGACCTGTAAATCTATAAACATTATCTAATAAGTTACTAATATCTTTTTTTGTGAGAGTCTTATTAACTACATCAAAAGGTAAGTTTTTGCTCTCAGGGACTGTTTTAAAAAGGATAACTCTACCTGCGGAAGTAGTATACTTTTTATATTCAAAGCTATCTTTTTCTGAGTTGTAAACTTTAGTTCTATAAAGAATGGGTGTGTGAAGTTCAATAGTTTTGTTTTCTAAGGCAAACTCTACCTCACCTACATGTGAATAATATTTCTTCGGTTCTTCTTTTTCTTTTATCAATGATAAATAATATATTCCCAAAACAATATCTTGACTTGGTACGATAATTGGCTTTCCACTTGAAGGAGAAAGAATATTATTAGTACTCATCATCAAAACTCTTGCTTCCAATTGTGCTTCAAGACTCAAAGGTATATGAACTGCCATTTGGTCACCATCAAAGTCTGCATTGAACGCAGTACAAACTAATGGATGAAGTTGAATAGCTTTACCTTCAATCAAAATTGGTTCAAATGCTTGAATACCTAATCTGTGAAGTGTTGGTGCACGATTTAAAAGAATTGGATGCTCTCTAATTACTTCATCTAAAATATCCCAAACTTCTGGTCTCTCAGACTCTACCATTTTTCTTGCAGATTTTAGCGTTGAGGCAAAACCATAGGACTCCAATTTATTGTATATAAAGGGTTTAAAAAGCTCTAAAGCCATTTTCTTAGGTAAACCACATTGATGAAGTTTTAATTCAGGTCCAACAACAATTACTGAACGACCAGAATAATCAACTCTTTTACCTAATAAGTTTTGTCTAAATCTTCCTTGTTTTCCTTTTAACATTTCAGATAGAGATTTTAAAGGTCTCTTGTTGGTACTTGTGATTACTCTTCCTCTTCTTCCATTATCAAATAATGCGTCTACAGACTCTTGAAGCATTCTTTTTTCATTTCTAACAATAATGTCAGGAGCTCTAAGATCTAACAGTCTTTTTAATCTATTGTTTCTATTGATTACTCTTCGATATAAGTCGTTAAGATCAGAAGTGGCAAAACGACCACCCTCTAAAGGAACAAGCGGTCTTAATTCAGGTGGTATAACTGGAAGTACCTTCAAAACCATCCATTCAGGTTTTATATTCGAGTTTTTAAAACCTTCCATAACCTTCATTCTTTTTAATATTTTTTTCTTTTTAGTTTCAGATGATGTAGCTTCGCTTTCTTCTATGAGTTTTTCAATTTCTGCTTCTAAATCAATCTTTGATAATATTTCTTGAACAGCTTCTGCACCAATTCCATGTTTAAAAGAGTCTTCACCAAATTGATCAATAGCTTCTTCTAATTCTTCATCATTTAATAGCTGATTTGGGCTTAAACCAGACATCAAAGGGTCTATAACGATATGACTTTCAAAATATAAAACCTTCTCAAGGTTCTTTAGAGTTATGTCGAGTGCGAGGCCTATTCTACTAGGTAGTGATTTTAAAAACCAAATATGTGCTACAGGTGCTGCTAATTCAATATGAGCCATTCTTTCTCTTCTTACTTTAGAAAGTGTAACTTCGACACCACACTTTTCACATGTAATACCTTTAAACTTCATTCTTTTATATTTTCCACACAAACACTCATAATCTTTTGTAGGTCCAAAAATCCTCGCACAAAATAAACCTTCTCTTTCAGGTTTGAAAGTTCTGTAGTTTATAGTCTCAGGTTTTTTTATTTCGCCAAAAGACCAAGATCTTATTTGCTCAGGGCTTGAAACTGATATTTTAATCTGATCAAAATTTAATGTTTGAGTGTTAGTTTTAAATAAATTAGTTAGATCTTTCATTATACGTTCTCCCTGTTAACAGTTGGATCTGTTTCAATTAATTCTACATTCAATCCAAGAGATTTTAATTCTTTGACTAAGACATGGAATGACTCGGGTATTCCACTTTCAAAATTGTAGTCACCTCTTATTAAGGCTTCGTAAACTTTTGTTCTTCCTGCTACGTCATCAGATTTAATAGTTAATATTTCCTGAAGAGTATTTGATGCACCATATGCTTCTAATGCCCATACTTCCATCTCTCCAAATCTTTGACCACCAAACTGAGCTTTACCACCTAAAGGTTGTTGAGTTACAAGACTATAAGGTCCAATGGATCTAGCATGAATTTTATCGTCAATTAAGTGATGAAGTTTTAAGATATATTTATACCCGACAGTAACTTTTCTTTCAAATCGTTCACCAGATCTACCATCAAATAAATGAACTTGACCACTATTATCAAAACCAGCTTTATCTAAAAGATTTGTAATTTCTTGGGTATTAGTTCCATCAAAAACAGGTGTTGCAAACGTAACACCTTTTTCTAAGTTACCAGCCAATTCAATCAATTGATCATCATTCATATTAGTAATTTCAGTATTAGAGTCTTTGTTCTGCTCATAAAAACTTGATAGAGACTCTTTTAATTGAATTATATTTCCTTCTTTTCTTGCCATATCTAAACTTTGAGAAATTTGTTTACCTATACCGTAAGCAGCCCACCCTAAGTGAGTTTCTAATATTTGGCCGATATTCATTCTACTTGGAACGCCTAAAGGATTGAGGAGTACGTCTACTGGTGTTCCATCTTCTAAAAACGGCATATCTTCAATCGGAACAATTTTTGAAATAACACCTTTATTACCATGTCTTCCTGCCATCTTATCACCTGCTTGAAGTTTTCGTTTAACAGCGACAAAAACTTTAACAACTTTTAAAACACCAGGTAACAGGTCATCGCCACTTTGTATTTTTTCAATTTTATTTTGAAACTTTTTATCTAATAAAATGACAGCATCACTAAAGATTTTCTTTTGTGAGGTAAAGGTCTCCATCGATGAAGCATCATCAACTTGAATTTGTTCTAAAATTTCAATAGGTTTTGATTTTAGTGCTTCTTCATCAATTTTATTACCTTTCACGAAAATATCTATATTTGAACTCGCATTTTTATTTTTAAAAATACTAATAAGGTTTTGTTTGTAGTTATTTTCTAAAATATTTTTCTCATCATCTCTGTCTTTTGCTAATCTATCTATTTCAACTCTTTCAATAGCAATTGTTCTTTCATCCTTTTCGACACCTCTTCGAACTAATACCTGAACATCAACCACGACACCAGAGTAACCAGTGGGTAGTCTTAAAGATGTATCTTTAACATCAGCTGCTTTTTCAGAGAAGATTGCTCTTAATAACTTTTCTTCAGGGGTAATTGGTGAGTCTCCTTTAGGAGATACCTTTCCAACTAAAATATCACCTGGTTTAACTTCAGAACCTATATAAACAATTCCTGCTTCATCAAGGTTTGTTATACTTTCGTCTCCTACATTAGGCATATCTCTTGTAATTTCCTCTGGGCCTAACTTGGTATCTCTACATAGAACTTCAAACTCTTCAATATGTATTGAAGTGTATCTATCTTCATGAACAACTCTTTCTGACATTATAATAGAGTCTTCAAAATTGTATCCATTCCAAGGCATAAAACCTACAAGAAGGTTTCTTCCTAAAGCTAATTCTCCTAAATCTGTTGAAGGTCCATCAGCAATGATATCTCCTCTTTCAACATAATCTCCAATTTTTACGATTGGTTTTTGATTAATAGCAGTGCTTTGATTAGATCTTTGAAACTTTTTCAAATTATAAATATCAACACCACTTTTATCCTTACTAATATTTTTAGAGTCAGATCTTATAACTATTCTTGATGAGTCTACTTGATGAACATATCCACTATTTTTTGCAATAACAACAGCACCACTGTCTCTTGCCACTTTCGATTCAAATCCAGTGCCAACAAGAGGGGCTTCACTTTTAACAAGAGGAACGGCCTGTCTCATCATGTTTGATCCCATTAATGCTCTATTGGCATCATCATTTTCCAAGAATGGAATTAAAGAGGCGGCCACAGAAACTAATTGTTGAGGATTGACATCCATAAAGTCTATTTCAGATGGATCACAGAAAATAAAGTCACCTCTTCTTCTACAGCTTACTTGTTCCTCTGCAAATTTTCCATTTTCATTAATTGGGCTATTTGCTTGAGCTATAGTGTAGTTCTCTTCTTCGTCAGCATTTAGATATAAAACTTCATCCGTTACAGAGCCTTTAACTATTTTTCTATATGGTGTTTCAATGAAACCATATTGATTAATTCTAGCAAAAGATGAAAGACTGTTAATTAGACCAATATTTGAACCCTCAGGAGTTTCAATTGGGCATATTCTTCCGTAGTGAGTTGTATGAACATCTCGAACCTCAAATCCCGCTCTTTCTCTTGTCAAACCACCAGGGCCTAATGCAGATATTCTTCTTTTATGAGTTATCTCACTTAGTGGGTTAGTTTGATCCATAAACTGACTTAATTGACTTGTCCCGGTAAATTCTTTCAAAACAGTTTGTATGGGTTTTGAATTTACAAGATCTTGAGGCATTATTGACTCAATATCAACTGTTCCCATTTTTTCTCTAATTGCTCGTTCCATCCTTACTAAACCAATTCTGTATTGGTTTTCAATTAGCTCTCCTACTGAACGAACACGTCTGTTTCCAAGGTGATCAATATCATCTTTACCAGCACTTTCTGTTTTCATATCAAAAAGTTTTTTTGCAACTGCAAGGATATCAGATTTACTTAAAATTCTTATTTTATTATCTTTATCTAAAGATAAGTATGTATTTAATTTAACTCTACCTACTTCGGATAAATCATATCTATCTTCGCTAAAAAACATATTTTGAAATAAATAGTTACTTGCCTCTAAAGTTGGCGGCTCACCTGGTCTTAAAA
Organism: uncultured Alphaproteobacteria bacterium; assembly: GCA_902583235.1. GTDB lineage: Bacteria > Pseudomonadota > Alphaproteobacteria > HIMB59 > HIMB59 > HIMB59. The sequence continues at coordinate 69,224 of CACHVL010000001.1, read as the reverse complement.
TTTTGAAAATATCAAAAAGAGCTTCTTCTCGTGAATTATTTTTATCAGCTACAAGAGAATTAATAACACCTAAATTACCAGTGGCTTGATTAGCATTAATAACAGAAAATTGATTGATTGATAATTCTTCTAGTCTTTTAAAGAACTCTTCACTTAATAACGTACCAGCTTCAGCATAAACTAATCCGTTATCATAATTAACGATGTCATTAGATAAATAAAAACCATAGAGATCCTCTTCTTTAAAGAAAAATTTATTAATTTTTTTATCTTTAATTTCTTTGAGTAATTTAAGAGATAATTTTACGTCTTTATAAGCTACTACCTCATTAGTATTAGGGTCTACTAAGTTAAAAGGTAAGTTTTTATACTTAAATTTATTTAAATCTAAATTGACTATCCAACCTTCTTTACTTTTCTTAAAATTAAAAGTTTCATAGAAGTAAGTTAAAATCTCCTCAGATGTCATTCCTGATACTTTATAAATATCTGGCTCAACCTTATTTTGTATACACTCCTGTAAATATTTTTCCGAGGCCTTTGATGGCAAGGCCTGAAGAATAGTGGTCGATATCATTTTCTTTTTTCGATCAATTCTAAAGAATAAGTTGTCTTTATGATCAAATTCGAAATCTAACCAAGAACCTCTGTATGGAATTATTCTTGCGTTATATAAGACCTTACCACTTGCATGAGTTTTACCCTCATCGTGGTCAAAAAATACACCGGGTGATCTATGTAACTGACTGACTACAACTCTTTCAGTTCCATTAACTACAAAAGTACCGTTATTTGTCATCAAAGGTAAATCACCTAAATAGACGACTTGTTCTTTAATATCCCTTAATGATTTTTCTTCTGTTTCTTCATTGATATCCCAAATTATCAATCGAAAAGTGACCATAAGAGAGGCAGAGAAGGTTAATCCTTTCCTTCTACACTCATCAACATCATATTTTGGATTATCAAGATAATAATCAATATAGTGAAGTTCAGATTTACCTGCATAGTCTTTTATGGGAAAGACAGAATTAAAGACTTCTTGCAGGCCTGTATTTGAACGGTTCTCTACTGATTTTCCTAATTGAAGGAACTTATCGTAGGAAATTTTTTGAATATCAACTAAATTTGGAACGTCGATCGTTTTACCGATCTTTCCAAATGAATAGCGAATTCGTTTTTTTTCTGTAAAGCTAAGTGGCATAATATGTAGAACCTATAATAACTAATTATTTAAGTTCTACTTTTGCGCCTGCGGCTTCTAGCTGTGTCTTCATAGCTTCCGCCTCTTCTTTCTTAGCTCCTTCTTTTAAAGTTTTAGGAGCACCCTCTACCATGTCTTTAGCTTCTTTTAAACCAAGACCTGTGATTGCTCTTACTTCTTTAATAACATTGATTTTTTGATCGCCAGCTGCTGTTAAAACAACGTCAAAAGCATCTTTTTCTTCTGCTGCTTCAGCTGCTGGAGCTGCTCCACCTGCTGCCACTGCAACTGGTGCTGCTGCGGTTACACCCCATTTTTCTTCTAATAGTTTTGAAAGTTCTGCTGCTTCCATTACTGTTAGTGTTGATAGTTCATCAACAATTTTGTTTAAATCTGCCATTTTTTTTGTCTCTCCCTAATTAGTCTTTTTTGTTTTGTAATATTGAAATAATGTCCTGGTCTGGTCTTTGTAATAACCTTACAAGTTTTGATGCAGGCGCATTAATCAATCCAACTATTTTTCCTCTGATTTCATCAAGAGAAGGTAAAGTTGCAACCTTTGCTATATCCTCTTTTGAATAAAGCTGGTTATCAAAAAAAGCTGCCTCTGCAGATAGCTTTTTTAAATCTTTTTCAAATTTTTTACAAACTTTCGCTGTTCCTACAGGATTATTTGTAAAAATCAATAATTTTTGGTTTGATAAAAAATCAATTAGACCCTTTTTTTCTTCATCTTTATTAACAAATATTTTAACGATGTTATTTTTTGATACTTTGGTTACCCCGTCGTTATTTCTAATTTCAGTGCGAAATTCAATCATTTCTTTTACAGACATCTTTGAAAAAGATGCAACAAAAACTGCAGAATAATCTTTTGACATTTGATCAAGATTTTCAATATATTGTTGTTTTTCGGCTTTATTCATTAAATTTCAACCCTTAAACCAAATCCCATGGAAGAGGATAAGTAAACAGAATTTACAAAATTACCTTTTAATCCAGATGGTTTTATTTTTTTAATTTCATCAAGAAAAGAAACTACATTTTCGGTTAATTGACTCTCTTCAAAGCTAATTTTTCCAAGTGCAGCGTGTATAGTTCCTGCTTTATCATTTTTATATGCAACAAGTCCTTTATTAATATTTTCAATTGTGCTTTTTACATCATTTGTGACAGTACCCGTTTTAGGGTTAGGCATTAAACCTTTGGGTCCTAAAATCTTTGCTATTTTACTAACAACTGACATCATATCTGGAGTGGCGACAATAACATCTACGTCAATCTTTTTTTCAAGAATAGCAACCAGATCTTCTCCACCAACATGTTTTGCACCAGCTGCTTTAGCTTCTTCTGCAGCTTTTCCTTGAGCAAAAACAGCAATTAAAACCTTTTTCCCCAATCCATGAGGAGGAATAAAGCTTCCTCTGACATTTTGGTCTGACTGCTTAGAGTCAATACCTGTATTAATACATACCTCTAAAGACTCATCAAATTTTACATATTTTTTTTCTTTAATAATTTTAACTGCATCAGATATTTTGTAAGACTTTAAAAAGTCAATACCTTCAATTTGTTTTTTTTTATTTTTAGTTAAATTCATTATACTACTTCCATACCCATCGATCTTGCTGATCCAAGTATAATTTTTGATGCTTGCTCAATGTCATAAGCATTAAGATCTTCTAATTTTTCTTTTGCAATATCTTCAACTTGTTTCATTGTAACTTTACCTAACTTTGATCGGCCAGGTGTTTGACAACCTTTTTTAATTTTTGCAGCTTTCTTTAAATAGAAAGTAACTGGAGGTTTTTTTGTTACGAAATCAAATGATCTGTCTTTATAAGCAGTGATTACAGTTGGAATTGGAGCACCTTTTTCCAAATCCTTTGTCTTATCATTAAACTGTTTACAAAAATCTTGGATGTTTAATCCTTTTTGACCTAAGGCAGGTCCAACAGGAGGAGCAGGGTTTGCTGATCCAGCTGGAATTTGTAATTTTATATATCCTAAAACTTCTTTTGCCATGTAATTAGCCTTTAACCACTTGTGAATAATCTAACTCTAAAGGTGTCGGTCTCCCAAAAATTGAGACGGACACTTTAAGCTTTTGTCTTGAACTGTCAACCTCTTCTATAATACCACTAAATGAAGCAAATGGACCATCTGATACTTTAATTTGTTCGCCAACTTCGTACTCAAATTTAGGTTTAGGATTATCAACACCCTCTGTAATATCTTGTAATAATTTAGATACTTCTCTTTCTGATATAGCAATTGGTTTGTCTTTTGTTCCAAGAAAATTTGAAACTTTTGGGATATCTCTCACTAAGTGCCAAGTATCATCATTCATAATCATTTTGATTAAAACATATCCTGGAAAAAATTTTTTTTCGGAATTAACTCTGACACCCCTTCTTACTTCAACAACTGCTTGGGTAGGCACAGAAACTTCAGATATTGAATCCTCTAAATTAACTTTTTTTGCTTCGTCTAAAATTGAGTCTGCTACTTTTTTTTCAAATCCAGAATGACAATGTACAACATACCATTTTGAAGAGTCTGTACTTTCAACCATTGAATTAACCTAAAACTATTCTCACAATAAATGAAAAAAATTGATCTAAGAGCATCAAAATAATTGCAGCAATACTAATCACAACCAAAACAATTCCAGCTGATGTAAAAGTTTCTCGTTTGGAGGGCCAGGTAACTTTAGATACCTCCTGTCGAACTTCTCTTAAATATTTAGCTGGATTAAATTTCATATTTTTTTTTTCTGTTTTGGCAGGAGTGGCAGGCATCGAACCCGCAACCTCCGGTTTTGGAGACCGGCGCTCTACCAATTGAGCTACACTCCTTCATATTAGTATTACTGCAGAGAATATTTTTACTCGATAATCTCTGAAACAACTCCTGATCCAACTGTTCTTCCACCTTCACGAATAGCAAAACGTAAATTGTTATTCATTGCGATAGGAGCTAACAGCTCGACTTCAAGAGTAATATTATCTCCAGGCATAACCATTTCAGTGCCTTCAGGTAATTTAATTGAACCAGTAACGTCAGTAGTTCTAAAATAAAACTGAGGTCTGTAGTTTGCAAAGAAAGGGGTATGTCTTCCACCCTCTTCCTTACTTAAAGCATAAATCTCGGCTTTAAATTTTTTGTGTGGTTTTATACTACCAGGAGCCGCTAAAACTTGGCCTCTTTCAACTTCTTCTTTTTTAGTACCACGAAGAAGTGCACCAATATTATCACCAGCTTCACCTGAGTCTAAAAGTTTTCTGAACATTTCTACACCAGTACAAACTGTTTTAGCTGTATCTTTCAAACCAATAATTTCAATTTCTTCACCAGGTTTAATGATGCCTTGTTCTACTCTTCCAGTAACAACAGTACCTCTTCCAGAAATGGAAAATACATCTTCAACTGGCATTAAGAATGGTTTGTCTAATTCTCTTGTTGGAGCAGGAATGTACTCGTCAATTTTTGACATTAATTCAACAATTGAATTTTTTCCAATCTCTTCATCTCTATCTTCTACTGCAGCAAGAGCTGATCCTTTAACGATAGGAATATCATCACCAGGAAAATCGTATTTTGATAACAGTTCTCTAATTTCAACTTCAACAAGTTCTAATAATTCTTGATCATCTACCTGGTCAACTTTGTTTAAATAAACAACAAGTGCAGGTACACCAACCTGTCTTGCTAAAAGAATGTGTTCACGGGTTTGAGGCATTGGACCATCAGCTGCGTTAACAACTAATATACCGCCATCCATCTGAGCAGCACCAGTAATCATATTTTTTACATAGTCTGCGTGACCAGGACAGTCAACGTGAGCATAGTGTCTTTTGTCTGTTGAATATTCAACGTGCGCAGTTGAAATTGTTATACCTCTCTCTTTTTCTTCAGGTGCTTTATCAATTTCGTCATATGCAGTAAACTCCGCGCCACCTTTTTCAGCTAATACTTTTGTAATTGCAGCAGTAAGTGTGGTTTTACCGTGGTCGACGTGACCGATAGTTCCGATGTTGACGTGTTCTTTCGATCTGTCAAATTTTTCTTTAGTCATTTTAAGTTGTTACCTCTTTTTTTAATATCTGTTACTTAATTTTTTCAATGCAATTGGAGCGGGTGAAGGGAATCGAACCCTCGTAGCCAGCTTGGAAGGCTGGAGCTTTACCATTAAGCTACACCCGCGAATTAGCGGGTAACCACTACAAAACATACTCAAAATCAAATCCTTGTGAGTTCCGATAAACTACTAATTTTTCTTTAAAATTCAATAAGAAAAGTGAGAAAAAAGTGGTGGAGGGAGTAGGATTCGAACCTACGTACACTTGCGTGAACAGATTTACAGTCTGCCGCCTTTAACCACTCGGCCATCCCTCCAAAGTGTATAAAACAGTTGTTGATTAATAGATAATTGTCTTTGAAAGTCAATAGACTTCCTAATTTTTTACTGCTATTTAGAAACTATGCTTATTTTAGGTATAAATTCATGCACAAGTTGTATATTGCACAATCCAGAAAAAATAATTGAAATTTTCATAAATATTGAAAAAAAATCGTATTTTTCAGAATTAATAGAACAAAATAAACTTAATAATAAGACAAGGTTATTGAAAAAAAATGATTTTTCTAGACTTGGTATTAAAAATGATAGGTTTTTTAATGATATCGTCATAAGAAGAGAGAAATATAAACCCTTTAATTTAGAAGATATTATTAAAAATAACGAAAAATCACTTATAATTGTAGCTGATCAAATCACAGATCAAAATAACCTAGGAAATATAATAAGAACAGCACTTCTAATAGGTGCTGATGGTTTACTGCTCTCTGAACATTCTTCAGCAGATATTAATGACGTAACCTCTTTAACTTCGTCTGGAGCTGTTGAAGTATTGAAATATCATGTTTCCAAAAATATAAACAGGTCAATAGAGGTTTTAAAAAAAAGTGGATATTGGATATATTCCTTGGATATGAGTGGTCAGGAAATTAATAAAGATTTTAAATTTGATAATAAGTCAGTGATTATAGTTGGTAGTGAGGGAAAGGGTATTAGAAAAAATATAATAAGTAAGAGTGACTTTAAAATATGCATCCCACAGGTGAATGTGAATGGAATTGATAGTTATAATGCTGCTAATTCTCTAGCAATTGCTGCTTATCATTTCAAAATTAGTACTTTTTAAATATTGTTTATTTTAAATTTTAATATAAATAATTACACAATGCCGCCTTAGCTCACTTGGTAGAGCAGTTGATTTGTAATCATCAGGTAGCCAGTTCGATCCCGGCAGGCGGCACCACTGTCTTCAATTGATTATTTCTAAGAGTTACATTAATCTTAAAGTTTATGGTTTTAGACATTGATCAATTTGGTAGAGATACTTCAAAAAGCAATACTTCAAATTTAAACGAAGATAAGTCCAAAAAAATTTTAGACTCATTAGCTGAAATTAAAAAACAATTAGAAAATAAAGAATATAGTCCAAAGGTTGAACAAGCATCACCTACAATAGAAGTGAAATCTAATAATGATAAATTAGATTTTAATGAATTAAATTCAAAAATTGAATCTTTAGAAAAGAAAATAAATTCTCTTGATTCTTTTTTACAAAATAAATCTGAGGTCACACAAGTGGATCAATCATTAGATGGGGAATTAAGCATATTTCATCAGATAGATAATCAACCATCAATTAAACAAAATAAATCATTACTTGTACTTGAAAGTGAAAACATTAACTATCAATCAAAATTTAAATTTTTTCATTTTATTATGACAATTAATTTTCTCTTTATAGTTCTCATAGGTTTAATTATTCATAATAAAAACATACCTATCAAAGAAGTTCTAAATATTTTTTAAAATTAATTTGCTACAGCTTGTATTTTTTCTACACTTGCTGCACTAAACTTAAATTCTGGGATTTTGCCAATTGGGTCTAGTTGTGGGTTAGTCAATACATTTGCTGCAGCCTCTGCAAAACAGAAAGGCATAAAAACCATACCTTCAGGAATTTCTTTATCACTCCTAACTTTAATAGCAAGTGATCCTCTTTTAGTTTTAACTAAAACTTGATCTCCAGGATTAATTGTCATTCTTTTCATATCCCATCTATTCATACTTACTATTGCTTCTGGTTCAAGATGATCTAAGACATTTGCTCTTCTAGTCATGGAACCTGTATGCCAGTGCTCTAACAACCTACCAGTGGTTAAAATCATTGGAAAATCATCATCTGGTAACTCTGCTGGAGGTATTAATTTAGCAGGAACTATTTTACCTCTTCCATTTGCAGTTGGAAAATTTTCATTAAATATAATTTCATTTCCAGGTTTATTTAGATCATCACAAGGATATGTAACTGAGTTTTCATTTTCTAATCTCTCATAAGTTATATTCTTTAATGACGGCATGACTTGTGCCATTTCATTAAAGATATCTCTTGGGTGTAAATAACTCCAATCTAAGCCCAAACCCTGAGCTATAGCCTGAGTAATCCACCAATCTTGTCTCGCAGAACCTGGAGGAGCTACCGCCTGACGACCTAATTGCACTTGTCTATTAGTATTTGTATAAGTTCCAGTTTTTTCAGCATGTGCTGAAGATGGAAGAATAACATCTGCGTGCCAAGCAGTTTCTGTCATAAAAATATCTTGGACTACTAGATGATCTAATTTAGCTAATGCTGCTCTTGCGTGTTTTTGGTCTGGATCTGACATTGCAGGATTTTCTCCCATAATGTACATCCCTTTAATTTCGTCTTCTAAAATTTTATTTATAACTTCGACAACTGTTAAACCTTTTTTATCGTCTAAGCCTGTCTTCCAAAAATTTTCGTATTTTTGATGAATACTTCCATCTTCAACAGATTGATAATCTGGGAAGACCATTGGAATTAATCCAGCATCAGAGGCGCCTTGAACATTATTCTGCCCTCTTAATGGATGTAGTCCTGTTCCCTCTCTACCAATTTGTCCGGTTGTTAAGGCTAGTGCGATTAAACATCTAGCGTTATCTGTTCCATGAACGTGCTGAGAAATTCCCATGCCCCAGAATATAATTGATCTCTCTGATTTTGCATAAAGCCTCGCAACCTCACGTAGTTCCTGAGCTTTAATACCACAAATGGCTTCCATTTTCTCAGGAGAAAAATCTTTTATTTCTTCTTGTAATTTTTCAAAGCCTTCAGTTTGTCCTTGAATATATTGTTCGTCATAAAGTTTTTCTTCCACAATTGTGTATAAAAGTGCATTGAGCATAGCAACGTCAGTACCAGCTTTAAATTGTAGATTATGAGTAGCGTGCTTTGTTAAACCTTGTTTTCTTGGGTCCATCACAACAAGTTTTGCACCTCTCTTAGCAGCGCGTTTGAGATAAGTAGCTGCTACTGGATGGTTTTCTGTCGGTCTCGCGCCAATTACGATTACACAGTCTGCATCAGACGCAGACATAAACGGTGCTGATACAGCTCCAGAATTAACACATTCCATTAGTGCTGCAACTGAAGAGGCATGGCAAAGTCTAGTACAGTGATCGACATTATTAGATCCAAAACCTACTCTTACTAATTTTTGAAAGAGATAAGCCTCTTCATTAGAACACTTCGCGGATCCAAAACCAGCTAAACTTTTTGGCCCATGATCTTCTTTTAAATTTAAAAAGCCTGCTGAAGCCCTACTTAGAGCGTCTTCCCAAGTGGTTTCTTCAAAATAATCATAAATATCAGCATCTTTAATTTCTAAATTTGGATCTTTATTTACACCTGATTTTCTAACCAAGGGTTTGGTAAGTCTCCCATCATGATTTATATAATCAAAACCAAATCTGCCTTTAACACATAGTCTATTTTCGTTTGCGGGACCATTTTTTCCATCAACGTATAAAATTTTTTCATCTTTAACGTGGACTTCGGTTTGACATCCAACTCCACAGTAAGGGCAAACACTCTCTACTACTTTATCTGAATAAGCGTCTCTATGACCTTCTTCATTGACAACAGTGGACTCCATAAGAGCTCCTGTTGGACAAGCTTGAACACACTCTCCACACGCAACACAAGTGCTATTACCCATTGGATCGTCCAAATCAAAAATTACTTTAGCTGTTGAACCTCTATAAGCCATACCAATCACATCATTAACCTGAACCTCACGGCAAGCACGAACACATAAATTACAATTAATACATGCATCTAAATTAACACTCATAGCTTTATGAGACCTGTCTAATTCTATTTTATTTTTACTTGGGAAACGGCTATCGCTGACACCTAATTTATCTGACCAGTTCCAAAATTTTGACTCAGGATCAGGTGAAACATTTTTGTCAGGTTGATCAGATACTAAAAGCTCAAAAACCATAGAGCGAGATTTTTCTGCTCTAGAAGAATTTACGGTGACCTCCATACCCTCAGTTGGTTTACGGATACATGAAGCAGCAAGAGTTCTCTCACCTTTAATTTCGACCATACATGCACGGCAGTTACCGTCTGCTCGATAACCCGGCTCAGGAGAATAACAAAGATGGGGAATATCTATATTATTTTTTTTTGCAACGTCCCAGATAGACTCATCTTTACCAGCTAAATATTCATTCCCATCAATCTTGAATTTAATATTTTCTGACATTAGTTTGTTACCTCTTCAGGGAAATGTTTAATAACAGATAGCATTGGGTTTGGTGCTGCCTGTCCTAAGCCACATATTGAGGCGTCCATCATTGCTGATGATAATTCTTTGAGGAGATCAACGTCCCAAGAGGATTCATTCATTAGTTTAAGAGCTTTCTCAGTTCCATTTCTGCATGGAGTACATTGACCACAACTCTCATCATGAAAAAAGAACATCAAATTCTTAGCAATATCCTTCATATTATCTTTATCAGATAACACCACCACTGCGGCAGATCCGATGAAACAACCATGTTCTTGTAGTGTATCAAAATCTAATGGAACATTGTCTAATTTCGCAGGAAGGATACCACCAGAAGCTCCGCCTGGTAGGTACGCTTTGAAGGTATGTCCTTCTTGAATTCCACCACAATATTCATCAATGAGCTGTTTTATTGTGATACCAGCTGGGGCTAACTTTACACCAGGGTTTTTTACCCTTCCAGAAACCGAGTATGTTCTTAAACCCTTTCTACCATTAAGACCATGGCTGCTAAACCAAACGGCACCTTTTTCAAGAATTTCTCTTACCCAAAAAACAGTTTCAACATTATGAATTAAAGTGGGTCTACCAAACAAACCTACTTGAGATGGAAATGGGGGTTTATGTCTTGGTAATCCTCTCTTACCCTCTAAGCTCTCTAACATAGAAGACTCTTCACCACAGATATAAGCACCTGCCCCTCTTCTAAAATGAATTCTAGTTTTAATATTTAAGTTATTATCCTCTAAAATTTTAATTTCTTTTTTTAAAAATTTAATCACATCAGGATATTCATCTCGCATATATATATAAACATCAGTAGCTTCAATAACCCACGCAGCGATTAACATACCCTCAAGGAATCTATGTGGATCTCGAGTCAAATAATGATGATCTTTGAATGTTCCTGGTTCACCCTCATCTCCATTAATAGCCATGAGCCTTGGTTTATCTTCAGCTCTAACAAATCTCCATTTTCTACCTGTTGGAAATCCTGCACCACCTAAACCTCTCAGTCCTGATTGCTCCATTTCTTCGATCAATTTCATAGGGTCTTTCTTATCTTCAATACAGTCTTTTAAAATTTTATATCCACCCTCTTTTACATAATCTTCGTAACTTATGTAATTTGGAATAACAGGTTTTGTATCTTGTTCTTCTAAAGCTTTTTGAACTAGACTTACATTTGCATTTACAAAATGTTTTTTTCCTACTTCAACTACTGGTGCCTGGTGACATCTTCCCATACATGGAGCTCTGACAACTCTTACATTGGTATCCAAATTGTCATTTAAATCTTTTTCCAAAGATTTACATCCGTTCATCTCGCATGTAATACCATCACACACTCTTATGGTTGTATCAGGTGGGGTTAAATCATCTTCTTTATATATATCAAAGTGAGCGTAGAATGAGGCAGTCTCATAAATTTCAGTTAGAGGTAAATTAGTTAACTCTGAAAGGGCAGTTAAATGTCTAGGTTTAAGACATTTATATTGATCTTGAATTAAATGAAGACTTTCAATTAACATATCTCTTTGTCTAAAATAATCATTTGGTATAAGTTTTTTAAGATCGTCTAATGACTGATCATCACTTTGGCGCCCTTTATTAAATTCAAGCGCTTTTCTTCTACCAGAGCCAGGATGAATCTTACTTTGAGAGTCTTCTTTCATTATGTGTAATGTAGTAATTTTTTATTAAGAATCAATTATCAATAAGTAATTAATTGATAAGTATTACTTATTAAAACTTTTTAAGAACTTTAAAAAGTTATTTTTTACAGGTGAGGGACTTTTATCATCTATATGAACAATACCTACTTTATGCATGATTTCAGGGGAAACTAATTGAATAAAATTTGTATTTTCATCGTAGTTAAAAGATTGAGTGAAAATATATGGCATTATGGTAGAGAATTCAGAACTATTAACGTGTGAGTATATATGTGTCATAGAATTTGACTCAATTAAAACTCTAGGATTGATATTATTTTCTTTAAATACCGCATCTAAAATTCTTCTGAATTGATTTTCTTTTGAAATTAGACATAAATCTAAATTGCCACATTCTTGCCATTTAATCTTCTTTTTATCTTTTAGATCCTCTTTTTTAGAAATTAAGTAATATGTCTCTTTATAAAGAGGTATTTTTTCAACTCCTAGAATTGGCTCATTTTCTAAATAGCTAATACCAAGATCCAATTTAAAATCATGAAGATTTCGATCAATCTCATTTGAGGACATAGAAATAACTTGTAATTTAACATTAGTAAATTTCTTGACGAAACTATTGAGTAAAAAAGAAACCTCTAATAAAGCAGTTGGAATTACTCCTATTCTTAAATTTCCTGTTAAATTATTTTTTAACTCAGTACTTAACTGTTTTATATTAGAATATTCTTTAACTATATTTTTAAATCTTTCTTTAAAAATTTCACCTTCAGAAGTTAACCCAATATAATTCTTACCTCTTTTTACAAGTCTAACTCCTATTTCATTTTCTAAAGCCTTTAATTTCATAGATAAAGCAGGTTGCGAAATATTAAGTTTTTCTGCAGCTCTATTGAAATGCTTCTCACTATCTAAAGCTAAAATAATTTCTAAATTCTTTATTTCCATGGATTTTTAAAATAAATATATATGTAAATGAATTATTATCTAGATACTAAAGGATTTGAATGCCCTATACCTGTATTAAAAGCTGAAAAATTTATAAAAAAACTAAAAAAAAATGATGTTCTCACAATAGAAAGTGATGACCCTTTATCACAGTTTGACTTTAAAAATTTTTGTGAAGAAAATAAATATAAGATAATTTCGCTCAAAAAAGAGGGTAAATTAGTCAATATAAAATTTAAAATTCAATAAATTTAATCTTTTCACCTTTTTTTATTTTATTTGTATCCTCTGGAGCAATAGCTAAACCGTCAGCTTCTGCGAGAGAGATTAGTTTTGCCGACCCTTTTGAATTGTGGGTATATAATAAGTTTTTAGATAATTTTACGCGGTAAAATTTTGTTATATTAAATTTTTTATTTTCTGAAAAAGCAGATCTATAATATTTAGTAATTTTAAGATTATTTTTACGAGAGGGATCTATGAATAAACTTATTAGGAAAAATAAGTTAATGAAAACTGCTAAGGGGTTTCCTGGAAGTGAAAAAAAGAAGTTAGATTTTTGTTTTGAAAAAATTACTGGTCGACCAGGTTGAATTCTTACATATTTAAAAAGTAGATCAGTATGATCTTCTAGGAAAGATGATATAAAATCTTTCGAACTAAATGATGATCCGCCAGAACTTATAATGATATCAAATTTATTTTGATTATTTTTATAAAAGCTTTTGATTTTTAATTGGTCGTCTTTTAGTACACCTAAATCTTTAGCTTTTATATTAAATTTCTTTAAAAAATAAATTATTTGATTTTTGTTTGAGTCATAAACTTGATGGTCTTTTATTTTTTTGCCAGATTTAATTAATTCATTTCCTGAAGATACGACACCGACATTTAAAGGCTTATATATCCATAAATTAGTAATTCCTACAGATGAAAGTAATGCTATTTTTATAAAATCAATTTTTTCATTTTTTTTGACTAAAATTTTATTTTTTTTTAAATCTTCTCCTTTTTTTTTAATATCTTTATTAGAAATTTTAGAATATTTAATTATTAAATTATTGTCCTCTATTTTTGCATTTTCTAAGGAAATAAAATTTTGAAATTTTTGTGGAATAATGGCACCCGTATTTATTTTATATGCTAACTTGGGATTTAATTTATTATATGAATGCCCTGCGTTAAGTAATCTTTTCGATATCAATATTTTTTTTAAATTTTTATTTGAAATAATATAACCATCAAGTCCTGCACAACTTTGTAGAGGAAGGTTTATTGGTGAAATAATTGCTCTTGATGCAACCATATTATTAGATTTATCTAATTTAACTCTAGTTTCTTTAAATAATTTCTCTTTTTCTTGAATAATTATTTTTTGCGCGAGCTCGAATGATATTAACTTAGGAATTTTCATTATATATTTCTGATGCAATTTTATCTATTTGACTATGATTAAAGGTTTGTATTGGATGATCCAAATCATCATCTGTAACTAAATATTTAACATTATTAATAGATTTATAGAGGTAGTCTTTATCGTTCTTTTGTATATGTACCTCTAGTTTAATTAACTCATCATAACTCTTAAAACCCTCAAACACTAATAAATCACAATCTTTATTGAGATCTATTAAACTGCCTAGATGTATATCTGGTGTAATTTTCTCTTCCATTAATGCAAGTCTTTTATCAGATACCAGTGTTGTTTTGTATGCTCCAGATTTTCGAATTTTATAGCTATCCGTATTAGGATGATCAATATCAAATGAGTGGTGAGCATGTTTTACAACACCAACTTTTATTTTTTTTTCTTTAAAATATTTTACTAAATTGCTTACCAAAGTGGTTTTGCCACTATTTTTCCAACCAATAACAGCTATTGTTTTCACTTTGTCACCATAATACAATCAAGAAAAATATGACAGATTTTTTGATCAAACCAAGTGTAAATAATAAATCCTTATTCAAATTAAAAAAATCAATTAATGAAAAAGGAGAAATGACAAAAATTCCAATTATTGAAGAAAAACCTCTTACCCTTTATTTGAACAATCAAGAGATTGTTACAATCATGACTATAGGCGATTATCCAAAATATTTAGCTATTGGATATCTATTCAATCAGGGAATGTTGAATAGTATTGAGGATGTAAAAAAAATTGAATTTCATAAAGACCTAAAAACAGTAGTTGTTAGAACTAAGAGCAAAACAAATTATGAGGAAAAATTAAAAAAGAAAGTAAATACCTCTGGTTGTGCTCAAGGCACTGTATTTGGAGATTTGTTTGAAGAAATAAATTCTATTTCCTTAAATAAGAAAATCAAAATAAACCATCAACAGTTAATTAATTTATCAAAAAAAATTAATACTGAACCAAGTTTGTATTTATCTGTTGGTGCTATTCATGGATGTGTGCTTTGTAAGGGGGAAAATCCTCTTTACTATTTTGAGGATGTAGGAAGACATAATGCTGTCGATAAAATCGCTGGTTTGATACTAGAGAAAAAAATTAATGTTAAAGAAATGTCTTTTTACACTACAGGTAGATTAACTAGTGAAATGGTATTGAAGTGCATTAAAATGGAGATACCAATATTACTCTCACGTTCAGGATTTACAGCATGGGCTGTTGAAATAGCTAGAAAGAAAAGTTTAACAATGATTGGTAGAATAAGAGGTAAAAGATTTAATATTTTGTCTGGCGACTTTAGATACACCGACAATGAGTAAACTCATATCAGTTATCCTGACTGGGGGTAAATCTTCAAGAATGGGCTATGAGAATAAAAGTTTTTTAAAATTTAATAACAAAAATTTTATTGAGATTTTAACAAATAGTCTAAAAGATAAATCATATGAAATTATTATAAATGCAAATAGGGATATTCAAAAGTACGAAGAATTAGGATATAGAGTCGTTAAAGATAAGATTGAAGGTTATAAAGGACCCTTAGCTGGTTTACATAGCGCTCTAGATTTATACAAGAACACAGATGAGGATCTATGGTTTGCGCTTTTTCCTACTGATGCACCAATTATAAATACTAAAATAATAGATATTTTTCTTTCAATTTCTAAAAAAAATAACAATGCATATATTTCCAAAATTAATAATATTATTGAACCAATGTTTTCTTTTTGGTCTTTAAAAATTTATAAGAATTTAGAAAATGTTCTTCTAAACAATGATGGATACAAAATTATGAAGTTTGCAGATGAAATAGGATTTGGTTTTGTAAATTTTACAAAAGATAAAAAAGTTGAGTTTTTTAATGTAAACGATAAAGATGATTACACTGAGTTTTTAAGTTTTAGAGAAACTAACTAATAAAGACCCACCATCATTAATTTTTTGTTCAGTATGACGATATCCTCTTTCCTCT
Source organism: uncultured Alphaproteobacteria bacterium (assembly GCA_902583235.1). Taxonomy (GTDB): domain Bacteria; phylum Pseudomonadota; class Alphaproteobacteria; order HIMB59; family HIMB59; genus HIMB59. The sequence goes on along the minus strand of CACHVL010000001.1, from coordinate 53,339 downwards.
AAATAAGGGGTTAAATCTTTAAAGTTTATGTATGTAAAAGCTGGTATACCTTCATTAAATGTAAGAGGTTCAATAGTAATAAAAATCTCATCAATTAAGTCAGCATATAAAAAAAAGTCGTGAACGCTAGTTCCTCCTAATACTAAAACACTTTCTTGGCAAAGATTTTCAAATTCTTCCCACTGATTAAAGTCTGGGTTAAAATAGAATTGATTAATAGAATTTTTGATTTGTTTAATTTCTTGGTATTTTCTTGAAAAGATAACTCTTGATCTAGTGTCATTAGGATTTAATTCATGAGTTTTCCTACCCATTACCTGCCATTTATGATTCTTAATTAGGGTATTTAGGTGATTTTTATCTTCATGGCTTGTCCATTCAAATGGATTATCTCCAGAGTATTTTGCAATAAAACCATCGCTTGAACACGCGAATGCTAAGGTGTATTTAATCATTAATTTATTTTATTAATTTTAAGTATAATATTTTTTAACAATATATGAATTTTTACCTACCTATTGCAGAAATATCTATAAATATTTATATATTAATTTCCCTTGGTATTGGAATAGGTTTTATTTCTGGACTCTTTGGTATTGGTGGGGGATTTATATCCTCCCCTTTATTGATATTAGTTGGAATACCTCCAGCAGTGGCAGTTGGAACTACTACTGTTCAAGTATTTGCTTCTACTTCAACAGGAGTAGTAAGTCATTTTCAAAGAAAAAATATAGATTACCAAATGGGTGTAACTATGGTTATTGGAGGATTATTTGGAACATTTTTTGGAGTGTTAATCTTAAATAACCTGAAAAATATTGGCTTAATAGATAATTATTTGAATAGCATATATATCGTCCTGTTAATCATTACTGCTACTTTTATTCTATACGAAACTGCAAAAGTTAATATTGTTCATAAAGATAAAAAATTTAAATTGCATCAGCATTCTTGGATACACGGTCTTCCATTAAAATTTAAATATAGAAAATCAAAGTTATATATAAGTATTTTAGCTCCATTATTTATAGGTTTTCTTATTGGAGTTTTGACTGGTCTAACTGGGATAGGTGGGGGTTTTATACTTATACCTTGTATGATTTATCTTTTAGGAATGAAAACAATTTCAGTCATAGGAACGTCATTATTTAACATCACAATAGTTTCTTTTGTATCTTTGTTTTTGCAAATTTATATTAATCAAAATATAGATTTTGTATTAGCATTAGTTTTAATCATTAGTAGTTCTGTTGGTGCTGCAGTTGCATCAAGAATAGTTGATTTGCTTGATCAAGAAAATTTAAAAGTAACATTTGGAATGCTACTATTAATAATTTCTTCTTTTTTAGCATATGATTTATTTAGAACGCCTGAGAATTTATTTATTATCAATTATGTATAAATTCGTCTTAATTATTCTATTATTTTCTAAAATTACTTTTGCATCTAATTTTTCTTTAGATGAATTTGACATTGAAATAAATTCAAATTTTTTAGGTAAAGAAGTGGTGTTGTTTGGCAACAAAGACAAAGAAAGTAGTATCATTTTTATTTTTGAGGGAGAAGATAAGGAGGCTAAATTAACAACTAAGGTTAAAGAAGGCTATTTATGGATCAACAAAACTCAAAGTTTAAATAATCAACCAAGTTTTTTTGCTATCTTTACTACCCCAAAAAAAACTTTAAATGAAATATTTCTATTATCGACTTTAAAAGATAAACATCCGCTAATAAGCAACCCTTCTGTAAGGCTATATGAAATCAGAAAAGCAATGAAAAGTAAAAATTTGTATATTGAGGAGGAACTTGAAAACTTAAATGGAAATTTATTTTTAAAAAAATTTCTCATACCAGATAATATATCACCAGGAAATATTAAAGTTTATATGTATGAATTAAAAAATGATCAAATCATAAAAATGTCTTCAAAAAATTTAATAATAAAAAAAGGTGGTATCTCATTTAAATTGGAAGAGTTATTAAAAAAAGAGTCTTTTATTTACATTTTTATTTTAATTGTAATATCATTATTGCTAAGTTTATTAACAAATCTAATATTTAGAAGGAAATGAAAAAATTTAATAATAGAAATTATTTTGTAGTAATTGATCAAAGTGAGGAGATGTGGACTGCTGTTAAGTTTGCTGTAAGAAGAGCAAAAGTAACTAAATCAAGTATTACAACAGTGAGTTTCATTCAAAGTGTCAGTGAGGGTATGATGCTTACATCATTAACTGAAAAAATTTTAGATAAAGACCAAATTGAAACTGAAAAGCTAAAACACAAAGAAGTGCAAAGTTTCATATTCGAAAAATCTAAAATTAAAGCAAAATCAGAGATATTTAAGTTTAATGAAATCGATGAATTTGTAAATTTTTTAAATAAATATTCATCTAACTCTACGATTATTCTCGCAACGAGTAAGGATATTGGGAAGCCTGGTCCTCTTATTGATAAATTAATATATGAAAAATCAAGTTCATTACATTGTCCTCTTGTTATTATTAATGGTAATCTTGAAGATAAAGAGATTGAGAAGATAATTTAACTGAATAAAAAAGAATTTAAAATCTGTTTGGTCTGCCAAAGACCTTTTAATTGGAGAAAAAAATGGGAAAAAGTATGGAATGATGTTAAATATTGTTCAGAAAAATGCCGAAGGTCAAAATCAAAAATAATAGAGAAAAAATAGCAAATTTACTTTTAAGTATTGGTTGCGTTAATATAAATTTCAAAAAAAAATTTACCTTAACTTCTGGTAAAAAAAGTCCAGTTTATGTTGATTGTAGAAAGCTTATCTCCTTTCCTAAAGAAAGAGAAGTTATTATCAATGAGATAAGTAAACAAATTAAATCTAAATATAAAAGTAGTTCTACTGTCATAGCAGGTGGTGAAACTGCAGGAATCCCCTATTCTTCCTTCCTTTGTCAGAAGATGAAGAACCCAATGATTTACATTAGAAAGAGCCCTAAAGGATTTGGAAAAGGAAAACTAATTGAAGGGGATTTTAAAAAAAATTCTCAATCAATTTTAGTTGAGGATATGGCTACTGATGGAGGTAGCAAATTACACTTCATAAAGGCTTTAAGACAAAATGATCTCAAAGTAAAAGACATATATGTAATTTTTTTCTATGGCATATACCCTAATGCAAAAAAAAATATTTCAAAAATGAAGGTTAATTTAAATTATCTTGCAACTTGGCAAGATATATTAAATGTTTCACCAAATTATATTTCAAAAGATGATCATTTAAAGTTAGAGAACTATCTATCTTCTATAAAAAATGGAAAATAGAATAATAAGTATCGTATCAGGTGGTTTCGACCCCATTCATCCTGGACATATCATGATGATGAAAGAATGTCTTAAGTTTTCTAATTATTTAATTGTTGGTGTAAATTCTAATAAATGGTTGATAAATAAAAAAGGTAACTACTTTATGGATATCAAGCATAGAATATATGTTGTGAGTAGCTTAAATGTTGTGAACGAAACTATGGAATTTGAAGATGATGATAAGGGAAGTGCTAATAACTTATTAATAAAAATTAGAAATAAATATTCAAATGATAAAATTATTTTTGCTAATGGAGGAGATAGATCAGACTCCTCTAAAATTTTAGAATTTGAAACAGCTAAACAATACAATATTGATTTGAAGTTTGGAATAGGTGGTAGTCACAAAGAGTCGTCTAGTTCTGATTTATTAAAAAGATGGAGTGAATACTCAAAAAAAATTTAAGGACTAAGTGTATAGGTAACCCAATCATTATTATTTAGTTCAAACACTTCTCTTTTGTGAATTCTGTGAGGCATATCTTCCCAAAACTCTATTTTTGAATATTTGACTATAAATCCACCCCAGTAATCTGGACGAGGAAAATCTCTGCTTTCAGGATATTTACCTTTGTAGAATTCGATTTTATCTTCTAAATCACTTCTTGACTTTAAAATCTTTGATTGATTTGAAGCCCAGGCACCTATTCTACTTAAATAGTGTCTAGAATTAAAATATTTATCAGATGTTTCTTTTGATACTTTTTCAACTTTACCCTCTATTCTGATTTGTCTTAGCAGTGACTTCCAATGAAAATTTAGGCAAACATTGGTATTTCTTAAAATATCATTTCCTTTGTTGCTTTCGTAGTTAGTATAAAAAATAAAACCAGCATCGCTATAATCCTTTAATAAAACCATCCTTGAATGAGGAGAATTATTATCGTCAACTGTTGAAAGACACATTGCATTAGGATCATTGATCTCCTTTTCTGTGGCTAAATCAAACCATTCTTTAAACTTAATAATTGGATTTAATTTATCTGACATGGTATGAGTATTATATTAGTTTTAGCAAAAAATGGATTTAAAAAATAAAAAAGGACTAATCATGGGAGTAGCCAATGATAAATCTATAGCATGGGGTATTGCTCAACAATGCGCGAAATTTGGTGCAGAATTAGCATTTACTTATCAAAATGATCTTTTATTGAAAAGAATAGACCCTTTAGCTAAATCTATTGGTTCTGATCTATTGATACAATGTGATGTAAGTGACGAAGGCTCAGTTAAAAGAGCTTTTGATCAAATCAAAAATGAATGGGGAAAATTAGATTTTTTTGTTCATGCAGTTGCCTTTGCAGATAAAAATGAATTAAGAGGTAAGTATGTAAATACTTCAAAAGAAAATTTCTTAAATAGTTTAAATATATCCTGTTATTCATTTACTGAGTCTTGTAAATATTGTTATGATTTAATGGATGATGGAGGAAGTATTTTGACTTTAACTTATTATGGAGCAGAACAAGTTATGCCCCACTATAATGTAATGGGCGTTGCCAAATCAGCGTTAGAGGCATCTGTTAAATATTTAGCTGTAGATATGGGAGATAAAAATATTAGAGTCAATGCAATATCTGCAGGCCCAATTAAAACGCTTGCGGCATCTGGTATTGGCGATTTTAGGTTTATTTTAAAATGGAACGAACTTAACTCTCCATTGAAGAGAAATGTAACTTTAGAAGATGTTGGTAATACTGGTACGTATCTTTTAAGTGACCTTTCTTCTGGCGTAACTGGTGAAATTCACCATGTTGATTGCGGTTATCATACTGTTGGTATGGTAGCTGTAGATGAAGCTGAAGGAGTAGCAGGGTTGTTAAATGAGTTTAGCAATAAATAATTAAACAATGTCGCATAATTCTTTTGGTAATTTATTAAAGTTTACTACATGGGGGGAAAGTCATGGAGAGGCTATAGGATGTGTAGTAGATGGTTTTCCATCAGGAATAACAATTGACACTAAATTCATCCAAACCAAGCTAAATTTGAGAAAACCTGGCCAATCAAAGTTTACTACTCAAAGAAAAGAAAAGGATGAAGTAAAAATACTTTCAGGTGTTTTTGAAGGTAAGAGCACAGGTGCCCCTATTTCAATGATTATTCATAACACAGATCAGAGAAGCAAAGATTATTCAGATATTAAAAATAAATTTAGACCCGGACATGCTGACTATACCTATTTTATGAAATACAAAAATTATGATTACAGGGGTGGTGGAAGATCCAGTGCAAGAGAAACAGCAATGAGAGTTGCTGCTGGAGCCTTAGCTGAACTACTTCTTAAAAAGTTTTGCAGTAATAAATTAAAAGTGACAAGTGCAGTTATACAAATAGGAAATGAAAAAATTAACGATAAATCCTGGAATAATAGCTTTATAAATAAAAATCCATTTTTCTCACCTAATAAGACTATTTTAAAAAAATGGGAAGAATTAATTTTATTTCATCGCAAAAATGGTTCTTCGCTAGGTGCCATAATAGAAGTAAGGGTCTCCAATTGTCCTGTGGGTATTGGGGAACCAATTTATCAAAAACTTGATTCAGAAATATCAAAGGCAATTATGAGTATTAATGCAGTAAAAGGAATTGAATTTGGTAGTGGATTTAATCTTGTGAATTTAGATGGAACAAATGCTTCTGATCAAATGGATCTTAATAAAAAAAATATAAGCTTTGATACTAATCATGCAGGTGGTGTTTTAGGTGGAATATCATCTGGTCAAGATATTGTATTTAGATATATAGTAAAACCCACGAGCTCAGTTCTAACAGAAAAAAAAACTATAACTAAGAATTTAAAAAAGACAAAAATTAGAACTATTGGTCGTCATGACCCCTGTGTTGGTATAAGAGCAGTACCTGTTGGTGTAGCAATGACAAATTTTGTATTAGCTGATCTGTATTTAATAAATAAATCTAAATCACTTTAAAAGCATAGATACTTTATCAAATATTAATTCCTTTGAAATTCCAGATTTATTATATTGATCATCAATATCAGATTGGTCGATAAATTCATCTTTCATAAAGAAGTTTAATATTTTTGGAGTTTTATTTAGTTTATTGATTAAAAAATCATTTACCTGACTGGAAAAGCCACCTATTGCATTTTCTTCAATAGTAATAAAAATATCGTGAGTTTTATCTAGATTTTGTATCAATTTAGTATCAATTGGTTTTGCAAATCTCATGTCTACTACAGTGCAATTTAATTTATGATGATTTTTTATCATTTCATTAATCTCTAAAACTTTTTTTAACCTTGTGCCTAAATTAAGAAAAGCAATTCTTTTACCTTTTTTTAGTATCTTACCTTTTCCTATAAATATTTTTTGAAAATTATTGTTATTATTATATTCATATGCAAAGTCTCTTGGGTATCTTATTGCAGAGGGTTTATTATTAATTGACTGAGCTAATTTAATCATATTTTTTAACTCTTCTCCATTAGATGGAGCCATAACAATAAAATTAGGAAGACAACATAGGTAACTAAGATCAAAAGATCCAGCATGTGTAGCTCCGTCAGCTCCAACAAAACCTGACCTATCAATCAAGAATCTAACAGGTAAAGACTGTATCGCTATATCATGAACAACTTGGTCATATGCTCTTTGAAGAAACGTAGAATATATTGCAACAAAAGGCTTTATAGACTCAGTAGTCATCCCTCCTGCAAAAGTAACAGCATGTTGTTCAGCTATACCTACATCATAAAATCTTAAAGGATATTTTTCTTGAAATTTATTTAAGCCTGTTCCTGAGGGCATTGCTGCTGTTATTGCAACAATTTTTTTATCCTTTTTTGCTAATTTTAAAAGAGTGTCACTTACTACATTTGTATATGTAACGACTTTAGACTTGTTTTGAATACCTGTCTTAACGTCGAATGATGAAACTCCATGAAATTTATCTTTAGATTGTTCAGCAGGTTTATAGCCCCTCCCTTTCTGAGTTATCAAGTGTAAGAATACTGGGCCATGAAGCTCCTTTTTTTTATATTTTTTAAACAATTGAACCAATAACTTTAAATTATGACCGTCAACAGGACCTAAATAATTTAAACCTAATTCTTCGAATAGAGTATTACCTGTCAGATAACCTTTAAAATATCCTTCAGTTTTTTTTGCAAATTCTCCAACTTCATTTGGAAGTTTTTTAGTAAAATTTTTAATTATATCCCTAAAACTCTCATAAGATTTTGAACTCAATAATTTTACAAGATATTTACTCATTGCACCAACTGGTTCAGCAATAGACATCTCATTATCATTAAGAATAATGAGAGAGTTTTTATTTAAATGACCCAGATTATTAAGCCCCTCAAAAGCCATACCAGCACTGATAGCTCCATCACCTATAACGCTTATGACATCAAAATTTTTATTTAATATATCTCTTGCAGCTGTAATTCCTAAACTAGCAGAGATTGAAGTAGAACTATGAGCTGCACCAAAAGGATCATATATGCTTTCAGATCTTTTTGTAAAACCAGATAATCCATTTTTCTTTCTTAAAGTGTGTATTTTATTTTTTCTGCCTGTAAGAATTTTATGAGGATATGTTTGGTGTCCTACGTCCCAAATAATTTTATCTCTTGGTGCATCAAAAACATAGTGTAAAGCTGTAGTTAATTCTATAACTCCTAAGCTAGCTCCTAAATGACCTCCTGTTTTGGATACAACTTTTATTGTATAATCTCTTAATTCATCATTTAGTTTTTGTAATTCATTAAAGGATAATTTTTTTAAATCTTTAGGGATTTTAATTTTACTTAAAATTGACATTTGAATTTTAAGTTATTTAAATTCAGATGAACTTAAAGACTTATTTTTCTTTACAATTTTATCTATTTTAAGTTTTGCAGATTTCAGTTTTTCTTCACAAAACTCTTTTAACTCTATTCCCTCTTCAAATAATTTAATACTATCCTCAAGAGGAGTGTCTTCATTCTCTAATAAATCAGATATTTCCTCTAATCTTTTTAGTGCACTTTCAAAATTATTTTCCTTTTTTTTATTCATTTGAGTATTCAACTAATTTTTTAAGATGATTATTTAAACCGTTATATAAACCTTTCATATCGTATCCGCCCTCTAAGACTGAAATTATTGGAACATTATTTGCAAATTTTTCCAATACAATTTTTGTCACCCAATAAAAGTCGTTATCTTCTAAATTTATAGATGCTAAAGGATCTAATTTATGTGCGTCAAAACCAGCAGAGAAATATATCAAATCAAATTTCGAATTAATTTTATCAATAATATTTTTTTTAAATAAGGTTCTGAAAGAGCTTGAGTCACAATCACTAGGCAAAGGGCAGTTGAATATATTTCCAACACCAACATCGTTAAATGACCCAGTTCCAGGGTAAAAGGGATATTGATGACTTGAGGCGTAGAAAATATTAGGGTTATTTTCAAAAATATGTTGTGTGCCATTTCCATGATGCACATCAAAATCTACAATTAAAATTTTTTTAAATTTCCCAGAGTTTAATGCATATTGAGCTGATACAGCGACGTTGTTAAATACACCAAAACCCATAGCTTTATTACTTTCAGCATGATGACCAGGTGGTCTATGGGCACAGAAAAAAACACCCTTATTTTTATTATCTAAAATATAGTTTACTGCATCAACACTACCTCCCACTGCTAAAAGGTAACTTTTTAAACTATTTGGACTAGCTATTGTGTCAGGATCAAAATAAGTAAATCCAGAATTTGGAATAGAGTCATAAATTTTATTTACGTAATCTAAGTCATGAACTAAAGAAATTATTTTTTTATCAGCTATAGTTGGTTCAATAAGATTGTGTTTTAAATACTCTTCTTTTATTAGATTATTTACAACTTTTATTCTTTCTATTGACTCTGGGTGGTTACCAGTATCATGGTTTTTATACTCCTCTGAGAAAATAATATTTATCATTTTAAAAATTTTAATAAAAACTCCTCAAACCAATTATAATTTTCAAATTGATACTTTTTAAAATCTTTCATTATTTTTTTTAAATTATCTATATAAGGATATTTTATCTTAACTATATCATGCCATCTTTTTATAGTATTGGCTGTAACTTCAGGATGAAATTGGAAACCATAAATATTTTTATTTTTAATTTTGAAAGAATCAACTTCATACAATATACCCTTTGCTAATAATTCCATATTTTTATTAAATGAAATACCTTCTGTATGAAATTGTAAAAAAGATAAATTTTCTTTAAAAACTTTATTATTAATTTTTAAATTTTTCTTATAACCACACTCAAATACTCTATTTTTTGATTTTGCTATTTTTGATCCATAAATTTTTGCAATCAATTGAGCACCTAAACAAATACCGATAATTGGTTTATTTAGTTTTATTAAATATTTTAGAAATTTATACTCATATGTAATAGCTTTTGACTTACTATTTGCACTCTGCTTACCTCCATGAAATATAAATAAATCAAATTTATCTAATTCTTTTTTTTTTAAAAAATGTAAATTTTTATAAAAAATTGTAGAGGTATGATGATTTTTTTGAAAAAATTTTGAAATAACACTTATATCAGCAACTTCACTATGAATTATTTGTAATACTCTCTTCATTTTTACTAAAGTTGATGACTGTACCAAATATTATCGCATAAGAAAGCATTGATGAACCTCCATAACTAATAAATGGCAGTGTCATGCCTGTCGGGGGAATTAATTTAATGGATGAAGCTATATTTACAAACGCTTGTAAGCACATCAAAAAACATAAACTAAATATAGTATTTGAAATAAATAAATTTGATGGATTTAAAATGGATTTTCTAGCTAAAATAAAAAATACTGGATAGAGAAAAGATACAAATAAACCGAATAAAACTCCAAATTCTTCAATTAAAATAGAAAATATGAAGTCATTATGAGACTCAGGAATTGAATATTTAAGTTGCCCTTCACCAAGACCTACACCAAAAATTCCACCCATCTTTATTGCTGATAAACTTTTTGAAACTTGAACATTGTCACCATCTAGAAAATTATCAATTCTGTATGTAACATGATCAAATGAAAAATATGCAATTAATAAAAAAAACACACCAATAAAACCCAATAAAATAAAAAGTTTTAAATTTCTAAAATACAAAATTAAAATTAAAGAAAAAATTGAAATGTATACTAATAAAGTACCTATATCTGGTTGAAGGAGTAGAAGTGTTATTACTAAACTAATGATTATAAAACTAATAAATAGATATAACTTATTATTGGTCTTAACATATAAATAGCAAAACCAAGAAAACATACATACAAATGGTCCTTTAAGTAATTCAGATGGTTGTATAGAAAAAAAATTAAAACTTATCCATCTAGTTGCGCCTTTAATTTCATATCCAAAAATTGGGACTATTAATAAAAGGGTAATAAAAAATATACACATAATATTCAAAACTTTTCTTAAATCATTTTTTGGAAGCAATGATAAAAATATTAAAACCACTAAAGAAATTGATAAAAAAATAATATGTTTGAAAATAAGTAAAATTGGATACTCTGTACCTATTAAAGAATAAATAGCAAGAATACCTATAAATGATAGTATAAATGGTATTATAAAAAGCTTTTTTGATAAAACGTACCAGTTAGATCCTAATAAACTTTTATCATCTCTAAATAATAAATTTTTCAAATTAATACTTTTTTAATTAGTTTATTAAAATGTTTTCCGCGATCTAAGTAGTTTTTATAATAATCAAATGACTCACCTCCAGGTGAGAACAAAATATAATTGTATTTGTAAACTTTTAAATTTAATTTTAAAAATTTAGCTAATTCATTAAGATTTATAAATTTGTAATAATTTGAATTAATAAAGTTTAAATGATCAATAAATAAATTACTATCAGTACCAAATATTAAAACCAATGTATTCGAAATATTAAATTTTGAATTTTTTAATTGTTTTTTAAATTTTCCCCCAAGAATTAATATTTTTCTTGAACTGTTTATTAAATTATTCTTAAAGATAGCATTATCTAAATTGGTACACTTACTGTCATTATATATCTTTAAGTTATTTAAGTTATAGATAAGTTGATTTCTATAATATAATTCATTTAGTATTAAATTAGTGTCTATTTTTATTTTTGGGTCAATATTATGAACTAATTTTCTTATAGAATTTAAATTAAGTTCCATAATGTAATTAACAAGATCCTTTTTTATAGGAATCCTATCATCAATAAAAACCAATCTTTTTTTATTTATTTTTAAATTTCTTTGATGTTGTAAAATTAATTTTTTTGGTAAATACAAATTACAATTTTTATGTAATAAATTTTGTATTCGAAATTTTGAATTAATGTATTCTTTTATGCTATTATGATAATTTAAGTGATCGCTGAATATATTTGTTATAATTGCATAGTGTAATTTTAAAAACTTTACTTTATCTAATTGATATGAACTTAACTCAATAATTAAAATATCAACTTTGGATAAGTAATAAATAAGATCTTTTTTGTCTAAAATAGTATTACCAAAGTTTCCAACAATTTCTGTTTTATATTTTTTTGATAGTATATCTTTTAGGTAGCAACAAGTTGAAGATTTACCTTCTGTGCCAGTTACTCCTATTATTTTCTGTTTAGATAACTCTAAGCTTAAAAAATCCAAATCAATTAAAATTTTATTTTTATATTTATATAGAAGATGATTTTTATTAATTTTAATTGATGGAGAAACAATAAAATAATCATATTCATTAATGTAATTATATAAGTAATTCTTAGTTATAGTTTTCTTATTAGTAATTTTTTTGAAATCATCATAGATATTATAATTACAATTTTTGTTTTTAAGGTATCTCTCAATTGATTTACCACTTATGCCATATCCATATATTAAAAATTTTTTATTTAAATTTATCAATTATCTTATTTTTAGTAGTGATAAAGCTAACAGGCAAAAAAGAAAACTTAATATCCAGAATCTAATCACAATCTTTTGTTCTGATATTCCTTTTTTTTCGTAGTGATGATGTAAAGGAGCCATTAAAAATAATCTTTTGCCTTTTGTTATTTTAAAATATGTAACCTGTAGCATCACTGATATTGTCTCAATCACAAAAAGACCACCTGCTACAGCTAATACTATTTCCTGTTTTAGTAAAATTGAAGTTACTGCTAATGAAGCTCCTAACGATTGAGATCCTGTATCTCCCATGAAAATAGAAGCAGGGCTCGAATTAAACCATAAAAAACCAAGCAAAGATCCAATTGCTGCAGTACAAAAAATTACTATCTCGCCCGAGCCTTTCATATAATTTACTAAAAGATATTCAGAAAAATTTATATTGCCCAATACATATGCAAATATAGCAAATGTAAGGAAAACAAATATCAAAGGCATAGATACTAATCCATCCAAACCATCTGTTAAATTAGTTGCATTAGTTGAGCCAACAACAATAATTAAAATTAATATAAAATATAAATAACCAAGTTCAATGGAAACATCTTTTAAGAAAGGAATACTAAATTTATTTAAATCAAATCCATTATATTTAATTATAAAATAAATAATTAATGTAGCTAATAACTGACTAAAGAATTTAGTTTTAGAGGATATACCCTTTCCAAATTTAACTTTTTGAAAATCATCAAAAAAGCCAATAAGACCAAATAGTATTAATGTCAGGATTAAAATGTAATTAAAACTTGAGAAATTTGAAGTCCATAATATTGAACTTAAAATGATTGAAAACAGTATTAGTACTCCACCTAATGTAGGAGTTCCTTTTTTATGATAATGTGTATCTGGGCCGTCATTTCGAATAGGTTGCCCACTTGGAAAAATACTCTTTTGAAATCTAATCCAGTGAGGCATTAAAATTATAACTATAAAAAATGAAGTAACTAAAGATAAACCTGATCTAAAGGAAATGTACCCAAATAAATTGAAGAAAAATTCAGACTCTTTTAGTGAATATAATAAGTCACTTAACATATTGTTTTATTAACCTATCTAGATGATTTGATCTTGATCCCATAACAAATACGTTCTTTATACTATTAAAATCTTTATTTAAATATTTAATAGCTGGCATATAGTTCTTATAAAAATTAAAGTTATTTGATCTTTTTTTAAATTTATAGAATTCTTCACCAATGAAAATTATCTTTTTTAAATTTAAATTTGTTACTAATTCAATTATTTGTAGGTGAAAAAAATCTGACTTAGCTCCTAATTCCTTCATTGCTCCCAATATGTAAACTTTTTGCTTAATATTCCTTTGATTAAATATTAAAATTTGTTTTTTAAGTGAATAAGGGCTTGCATTATAGCTATGATCGAAGAATATAACTTTTTTGTTCTTTATATAAGTTAGAACTTCATTTCCCCTAGAATCAATTATAGACTCCTCATAAAAAAACATATTTAAATTAATTTTCTTTGCAAATGACTTTAAAAATAAAAATGAAATTATAGCTATATTTATACAAAAACTTCCTCTAGATGAGTCAATGGAATATCTTTTTTTATTTAGTATAAAATTTACAACATATTTTTTTTTTCTTTTTAGAATATTTTTTTTTAAATTATCTGCATTAATTAGGTGCACTTTTGAGTCAATTTTGCTCTCAATATAGTTAGGATTATAATTATAATTAATTAAACCTCTTATAAGTCTTTTTGACTTAAATATTTTTAATTTGTTATCTATTAAATGATTAAAATTTTTAAAATTTCCAATGTGAGAATTTTCGATACCAGTCACTAAGCAATAATGTGGTTGTAAAGTTTTAATTAATTTAGTCATTTCATTAGAGCTATTAATACCTAATTCGAATACAGAATAATCACTGTTTAAATACATATTCATAATAGAAAATTGCAAACCCTGAATATTATTGTAATTTTTATATGATCTGTAAGTTTTAAAGTTATTATTTTTTAATATATTATAAATATTCTCTTTAAATGTTGTTTTTCCAACAGATCCAGTAATAGCGATAATTTTACCCTTGTAATTGTCTAATATATGTTTGCAAAATTTTATTATAAATAACTGAGAGTCTTTAACATAGACTAATTTGGAATGATCTGTCTTTACGTTAACAATTACCAAAGATGCTTTTTTTTTGAGAGCATCTTTAAAATATAAGTTGCCATCATTTTTATTTGTTTTTAAAGCTATGAAAATATCATTCTCTTTTATAAGTCTAGTATCAAAAACTATGTTGCTATTATATTTTGATTTTAAATCATGAATAATTTTATAAATTTTTTGCATAATTAGATGAAATTACTCTATCATTAAAAATATAATTTTTTTCTTTATAGGTTTGTGTATCCTCATGACCTTTACCAGCTATTATCAAAATACCTTCATTTTTTTTTATATAACTTATACCAAATTTAATAGCCTTTCTTCTATTAGGTACCTCAATTGGATTAAAGGAGTGTTCTATCAGAGTTTTTCTAATCATTGTTGGATCTTCTCTTCTTGGATTATCATCAGTAATAATTTGTAAGTTTGTGTACTTTGAAATAACTTTAGCTATTTGTGGTCTTTTAGTTTTATCTCTATCTCCTCCACAGCCATATACAATTATTATATTTTTATTTGATGGCAGCTCTTTTAACAAATTTTCATAAGCATCTTTTGAATGAGCATAATCAATGATTATCACTTTATTATTTTTGTTAAAAATGATTTCAGATCTACCAGGTGGAAATAAAGAATTACTTATTTTTAAAGGAAATTTTTTTGTGATATTGTGATATATCATCAATATAGTAATTATATTTTTGACCATAAAGTTATTAAAAGAACTAATATTAAATAAAAAATTATTTGTAGATATTTGAAATTTGTCGTTTTTTTTTCGGGTGATAAATATTTTATGTTTAGATAAGAATTTATCTTGACTAAACAATTTGCTTTTAAAACTTTTAAATTTATTTTTTAATTTATCATCTTGTATAAATAAAATTGAGTTTTTCAGTTTATGATTTTTTATTAAATTTACTTTTGCTAAATGATAATTTTTAATATTTTTATGATAATCTAAATGATCTGATTCTAAGTTAGTTAGGATGGCATAGTTATACATTAAATTTCCTATTCTTCCTGAACTATAACCAATACTAGAAACTTCCATAAAAACAAATTTTACATTATTATCATTTGCAATTTGAAGTAAATTGAGTAATTCAAAATATGAAGGTGTAGTGTTATTTAGCTTTTTTATTTTTTTTGAATTGATATAGAAGCCTAATGTACCAATATAACAAGACTTTATCCCGTTAATATTAAACAATTTGTTTGCACCGTATGCTATCGATGTTTTACCATTTGTACCAGTCACAAAAATAATTTTAAGATTATTAAAATTATAAAAAATTTTCGTAATATTCTGTAAATCTTTTTGATTTTTATAGAAAAAATAATTGATTAGGTTGTGTTTAATATTTTTTTTGAATTTAATATTACAAATAATAAATTTACAATTTTTTTTAATTGCTAATTTTTTGTAATTAATAAATTTACTATTATTATTACTATTAAATAAAAAGATAGACTTTTTATTACATTCTTGCCAATTAGCAACAATTTTATACCCCTTATTTTTTAATTCATCTAAATTCATTAAATATCTGTACTTTTAGAATTAATTATAGATAAGTCCAGATACATATAAATCTCTTTTAAAAGATTATAAAAAGTTGGTTTTACTGTATTACCAGCTGTCATGTATTTACCATATTTTTCTTTTGGGTTTTGCATAAAAGTAAAATTTAAATATTTCGGATTATTATATGGAAAGAAACTTATATAAGTAACATTTTGAAATTTTTCATTGTTTGAGATAATTTGATCTGCAGTTCCAGTTTTACCTGCTACTAAAAAGTTTTTATATAGATCATTGTTGGTCTCATTTGCGTAGAATAACAATTTATTAATTGTATTTGAAATTTTGTTATATTGGTTTTGTTTTTGTTTTTCTTGTTTTTCAAAAGATGCCTCAAAATTTTCTCTTCCAGTAATTAATTTTCCATATGCATTGATTAATTGTATCGGAGAGATTGATAAACCGTAACCAAAAGGAATATTGTCACAATAACTCCCTCTAAAATTATTTATAGTTGGTTCAACAGATTTCATACCAAAGCCAATTTCAGTTGGTTTTAAGAGCCCTATTTCATCTAAATCAAATTTAAATTCATTTTGACAATCTAAATTTCTTCTAATTAATATTGCTCCCCTATTAGAAGATTTTTTTAAAATATCTGCTACTTGCATAGGTATCTTACTGTTTCTTGGAAAATCATTAATTACTTTATTTCCGATATATACTGGTTGATCTACATTAAAATATTCATTTAGATCTATTTTTTGATTTTTTAAGGCAGAATAAACTGTAAATGTTTTAAAAACAGATCCAAAATCAAATTTTAAATCTTTTAAAGGTAATAAGGTTTGATCAAATCTTTCAATAACCCTATTGTCTATAAAAACGTTACTAACAATCTCTTCGCTACTTAAATCAATTAATACATTCATAGCGTAATCTGGATTTAGATTATTGGTGTCATTGAGCAAAGAATCATAAATTTTCTTTTGTATCTGAATATCTAAAGATAGTTCTATATCAATATTATTTTTATCGATGAATTTCTCAATTAAAGATACACCTTGATGTTCAATATTTGTATGACCAATCAAATTATTGATAATATTTTTGTGAGGATATTTTCTAGTAAGAATTTTTTCAAATTTGATATAAGGATCACCTTTGTAAATTGACTCTAAAATTCCATTGAGTGGTACGTCTCTTTTTAGATATTTAACTTTATTCTTAATATTTTTGACTGAGTAATTGTAGTCAGAGTAAGCCAAAGTATTTTTATTAAAATCATATATTGTAGGCAAAACTTTAAGATTAATATCTCTTACATTAGATAAAGAAATATTATTGTTATCAAAACTTAAGATTAATAGTCTAGTAAAAATAGCTATAAAAAGAAATAAAGTAGTTAAAATGAAAAAATTATAATAATTTTTTGTTTCAGATAATAATTTATAATCAGTTTCATTATTCAGATTGAACATAATTGACCTTTATAATTGTAAAGTCGTCAAATTCATTTCTATCAAATTTAATAATTTTTTTATTTTTAACATAATCATAATTACTTAATTGATTAACTTGTAACTGATTTATTTGTTTTGTGAGAAGTATTTCCTTAGTTACATAGATTTGATAGTCTTTTAAATAATTTTTTTTTAAATAAGATAAATCATTTCCAAGTATCTTAATTTGGTTTTTAAAGCTTAAAAATAGGATAATAAAGATAAATATAAAAAAAAATTTAGAAATGTGAGTGATCAATTTATAAATCTCCCTACTCTCAATTTTGCAGATCTAGATCTGTTATTTTCAATAACTTCATATTTTGATGCTTTTAAAGGTTTCTTAGTAAGAATTTCAAATCCCCAATTTTTATTATTTTGAAAGTTATTATTTTTTTTTACTTTATTATCTCTGAAGTAATTCTTAACTATTCGATCTTCTAAACTGTGGAATGAAATTATTGCTAAAAATCCATTAATCTCCAAAAAGTCATGAACTTTTTTTAAAAATGTAGCTAGATTTTCTAATTCATTATTTGCCTCTATCCTTAAAGCTTGAAAAGCTTGAGTAGCAAAATGTATTTTTTTAGATCTAAAGTTAACTCCACTGTCTCTTAATACTTTAATAAATTCATAATTTGTAATAATTTTTTTTATTGATCTCTGATTTACAATATATTTTGCTAACTTTTCAGCCTGATTTATTTCACCATATGAATAAAAGACTCTATAGAGTTCTTCTTTTTCATATTGATTTATAATATTAAACGCATTTAAATCACCACCTAAATAATTCATATTTAAATTTGAATTTTTTTTAAATGATAAACCAATGTCATTATCATCTAATTGATTAGAAGAAAATCCTAGATCCAATAAAATATAATTAAATTTTTTAATATCTAAGTCTAATAGATCTAGATCTTTAAAATTAGTTTTAAAAAAAGAAATATTAGGATATTTTTTTTTTAATTGTTTTGCAATAACTGAAGAGTTATCATCTTGATCAAATGCAGTAACATAATGACCTCTTTCTAAAAATTTTTTGGAGTGTCCTCCACCTCCAAATGTACAGTCTAGAATAGATAAATTTTTTTTGCCATTAATAAAACCTATTATTTCATTTGTCATTATAGGAACGTGATGATCTTTAATCATTTAAATTTTGCTCTCGAAATTTTTTTATGTATTTCTCCTAATTTTTTTTCCCAAATTTCAAAATGATTTCCCTTACCAATAAATATTATTTCTTTTGTTAATTTTGAAAATTTTTGCAGTTGTTCTTTAACTATAAATCGACCTTCTTTATCTATAGTTATTTCCTCTAGATCAGAAAGTATTGCTGTTTTGAAATGATCATTTTTTTTAGAAAAGAAATCTTTCTCGTCAAAACTTTTTACTAAAGAATTGATCTTAGAAGATAGATGTACCTCCAGACAACTATACTTTAAACTTTTGAATATAAATGTTTTTTCTTTTGAGCTATTTATTGTGGATCTATAAGAAGATGGTATAGCAACTCTATTTTTTGTATCTATAATTCCATAAAAAGATGATAAAAACATTAACATGGTATTTTATGGGATTATATGGGATTTTATTAGAATAGTAAATAGTGTTGGGTAGCTATAAGCTGAGTTCTGTATTTTTAAAAATTGCAGCCATTTATCTAGATTAACTATTGCTAGTTAATTCAAGCGATCAACCCAGGCCAACTGTAGAAATAGTTTTAGCCTCTATTTGATCTTACTCGTGATAGGGTTTACAAATTGCGATACTGTTTAAATATCCGGTGAGCTCTTACCTCACCTTTTCACCCTTACCTTTCGGCGGTTTGTTTCTGCTGCACTTTCCCTAAGGTTACCCTCGACGGAAGTTATCCGTTATCACTTTCTACGTGAGCTCAGACTTTCCTCTTTGTGTAACAAAGCGACTGCACGCTACCCATTCTTATAATACATAATATTAACTAAATAATAAATTATAAAAGTCATTTAAAAATTTTTTTGATTGATACGAATTAATTGCTTTATAATTTAGAGACCTCTTAACTGCCATAATGCAAAAGTTTTTATATTTATTGATATAGGATTTATGAAATCCATATAAACTCAACATTTCATTTATACTGTATTCATTTTTTTTTCTTTTATTATAAAATCTACGTATCCCAATTCTTTGGATTGAAAACTTTTCCCCTGGATCTAGTTTTCTATTCGGGGCTATATCTGAATGAAAAACTATATTATTATCAGTTATATAAAAATTTTTTTTTAAAAAATATATTAAATTCTTAAGAGAGTAATACTGTTTTTTTGAGTAATTTGTATAACCAAATTCATGACCTTTATTTTCTAACTCAATTCCAATAGAATGTTCATTAATATTTGTATTATTTTTCCATTTTGATTTACCGGCATGCCAAGCTTTATAACTAGGACATAATAAATTAAAAATAATCCCATTTTGTGATATTAAATAATGAATACTCACATTTGAATGTTTACTAGATAGTTTTTGATAAGCTAATTTAAGAGTTTTCATCCCTGTATAATGAATGACTATATATTTGACTATTTTATTTTTTTTTCTGAAGCTATAATTCATATATGAAACATACGATTCTTATTTTGTTGTTTTTTTTTATAATATCCTGTTCAACTGATGATAAAGATCAATATAAAAATGATCAAAGTCTTTATGAGGATAATTCATTAGAGGATTATGAATTATTCAACCTTGCCAACAATTATATTAGCTCAAATCAACTCGAATTAGCTTTAGCTGAATTAGATAAAATAGAAGTACTCTATCCAAGTAGTCCATATGCTAACAAATCTATGCTAGTAACTGCTTATATACACTTTCTTATGAAAGATTATGAGAGTACAAGAGCATTAGCTGAAATGTACAAAAGCTATTACCCAGGTAGCAAAGATATCATTTATGCAAATTATTTAGAGGCAATGACATATTATGTGCTATTAAAAAAATCTGAATATAGTCAGGAAAATACTAAAATCGCATTAGAAAAATTTAATTTCATACTAAATGCTTATCCAAATAGTAGATATGAGATAGATATAATTATGAAAACAAAAATTATTAATAACAATTTGGCAGCAGAAAAACTTAGTACAGCTAAATTCTATTTAAATAAAGGTAATATTAATGGCTCATTAGTCTATCTAAAAGATATATTCGAAAATCATAGTTCAAGTCTTTCTATCGAAGAGACACTATTTTTAATAACTAAATCTTACTACTCATTAAATGAGCTTGAATTAGCTAAAAATTATGCGTCAATCTTAGCCTATAATTTCCCAAATAGTAAATGGTATATAAAATCGTTCAATATAATAAATGGGCTAGATGATGTAAATGTCAATGAAAGATGGTACGAAAAATTCAATCCAATAAAATTATTAAAACAAGATGAGGAAAATTATTCTAATAATAGTTCAATACAACCTATAGATTAATTATAATGTTAGTTTCACTAGAAATTAAAAATTTTTTATTAATAAAAAAAATATCTATAAATTTTATTAATGGTTTTAATGCATTTACTGGAGAAACAGGTGCTGGTAAGTCTATTATTATAGAGGGATTAAAATTAGCACTTGGTGGGAAAAAACAAACTAATCTGAATTTAAAAGAAAATGAAATTTCCTCAATTAAAGCAGTATTTGAAATTAATAATCTAATAAAAAGAAATCTAGATGAACTCAACCTTATAATTGAGGATGATTATTTGATTGTAGAAAGACAAATAAATTCGAATCAAAAGTCAAAATTATTAGTCAATGGTGAAATAAAACCTCTCAACAACATAAAAAGGATTTTAAAAAATGTTATTGAATTTCAAGAAAATTTTGAGCAGCAAGAATTGTTTGATAACAAATATTTTCTAAAATTTATTGACAATATAGGTGGTATTGAGAAAAGCGATTTAAAATCCTATTTTGAAAAATTTAAAGACTCTAAAAATATTTATCAAGCTCATTTGGACAATGAAAAAAATATTAGTGAAAAATTAGAAATAATAAAAATAAAAAATAATAAAATTAAAAACTTAAATCCAATTAAAAATGAATACGAAGAACTAATTAAAAAAAGAAACTTAAACAAAAATATTAAAAAATATAGCGAAATTTCAAATGAAATAAAAAAATCAATCTCAATTTATAATTCAAATGATAACTTTAATTCAATAGAAAAAAATCTTTATAAATTAGAAGATATAAATCAAGAATACTCCGATATTTCAAAAAAATTTGCCTCTTTAAATTTAGACATAAATGAATTAATTAATGATTTGGAAAATAAATTTAATTCTGTAGATTACGATGAAATTGATTTTGACGAAATTGATGAAAAGATCTATCAATATCAACAACTATCAAAATTTTTTGAAGTAGACCCTGAAAATTTGTTTTCTATAAAAGAAGAAATATTAATTGAGATTGATTCACTTGAAAATTTTGATAAAGAGAAAAAAAATCTTTTTAATAAATATACTAATGATCTTAATAATTATAAAGAGGAAGCTTTAAAAATATCTAATTTAAGAAAAAAAGAGTCAAAAAAAATATCTGAAAATATTAATAAACAACTTCCAATCGTAAATATAGAACAAGGTCAAATTATTTTTAAGTTTTCAGAAAAAGATGAAAAAGATTACAATTCTCAAGGATATGATGAATTAGATGTATTATTTAGAACAAATAAAAATTCTGATTTAAGCTCGATAAAAAAAGTAGCATCTGGAGGAGAATTGTCACGGTTACTTTTAATTATTAAATCATTATCAGCTAACAATGATAAAGATCTTACTCTTATTTTTGATGAAGTAGATAGTGGCTTAAGTGGCAAAATTGCATCTAATGTATCTGAGAAAATCGATAATATATCTAAAAAAAATCAAGTTATAGCTATAACGCATTCACCTCAAGTTGCATCAAAAGCTGATAAACATTGGAAAATTGAGAAAGTCATTAAAAATGATGAAATGACGAGTGAAATTTTTGAATTAAATGATGAGTCCAGAGTTAATGAAATAGCAAGTTTGATAAGTGGAGCTAAAATTACTGAGACTGCTAAAAAAGTAGCATCAGATTTACTTCAAAATTAAAGTAATGAGTACAAAAGATAGTTTTATAAAACTAAGAAATAGGTTGAAAAAACATAATAATGAATATTACAACTCAAATCCATCAATTGATGACTCAGATTATGATGATCTAAAAAAAAGGTATGATTATTTATTATCAAATAATCCTGAATTAAAAAAATTAGACAATTTAGGTATTGGTGCTTCACCCTCTTCGAAGTTTACAAAATTTAGACACTATGAACCTATGCTATCTTTATCTAATAGTTTTAGCTTGAGTGACTCAAAGGATTTCTTTAATAAAGCAACAAATTTTTTAAAAAAAAAAAATTCAGATTATATATTTAATGTAGATTGTAAAATAGACGGGGTCTCACTGTCTCTAATATATAAAAATAATAAATTATTTAAAGCAATTACAAGAGGTGATGGAATAATTGGAGAAGAGATTACAGAAAATGTTTTGGGTATTAAGGGTATACCCAAAGTTTTAAAAAATTGTAAATCTAATCTAATAGAAATCAGAGGAGAGGTATTTTTTTTAAGGGATGATTTTGAAAAGTTAAATAATCAATTTGAAAAAAAAAGTCAGTTTTCAAATCCTAGAAATGCTGCCTCAGGATCTCTTCGTCAAATAGATAGTAAGATTACAAAAAATCGACCTTTAAAATTTATACCACATGGATATGGTAAATTTTCTTACGAACAAGAATTTTTAAACTTTGAAGAATTTTTAATTTTTTGCAAAAAAAATAATTTCGATCAAACTGGCTATGCTAAAAAATATAATAATTTAAATAATATTTATGCTTACATTTCAGAGATTGAGAAAAAAAGGTCCATAATTAACTTTGATATTGATGGAATGGTAATCAAAATTAGTGGCTTAGATTTACAGAGAATGTTAGGAAATACTAATAAATTTCCTAGATGGGCAATAGCTGCTAAATTTAGTTCTGAGGAAGCATTAACTCAAATTAAAAAAATAGAACTACAAATAGGAAGGACAGGAGCTATTACACCTGTAGCTAGATTAAAGCCAATTAATATTGGAGGGGTAATAGTATCAAATGCTACTCTTCATAATTTTGATGAAATTATTAGAAAAGATATAAGAATTGGTGATTTTGTTTGGGTAAAAAGAGCTGGAGATGTAATTCCCTATGTTTCAAAAGTTGATATAGAGAAAAGGAAAAATTCTAATAAAAAATTTAACATTCCAAAAAAATGTTTATGTGGAAATAAAATAATAAAAATCAAAGGTGAGGCAGTACAAAGGTGTAGTGTAGGAAAAAATCAGTGTAAATACCAAAACTTGGAGACTTTAAAGCATTTTGTATCTAAAAAGGCAATGAACATAGATGGCCTTGGTGAGAAATTGATTGAAAAATTTGTCAGTCTTAATTTAATTTCTGAGAAACATGATATATACGAATTAGAAAATCATAAAGATAAAATTATTAAACTAGATGGATTTGGTGAAAAATCATTTTTAAATCTAATTGAATCAATAAATAAATCTAAAATTACCTCTTTATCAAGATATTTATTTTCTCTTGGTCTGAGGTATTTGGGTGAAAATAATTCCGAACTTATATCTTTATATTTTAAGAACAAAACTAGATTTAAAAATTTCATTCAATCAAAAAAACTAAGAGAACAACTCGAAAATATTGATGGACTAGGTGAAAAAGCAATCAATTCATTTATTAATTACTTTTCTAATGAAGGTAATCTTAAAGAGTCATTTGCAATCCTTGATATAATTAAAATTGAGGAAATTGAGAGTAATTATGAAAGTCTTAATAAAAGTATTTTATTTACCGGAACTCTTAAAAAAATGTCACGTGATAGGGCAAAAGAATTAGCAAAAAAAAAAGGATATAAAATTGCCTCGAACGTTTCAAAAAATTTAGACATACTTGTATATGGAGAAAAATCTGGCTCTAAATTAAAAAAGGCTAATGATTTAAAAATTAATATTTTAAATGAGAAAGATTTTTTAAATCTTATTAATTAAATTTTTTATAAAATAATTTCTATAATCATCGCTCAACCTTGGTTTAAGAGTTTTATAAATTTTCCTGTGATATTTTTTAATATAATTTCTCTCAAAGTTTGTGATTAACTTAAAATTAACTAAATCTAAATCGTAAGGTACTAACGTAACATTTTTTAGTTTTAAATTATTATTTATATTTTTTGATACATATAAGTTTTCTATTCTTAAACCAAATTGACCTTCAATGTAGTAACCTGGTTCAATGGAAAATAAAGCATTATTAACTAAAATATCGTTAGATCTTGAGGAAATAATAGGATATTTTTCATGTACGTCACCAAAGTTACCTACACCGTGTCCAGTCCCATGATTATAAGTTATATTGAATTTAGATAGATATTTTCTAATAAATAAGTCTATTTGTAATGTTCTAATATTTCTTGGAAATATTTTGTTTTCTATTCTGATTAAAGATTTTAACAAATAAGTATATGAAAATTTTACTCTTGAAAGATTTTTAGCTCCAATTTTAATTACCCTTGTAATATCTGTAGTTCCTTCTAAATATTGAGCACCAGAATCAATTAATAATAAATTTCTGTTTTTAGATGATAAAGAATTCTCAGAGTGTGGTTTGTAATGAACAATGGCAGCATTCGAGTCAAATGCACTAATATAATCAAAAGAATTTCTAAAAAAATTTATACCCTCTTTTCTTTTATTATATAAAATTTCTGAAACTTCATGTTCATTTTTAGGATTAATTTTTTTTTGTTTTAATTCAATAATAAATTTAAGAACAGCTAAACCATCTTCAATATGGCAAGACTCTATATTTTTTATCTCTTTTGATGTTTTAATACCCATATATTTAGAAATATTAATTTTGGTATCAGATACATTTAAAAAATTAGATAATCTCATGTACATATTTAGATTTAAGAATTCATAAGAGGTCTCAATATTTTTAATCTTTGATAATTTAAGAAATTTAATAAATTTTTCTTCTTTAAAAATATTAAAACTTTTGCTTATTTTATTAACTTTTTTTAAATTTAAGTGATTTGTTATTAAAATAGGATTAATATTTTTTTTTGGAATAAATAAACCTGCAAAGGGCTTTGTAGAATTCCAAAGCTCAAAAGACCTTAGGTTAAGTAAATATGCAACTTGGGCATTATTCCAAATAAGTATTCCATCAGTTTTAAGTTTACTCTTTATCCATTTTAAATTTTTAATGAACGGTCTTGGTATTAAATTTTTCGGCATACTCAATGGGTAAGAAATATTAAAATTTGGATAGTAATTCTTTAAGAAAAAGTTTTTAGATTGGGGGGTAATTATTATTTTATTTTTCTCTAACTTAGAGTTAATCTCTCTAAATTCTTTAATTGAAATTAACTTTGAATCTATAATGCCTGATAAATTTTTGTTTTGCGATAAAAGATAATCCACAATAGAAATTTCACTTAAATCATAAATTTCACAATTATTCTTAAAAAATTTTTTAGCTGCTAAAGTGTAACGAGAGTCGGTAAAAAAAATAAATTTGTTTATAAAGAAAAGTATATATCCCCTAGTACAATCAAATTTAAGTAATTTATATATGTCTTTTAAATCTAAATTTGGACTTTCATTTAGATGTAAATCATTATTTGTTATAAGGTAAAAATCTAATTTATTATCTTTTAAAAATTTATTTATAAGTTGAGATTTCATTTACTATTTTTTTTTAAAAATTCTAACATCCTTTTTTTACCAGGACTCAATTGAACATTATCAGAAGTAATCTTTTTTTCTAAGTTAGACAGGGAATGTTCATCAATTAAATTATTTGTATTTTTATCAATTTTTGAAATTTCATTCAAAAATCTTGATGGTATTGAGTAATTATTCATTCCATATGTATATCTTGAAGTAGCATAACTTAAGTTTAAATCAAACTTTGCTCTAGTAATTCCTACATAAGCAAGTCGTCTCTCTTCCTCAAGTGATTTTGAAGAATTTTGCTCTAATGCTCGAGAGCTTGGAAAGATACCTTCTTCCCAGCCTGGTAAATATACATGATCAAATTCCAAACCTTTAGCAGCATGCAAAGTCATTAGTTTGACAGAATTTGAGTGTGTTTTTTTTTGATTTTCGTTTACCAAACCAACATGTTCTAAGAAATCATCTAAATTTTCAAATTCAGATAAAGCATTTACAAATTCTTTTAAATTGTCTATTCGCGACTCATTTTCTACTTGTTTCAATTTATTTTTCTCATTTTCAAGCATTTTTAAATAACCTGACTCCTCAATAATAAAGATACCTATATCTTCTAAAGTGGTTTTCTTTATGAGATCAGATGTTTTTTTTATAATATCAATAAACGGTTTAGTTTTAATTATAAGCGATCCAGGTAAGTTATTTTCGTTAGATAAAACTTCTAAAGACTCAAAAAAAGAAATTTTATTTTCTCTCGCGTTGTTAATAATTAATTTAATTGATTGGTCTCCTATACCTCTTTTAGGTAAATTGATTACTCTTTCAAAAGAAAGATCATCACTATAACTATTTGCTAGTTTTAAATATGCCAAGATATCTTTAATTTCTTTTCTCTCAAAAAATCTTGGTCCACCAATAATTTCATAAGGTAAAGCGTATTTTATTAACTTGTCCTCAATACTTCTCATTTGTGCTGTCAATCTTACTAAAATACCAATACTATTATCCTCCTGAAACTTTTTAGATATGTTATCAGATATCCATAATGACTCCTCTTCTTGAGAATAAAATGAATTTAAATTTATTTTTTGCTCAGGTATTTTTTCATTAAAACTTATTAAGTCTTTACCTAATCTATTTTTATTATTACTTATTATGCATGCTGCTGCTTCTAAAATTGAGCTATTTGATCGATAATTTTTTGTTAAGCGAACTACAGGTGAGTCAAACTCATTTGGAAAATTTATAATATTTTCAATATTTGCTCCGCGCCATGCATAAATTGATTGATCGTCATCTCCAACACAAAATAAATTTTTTTCTGAATTTAAAATTAATTTAATTAAATCATATTGGATTAAGTTTGTATCTTGAAATTCATCTATTAAAATATGTTCAATAAAATTTTGGTAAGATTTTTTAATCTCTGAATTTTTAGAGAGTATTTGGTAACTGTGTAAAAGTATATCACCAAAATCTACAGCATTTATTTCAATTAATCTTTGTTGGTAATAAGAATAAATATCATCCAGCCTTTCAATAGATGAAAATTTAGAAATCTTTTTATTTTCATTAAAAAGTATTTTATTATCTTTTAAATTTTGAATTTCGTTATGATAAATAACTTCACTTATATCTTTATCAATTTTACAATACTCTAAAACTTGTTTTAAAAGTTTTTTTTGATCGTCGATGTCTAATATTGTGAAATTTGATTTTAAATTTACTAAACCTGAGTGCTTCCTTAAAAATTTAGCAAATATGGAATGGAAAGTACCCACCCATGGAGTATCAATATCACTCTGTAGTTCAGCGTTTACTCTTTCTTTGATTTCATTAGCTGCTTTATTTGTAAAGGTAACAGCTATAATCTTATTAAAATTTACATTTAAATTTTTAACAATATAAACAAATCTAGATGTTAAAACTCTAGTTTTACCTGTTCCAGCTCCTGAAAGTACCAAAAGTGGTCCATTTTTGTGTTCAACTGCTATTTTTTGTTCTTTATTTAATTTACTAAGATCCATAAATTCATTGTAATATAATGAATCAAGATTTTACGTAATGAAAAAGCATTTGAAAGTAATTCTTTTAATAATATCTGTAACTTTTTTACAAATACCTCTCTCTCACTCTAACGAGGAAGAATCTGTATCTAGAATTTCTTACGATGAGATATATGATCCAATAGAGCCAATAAACAGAGCGGTTTTAAATTTCAATTTCTTTATTGATGATATTGCTATTAGGCCAATAGTCAAAACTTACAGATTTATAGCCCCAGAACCAGTAGAGAAAGGAGTATCTAATTTTTTTAGTAATTTAAAGGAACCAATTAGATCTGTATCTTTTATTTTTCAAGGAGAGTTTTATAAATCACTCAATTCATTGGGAAGATTTACAATTAATACTATAACTAGCTTAGGTACTATTGACGTAGCATCAAGAGTAGGAATGGAAAAGAATGAGACAGATTTTGGGATTACTCTTGCCAAAGGTGGTGTATCAAGTGGTCCTTATATAGTCGTACCTATTATAGGCCCAAGCAATCTAAGAGATTTTGGTGGAGATGTAGTTGAATATTTTGTGGATCCAATTTCAAATAGTTTTCCTAATAGAGAATATGTAGCAATAGGAAATGGATTGAATGAAAGAGTTGAAGTAGACGATCAATTAGATAAAGTTAGAGACGCTTCCTCAGATAGATACGAAATGATAAAATCTATTTATTATCAAAACAGAAATGCTCAACTTGAAGAGGAATATATACAAAATTTACCTGTACCAAAAATTTATATTGAATAGTTTGTCAAACTATATTTACTTAGCTTTATGAAAACTTTACTAATTCTATTTAGTATTATTTTTTCTTTTTCTTACCTTCAAGCCTCAGAGGTTTCAGAATGGTTTGAGGAAGAGTCTAATCAGTTCTTAGAAATAATAAATAATAACGAGGGAACTGAAAATGAAAATTATGAAAATTATAAATATTTCATTAATAAGAATTTTGCTGTTAAGTCTATTGCTTATGGTCTAATTGGAGAGAGCATAATAAATAAGAGCTCAAAAGATGAATTGTCTCTATATCTAAATGTTTTTACAGATTACTTAATAAAGACTATATACAAACTAGCTAATTCAAATACTTCAAGTTCAATTATGCTAAAAGATGTTGATATAAAAGATGATATTTACATCATTAAGTCAGTAATATCTGATAAAAAATCATCAGCTAATTTATATTGGAAAGTAATAGATATAGGGACATCTTTCAAAATTATCGATGTAATAGTTGAGAATACATCTTACTTTGTAACCAAAAAATCAGAATTTAATAAAATATTAAGAAAAAATAGAGGAAGCTTAAAGGCTTTAGTAATCGAGATACAAAAAATATAACTTATACTATGTTTTAATTTGGTGGGCCCGGCAGGACTCGAACCTGCGACAACGGCGTTATGAGCACCGCGTTCTAACCAACTGAACTACAGGCCCATGATTAGATTTGTTACTATTATAATTTTATAAAAAAAAAACAAGAATTTAAATTAACGATAGTCTTAAGAGTCCATAAAAGATTTAAGTTTTTTTGATCTTATAGGGTGTTTTAGTTTTCTTAAAGCTTTTGCTTCAATCTGTCTAATCCTTTCTCTGGTAACACTAAATTGCTGACCAACTTCTTCTAAAGTGTGGTCAGATGACATTCCTATACCAAATCTCATCCTCAAAACTCTTTCCTCTCTTGGTGTCAAAGTAGAGAGTATTTTGGTTGTAGTTTCTCTGAGATTTAATTGCATTACTGCATCTTCAGGGATAACTGCGTTCTTATCCTCGATGAAGTCACCAAGAAAACTGTCGTCATCATCACCAATTGGTGTCTCTAAGCTAACTGGTTCTTTTGCTATTTTTAAAACTTTTCTAACTTTTTCAATTGGCATTTTAAGTCTAAGAGATAATTCTTCTGGTGTAGGCTCTCTTCCCAGCTCTAGAATTAATTGCCTACTTGATCTCACAATTTTATTTATTGTTTCGATCATGTGTACTGGAATACGAATAGTTCTCGCCTGATCAGCAATAGATCTAGTAATTGCCTGTCTAATCCACCATGTTGCATAAGTAGAAAATTTATAACCTCTTCTATATTCAAATTTATCAACTGCTTTCATTAAGCCTATATTTCCCTCTTGTATTAGGTCTAAAAACTGAAGACCTCTGTTTGTATATTTTTTTGCAATTGAAATAACTAAGCGTAAATTAGCCTCAATCATTTCTTTTTTGGCTTGATTGGCAGTTCTTTGGCCGGATTGTATTTCTCTGACCTTCTCCTTAAATTCAATTGTATTTTGATTTGCTACTTTAGATAAACTTAAGACTTCTTTATAAATTGCTTTTAATTTATCACTGTTTTTTTGAAATAGGGCCTTAAAAGACTCATCTGCAGAGATCATATGTTTTTGGTACATTGTATAAGTATCTTTTAAATTATGGTATTTTAAAAAGACATCTCTAGTTATTTTATTTTGTGTTGCCAAGGTTAATAAAGAGACTTCTTTTGACTGTATCTCCTTATTAATTGAATAAAGATAACTAATTATCTCTTCTAACTTATGAGGCTTAATTTTTATTTCATTAAAGTAATTAAGTATCTCATCCTGATATTTTTTAAGTACTTTTAATGATTTTAAATCAGAAATTTTAGCAATATTCTTATTTTTTTTTATTTTAGTTATATTTTCAGACAGCACTAAAACTCTATCTAATTTTTTTAAAATTTCAGGTTTATAAAATTCTTCTATTATAGAAATAGAAAAGCTCTCATTTTCGATATCTTCCTCATTTGATACATCTTTAAGTTTTTCTTTATCTATTTCTATTCCTTGCTCTTTCATTAATTGCTCCTTTTCTTTTGTAAGAGCTTTCTTTTTGTCATTAATTATTTTCTGAATTTCTTTTCTTTTTGAAGAATTAGAATAAGGATCGTTATCTTCATTAAAATATTCATCAAAGTCAACTATTTCTCTAAGATTAATTTCATTATTTTTAACTTGGTCAATCCATTTTTTTAAAATATCAATTGAAGCTGGGCACTCAAGAATAGAATTCATCATTTTATCCAATCCTGACTCAATTCTTTTTGCAATTGCTATTTCACCTTCTCTGGAGAGCAACTCAACGTTTCCCATTTCTTTAAGATACATTCGAACAGGGTCATCACTTTTTACACCAGGTGATTTTTCTTCCTCTTCTGTTTCATCGTTTGAAGATGATGAGTCTGAATCTGCAGGGGAAGTATAAGCTTTGAATAATTTAAAGAGATCTTCATCAAGATTTTCAAGGTAGTTTAAAAAATCATTTACAGTAATAATAGAATCCTCAATTTTAGAGTATGACTTGATATATGTTTTTGCTTTTAAAGCTATATCTTTATCAAATTCTTTAGTAATTAATAAAATAAGCTGGTTTTCGTTTTCTTTATAAATTAAATCTAATGGATTTGATGAGCGAACAGATTTTTTATTTGTCTTTGAAGTTTTTGCTTTTTTTTCTAAGACAGCTTTTTTATTAATAATTTTTTTTTTTTTAGTTTTTTTTATAACTTTTTTTTTTGCCATTTTTAACTATTTATAAAACTAATTGTTTTTTCAATTTCATTATAAGGGTCCTGACTAAATTTAGGTGATGCAAATCTACACAGCCTTCGAACTTCATTAGAAAATAGTAAATTTTTTGCAAAATTCAATCCCTTAGAGTCTAATTCTGAATAAATCTCAATAGTTGTTGATTTGAGTAGAGTTTTTTTAATAACTAAGTCTCGGATTTCTTTAAATTTACCATCAAATTTAGCAGTTGCTATTAAATCATAAACCCTTTCTCTTTGAGATTGATTTTCAATAAAGAATATAATCAAAGCAGCAGAAAATTTTGATTTCAAATCAAATTTAAGTTCTAAATTTTGAGTATTTGAATTAGTACTGGCTTTTTGATTAACTTTTCTTAAATTTATATTATCAAAATGTTTAGTAAGAATTTTCTTTAGATCTAAATTAGATATATTTGTAAGTAAGCTTTTTAATACTTTTGAACCTTTAAACTGGCTATCTATGTCTGTACTTTTATTAAATTTTTCTAAATACTTTTCTATTAGTTCTTCAATAGACAATGGTTGATCTATAAGTCTACTCAGTGTATCAGACATGTTAGACTCTATTAATTGATCTGGATCAAAATCTTTAGGTAGTAGTACAAATTTAATCCCAAGTTCAAAATTCTTATCACCTAGTAAGTTATTCATTAATCTTATAGTAGCATTTCTTCCGGCTACATCTCCGTCGAGACATACTATTATCTCAAAACCTTTTTTAGTTATTTCAATTAATTTCTCATGATTTATAGATGTTCCCAGAGGGGCTATACAGTTTTTAAAACCACATTGTTCCAATTTAATAACATCAAAATAACCCTCTACGATAATTATTTTTTTACTATTTTGTTTATTAAGTATTTTTTCGTTAAATAAGATTTGTTTTTTTTTAAAAATCTTAGTTTCAGCTGTATTTATATACTTTGGTAAACTATCGTCTATTACTCTCCCACCAAAACCTAAAGTTTTGTTTTGCATATTAATTATGGGAACCATAATTCTATTAGAAAAAAATAATTTAGAATTTTTATTTTTGCTAAAAATACCAGCATATACTAAATTATTAATTTCAAAATTATTTAAGAGTTTTTTTTGAATATCAAACGAATTTAAAGATGATCCTAATTCAAAGCTTTGAACTGTATCCATATCAAATTTTCTTTTTTTTAATAAATAATCTAAATGTTTCTTAGAATTTAATAAATTTTGATGAAAAATATCTTTTGCGAATGAGTTAATTTCATAAATAATATTATTTAATTTTGATGATTTAAAGCTTAATTCAATACCTGCCTTATCAGCTAGTTCATACAAAGCATCTTTAAAACTGTATCCTTTCACTTTAATCAAAAAATCGATCACATTACCGTGTTCTCCTGTACTAAA
Organism: uncultured Alphaproteobacteria bacterium; assembly: GCA_902583235.1. Taxonomy (GTDB): domain Bacteria; phylum Pseudomonadota; class Alphaproteobacteria; order HIMB59; family HIMB59; genus HIMB59. The sequence goes on along the minus strand of CACHVL010000001.1, from coordinate 20,021 downwards.
ACAATGAAATATTTTCTTTTCTTCATTAACAGAAAATGATGGAGTTTTTTCCTTTTTAAAAGGACTAAGGCCAAAATAATTATTTCCTTTTTTCTTTAAAGGGACTGATGAGTTAATAATTTCAACTATAGAAGTTCTGTTTATAACTTCTTTAATGTTATCATCTGTCATTCTTTAAAAATATGTTTGATAATTTTAGAAGCTAAATTCATATCAATTTTATTATTATAATTTTGCTTCAAAAAACCCATTATTTTTCCAAAATCTTTATTTTCTAAATTATTTTCTTTGATGTGATCTAATATAATATTTTTAGTGGAGTCATCGTCTATCAAAGTAGGAAGAAAATTATTTAGGTAATTTATATCAAATTCTAAGTCATCGATTTTACTTTGAACTTTTGCCTGTAAGGCAAATTCTAGTGATTCTTTTTTTTGTTTTAGTTGGGTCTTAATTATTTTAATTACATTTTCATCAGATAACTTGATCACATCCCTATCTAGATTCTCTTTTATTAGAAAATTTTTCAACTCAGAATAGATATACCTTGCTATAGAAAGTTTTTTCTTATCTCCGCCTTTTAAAGCACTTTTAACGTCTTCAAAAATTTTTTTTGCCAAACTCATTTGAATTTCCTCTCTAATAATATACTAATACACATGATTTAATATGACCGTATTAGATAATGAAATAAAACTTAATTATCAAAACGGTTATTTAATTTATAACAAAAACTATATTTTCAAAGGTAAGTTTCTATCAAAAGAAGACTTCAAAATAGCCGAAATCTGCTTCAATACCAGTATGACTGGTTATCAAGAAATTTTAACTGACCCTTCATATAAATCCCAATTTATAAACTTTACCTTTCCATTAATAGGAATAGTTGGATGTAACGACGAAGACAATGAGTCTTGGAAAATACATGCATCTGGTCTTATAAGTAATGAATTATTTGAACAAAGTTCAAATTGGAGGGCTCAAACTAATTTTGCAAAATGGATAATAGATCAAAATTCTTGTGCTTTTTTTGATTTAGATACTAGATCTTTAACGAAAATTATAAGAAATTTTGGACCAAAAAATATTATGCTATGCTCTGAGGGTTACTTTAAAACCAAAAATATTGAAGAAATTTGTGCACAAATAGATCAAAGTCTCTCTTTGGAAGAAAATGATGTTATTAAAGATTTTACATCAGAATTAATCATCAAAGAGAAAGAAAAAAATAAAACAAAATACTTAATAGCTTTTTTAAACTTTGGTGCTAAGGATAATATTAAGAAAAATTTATACTCAAGAGATTGTAATATAGAAGAATTTGATATGAATTTTAAAGCCAACGACATAATTAATAAAAAATTTGATGGTATTTTTTTAAGTAATGGCCCAGGTGATCCCAAAAAAGTATATGAGAATATAAGACCTGAATTAACTAAATTACTAAATAAAAAAATCCCAACATTTGGTATATGTCTAGGTCATCAAATATTAAGCTTAGCTTTTAATGCTTCAACAGCTCGAATGGAAAAAGGTCATCGAGGAGGAAATCATCCAGTAAAAAATTTAGATACTAACAAAGTAGAAATAACATCTCAAAACCATGGATTTGTTGTTCTGGAAAATAATTTTCCAACTTCACTACAGATTACTCATAAATCATTGTTCGATAAAACTATAGATGGGATGAAATCAAAAGATCAACCCTTATTCTCAGTACAATATCATCCAGAATCAAGTCCTGGACCACATGACAGCAGATATCTTTTTGATGAATTTATAAATCTAATGAACAAAAATGCCAGCTAGAAAAGATATATCTAAAATTTTGGTAATTGGCTCAGGTCCAATAATTATTGGGCAAGCATGTGAATTTGATTACTCTGGTAGTCAAGCGTGTAAAGCTCTTAAAATAGAAGGTTATGAAGTTGTGTTAGTTAACTCAAATCCTGCTACTATAATGACAGATCCTGAATTCGCAGACAAAACTTATATTGAACCTATTGATAAAGAAATTGTAAAAAAAATAATTGATAAAGAGAAACCTGATGCGATTTTACCAACAATGGGTGGTCAAACAGCTCTTAATATTATAAGAGAATTAGACAAAGAGAATTATTTCAAAAGTAACTCTATAAAGATCTTAGGAGCTAGTCCTAAGTCTATTGACGTAGCAGAAGATAGAAAATTATTTGCTGAAGCTATGTCAGACATTGGGCTTGAGACACCCTTTAGTATAATAGTTGATGATAAATCTGACCTTAACAAAATGGTTAGTGAAGTTAGTTTCCCATTAATTTTAAGACCTTTTTACACACTTGGGGGGACGGGTGGTGGAATTGTATACGATAAAGATGAATTTATTTCCAAAGTTAAAAATGCTATTGATTTGAGTCCTGTATCGAAGACTCTTGTCGAAGAATCATTAATTGGTTGGAAAGAGTTTGAGTTTGAAGTAGTAAGGGATAATTTAGATAATTCAATAATAGTTTGTTCAATAGAAAATTTGGATCCTATGGGAATACATACGGGCGATAGTATAACCATAGCTCCAGCACTTACTTTAACAGATAAAGAATATCAAAAATTAAGGAATCAAAGTATTGCAATACTTAGAAAAATAGGAGTAGAAACTGGTGGTTCTAATGTTCAATTTGCAGTAAATCCAAAAAATGGAAGAATTTTAATTATTGAAATGAATCCTAGGGTAAGTAGGTCATCTGCCCTAGCATCAAAGGCCACAGGTTTCCCTATTGCTAAGATAGCCGCTCTCTTAGCAGTTGGCTATACATTGGACGAGTTAGAGAATGATATAACTAAAGTGACTCCTGCAAGTTTTGAACCAGTAATAGATTATATTGTAACCAAAATACCAAAATTTAATTTCGAAAAATTTCAAGGTACTCCTAGTGAGTTAAATACTGCTATGAAATCAGTGGGTGAAATTATGTCCATAGGCAGAACTTTCAAAGAGTCTCTTTTGAAAGCATTTTATTCGATAGAATCTGATAACTTTGGTTTGGACATTAGTCACGAATTGTTAAATCTTAAAGATGAGAATTTAAAAAATCTACTTACAAAACAAAGACCTGATAGGTTATTAATAGTTGCAGAAGCTATAAGACGCAAAATATCTTTAAATGAAATAAGTGAGTTAACACATATAGATTTATTTTTTTTAAGAGAAATTAATGAAATTATCAATATCGAACAGCTTTTGGTAAAGGCAGGTAATAAATTAGATAAAAATTTATTTAAATTAGCTAAAAAAACTGGATTTTCAAATTACCACATAAGTAATTTAACAAAAATTAATATAAATGAGATTTATATTCTTCAAAAAAACAATAATTTAAAGACTATATTTAAAAGAGTAGATACATGTGGAAATGAATTCGACTCATCTACTGCTTACCTTTATTCAACTTTCGCCTCTGAAATAAACGAATTTAGTTGCGAGTCTAGGCCAGTGGATAAAAAAAAGATTATCATTCTTGGTTCTGGTCCTAACAGAATAGGTCAAGGTATTGAATTTGATTATTGTTGTGTCCAAGCTGTAAAATCTTTTCAGAAACTTGGCTATGAAACAATTATGATTAATTGTAATCCTGAGACTGTCTCAACTGATTATGATACCTCAGATAAGCTTTATTTTGAGCCTTTGGATTTTGAATATGTCAAAAATATAATTGATAAAGAAAACGAGACTGGTGTTGTAGAGGGGGTAATCGTCCAATTTGGTGGACAAACTCCTCTTAGAATAGCCAACAAACTCAAAGAATATGGTTATAAGATACTCGGTACCTCTTTCGAAGCAATAGATATATCAGAAGACAGGGAGAGATTTCAAAAATTAATCAACAAAGTAGGTTTAAAACAACCAAAGAGTGATATTTCTTTGGGAACAAAAGAGCTTGTTGCCAAGTCCTCCAAACTTAAGTTTCCTATTCTACTTAGGCCCTCATATGTCTTGGGAGGAAGAATGATGGAAAAAATGGCCCATTTAAATGATGTGCAAGATTATATAGATCAAAACTATTGGGCATTAGAAAATAATGTAATTTTAATTGATGAGTTTCTTCAAAATGCAAAAGAGGTTGATGTTGATGTATTAAGAGACAGTCAAGGTAATACTATGATAGCTGGTATTATGGAACATATTGAAGAAGCTGGTATTCACTCGGGTGATAGTGCTTGTAGTATACCACCCTTCTCTCTTAATGATAAAGTGATATCCGATATTAAAAAATTTAGTATATCTCTTGCAACTGAATTAAAGACACTTGGTTTAATGAATATTCAATATGCTATCAAAGATGATGAAATTTTTATTCTTGAAGCGAATCCAAGAGCTAGCAGAACCATTCCATTTCTTGCAAAGGCTATAGGAATACCATTTATTAAAATAGCAGCTGAATTAATTGTTGGTAAATCTTTATCTAAAGAATATCAGGAATTTGATAATAGCTCTTTACCATATTTTGCAATCAAAGAAGCCGTTTTTCCATTTAACAAATTCCCAAATACTGATGTCATTCTCGGACCAGAGATGAAAAGTACTGGAGAAGTTATGGGAATTGATGAGGATTTTTATTTAGCTTATTTAAAAAGTCAAATTGGTGCTGGTCAAAAACTTAATGATATAGAAAATATATTCATCTCTGTTAAAGATGAGGATAAGCAAAGTATATCAAAGATAGCTAAATCATTCACAGATAATGGCTATAATTTATTTTCTACGAAAGGCACTCACGAATATTTAATGAAAGAGGGAATTTCTTCAAATTTAGTTAATAAAGTGGCTGAGGGCTCCCCACATGTGGTTGAATATATTAAGGAAAATAAGATAGATTTAGTAATCAATACAACTGAGGACAAACAGGCAATAATCGATAGTTTTACAATAAGAAGAACATCTGTCGATCTTAATATTCCATATTATACCAACCTGAGAAGTGCAAAAATATTAATAAAATCATTGATAACGTTAAAAAATAAGCCGATTTCTGTAAAACCTATACAAATTCATCATTCTTATTAATTTAAAAAATCATTTGTAATAACTGAGAAAATTCAATAATTTCTACAACTTAATAAAAAATGGAAAAAATACCAATGACAGAAGAGGGGCAAAAAAAACTCCTCGATGAACTTAAGCATCTAAAAACTGTTGAAAGACCAATTATTATAAAAGCCATTGCTGATGCTAGAAGTAATGGAGATCTCTCTGAAAATGCTGAGTATCACGCTGCTCGAGAAAAACAAAGTTTTATTGAAGGTAGAGTAGCTGAGATAGAAAGTATAATCGCTCAAGCTGAACTTATTGATGTATCACAACTATCAGGAACTGTAGTAAAGTTTGGGGCCACAGTCTCAATAATTAATTTAGATAATGATAAAGAGTCAAAGTATCAATTAGTTGGAGAAGTAGAGGCTGACATTGAACAAAAAAAAATATCTGTTACTAGCCCTATAGCAAGAGCTCTAATTGGAAAAAAAAAAGGTGACTACATAGAAGTTTCTACACCAAAAGGTATTACTTCATACGAAATTAAGTCAGTAAGATTTAAATAATAAAATTTGAGTAAATTTAATGTAATTACCATCAGCGAAGGTGCTGCTGGTATGAGAAGCCAGATAGAGGGATTGGCAAGTTTAATATCTGAGGACTATAAAAATTTTGATTTAAAATTAAAATCTTTTTTTAAATACTTACCAATTGAATTAATACCTTCAAGTAGTTTTGCTTATAAAAATTTATCTTTATTGAAAATTAATAAAAATACAATACTTATTAGCTGTGGTAAAAAAAGTGTAAAAGCATCGATCTATTTAAAAAAAAAATATAAAAATCTTGTTTTTAATATTCATATTCAAAATCCAAAAGTTAATCATAATTTATTTGATCTAATAATTTGTCCAGAGCATGATAATTTAGATTTAGAGAACTGTATTTCGACAGTGTTAGCATTACATAATATAAAATTTAAAAGAAATGTTAGAAGCAAAAAAATAATCAATTTTATAATTGGTGGACCTAATAAATATTTTAAATTTAATCGTCAAACACAGAAAAAGATTTTTAATGAAATTAAATTTTTAAGTGAAAAGTTTAAAGTAAACATAATTCCATCTAGAAGAACTCCAAATAGGTTCATAGAAGAGTTATCAAAAATTAATCTTAAAAATGTATATATATTTGATGATTTATTTAATCCAAAAGAATACGGAGAACTTTTGTCTGAGGGTAATTTACAAATTGTAACTTGGGACTCAATATCTATGATATCTGAAGCTATATCATCTGAAGCTGGTACATTTTTATTTAAATTTGAGGAGGAGTTGTGCCCTAAAAGATATCATCAATTTTTTGATAAAATTACAAATCACAATTATGCTAAATTCTATGATCAAAATATCAAACCATATGAAATTTCTATTAGTGAGTATAATGAAGCATTAAAAACTAAGATCTTGAATAAGATACAATCTAATTTAAGATTTATTCCTGATAATGCTTAAGGAATCAATTTTAAATCGTTGTGAGTCATATTCTGACCCTTTTCCACATTGGGAGTTAGACACACCTTTTACAAATGAGCTTATAAAAGAACTTAATGAAGTAAATATATCTGATGCACCTCGGTCTTTTGATGGCACTAGAGCTGCTGATGCTGGTGGGGATGGTTTAGATGGTAAGCTGAGAGTTTTCTTAGAAAGCGATAATTCAGAAAATTTATCTAATGGATTGGGATTAATTAAAGATTTGAGAGACAAAGATGTTATTGAGTCAATTCAAGATAAAATCAAAAAAGATCTTTCTAATAGTTATATAAGGATTGAATATATATCTGATCGTAAGGGATTTTGGCTAAAACCACATTTGGACATAAAAGAAAAGCTTATGACAATGATGTTGTTTATAAATACCTATGATGAGTCAGAGAAACTTGGAACAGATTTTTATGATACCAATATGAAACTTGTTAAGACTGTTCCATATAGACATAATACTGGTTATTTTTTTGCTTCAGGCAACAATACTTGGCATGGACTTGAAAAAAAAGAAATTAAAATTGAGAGAAGATGTATGCAAATTAATTATGTAACTTTTCCAACTAGTTGGCCAATAAATGGCTGAAATTAACAATGTAATCATTATTGGATCAGGTCCAGCAGGTTATACTGCTGCTATATATGCTGCAAGAGCTAATCTAAAACCCATTTTAGTCAGTGGTTTTCAACCAGGTGGTCAACTTACGATAACAACTGATGTTGAAAACTATCCAGGATATGAAGACCCCATTCAAGGTCCCTGGCTAATGGAACAAATGCAAAAACAAGCTGCTCACGTTGGTACCGAGATTATCAATTCACAAGTAACTGAAGTTATTTTAAATGAAGATATAAAAAAATTAAATTTGGATAATGGCACAACTCTAAATACAAAAACTGTGATAATAAGCACTGGTGCTCAAGCAAGATGGCTTGGTTTAGAAAATGAGTCTAAATTTCAAGGTCATGGACTATCAGCTTGCGCCACTTGTGATGGTTTTTTCTTTAAAGATAAAGAAGTTGCTGTAATTGGTGGAGGAAATAGTGCAGCTGAAGAAGCTTTATTTCTGACAAAGTTTGCAACTAAAGTTTATCTAGTTCATAGAAGAGATAAACTAAGAGCAGAAAAAATATTACAAGATAGACTAAAAGAAAATTCAAAAATTGAATTTATATGGAACAGCGAGGTAACTAAGTTTAATGGTAATGATGATTTAGAATCAATAGACTTACTCAATAAAAAAGATAATCAAACCTCAACCCTAAAAATAGATGGTGTATTTATTGCAATAGGGCACGATCCGGCAACACAATTATTTAAAGGTCAATTAAATATGGATGATGGAGGATATATCATCACAGATCCAGATAGCACAAAAACTTCTATTGATGGTGTATTTGCTGCAGGAGATGTAAAAGATAAAATCTACAGACAGGCTGTGACAGCTGCTGGTATGGGATGTATGGCAGCATTGGAAGTTGAGAAATATCTAGATTGATTGTTAGCCTTGTCTGGCTTTCATTCTTGGGTTTGTTTTGTTGATCACATATAACCTACCCTTTCTTCTAACCAGTTGATTATTTTTATCTCTGGTTTTTGCTGTTTTAAGAGAACTTTTAATTTTCATAATTTAATGTATTAGTTATTAATAATAAGGCAAAAATTTATGTTAATTAATGAAAAAATCAACAAAATTAAAGAGGATTTTTCGTTTTTTGATAATTGGGAGGACAAATATCAATATTTAATTGATTTAGGAAAAAAACTCCCTGTTCTTGATGATAGCTATAAAACTGAGGAATATCGTGTACAAGGATGTACATCGAATTTATGGATGGTACCAGAATTTATTGATGGAAAAATTAATCTTTCCGGCTCAAGTGACTCTGTAATTGTAAAAGGTTTGTTTTATTTAGTTTATTATACTTACAATGAGGAAACTCCTGAAACTATTATAAATAATCCGTTATCTTTTTTTGAAGAAATCGGCCTCTCCGATCATTTAGGACAATCAAGGTCAAATGGTCTAAATTCACTTAGAAAAAAAATAATATCTATAGCGACAGAATTATCAAATAAATAAATTTTATTGATTATAAAGTATGTTAGTTTCTCATTATGAGTTTGATTAAGTTACTAGTTTCAATTTCATTTTTATTATTTTCTAATAATCTATATTCCAAGGAGGATGTTATTAATTTACAACTAAAAGACGGTATCGTCAAAATCAAGACCTTCGAAGATAAGGCACCCAAGCATGTTAAGCAAATTACTGATCTAGTCGCTAAAGGTAGTTACGATGGAGTAGTTTTTCATAGAGTTATTGATGGATTTATGGCTCAAACAGGAGATGTTCAATTTGGTAACTCTGACTCAGATAACTTTGATTTGCGAAGAGCTGGTACAGGTGGATCTGGTAAAAATATTGAGGCTGAATTTAATGATTTACCCCACAAAAGAGGTACGTTGAGTATGGCTCGATCTCAAGATCCTAATAGTGCTGACAGTCAATTTTTTATATGTTTTGCAGATACACCACACTTGGATGGGCAATATACTGTTTGGGGTGAAGTAATCGAAGGTATGGAATTTGTTGATGCTATAAAAATGGGTGATCCCGTAAAAAATGGTTTAGTGGATGATCCTGATAAAATTATTAAAATGTGGATTGAATAAAACTTAGTTTTGAGTAATTTTTAACTCTATTCTTCTATTTTGTTTTAAGTCCTCAATAGCGTCTCCTAAATTAATAGGTTGAAACTCTCCATATCCATTAGCAGATAATTTATTCGCTGGGATGCCTTGTTGTATAAAGAATTTCACAACCTCTAAAGCTCTGGCATGTGACAATTCCCAATTAGAGGGAAACTGATTAGTCGAAATAGGAATTTTATCAGTATGTCCGTCTACTTGAAGTATCCAGTTAAGTTCTGGTGGTATTTGGTCAGACAAATCTATTATAGTTTTAGCTATCAGAGATAATGCCACTCTTCCTTGAGTTTGAATTTCAGCAGTACCTGAGTCAAATAAAATTTCTGATTGGAATATAAACCTATCTCCTTTTATTTGGATATCATCCCTATCACCAAGCGCCTCTGACAGTTTCCCAAAAAATTCAGATTTATATTGTTGTAATTTAAATAATTCACTTGTTAAAACTCTATTAAGCCTATCTCCAAGTTCTCCAAGCTCAATCTTACTGCTTGCTATCTCTGCTTCTTTTGAGTCTAATAAATTATTTAAGAGTTGGATCTCATTGCTAAGTATTTTGATATCATCTGATAATCGAGAGATTTTAGCCAAAGCTTCATTTAAATCAGTTGTTTTTGTTGAGGACACCTCCTCTAAGTTAGTGATTTGATCTCTTAATTCTTGATTCTGTCCTTCAACTTTAGATATCTGACTCTGCAAATTTTGATTAAATTCTTTAGTTGAACTTAAAGAATCTAAGAGAGATTGAATTTTTCCTTGAGAGTCAGAAAGTTGATTTACAAGAGCTTCATTTTTTCCTCCTAATTTACTCAAATTATTTTTTAATATTTCTTGCTCTTTATTTAGGATTTCTAACTTTCCTTGAAGTTGTTTCTTATCTTGAAGAGAGAGAGATAGCTCTTCAGTAATTTGGGCAATCATCTGATTTAATTTGTCAATATCTAAAGCTTGTTTTTCAATTAAATCATCAAGTGTAAGTATTTTTTCATCTTTTTGATCAATAAGTGCATCCTGCAAAGATATTTCTTGATCTTTAGAAGATAATAAATTTTCTTTTTCAGAAATTTCAGATTGTTTAATTTGTATCTCATCATCTAAAATTTCTATCTCAGTATCCAGTTGTTCAATTATCTCTTGTCTTTCCAACAAAGCTATTTCTTTATCTGTTAAAGTAATATCTTGTTCGACTATTGTTTCGTCTTGAATCTCTATTGTTTTTTCAAGATTTTGGATTTGCTCATTTTTACCAACAACTAAGTCACCCAGATAAACTTGCGCTACTGTAAAAAGTAAAACAATAAAAATTATAACCATTAATGTGGAAGCCAATACGTCCACAAATCCAGGCCAAATTATATTATCGTTGTCTGAACTTTGAGTTTTTGAGAGATAGCTCACTTTTTGTCTAGGTCTTTGATAGACTTACTTACAGACTTAAGTTCTGTAATAACTTCTTTCCTTAAATCATCACTAGAATTTTTCATTCCATCAACTAGATCATCAAGTTTTGAAGCAATGTTTTGGGCCAAAGATGAATTATCAGAATTTTGAATAATTTTTTTTACATTTGGGCTAGATCTATAAAAAAGGCGAATTTGATTTTCACAGAATTCATAGTAACTTTGCTTGACTCCTCTAGTAATTATTTCATAAAGGCCTAATATCAAAGAAGTTACTAATCCAAACAATGAGGAACTAAAAGCAATAGTCATTCCTGATAAAGGTGACTTTAATCCATCTTTTAAATTGTTAAAAAATGCCCCAAAGTCCTGTTGTTCAATTGTTAAACCATCAATGACATTTGAAACACTGCCTATAGTCAAAAGTAATCCATAAAAAGTTCCAATTAATCCTAAAAAGATAGCCAAATTGATAAGGTACTTAGATATATCACTGCCACTTTCTATAGATGATAAAAGATCGTCAAGTATCTCATCAAGTGTTTTTGTGATAGTTTTGTTTGCTGTTGTTATTCCTAAATTATTTGCAATTGATTTTGTCATTGGGTAATTATCTAATGACGAATCGTTAAGTTTTAACTTTCCAAAAGCCACAGAATTCATGAACCTAAATTCAGAACTCAATGAAAATATTTTAAAGGAATAAAGGAGAAACCCTATTACAAGTGTTAGTAGAATTATCCCGTTTATGTAAGGATTAGCATCGAAATAAATTTTTATTTCTTCATAGCCAATTACTAAAATTATTACAATTAGGATTGAAAATAAAAGATATGCTAAGAAGTTTTTAGTCATAAGTGATAAAAATAAACGAATTTAACAAATTAACAAATGAATAAATAATTAAAAAATTTAGAAATTTCTATTAAAAATCAAGTAATAATTATTAGTGCCTGGATTTACAGAGTCTAAACCTGCGTTTGAAATATGATGGGAACCGATTCCGATTCGAGTCTCATCAGATAAACTATAGAGTAAGTTAACTTCTGATTTAAATTGGATATCATTTCCTAGATCTTTACCATCGCCATTACTATAAATACCTGCTGAAGAGGAAAGATTTAAATAAATTAAATCAGAACCTAAATTTGTTTCAAAACCCCCATAAAACATAGTTGCACTTTTAGCAGTGACCAATCCACCAACAACAGGGTTTATTGTTAAAATTTTTAATAAATCTATTTCGCTATTAGATATATGATAATTTAGTCCAATTAAATTAGTTGTGTTATCGTCATCATAATCATAAGTGCCTCCAAAAATAGAATAACTATTTGCACTAGCGGTAAAATTTGAAGAAAGGATATAAACTAAAATAGCTAATAAATATTTGTTCATAAATTACATACTACATCATCAACTTAAAAAGTAAATGGTGGGCGTGACAGGATTCGAACCTGTGACCCCTTGCGTGTCGAGCAAGTACTCTAACCAGCTGAGCTACACGCCCATAAATTTAGGGCAAAAATACTTTTAAATTAAATAATAGATTAGTAAATAAGATTCCTAATTAAATTTTTTCAATTGAAAAACAAGTTTTAATTCACTTAATTTAAGCCAGTTTAGTATAAGGAAATATATTATTAGACCAATAAGAATTTGAATTAACAGGTCAAAATATATATTTAGATATATAATTTTTTTTATGAATAATATTGAAATATACATACTAAAAGCGCTTAGTAAAATCTTAATTAATTTATTAGTATCAAATATAATTATTTTTTTGAAAAAACTGTTAAAATGTTTTTTTAAATAATAAATTTGAATAAATAAATTTAACCATACGCTTATAGCACCAGCTAAAGCTAATCCAATAACACCTAAAGGCTTATAGAATAAAAAACATAAAATTAGATTACAAATAAAAGTAGGAACTGCTGCCCTAACTGGGTACTCAACTTTCTCATAAGAGTAAAATACTTGATTGAAAATCCTTGCGAGCATATAACCGGGCAATGAAAAAGAGTATATTAGTAAAATCTTCGATGTGATTAGTACATCATTATTACTAAATTCTCCCCTACCAAATAACACTCTAATAATTTCCTCACTCAGAATAAAAATTCCAAATGCACTTGGTATTGCAAATAAAAAACAAAATATTACAGTTTCATTAAAAGCTTTAGAATTCTTACTCTCATCACTAATATTTTTACTCAGGTAAGGAAGGAGTGTAAAAGACATGGCAACCGCGACTAGAGCAAATGGTAAGTCAATTATTCTATCAGCATAATAAATTTGGCTTATTGCACCTTCTCCTACTAAAGATGCAAATAACATTGAGATAAAAATATTTAATTGGACAATACCAGAACCCATTAAAGAATATAAAAACCTTTTAAAAAATTTTTTTAGCTGGCCAGATAGTTCAGTTATACTTTTTAATCCGGTGCTCCAAAATATTTTAATAGCGCCTATATTAATAAATAAAAGTATTAATTGAGTAAAACCCGCAACAATCATTGACCAAGCAAGTGCAAAGTGTGACTCAGATTTGAAAATAATTAAAGATACAATCATGAAAATATTAAGAATGACTGATAAAAAAGAAGGTAGAAAAAATTTACCCTTAACGTTTAATACTGAACTCAATACTGACGACAAAGTTACAAATATTAAAAAAGGAAAAGTTATGATTAATAAATCATTCGCAAATAAAAATTGACTTTCATTTAATAAAAATCCTGGTGCTAGTAATGATATTACTTGTTCACTAAATAGAAATATTAAAAAAGATAGAAATAATGTAATTCCAAAAAAAAAATTAAAAATTATCCATATAAAATCATTGGCTATTTTCGAATTTATTTTTTCTTGATTAACAAATAGGGGTATAAAAACACTATTCATTGAACCCTCAGCAAAGATTCTTCTAAATAAATTTGGTAACCTAAAAGCAAAAAGAAATGCATCTGACATTAAGTTTGCACCTAAATAATTTGCAAAAAGTATGTCTCTAATGAACCCAGTTACACGAGATCCAAAAATATTAGTTGAAATTTTAGAGAAATTACTAATTTTCATTGAGTTCAGGAAAATTCTTTTTCCAAAATCTCAATAATTTTTCTTTGGTCAATAAAACCTGGAATAATTTGATTTCCTATGATTGTTGCTGGGCTACCGGTAATTTTAAACTCATCAACGTAACTTTTATGAATTGACAGAAAATTTTTCACCTCTTGGGAGTCCATATCTTTTTTAAGTGTTTGAAGATCAACGCCCTTTAGAAATAGATCTGCTAAAATATCCTCCATGTTTGATTTTCTTTCAGATGAATATAGATAGTTATGAACAGTTTTAAATTTCCCTTGCAATGAGGAAGCTAGTGCAATTGTTGTTAAATCCTTTGAAAAATTTCCTAAGATTGGCATTTGTATTATAACTATTTTTACTGAAGTATCCTCTTTCATCACATTAATTAATTCCTGGTGATATTTTTCACAGTATCCACAATTGTAATCGACAAATTCATAAATAACTTTTGTACCACTAGCATCACCTAAATACATAGGATGAGCTTGTAAATTTAAATTTTGTATGCTTGATATATTTTCTTTATTAATTTTTTCTTGTTCTAATTTATTTTGATTTAATTGGTATTCACGCAAAACATTTAAGATAAAATCTGGATTTTCCTCAATAAATTTCTTCATACTCTGATCAAATTCAAAGTTTGTTAAGTATTCTTTCATATCTTCTTTTTTTAGATAAGCACTAAGATCTTTTTCTTGAATAAAATTAATATTTTCCTCTAACTGTGTATTAGAACTATTTAAATCATTATCTGGAATGATTTTATTATTTTCTTGAAAAACAAAGTAGTAAGAGGCAATTATAACTATAGTTATTAATAAAATTAATAATAACGATCTAAGACCCGCAAAATTTCTTTTTTTTACATAAATACCCATAAGTCGAAAAATATAATATTTGAGTATTATTATAGAGTAAATAATAGATATATTTTTATAAAAAAATCTAGATTAATTAATTTTGCAAATGGTCTGAAAATTTCCATTTACAACGTCTTGTTTCATAAGACTAATACTGGAATATTCCAGGGATCTTATAGTATCATTATATATGATCTCTTTTGACATATCTGCAATTGAAACATGATGAGTATTAAACTCAAACAAATAAGGATAGCCCCATATTAAATAATATTCCATCTCTAAAGAGGATAAATTATTGAAACGCTTAAGATCAATTTGAATTTCTTGCTGATTAAGAGTTTTTCTAAAAAGATCAAAATATCTCATTATATCGTTACATAGAAAATTAAACTTATCATTTGTATTCAGCTCTAAAGCAAAAACATTTTTATGTTTTTTAAGACCTAAGATGTTAAATTTATCTTTATAAGAAACATTTTGATTAGATTTAAAATAGTCTTGAAAAGATTTTATTAGATTTTCCTCACTATAAAGATGACTTAAATAAAAAGGGGCTTTTACTGTATAATGTAAACCATATTTTGACAATTTTTGGCTTTCAAATTTAATATTATTTTTCAAAAGTAAATCATTTACTTGATCAATAAATAATAAATTAGGAATTAAGTAAATTGAGTAACGTGGAAATTGAATGTAGTTATCCATCTGTAAGTTTACTTAGTATAAACTTTTGCATTTTTGTTTCTAACAATATTTTCATTAATAAAATTATAATTACAGTATAAATAAATCTAAAAAATAAAATGCCAGAAATATGGCTACCTAATAGTAAAATCAATATTGTATCTTCAATTATACTATGGCAGAGACTAAGGAATGACAGGGATAATAAAATATCTTTCTTTGAGATATTATTTTTCTTGGACTCCTCAATTAAAAAACCCCCACCAAACGATATTCCAAGAGTTAAACCAATTAAGATTATATTAGCTACTTTCTCAGACATGCCTAAATAGGACAAAGGTATTTTCATTATATTAATTATTAGTGACCAAACACCTAAGGCCTTAAAAACATTAATTATTGATATAATAAAAAATATTATTAAAAAAATTATAAAGAAATTTTGAATTTGTAGAATGGCCCATTCAAAGTTAGAAACTAATTCATTTGGAACTTGTAATACTGACTGATTAGGCTCATTAAATAATTCATATTTAGTAAATATTAGGTTCAATATTTTGCCTGCTACAATTGCATTTATTAATCTAAAGCTTAAATTGAATATCCAGGAAATTCTTGATTTTTTTGCAATAGCTACCTCAATTGGCAGACTGTGAGCTATCAATATTATTAAACCTAAAATTGTAGTCTCAGCTACAGAATAATCAAAAATAGCTTGAAGCGATGCAAAAGCAGCTAATCCTGCATATATATTTACCAATATCGCAGCCATCCAAACTAAGCCCAGTGAGCCGTCAATTCCAATAAAACTTGTTAATGGTTCAAGAAATTTTGCTAAAAATGGGATGGCTCCAATAAGCTCAAGAGCTCTTATAACTATGACGACTGGAAGTATAACTTTGAATAAAATCCAAAAAATTTTGGTAGTTTCTTGAAATATATTGACTAGTATTTTTTTAGATTTTTCCATTATGATAACAAATCAAATGATTTTACTTCTTTATAAAGAAATAAATGGCAAGAACAAATAGTTTTACAATAAAAGCTTCATTAACAACGTCATTGTTTTTAATTAGCCTAATTTGCTTTTACATTAGTTATTCAGATTTTATGAAAATAAAACATGAGGAAACTATTATTTATGACGAAATGGATATCAATTATTTTGATAAAAAAAAATTTCAAAAATATTATGAAATAATAAGTATTGAGAGTTTAACTGATCCAATTTTCGATAAAGAAAAATCTAATAGTTATTTTGAAAATATTACACTGGAAAATTTATCTAATATTTTTGATAAAGATATAAATAAAGAAAATAACAAAGTTGAATTAAATTCTTTAGATAATTTGAATCCCAATGAAGTTAAAAGAGATGAGGAAAATATTTATGAATTCAATGAAATTAAAGTCTCTAAAGGAGATAATTTTGCAAAAATATTAAAAAAAGGAGGCTTAAAAGGTAGAGATATAGACTTAGTAATTCTTAATGGAGAGAAATATTATGATTTTTCAAAATTATATATTGGAGATACTGTTAGAATTTTTAGTGATTACGGAAGTGAGGGATTAAAATTATTTAACCTCATTTACAAATATTCTGACACAAAAGAGCTAATAATATATTATCAAGACGATAGTTTTATTTATGAAATTAAAGAAATCCCTTTGATTAATGAAAAAATTTTTGTATCTGGAGAAATTAAAACAAGTTTGTATAAAGCCATGAAAGATCAAGGATTATCAGAGATAGTAATAAATGAAATTATAAGGATTTATAGTTTTGATGTTGATTTTCAGAGAGATATTTATGAGGGGGACAAGTTTGAAATGATATTTACAAAAAAAACAAATAAGGATGGTGAGACGGTTCAAATTGAGGATCCAAAATATCTAATGCTATCATCAAGGGGCACCCCGCTATTTTACTACCTTTACGATACAGATGAATTCAGTGAATATTTTGATGAAAAAGGAAAGGGAATGACAAAAAGCTTAATGAAAACTCCTATAAATGGAGCGAGGCTTAGTTCTAGTTATGGTATGAGAAAACATCCTATCTCTGGTTACAATAAAATGCACAAAGGGGTTGATTTTGCTGCCCCATCAGGAACTCCGATATTTGCAGCTGGAAATGGTGTCATAGAGTATGCAGGTAGAAACGGAGGATATGGAAAATATATAAGAATACGTCATGATAGTACTTACAAAACAGCTTATGCTCACTTGAAGAGTTACAAAAAAGGAATATCCAGTGGCGTGAGAGTTAAACAAGGTGATGTGATTGGCTATGTTGGTTCAACTGGAAAATCTACTGGGCCTCATTTACATTATGAGATTATTGTCAACGGTGTTCAAATTAACCCTGCAACACTTAAACTTCCCTCTGGAAGAAAGCTAAACGAACAACAACTCAATGAGTTTAAAAGTCTAGTTTTAAAAATAGATGAAGAAGTAGGTATTTATAAAAATATGATCAACTAAGCTAATTGGCTAGCTAAATCATCAAAATCAGAGTTTGAGGATTGCTCTGTCTTATCTTCTTTTTTTGTATCAATATCATTTTTTTCAGATTTATCTTTATTAATAATTTTTCTAGCGACAAAACCTCTATTAGAGTTATCTGTTTGTCTAAAATAATGCTCAGCATGTTGAAGGTAAAACTGTTCTAATACGTCATCACCCTGGCCTTTAGCATCTTTTGCTTTGTTAAGAAAATCATTATATTGGTCTTTAGGATACTTACCGTTTCTTTTATAACCATTGGAATTTCCATTGGTCTGTAAGTATGGAGAGTCTGCTACTCCACCTCTAGAAGAGTTGATTTTTCTTTGCCCACCGTAGGGCTTTCGTTTTACAAAATTTTTCATAAATTTTTATTCGATTATCCTAAAAGAAGCCCATCAATTAGTACTAGGGAGTGTTATCTTTATTAATCTATCTAAACTAAGATAATCAACCTTTTTATAGACTATTTTTATACCTTTTTCTAATAAATATTTATACATATTTTCAGTAATAATTGGATCAATTTCAAAATATAAAGACCCTTTAAATTTAACATTAATTAAATGATCAATAACTTTTACATAGTAATCCATACCTAATACTCCACCATCAAGTGATATCCTAGGGTCATACAGCGTTTCATTATTTAAACTCAAATAATTACTTGTTGGTATGTAAGGAGGGTTACAAACAATAACATCAATATTTTTTAATCTGCTTATTGGATAATTTTCAAATAGATCTGAATGAAATAGTTTTGAATTTTTTTGTTTTTCAAATTTTATAATGTTTTTTTTGCAAGCATTGAGGGCTTTTTTGGAAATATCTATAAAGTCACAAAAAGAATTTTCTAATTCATCGATAATAGAAATACCTAAGCAGCCAGTTCCACAACATAAATCAAGAAAATTAAATTTTTTCTTATTCTTAATTTTAAAGCAATCATTTAAAATTTGTTCGACTAAAATTTCTGAGTCTGCTCTAGGGTCTAGCGTATAGTCATCTGTATAAAAGATATTCTTCCAGAAACCTTTTTCGTTAATAATTTTTGCTAATGGTTTTCCTTTAATTCTTTCTTTTAAGATCTTATTAATTAAATCTTTATCAATCTCACTATCGTTTACGTCTAAATAATTTTCTTTTTTTGCAGAATATGAAATCATTATTTGAGACTCTTGATCAGCTTGATTGCCTGAAATTGTATTTAATTTTTCAAGTAGTCTTTTTTTTATTTCTAATTTATTTAAGTGGTCATTATTTAACATTTAATTGACTCAGCTTATCAGCTTGTTCACTTGCTGACAAAGCTGATATCATTTCATCCAATGCCTCGCCAGTTAAGAACTGATCTAATTTATAAAGTGTTAAGTTAATTCTATGATCAGAAACTCTGCCCTGTGGAAAGTTATAAGTTCTAATTCTTTCAGATCTATCTCCAGAGCCAACCTGATTTTTTCTATTTGATGACTCCTCTTCCTGTTTTTTAATTCTTTCTACCTCATATAATCTTGAACGTAGAATTTTTAATGCTTTAGCTTTATTTTTATGTTGAGATCTCTCATCTTGTTGAGTTACCACTATGTTTGTAGGAAGGTGTGTGATTCTTACTGCACTATCTGTAGTATTGACTGATTGTCCTCCTGCTCCTCCTGATCTATAAACGTCTATTCTAAGGTCGGTATCTTTTATATCTAAATCTACATCCTCAGCCTCTGGTAAAACAGCTACTGTGGCAGCTGATGTATGAATTCTACCACCAGACTCAGTTTCTGGGATACGTTGAACTCTATGAACGCCAGACTCATTTTTTAAAAATTTAAATACACCATCTCCCTTAATCTCAATTATTGCCTCTTTAATCCCCTTCAAGCCAGTCTCACTTTTTTCCATTGGCTGGAACTTCCAATTTTTCAATGAAGAGTACCTCTCATACATTCTGTACAAATCGCCTGCAAATAAAGCAGCCTCATCTCCTCCAGTACCTGCCCTAATTTCTAAAATTACATTTTTGTCATCAGCCTCATCTCTAGGTAATAGAGCTATTAGTAATTCTTTATTTTTAGTTTCTAAATCCTTTTCAAAAATAGGTAATTCTTGTTTTGCTAAATCTCTTAGATCTTCGTCACTCTCATTTTCAAGAATTTCTTTGAAATCTTTAATCTCCTTATTTAAATCTTTTATGACATTAGATAAAGTAATAAT